>JAXMBU010000026.1:0-91147 GCA_046349735.1 Planctomycetaceae bacterium
CTTTGGGAGGGGAAATTGAGCTGGTCCGATCGTCCTCCCAGGGGTCTGAATTCCTTGTGACATTGCCGCTGAAAACGGTGAGCTGAGTTTCAGAGCGTGCTGTCTGAAACAGTCTCACAAACGTGCCCTGATGAGCCGTCCTGCGACTTCGGCGTATTGGGATAAATGCACGCGGACATCATTTCCATTCGGAGGAATTGATCGTCAGGTCATCCGAATGCGGCTTCATGGAGTGATTCTGCTGTCTTCGTAATTCGTCAATGGCGTCCTGAAGTGCGGCTCTGGTCTGGCGGTTACGACGCATGGACTGTTGCATGTGCACTCGACTGGCAACGGCATCTCCGATTGCCAGCAGGACAAGCCACATCGAAAGCAGCAACAGAGTTGCAACATAACCTGCGGCGAAGCCCAGTGACGCCCGTAACTCTGGAAGGTAGTCGCACATTGCGATTAACGCCCCCAGTGTGATCGTTAACGCGGACGTCTGCATGCGACGGCGGTACTGGGATTCGTGAAATTTGAAGTCCGCTGGGGAGAGCCCGGCATCATTCATGATCGCCCTGTGCTGGCGGACATGCCATGCCACCATTGCAATGCCAAAGAGCCAGACGAATGCACCAAAGGCGATGAAGATATAAGTTGTTCCCATGTTCGATTGCCTTTGAATTCTGAATATCCAGCAGGCCTTCGGGCCGTTCAAGCTAGTCGCAACACGAAGATCTGTACGAATGACAGAGTGGCCGATGTGGGAATCAGCTCATGGGAAACGCGGATCATTCCAAAGAAAGACGTCAGGACCGGGAAGAATTCTGAGAAGCTTCTGAGGATGTCTGGAATCGCTCCTTGAGCGACCTGTCACAGAAGTTGTCAAATCGGAGTTCTGACAACACGTTGTCCTCAGAATGATAACGGAACGAAGGTGCGAACATAATTGTAAACTCTGCGTCTGAGTTTTACGTAATTACAAGGAATCGCTACTGAGCAGCGCGGACAGAACGAGTTCATGCGGCTTGAGGTTGTCCTGGGGGGATTCTTGTGTTCATTGATTTGTCGAGAACTTCCCTGAATCCCCGACGAAACATCGGCGATCACCACTATTTTCGGAATTGACCGGCGATTTATGCTCATGAAGGCATCTATTGCGACAGTGGCTTGGCTTGGCTCGGTTTTTTCCATTGGCAAAAGAAATACGGCGGCAATTCTGGCGTGACATTTGCGGTTGCTGAGCTACGCGACTTTTTGGCAACGCCTCGACGCCGGTGCCCAGGTATGGCTTGCGGGACAGATCGCACAGGGATTTCTACGAAACCTGCCAGAGAGCAGAGCCGTTTCATCGCCTCAGGTTGTTGAGCAGATGAGGGAGCAAATCATGGTTAGTGCAGCGAATGTAAATGATTCAATTGTCAATAAATCCGGATCAGAGATCCGCAGTTGGAGTCTGTCTTCGGCCAGCCAATTCGCTGACAGGGTGCCGACGAAAACGACTTCTTTAAGAGAAGATCAGCCACTCGACTCGGGAATTCCAGAGTCCGCCGAGTCTACTGCGGAAAGAATGCTGGTTGCGGCGGAGCAGGGGCAAAGTGTTGAATGTCTTTCGCGGAGCTTCCGGGTCAGTCGAACGGCCGTGCATGCGGCCCTCGTACAGGCCCGTGCGCGTCGAGTGATAGCGGAAGTCGTGGAATTCATTGACAATAATCAGTTCCGCAGCCACGGTGCGGAGTCCGCCATTTGCGGTAAGCCGCCGGAAATTCCGGCGGACGAACGTCCCGTCCGAATGCCTTCCGGCCTACCAGCCTACCTTGGTGAACTCTATCGAGTTCGGCTGCTGACCAAAGAGGAGGAGCAGTACTACTTTCGGAAGATGAACTTCAGAAAGTTCCAGTTCCTGGAACTCCGTGCCTCTCTGGATCTGTCAAAGCCATCTGCTCGGCTGGTCTCTCGTCTCGAGAGACTGCTGGCCGAGATTTCAGAGATCAAAAACCTGCTGATCAAGTCGAATCTTAGGCTGGTAGTTTCCATTGCGAAGCGATACTTGAAAGCCAATTCCGGGTTCTTCGAGCTGGTCAGTGATGGAAACATCTCCCTGATTCGGGCGGTCGAGAAGTTTGACTTCTCCAGGGGAAACAAATTTTCAACCTACGCCTCATGGGCTATCCTCAAGAACTTCACCCGTTCCGTCCCCGCAGAGCATCAGCGGCTGACTCGGTTTCAGACAGGACAGGATGACGTCTTTATCCAATCACCCGAACAGCGGGGTGCGTTCTTTAGTGATGAACATGCGAACCGTGCCCAGCGAGCGGTGATTCAGGAGTTGTTGGGCGAGTTGGACGGGCGTGAACAAAAAGTCATATCCTGCCGATTTGGTCTTGGTGACCATGTTGAGCCGGAAACATTGGAGGAAGTTGGCACTCGTCTTGGTGTCACCAAGGAACGAGTCCGTCAGATCGAAGTAAGGACCTTAGAGAAGCTGAGAAGAATTGCGGAGCGACGCTCATTCGAGATTCCCGGCTTCTGAGAAAAAACATGGAGATCGACCGTTCGCCTGTCGACAACATGGGGATCAATCCGGCAGGCGTCGAGTTCTGGGGAGAAAACAGATTTTTGTCAGGGCATTCCGGAGCCAAATTTGGGGAAATCTTTCCGGTGGGATCGGGAGTTGCCCCGTTGTTGGGAGCTTTCCGGGATCAGCCTTGCCTGACGAAATCCGGTTGCTATACTCCGCGACTCGCCACCGCATCCGGTCCGCGCTAGTGTAGCTCAATTGGCAGAGCTCCGGTTTTGTAAACCGGTGGTTGTGGGTTCAAGTCCCTCCGCTAGCTTCCGCGAACCTTCGAGCCTGGACCTCTCATGGTGCTGTGCATTCGCAGGTGCTGGCTAATTAGAGAGAGTTCGTGTTTGAAGTGTGAATAAGGGGGAATACCTAAGCGGCCAAAAGGGTCAGACTGTAAATCTGATGGCGTTAGCCTTCACAGGTTCGAATCCTGTTTCCCCCAATTCTCGCGTCTGAGGTGTGAGCTTTGGATATTGCGAGATGCTGTGTTGGGGCTGTCCAGGTGTTCCAGCGACGCGGGCGTAGTTCAATGGTAGAATTCCAGCCTTCCAAGCTGGTTGTGTGGGTTCGATTCCCATCGCCCGCTCTTTGCGTTCTGGGGACAGCTTGATCGCGGAGATTGCTGCTGTAGCTCAGTTGGTAGAGTACGTCCTTGGTAAGGACGGGGTCAAGGGTTCAAGTCCCTTCAGCAGCTTTTCTGCTTGGGTGGATGAGTTGTTTTGTTGTGTGTGCTGGTGCCTCGCGGTGAGGCGCTGTTGGGTTCTTTTTGTGGTTAATTTGCCGGGCTTCGTTTGGTGTCCTGGCACAGTTTGATCTGGAGTTGGGGTAATGGCAAAGGGTACGTTTGAGCGAACGAAGCCGCACGTTAACGTGGGAACCATCGGTCACATTGACCACGGTAAGACAACAACAACAGCTGCGATTCTTGCTGTCCAGGCGGCCAAGGGTCTCGCGACGATTAAGGCTTACGCTGATATCGCAAAGGGCGGTACTGTTCGTGATGCTACCAAGACTGTGACAATCGCGGCGAGCCATGTTGAGTATGAGACACCGAATCGGCACTATGCTCACATCGACTGTCCGGGCCACGCTGACTATATCAAGAACATGATTACTGGTGCTGCTCAGATGGACGGCGCCATTCTGGTGGTTTCTGCAGCTGACGGGCCGATGCCTCAGACTCGCGAGCACATTCTGTTGGCTCGTCAGGTAGACGTGCCTGCTCTGGTTGTGTTTCTCAACAAGTGCGACCTTGTTGACGACCAGGAGTTGTTGGATCTTGTTGAGATGGAAGTTCGCGAGCTTCTGACGAAATATGGTTTCCCTGGCGACGACATCCCGCTGGTTCGTGGTAATGCTCGCGGTGCTCTTGATAATCCAGCTGACGACAAATACAGCCAGTGCATCACGAACTTGATGGAAGCTTTGGATAGCTATATTCCGGAGCCAAAGCGAGCTTCGGACAAGCCGTTCATGATGGCTGTTGAAGACGTTTTCTCAATCGAAGGTCGCGGTACTGTTGCGACGGGTCGTATTGAGGCCGGTATCGTCAAGGTTGGTGAGAAGATTCAGATCATCGGTCTCCGGGATACTCAGGAGACCACGGTGACGGGTGTTGAAATGTTCCAGAAGACCTTGGATCAGGGGATTGCTGGTGACAACGTTGGTCTTCTGCTCCGTGGTCTGAAAAAGGAAGACATTCAGCGTGGTCAGGTGTTGGCTGCCGCAAACAGTATCAAGCCTCATACTCAGTTTGAGGCTGAAGTTTACGTGCTGAGCAAAGAAGAAGGTGGTCGTCATACACCGTTCTTCACGGGATACCGACCTCAGTTCTATTTCCGTACCACGGACGTTACGGGCTCCACGAAGCTTCTGGGCGGCGCAGAAATGTGTATGCCTGGCGACAATGTCAAGGTTGAAGTTGAGCTTGGCAAGCCAATTGCTTTGGAAGAGCAGAGCCGCTTTGCGATTCGTGAGGGTGGCAAGACTGTCGGTTCCGGAGTTGTTACAAAGATTCTGAAGTAGTTTCAGTCAGACGAATTTTTGCTGCCTGCTGGCGGTGTCAGCAGGCAGCTTTGCTTTTTTGGGCTGAGGTTTGTCATGCGAGAGTATGTGTGGCTTGAGTGCACGGAGACCGGCCAGCGGAATTATCGTGTAATCAAGGAGACTCGTGGGACTGAGCGGCTGGAATTGATGAAGTATTGTCCAAGACTTCGTCGCCATACGCTGCATAAAGAGTCTCGAAAGAAGTAGGCCCTTCGGGGTCTGGTTTGAACGGGTGTAGCTCAATTGGCAGAGCAGCGGATTCCAAATCCGCAGGTTGGGGGTTCAAGTCCCTCCGCCCGTGCTTGGTGCCGGTTCTAGTGATTTGGTTTGGCTGATCGGTTCTGTTTAACTGTTGTTGGGCCTCACATGTCGAGCAAAAGTGCGGGTGCTTCTCTGGTGCCGGAATTGTTCCGCTTTGGCGTGTATAAGTCCAGCCAGGGTCGAATGGTTCGCCAGTTTACGTTCTTTGCCATTGTTGTCATTGCAGCGTTCGGATGCCTGACTCTGGCGAATGGGATGCTGGGGACGTCGGCCAAGTTGATCCGAATTGGCGTACCTACTCTGATTTGGGCTGCTTGTTGCTGGGTTGCTTTTCGGGTTGTCAATATTCCAAAATTCGCCGACTTCCTTGTGTCGGTGGAGTCGGAGCTCGAGAAAGTCACGTGGCCTTCTCGTCATGAGGTGATTCAGGCGACGATTGTTGTTTTGGTTGCCATGTTCTCGCTCGGGGTGTTTCTGTTTTTGATCGATTTGCTGTGGACTTGGCTGTTTAGCTTCATTGGCTTTACAGAATACAAGTCGTAGTTGTGTCCCAGTGCGGTGCAAGTTGGTAATCTATTGGCGTTCGTGGTTGCAATTTGCATTTGCTGGTATCAACATACGCGGCCCATTTTGGCGGTTTCATTTTTAGGAGTATGTCTCGATGGCAAAAGACGCAGCGGTCGGAAGTTCTGCGGCCAGTGACATGCTTTGGTATGTATTGAAAGTTCAGACGAATCGCGAGCGAACAATTCGTGATGCGTTGCTAAAAAAGATCAAATTGGAAGGCCTCGAAGAATGCTTCGGGGAAATCGTGATCCCGTCGGAGAAGGTTGTTGATACGCGCGGCGGTTCGCCGAAAGAGCAGGATCGCAAGCTATTTCCGGGGTACATCATGATTCAGATGATTCTGAATGATGATACGTGGTATTTGGTGAGAGACACTGGCGGGGTGGGTGACTTTGCTGGTGCCGCAGGAAAGCCGCTCCCGATGGAGCAGCATGAAGTTGATCGAATGTTGGGTCGTGCCGAGCAGCAAGTAGGTGCGGCTCCGAAGGTTAAGATTCAGTTTTCTGTTGGGGATGTGGTCAAGATTCGCGAAGGCACGTTCGAGAATTTCGAGGGGGCTGTCGAGGGTATTGATGAACACAATGGGAAGGTGTCTGTGCTGATCGAGATTTTCGGTCGGTCGACTCCGGTTGAGTTGGATCATTGGCAGATTGAATCGGTTTGACGTTTGTCATTTGAATTGATGGGTTGGTTGGGTCATGGGTAAAGCGCGTGCAGTTACGGCTCAGATTAAGGTTCAGGTGACTGGTGGTCAGGCGACGCCTGCTCCTCCGGTTGGTACAGCGCTAGGCCCTCATGGCGTGAATATCGGCCAGTTCGTTTCTCAGTTTAATGAGAAGACCCGCGACATGATGGGGGTGACTATTCCCTGCGTGATCACGGTTTACAACGACAGGTCGTTTGAGTTTGTGTTGAAGAGTCCTCCTGCGGCTGTGCTGCTGAAAAAGGCTGCTGGCGTGGCGAAGGGCTCCGGGAGTCCTCTGAAGAGCAAGGTTGGGAGTGTGACCACGGCTCAGTTGGATCAGATTGCTAAGCAGAAGTATGAGGATTTGAATGCCTCGTCTCCCGAGCAGGCTCGAAAGATGATCGCGGGTACTGCTCGCAGTATGGGCATTGAGGTTATTGACTAGCTCCGTTTCCGTGGGTGTTCAGTTTTCTTGGTTTCGGTGTAGGTGTTTGACATGGCTGCTCAGTCAAAGCGGATGAAGACTCTTTCGAAAAAGGCCAGCGAGCTTGGCGTGCTTGCTCTGCCGGATGCTGTTAAGGCGTTGAAGGGTTTGGAAGATTCGCTTCCGAAGGCGATCAAGCGTGTTGGTTTTGATCAGACGGTCGAGATTGCCCTCCGTTTGGGTGTGGATCCTCGACAGGCTGATCAGATCGTCCGTGGGTCGATTGTGTTGCCTCATGGGATCGGCAAGTCACAGCGCGTGTTGGTTTTCGCTCAGGGCGAGAACGTGAAGATCGCTCAGACAGCTGGCGCTGACTTCGTTGGAGCGAAGGAGCTTGCAGACAAGATTAAGGATGGCTGGTTGGAGTTCGACGTCGCAATCGCGACACCGGACATGATGGGCGTTGTTGGTCCGTTGGGTCGGGTTTTGGGGCCACGCGGTTTGATGCCTAGTCCGCGAGCGGGCACTGTCACTCAGGATGTTGCCACGGCCGTGCGGGAGTACAAAGCGGGTAAGGTGGAGTTTCGAGTCGACAATGGGTCGAATCTACATTGCGTTGTTGGCAAGATGTCGTTCGACGCCGTCAAGCTGCAGGAAAATATTGAGTCGTTGCTCAACTATATCCGCAGTTTGAAGCCGAGCGCGTCAAAGGGTGTTTACCTGCGAGGAGTTGTTGTCTCTGCGACAATGCTCCCATCTATTGTTGTGGCTGTTTGATCTGGGTTATCAGCGTTTTTGATTTTTTGATGTGAGTGAAGACAATGGGTCGTGAAGTCAAAGACATGGTGATCGCGGACATTCAGTCGCGCATCGGTGAAGTGAAAGATTTCATCGTGGTTGATTGCTCGAAGGTTGATGCGATCACTGCAAACCGCTGGCGATTGGCATTGCGAAAAGAGCGTATGTCGGCTTTGACTGTAAAGAATTCAGTCGCTAACAACGCATTGAAACGCAAGGGTGTTAATGGTTTGTCTAAGGTTCTGAGCGGGCCGTCGACATTGATTTGGGGCGGTGACGACATTGTTGCTTTGTCTCGTTCGGTCACTAAGTGGGCGAAGGAGATCAAGAATTTTGAGATCAAAGGTGGCACAGTTGAGGGTGAGTCTCTCGATGCAGCTGCTGTGGATGCACTGAGCAAGAGCGCTGGTCGGCTTGAAACGATCGGTGAGCTTGCGGGTCTGATGCTCGCTCCGGGGCGTCAGTTGGCGGGATGTCTGCAGGGTCCTGGTGGTCGCTTGGCTGGCCAGTTGAAGACTTTGTCGGAAGAAAAGCAGGCCTAGGGGAGTACCAGGTCGGCTGGATTTGATTAACGAAAAGCAAGTGAACGAAAGAGAAAGGTACTGGCAATGTCTGCGGAAGCGGCCACTGAATTTGATGACAAGACCAAGGAACTCGGCGACAAGATCGTTGGTCTGACTCTGCTCGAAGCAAAGCGAGTCGTTGACTACCTGAAGCAGGTTCATGGTATTGAGCCGGCTGGTGGTGGCGCGATTATGATGGCGGGACCAGCAGGCGGTGCCCCAGCAGAAGCAAAGGTTGAGCAGACTGAATTCACAGTTATGCTGACCGGTTTCGGCGAGAACAAGATTGGCGTGATTAAGGTTGTTCGCGCCGTGACTGGCTTGGGTCTTAAGGAAGCCAAGGACCTCGTGGAAGGCGTGCCTAAGGCTCTGAAGGAAGGCGTATCCAAGGAAGACGCTGAGAAGCTGAAGGCCGAGATCGCCGCAGCTGGCGGTACCTGCGAGATTAAGTAATTTAGCAGTTGAGCTTTTCGTTTGCACCGACCGGGGCGGATTCGCCCCGGCGGTGGAAGACGAGATCTGCGTGTAGAATTTCCTGTGTGTTGACCCGTTCGTGAATGAAGGCTCGGCACTTCGTGTCCAGCGAGCGTCTGACGGTGCAAAGAATTAAGTGGTTGGGTTCAGTTGCAGGCAGCTGTTGAGTGATCAGCAGGTGCCTTTCGTCGCGCGCTGTTGCCGGTGAATAGGGTCGATTCACTCGAACGTAGTTTACTTTATTGATTAATTGAACGCGGGCTGGGTTTCCATGCTCGCTTTTTCCGCTCAAGAGTGAAGGCAGGGGTCCGTATGCCCATTCCGTCTGTTCGTACCATCGACCAGGACGCTGTAAGAAGCTTCGGGAAAATCAACGCGGAGTATGAGATTTCCGGTCTGACCCTGATTCAGACAGCTTCGTATGCACGTTTTTTGCAGGCTGATCGATCGTCTCGTGATCGACTTGATATCGGTCTGGAAGCGATCCTGCGCGAAGTGTTTCCGATTGAGAGTTATGATGGTCAGTTTCGCCTCGAGTATGTTCGTTACGAGCTTGGTAAGCCGCGTTATACGCCTGAGGAGTGTCGGCAGCTGCGCCTGACTTACGGAATGCCTTTCCGAGTTTGGTTGCGATTGGTGAAGGAACAGCCGATCGAAGAGGAGGTTTATCTCGGCGACATCCCGATCATGATCGGTGGTGGTGAGTTCATCATCAATGGTGCTGAGCGCGTCGTGGTTTCGCAGCTGCACCGTTCCCCGGGTGTTGACTTTGTTATGGCGGAAGAGACCGCCAGCAGTGATCGCAAGACTCATTCGTGCCGAATCATTCCTGAACGCGGCAGCTGGATTGAGTTGCTGGTTAGCAAGCGAGATGCGATTGGAGTTCGCATCGACCAGAGCGGTAAGTTTTCTGCTCTGACTTTGTTGCGTGCCATGGCCAAGGAGTATTCGTCGGATGCTGACATCATTCGCATCTTCTACCCAACTGACAAGGTGAAGATTACCGCAAAGACGACTGCTTCTGAGCTTGAAGGCAAGTACTCAGTTGAAGACGTTGTATTCCCCGCGAAACATGAGCGTGCTGGGGAGCTTATCGTTGATGCCGGGTATGAAATCAGCGATACGATCGCTGAGGAACTGATTGCCTCGGGCGTGAAGACCGTTGAGATCGTCACGGAAGTGCGGGATCCACTGATCCTGAAGACGCTGGCTGAAGATGGAACATCGACGCATGAAGAAGCGTTGCTGAAGATCTACCAGCGACTGCGTCCCGGGAATCCGCCGAACCTGGATAAAGCGAACGACTTGTTCCGCGAGAAGTTCTTCGACGTAAATCGGTATCGGTTGGGTCGCGTTGGTCGTTTTCGAATCAATCGGAAGTTCCAGCAGGACATTTCTGATGACGAAATGACTTTGAATCCGCAGGACTTCATCAACGCGATGAAGTATATCGTTCGCCTGCGTATTGGTGATGAGACCGCGCAGATTGACGACATTGACAACCTCGGTAATCGTCGTTTGCGAACCATTGATGAGTTGGCAGCTGATGAAATCCGCAAGGGTTTCCTGAAGTTGCGTCGCACGGTTCAGGAGCGAATGAGCCTGAAGGAAGTCGATGCAATGACTCCGCGAACGCTCATCAATCCGAAGAGCGTTTCGGCTGCGATTGATTACTTTTATGGTCGAAGCGAACTGTCGCAGGTTGTGGATCAGACGAATCCGCTGTCAATGTTGACTCATGAACGACGATTGTCGGCGTTAGGCCCCGGTGGTTTGAATCGTAAGCGAGCGGGTTTCGAGGTTCGCGACGTTCACATTTCTCACTACGGTCGAATTTGTCCGGTCGAGACGCCTGAAGGTACAAACATCGGTTTGATCTCCAGCCTCAGCATTTATGCCAAGGTGGATGATTACGGATTTTTGATTTCTCCGTATCGCGTTGTGAAGAACGCGAAGGTGACCGATGAGGTCGTTTGGCTGCGAGCTGATGAAGAAGCGTCTGGCATGGTCTGTCCGGCCGATACTTTGGTTGCCGATGGAATGATCGCTGAAGAGCGAGTTCTCGCCCGTACCAAGAGTGACGTAGTTTGGATTGACCGCAGTGAAGTGCAGTACATCGATGTCGCTCCGTGTCAGATGGTTGGTGTTTCCGCTGGTCTGATTCCGTTCCTTGAGCATGACGATGCGAACCGAGCCCTGATGGGTTCGAACATGCAGCGACAGGCGGTGCCATTGTTGATTTCGGAACGGCCGGTTGTGGGTACCGGAATGGAGCAGTTCGTTGCTCAAAACTCCGGGATGGTCCTGCGTGCCGAGAAGTCCGGTAAGGTGACCTACGTCGACGCAAACAATATTGAGATCGATGGTCGCCGATATCCACTGCGTAAGTACACTCGGCTGAATGAACGAACCTGCCTGAACCAGAAGCCAATCGTTTCGGTAGGCGATAAGGTCAAGGCTGGGCAGGTGCTGTGCGACAGTGCTGCTACGAAGAATGGTGTGCTGGCCCTTGGTCGAAACGTGCTTGTCGCGTTCATGTCCTGGGAAGGCTACAACTTCGAGGACGCGATTATTCTGTCAGAGCGCTTGGTGAAGGAAGACGTATACACGTCGATTCACCTCGATGAATTCGATGTCGAGATTCGTGAGACGAAACTGGGCCGCGAAGAATTCACTCGAGACATTCCGAACGTGAGCGAGAAGGCTCTGCGACATCTGGATGATACTGGGGTCGTAAAGGTTGGAACACGCGTCAATCCGGGAGATATCCTGGTTGGTAAGGTGTCTCCGAAAGCGAAGTCTGAACTTACGCCAGAAGAGAAACTGTTGCACGCGATCTTTGGTCGTGCCGGCGAAGACGTGAAGAACGAAAGTCTGGAAGTCCCGAGCGGTGTGGGCGGTATCGTCATTCACACTGAGAAGTTTTCACGGCGAATGAGCCTATCCGAAATCGAACGCAAGCGATTTGAGGACGATCTGAAGAAGGTCGAGAAGGATGGTGAGACGGCGATTGCCGCGGCCTTTAAGACATTCCTCGTTGAACTCGAGGCCGCTCTTGAGCAGCCAGTTGTCGATGAAGACGGACGTGCGTTGTCGAAGCAGGAAGACGCGAAGATCGTTGCCGATTACGCCCGACGATTCCACAACCACTTTGAGGAAATGGATCTCCGAAGTCCTCAGAAGAAGACGGCTGCACGCAAGGTTGTGCGGGAGAGCTGGATTCTTGTTGAAGATGTGATTGATCGCGAAGACCATCGCCTGAACAGCATGAAGCGTGGTGATGAACTGCCAAGCGGTGTGCTTCAGATGGTGAAGGTTTATGTGGCCTCAAAGCGGCAGATTTCTGTCGGGGACAAGATGGCCGGTCGGCACGGGAACAAGGGGGTTATCTCCAAGGTTCTGCCGATCGAAGACATGCCGTTCCTCGCTGACGGAACTCCTGTGGACATCATTCTGAATCCGCTGGGTGTACCGAGCCGTATGAACGTCGGACAGATTCTTGAGACGCACCTTGGCTGGGCCGCCGGCAAGCTGGGTTATCGAGCTGTTTGCCCGGTGTTTGATGGTGCTGGCGAAGATGAAGTTAAGGCAGCTCTGCGAGAAGCAGGATTGCCGGAAGACGGTAAGGCGTTTCTGCATGACGGTCGTACCGGTGAGCGGCAGGAACAACGAACGACAGTTGGTTACATCTACATGCTCAAGCTGCATCACCTCGTTGATGACAAAGTGCATGCTCGTGCCACTGGTCCTTACTCGCTCATTACTCAGCAGCCACTCGGTGGTAAGGCCCGTTTCGGTGGTCAGCGATTTGGGGAAATGGAAGTCTGGGCGCTGGAGGCTTACGGAGCGGCCTACATTCTTCAGGAGTTGCTCACTGTGAAGAGCGACGACGTTGAAGGCCGTACGAAGATTTATGAAAGCATGGTCAAGGGCGAGAATACTCTGGAAGCAGGGACTCCTGCGAGCTTTGACGTGTTGAACAACGAAATTCGTGGTCTGTGTCTTAACCTGCAGCTTGAAAAGGCTGTCCATTGATTCTCAAGGGAATCGTTGGGTCTGGCTGAGTGTGGCTTGCAGGACAGTCGCAAGCATTTCTGATTACAGATGGCGATCTCTGTCCCGGGTTTTCCGGGGCAGAAGCTGTTTTGAACCTCCACTTTAGAGGAGATTCTGGCGTGAGTGTCAGCGAAGGTACATTTGATCGAGTCAACGACTATGCGTCTGTGAAAATCAGTCTCGCAAGTCCCCACGACATTCGCAGCTGGTCATTCGGCGAAGTCAAAAAGCCTGAGACGATCAACTACCGAACGTATCGCCCTGAGCGCGATGGTTTGTTCTGTGAGCGTATTTTTGGACCTGAAAAGGACTGGGAATGTGCCTGCGGCAAATATCGCGGCATGAAGTACAAGGGCATGATTTGCGATCGTTGCGGCGTGAAGGTGACTCACAGTCGCGTACGCCGTAAACGCATGGGGCATATTGAGCTGGCTGCGCCGGTTGTTCACATTTGGTTCTTCAAGTCCATGCCTAGCCGCCTCGGCGCGCTTCTGAACATGAAGACCACGTCCCTGGAGAAGGTTATTTATTTCCAGGATTACGTAGTTATTGAGCCTGGTGACACTCCGCTGAAGAAGTGTCAGATGCTGACTGAAGAGGAAGCTCGTCAGGCACGTCGTGATTACGGTGACGGTAATTTCGAGATCGGCATGGGCGCAGAAGCGATCAAGAAGCTTCTGGCTTCAATGCGACTGGCCGAATTGTCAGGCGAATTGCACTGAACTGGCCAAGACAGGAAGCCAGCAGAAGAGCAAGGACCTGATCAAGCGATTGAAGATCGTCGAAGCCCTGCGTGATAGCGAGAACAAGCCTGAGTGGATGGTTCTGGATGTGATTCCAGTCATTCCTCCGGACCTGCGTCCTCTGGTATTGCTCGACTCTGGCAACTTTGCAACGAGCGACCTGAACGATCTGTATCGCCGAATCATCAACCGCAACAACCGTCTGAAGAAGCTGGTTGATCTGAATGCTCCGGAAGTCATCGTTCGCAACGAAAAGCGAATGCTTCAGCAGTCGGTTGATGCGTTGTTTGACAACAACCGCTGCAAGCGTCCTGTGCTGGGATCATCAAATCGTCCGCTGAAATCGCTGACGGATATGATCAAGGGCAAGCAGGGCCGATTCCGCGAAAACCTTCTTGGTAAACGCGTGGACTATTCGGCACGAAGCGTGATCGTGGTAGGTCCGGAACTGAAGCTGCATCAGTGTGGTCTTCCCAAAAAGATCGCTCTGGAGTTGTTCCAGCCGTTCGTAATTCGACGATTGAAGGATCTGGGACACGCCGACACGATCAAGAGCGCGAAGCGTATGCTTGAGCGTCGCGATGAGGACGTGTGGGACATTCTTGACGAAGTAATTCGTAATCATCCGGTTCTTCTGAACCGAGCTCCTACGCTGCACCGAATCGGTATTCAGGCGTTCGAACCAACGCTTGTGGAAGGAAACGCGATCCGTCTGCATCCTCTGGTGTGCAAGGGATTCAACGCTGACTTCGACGGCGACCAGATGGCTGTGCACTTGCCGTTGTCCATGGAAGCACAGATTGAAGCGACGACATTGATGATGTCGACGCACAATATTTTCAGTCCTGCCAACGGCGGCTCCGATCATCAGTGCGTCTCAGGACATCGTGATGGGTTGTTACTACCTCACCATGAAGCGACTCGATCGTCCCGGGCAGGGGATGGTGTTCGCGTCGGCTGAAGAAGTCTTCATGGCGTTTGCCCAAGGTAAGGTCAACCGACATGCGACAATTCGTCTGCGACTGCCTCGTGGTAAGCGAGTCAAGGGCGAAGGTGCAGAGACGTTCCGTCCGGGTGGGCTGATTGAGACATCTCCAGGTCGTGTCATGTTCAATGACATCCTTCCGAAGAAGATGTCGTATTACAATCAGACGCTGGGCAGCAAGGATCTGGCGCGCGTGATTTCAGACTGCTATCTGGAGCTTGGTCGTCGTGAAACGATCGAACTGCTGGACCGCATGAAGAGTGCGGGTTTCCGAGCTTCAACGGAGAGCGGTCTGTCGTTCGGCGTGAGTGACCTTAGAACAGCTCCGAACAAGGAGAAGGTCATCGGCGAATCAGAGAAGTCCGTTCTGAAGCTGATGAAGAACTACGAACGAGGGATCATCACAAACCAGGAACGCTACAACAAGGTTCTTGATATCTGGACTCATGCTCGCGAAGAGATTACGAAGTCCATGATGGATCAGCTGAAAGACGACGTGCGTGAAGAAGGCGCATATGTCAACCCGATTTACCTCATGGCGCATTCTGGTGCCCGAGGCGGTGTCGGACAGATTCAGCAGCTGGCTGGTATGCGTGGTCTGATGGCCAAGCCGAGTGGCGAAATTATTGAAACTCCGATTAAGTCAAACTTCCGAGAAGGTTTGTCGGTGCTGGAATACTTCAGCTCGACACACGGTGCTCGAAAAGGGTTGGCTGATACGGCTCTGAAGACGGCGGACAGCGGTTACCTGACCCGTAAGCTGGCGGACATCTGCCAGAACATGGTCATCACGATGCACGACTGCGGCACGACCAAGGGTCTGACTCGTGGGGTGGTTTATCGTGGTGAGAAGGTTGAAGTGGGTTTGGCGGACGCGATTCGTGGTCGAGTCAGCCGAACAAACATCGTCAACCTGATTACCGAAGAGCCGATTGTTCGCGAGGGTGACTTGATCACCGTCGAGAAGGCCCGGAAGATCGAAGAGATGGGTCTGGAGCGAATTCAGGTTCGGAGCCCGATGACCTGTGAGTGTACTCTGGGTCTTTGCCAGCAGTGTTACGGTATGGACCTCTCGACCGGAGATCTGGTCGAAATGGGTATGGCTGTCGGGATTATCGCCGCGCAGAGTATCGGTGAGCCTGGTACTCAGCTGACAATGCGAACCTTCCACATCGGTGGTGTGGCGTCTAAGGACGTTGAAACCAGCGAGTTGTTTGCGAAACGAGCTGGTCAGGTACGATTTACTCGTATCCGCAGCGTTATCAACGCGGAAGGCCGTCAGGTCGTTCTGGGTCGAAACGGTGAAATCAGCATCGTGGACGATCGTGGTCGCGAAGTTGAAAAACAGCGAGTACCGAACGGTGCGGTGCTGTCGGTGACAGAGAATCAGCAGGTCAAACCAAACGACGTGCTGTGTACCTGGGACCCACACTCCATTCCGATTATTGCTCAGGTTGGCGGTCGGGTTCGACTCGAAGACTGTGTCGAAGGTCAGTCGATGCGAACCGAGAAGGAGCAATCCGGAACGATGCGTCGTACGATTATGGAGCACAAGGCAGGTCTGCATCCTCAGGTCATCGTGGAAGATGGGAACGGAAAAATTCTCGACTTCTACTATCTGCCGGAAGGTGCGAGTTTGGACGCGGAAGAGGGCGGTCATATTTCCGCTGGTACAGTCGTTGCGAAGACGCCCCGAGAATCAACCGGTACTCAGGACATCACCGGGGGTCTGCCACGCGTAACCGAACTGTTTGAAGTTCGTAAGCCGAAGGATCCGGCGGTTGTCGCCGAGATTGACGGAGAGGTTGAGTTCCCAGCCGAGAAGAAACGCGGCAAGCGAATCGTTCTCGTGAAGGGTGCTGACGGGACTGAAGTTGAACATGTGATTCCTCACGGCAAAGACCTTCAGGTACATCCGGGCGATATGGTGAAAGCCGGTGACGCGCTTGTGCGTGGTCCACTGGTACCTCAGGATATTCTTCGCGTCAGCGGACCAGAAGAAGTGCAGCAGTACCTGCTCCACGAAGTTCAGAACGTGTATCGCGCTCAGCGTGTGGAAATCGACGACAAGCACATCGAAATTGTGATTGCCCAGATGCTCCGCAAGGTGCGAGTTGACAGCGTGGGCGATACTGACCTTCTGCCAGGCTTGTTGATCGACAAGTTCGAATTGAAGAAGATCAACGACTCCCTGGAATCCATGGGTAAGGTTACGGATCCGGGTGGTTCAGACTTCGAAATCGGTGACAGAGTCCTTTTGACGGACATTGAGGCCGTTAATGCAGAAGTCAGCAAGCCGATCAAGTACACGTCGCTGAAGCGTGCCAAGGCAAGTCCTCAGTTGCTGGGGATTACCAAGGCGGCTGTTTCCAGCGAGAGCTTTATCTCTGCGGCCAGCTTCCAGGAAACGACCAAGGTTCTCACCGAGGCCGCTCTTGGTGCTAAAGTGGATAATCTGGTTGGTTTGAAGGAAAATGTGATTTTGGGGCACCTTATTCCAGCTGGAACGGGTTTCCATCTTCACCAGGACGCTCAGGTTCGAATTCACGATTCCGCTTTGCGAGAACAGGAAGAGCAGAAAGCTCGGATGGCTGCCGCTCGTAAGGATTTGATGGGGAATTCGGAGTTGCAGGCTCGCCGCGTTGATCCGGACCGACCTTCAGCACCTTCACTGGCGGATTTGACACCGGATGATCCGTTGTGATCAGCGAATTAGATTGATCGAAGACATGCAAGGTTGACGATCAGGGGAATCGTGGATAAAGTGCCGCGTTTTCCGCGTTTCACGGTATGAGTGGTTTAAGCGTATTCAGTTTCTGGTTCTTCTGCTTTTGTCTGGCGATCTATGCCCACCATTAATCAATTAATTCGGAAGCCCCGAACACAGCAGTCCACCAAGTCCAAGACTCCGGTTCTGGAGGGCTGTCCTCAGAAACGCGGTGTGTGTCTTCAGGTGAAGACTGTTACTCCGAAGAAGCCGAACTCAGCTCTCCGAAAGGTGGCTCGTGTTCGTTTGTCAAACGGAAAAGAAGTAACGGCTTACATCCCAGGTGAAGGTCATAACCTTCAGGAACACTCTATCGTTCTGATCCGCGGCGGTCGTGTACGCGACCTGCCAGGGGTTCGATACAAGATTATCCGTGGTGTTCTCGATACCTTGGGTGTTGCTGATCGCCGACAGGCACGCAGCTGTTACGGTGCTAAGCGTCCAAAGGGTGGCGGTGCTGCAGCGGCTGGTGCTAAGAAGAAGAAATAGGCGCTCTATCCGGTTGATGGGCTGTGCCAGAAATCAGGCGAATCAGCTGTACTGGTTCGTTGTGTAATTTGTGTGCTTTCTGACGTTGTGTAATTGAGAGTTTGTTTCGATGGTTAAGAAGTTTACGGCTAGTCGCAAGCAACTGAAGCATGACACTCGCTTTAACAGCCTGCTTGTCTCCAAGTTCATCAATTGCCTGATGTATGATGGCAAGAAGAGCGTTGCGACTGGTGCGTTCTATCGAGCAATGGATCTCGTCAAGAAGCAGCTCCCGAATGAAGACCCATTGAATGTCTTCCTTTCTGCTGTGGATAATGTCAAACCAGCAATCGAAGTGCGATCCAAGCGAGTTGGTGGAGCAACCTATCAGGTTCCTACGCCTGTGAATCCTCGCCGTCAGCAGGCTTTGTCGATTCGATGGATCCTCGAAGCCGTTCGTGGTCGTAAGGGACGTCCGGTTGATAAGTCTTTGGCTGAAGAGCTGGTGGCTGCGTTCCGCCGTGAAGGTGCCGCAATGAACAAGCGAGAAAACGTCCACCGTATGGCCGATGCGAACAAGGCGTTCTCTCACTTCGCGTGGTAGTCGAGTTTGTTATCAGCTTAAGAATACAAAGGCCAGTTTTGACGTTCGTCAGCTGGCCTTTTTCTTGCGCGGTTGGTTGAACGTGTACGATTTTCGACGGTGGCGGCGAGCCGTGTAACAATAGGTGCCCGTCAGATTTCGTGACGCGGAAGTGCTGATGGGACAAGGTTTGGGGCGTAGTTTCCGCTACAACTTTGCGCGAGGGACCACTGAGCCGAGTCCGCCATCTACTCCGATCGTTTGCCCTGTGATCCATTTGTTTTCTGGATCAAGAAGCCACGTGATTGCACTCGCGACTTCCTCTGGCGTACCCGGCCGGGCGATAGCATGCATCTGGGATGAAGCCGCCAGCGACGTTTCCGACTCGCAGATCTTTCGAGTCAACTTTGATTTGATGAGGCCGGGCGCGACGGCGTTCACTCGGATTCCCCGGTTCGCATAAGTTGATGCTGCAGAACGCATCAGCCCCAGAATTCCAGCCTTTGCGGCTGCGATGGCCTCATGGTTGGCGAGGCCAATTGAAGCGGCCGCGGAGGAGATCAGAACGATGGATCCGCCCTGTTTGCTCATCGCTTTGGCGGCCGCCCGCACGATATAGAACGATGATGTCAGGTTCGTTGTGAGAGTGTCGGTCCATTCACGATCAGAAGTGATATGAGCAGGTTTCAGAAGAAGTGACCCCATACAGTTCACGACTCCGTCCACAGTTCCGAATCGCTCTTCAGCTTTCTTTACGCAGGCGTCGATCGTGCTGGAGTCGGCGGCGACAGCAATGCCTGTTTCGCAATGGAATTCTCTTTGTAACTCTTCAGCAGCATGCTCAGTTCGCGCGGTGAGCAACAGGTTGGTTCCGGTCTTCAGGAGTCGGTAAGCGGTTGCTTTTGCAATGTCTGACGTTCCACCGAAGACAACGATCGTTTGAGGAGTAGTCATTGAATGCTCGTGATCAATTCTTTGTGAGTTCGATGTTCGAGTTCTGTTGCTGACGAATCAGTTGGCAGTCAGGCCTTCAAGAAAGACCATGGGATGTTCGAGCATCCATCGCTGCATCTGGAGTGCGTTTGCGATAGCGCTGTGAGATGGAACGGAATGATTGGAGCCTGAGAGAGGTTTCAGAATCATTACCGTGGTTCCCAGCGGATGTCCTGCCGGACGAGCACGAATGGTCACTTCGCAAACACCGTGAGAATGCTCAACAAGCAGTGAAACCTCAATAGAGTTGTCTGGCTCATTCGGCATGCATTCGAGGACTTTGCTGGATACCGGCTTGCTATTCACTGGCCATTAAACGTACTGCCCGCAGCCGACGACGTTACTCGCGATGCTGGAAGTGAAGGTCGAACACGTGACACATCCCGCAGCGTAATACAGCAGTTCGCGTATGAGTTCGCTGGAGTTTTAAACGCGTGAAAGTTGTTCGTCGTCAGTAGTCCGCGTTGAGGTGCGGCGATTAACTGATGATGGCGTCCTGGCTTCGATTGTTCGGAGTAAGCAATGGGGTTTGCAGTTTCGCGTGAGAGGTGTTGGGTTGTGCAAAGAGGGGATGTGGATGCACGCCGGGCCGAATTGTCCGGTGGTGCAATAATCGAGGACTCAATGAACGTTTTTATCCTCGAAGAAAAATGTCATCAATGTTTGTTACATGCATGATGGTTCTGCGGTCTTGAAAATGAACGATATGAACGTTTATCGATCGTGAAGTTCCATTTGTTTGGTTTCAACAATAGGGAAGATTATAATGAAGAAGCTGATTTGTGCCCTCGTTGGTGGTTTGTTGATCTCTTCCTCGGTGCAGGCAGGATCAAAATGTAAGTCGACGCCTGTTGTTCACCGGGGAGCTGTGAGGGGCCATGTTCTGACGTCAGCGGCGGTAAAGCCTCAGCAGAAGGATGTTGTTGACACCGCAGTTTCCGCTGGTTCTTTCAAGACGCTGGTTGCGGCTGTAAAGGCCGCTGGTTTGGTGGAAACACTGAAGGGAGAAGGTCCTTTCACTGTTTTCGCACCAACTGACGAAGCATTTGCGAAACTGCCAGCGGGTACTGTCGAGTCACTGCTGAAGCCTGAGAACAAAGGCAAACTGCAGGCGATCCTGACTTATCATGTTGTTCCCGGCAAAGTCATGGCGGCCGACGTAGTCAAGCTGAGCGGCGCCGTGACAGTTCAGGGGCAGCAGGTCGATATTGCGGTCGCGGACGGAACTGTCACAGTCGACAAGGCAAAGGTACTGAAAACCGACATCGCGTGCTCCAACGGTGTAATCCATGTCATTGACAGTGTCATTTTGCCTGCGGAGTCAGACATTGTCGACACAGCCGTCGCGGCCGGTTCCTTCAAGACTCTGGCTGCTGCACTAACAGCAGCAGGTCTCGTGGACACTCTTAAAGGGGAAGGACCTTTCACCGTGTTTGCTCCAACCGATGACGCCTTCGCGAAACTGCCAGCTGGTACGGTCGAATCATTGCTGAAGCCGGAGAATCGGGAGAAGCTTGTCGCGATCCTTACCTACCACGTAGTTCCCGGCAAAGTACTGGCTTCAGATGTTGTAAAACTGAAGTCTGCGAAGACAGTGAACGGGAAAGAAGCGACCGTGAAGGCCGGAGATTCAGGTGTGATGGTCGATGGTGCGAAAGTCGTTGCCACCGACATTGAGACATCGAATGGCGTGATCCATGTCATCGACAGTGTGATCCTGCCTTAATCATCAAGCGTGGCAACGCCTGATTCGCCCTGGCTTCACGATGCTCTATGTCGTTCAGCCGGGGCGTTTTTTCTGCAGTATGTACTTTGATTTGAACGCTGCGTACCGACAGTGGTAACTGATTGAGTCGTGAGAACAAAGCGGGCTTTAAGTCCGGTTTTCGAACAGGAGTGAGAAGAAGTGTCCGTTACATTCAGTGACTTGTGCGAAGAGACATCCGTAGAAGACAACTGTTGTGTTCGCAGCAGCGGCAACACGACTGGCCGTATTGCACCTGCGACAGACAACCCTGTCGACCTTGCCGCCATCAAGTCTGCAGTCAGAATCATTCTTCGTGCTGTGGGAGAAGATCCTGATCGGGATGGTCTGCTTGAGACACCTCGCAGGGTCGCGAAAATGTATGCGGAGATGTTTTCGGGATTGTCACTCGACCCGGGGCGTCATCTGGAAGTGACCTTTCAGGAAAGCTATGACGAAATTGTACTTGTTCGAGATATTCCGTTCACGAGCATGTGTGAGCACCATCTGCTTCCATTTCGAGGGGTTGCCCACGTGGCTTACATCCCTGACGGAAGAGTGACCGGGCTTAGCAAACTCGCAAGAGTCGTCGAGGAAGTTTCTCGTCGGCCTCAGGTGCAGGAAAGGATGACTCAGACAATTGCTGATCTGATCGAGAGTCGCCTCGGAAGCAAGGCAGTAGGCGTGATTGTTCGTGCGGAGCACTCCTGCATGTCGATTCGAGGAATTCGAAAAACGGGTAGTTCGACCGTGACCAGCACGATGAGAGGTTCTTTCCGAACAGATCCAGCGAGTCGTGCTGAACTTATGTCACTGATCAATATGCCGGAGTGAGGGCCGTCGAGGATTGAGCCGCGCCTGCGAATGGGGAAACTGGAATGATCATTCAGAAGCAGTACAAGTTTTACGCCGCACATCGCAACGAAACGCTTCAGGACAAATGCCGGAATCTGCATGGGCACCGGTATGGCCTGAAGTGCTTTTTTGAAGTCGAACGAGATGGAGACATCAGTACGCTTTTTGGCGACTTCGATGCGCAGATCGAACCATGGTTAAAGCAATGCTACGATCATGCCATGTTGATTCATGTGAATGATACGTTGTTCGAGTCTTTACAACAGCACATGCTGCGTACGGGTGAAACGCTGCGGCTGAAGGTGATGGATCGACCAACAAGCGTAGAGAACTTGTGTCATTTGATGTTCGGCGAGATTACTCAGTTGGGTTTTCGACTGTCACATCTGGAAGTCCAGGAAACAGACACCTCGACGGTGTCGTACAGCCGCGAAGACTGGATCCGTGACAACAGGACATTCTCGCGGCCATCCGCTGTTCGTGAACAGGAAACGGTTGCAAGCACCTAACTCATGAAAGGTTGGTATACAGGGGCCGGTGCCATTTAATGAAGAGTCAGGGCGATAATTTTCGAATGGCAGCGACGCCGGTTGAGGTCGTATAGATCTCATAACCCCCAGCATTCGAAACGGAAACTAAAGCACCATTGGAAAGTCGCAGCGTAGTGGTACCCGTCACAGTCGCCCAACGCGTATTGTAACTGGCAACTGTATTGGAAGCGGTTAAGGAGAATGTGCCAAGGTTGCTTGACCCCGCCAGCATCGTGATCGTCTGACTCGATGTACGGTTATTTGTGATAGAGAATTTTGTCTGGCCAGTTCGATTAACCCGCCCCTTGGGGCGGTAGATCCGCAGATACCCTGAGACAAGCTTTGTCAGATCAATGGAATTCTTCCGCACGGATCTGATCCCATTAAAGTTCTGTTCGTACACAAATGTCGCACTTCCTGTTGTGTTCACCGTTGCAACGATGGACGTATGCTGGGTGGCTGTTGACGTCGAAGTTGGGTAAACGAATTTCGTATTTCTGTATTGGATGATGTCCCCCGGAAGGAGCTTGTTGGCGGGCTTAGAATCTGTCCACTTGCCGCTGACAATGGAGATACTCTTCACAAGCGTTCCCCAGACGTAATCGCCTGCAGCGGGCGAATCCGCCCCAAGGTCGGTATTGATGAACTCCGCTCCGGACGATCGTAGGGCTTCGCTGGCCGCATGGGCACACTCCCCGCCACCAACTCTCGTGCCAACTTTCCCTGCAAGGAACGTGGCGACTTTCGAATTCAGCGTTTGGCCATGACATGCGGGAGAAAAGCTCATGGCTGTCAGGACAAGAGCAATCAGTTGCAAACGCATAGTGGCTGTCTCGGTTTGTTAATCAAACTACGGTGTGTGGTGGGCAACATTCGTGTTGCTGACTTCTATAAATCCCTTAGTTGACACTATAGCGGTGCAAAATCGGCCCTGTCGATGTCAACACAGTCCTTAATCCCTTAGCCCACTGAGAATTATCCAGCCCAGAGTTCATCCAGAACCTCGCCGGCTGGTACCGACAGAGGAAACTGCTTGCTGAACGGATGATCTGTAATGCCGGCAAGACGGCGCACAGCATCGTGAATGTGCTCGGGCCGAATGCGAGTTCCGGATTGTTCGCTGATGGCAAGTGTTTTTGGATCGATTGCAATCAACTGCTGTTTACCATCGGTAGCCCCAATGACTCGATTGCCAGCGATTCCGGGGCCCAGAAACATGATGGAATTGATCGACCAGTGATCTTTTCCATTTCCGCTATTGTAAGTCGGTGTGCGCCCCATTTCGCTCTGCATGACTACGACAAGTTTTTCCCGGATCTGCAACTCTTCCGCCCGTTTCAGAACATAATCGATGCCCGCCAGAAACTCCGGAATCAGCTTCATCTGGTCGGTGTCATTGTTGTTGTGACTGTCGAACTGCCCGATCGAAAGATTCGCCGAGATACAAACGCCAGCTTTGAACGAGGCCAGAGCAATATCCGCCTGCTGAGCCAGTCGCTCCTTTGCGGGTTCTTTCGGGATAAATGGGACGACTCGTTGCAGGGCCTTCGAATTCACCTGTGCCGAATACAGCATGCTTTGACTTCGTTCGACTCGCGGGAGCCGCACGGAAGAGACTCGTGCAACGAATTGTTCCTCAAGAGCCTTCTCAATGCGGTCCGACACGAATGGATCGTGATAAGGCGCTCGTTCGTTGCCTTCCACGAAGTCAGCTTTTGCCAGCAGATTTAAAGACTGCAGATACGGTACTCGCGACATAGGCACTAAATTGCCCGTGGCTGAGTAATTGCCGAAGGTCAGAAAGGCGAGCGGAGCGTTGGCTCCATGGCAGGCGGCGACCAGCGCGGGGAAGGTGGGGAAGTTTGTACTGTCAAGTTTTCCCGTTGCCATGTAACGCGCGCACGGCGTGTGATTGTTGACGGACAAATCCAGACCGTTGAGTGTACGCAGCTCTTTGCCATACTTCGTAAAGAAGTCTTCGTTGCTCATCCCCTTTTCGATGTGCTTTGCCGTGGGAGCAAATCGATGGGCACCCTCTGTGAGAATGTCGCCCTGTTGATACAGACGATTGATCCCGTCAACTCCCTTGGGATCCATCAGATAAGTTGTGTCCCAGCCGCCGGAAGCGTTGAAGACGACATAATAGGGGCCCGGATAGCCAGCCGCTTCCGTCTTCTTCAACTCATCCGCGCGAAGCAGAGAATCGATGCCAATCGGTGCCGCAAGGCCAAGCCCGGCGGTATTGCAGAGTTGCAGGAAGTTTCGGCGGAGCATGGGGAAACTTTCAGTCAGGGTGCAGACCAAACCGGGTTTGTGTTTGAGCTTATAGTTCTGAGCTTGCCGCAGACGCTGGATCGAGATGCAGAGTGCGATTTCGGAAGTCCAGTGATATCCACCATGACATCTCGTCCGGTGGCAGAATGGTGTCCCATCGAATCAGTTCGGCAGAATCCCATTGCTCCGGCAGCATCAGTTTGAATTTCCACTCTTTCTGCTCAGATCCACGGCAGATCCATGCGCGTCCGGTAATACATGGTTCCGCAATCGCTGGTTCGTAGCGTTCGGCGATGAAACCGTCGCACCAAAGACATTGAAGTTGTGGATTGTCCATCAGGCGAAGCTCATGGCTTACGCGAAATTCCAAAGCGTCCCAGAATTCTTCCTCAGTCATGATCCCCTCGTTGAGAAAAACAGAAACACTCGAGCCGAGCCAGGATTACTCGTACAAAAAACTATGTTGCCGCAACAGATAGGTCACTACGCCTCGCCACGCGCGAATGGTATAGAGGGGGTCCTCTGTGCGAAATTCTTCGCGACCGCCGCAAAAATAGGTTTCGCGCGGTTCGAATCGGCCCTGTGCGTTTGCATCGGCAATGATGCCCTTGAAAAGTTGAAATGTCCTTTCGATCTCCGGATCCTCTGCAACCAGGTCCTGTCCGAGCAGGTGCTGGTGAAGGGAAATAATTGTCTGACGAATTCGTTGATTCGACATGTCATCGCCGGGCACGACACTCGGCTCAATTGATGAGAACAAAAGTCGTTCTGAGGTTTCTCGCCGAAAGTCGCGAGCCACGTGATAGCAGGCCACATCGTTGGCAAGGATTCTTTGAATCGCTCCCATCGCGCCGCTGGGATCGGCGTTGCGTTCGGTAATGGAGATGGAGTCGATGCCGCCGTACAGAATCTTTGTTTCTCCGTCGAGTCGTCCCCATTCCTTGCCGAAGATCGCTTTGAGCTTACGCTCCAATTGCTCGGGGCCAAGCAATCTTACGATGCCGATGTCATCCAACTCAGCCGCTCGATCCGGGTTCATCGCGACGGCCTGTAACCCGTCGACTCGATAGAAGTCTGACGCGATCAGGCTGCGAAAAGCCGTCTTCAGATTAAAGCCGCTGTCAGCAAACTCGCGAGCGGTTGATTCCATCTGCTTACGTTGAGCCAGGTACGCTCGACGTCGAGCGGGGAAGTGTGGATCATCGATATCGTCGGGTGGTTGAAGCACTTTTCGGCCGAACAGGATGTAATAAACGTGTTCGACCATCGCGATCGCAAAACGCGGATCTTTCACCGTGCGTTCCGCCAGCCACTGCGGTGCTCGCCAGCGTTCGGACGGCGGCATGTCTTCGCCTTCAAAGCCCGCCTGGAACATATCTTTGTACCAGCCATCTTTGCGAGGAATCACGTGGCCTTCGAAATCGAAGTCCTGAAAAATGCTCGACACGGGATCGATGGTGCGATGGCATACGACACAGTCGGAAGCCTGCATCGTGGGGATCTCGTACTTGGCTGCCACGGCTGATGCATCCGTCGAACGCGGTGCGAGCTGCATGATGTCGATGCCCAAAAAATGTTGGTAGTACATGCGAGCACGCAGACGATTGCGATTGGTCTCCGTGGACGGATATCGTCGCAGGTAATGAAACATGCTGAGGAATCCGGCGTGCGGATAGAGCCCGGTTGCCGATTCCTGAGTCTTCCCGTCACGCCCCGTCAGCGCTGGGAGCTTTGCGGGTATGTATTCAAATGGGTCTTCGGGATTCTTAAACTGGTCCTTGATGTTTTCGAAGATGCCATAGCCGCGAGCCGAATGTGGCGAGACCATGATGTAGTCGGCCGTGGCAATTTCGGTAAAAGGTCGATCGTTGCGAACGATGTATTCGATCATCCGTAACGGTTCCTGCAGAAGTGCGTCGCGATAAACATCTGCCAGCTTCCATCCCGCGCGTTCTCGTTCAGCTTCCGGCAGGTTGCTGAAGTCCCAATGCTGATACCAAAGCCGAGTTTTCTCAAAGTGATGATACGACAGCAGTGTCTCCGCGTTATCTTCAATGCCGATGGTCAGAAAGATGTCATTGAAGCCTTCTTTGAGTCGCTCGTAAAAAGCATCTTCCTTAAACACTCGTTCGAGAATCGCCGCAACGGCCTTATCGCCAATCTGCCGGACCTCATCGAGTTCACTAGTGGTTGGCAGTCTTCCCGCCAAAGAAAGCGTAGTGCGTCGTAGTCTTCGATCAGGGGGAAGCATCGTCAGGTCGTTGAACAATGCCGCAGTGGCGGACTCTTTCGACACGCCATCTTCAGGTGGTAGGGTATCCTGCTGATTGAGTCGCCGAACAAATCGCTGGAGTATTTTGAGTCCGGTGGAATCGGCCTTCAGCACTTCTCCACCGCCGTGGTCGAGTTGCCCCGTGGCCTTCAACAGGAGTCGTGAGTCATCGCTTTCAGCCAACCTGGCCATTGTTTCAAAGGCCGTTTTGTTTTCAGCCAGCCACGTTGAATCTGAGGCTGTCAAATCAGGTTTGAGCAATCGAAACGCACTTTCAGCGGCTTCCCCTTTTTCATTGTGGCAACGCAGGCATGTGCGTTCTCCCACCTTGGCCCAGACCTCGTCTTCAAAAAAACGATCTTCGAGGAGGCAGCCGGGAATTGACTGTGCGGCTGACTGCCGATCAGATGTTCGCTGTGCCTTGATCGTGTCTGCAGCGAAGATCAGGCAAAACACAGTGCCAAGGATTTGAGCCGTCTTCATGTCACTTCCCAGCATCGAAGGTCCAGCGCATCCTACCGTTGGTTGGAATGTCGGATTACCATTGAGATTGGTTCATACCGAACAGTCTACAGAATTTGCCAGAGGATTCGAAGATGCGATCGTTGCGAACGGCCAGGTGGATGACTCCGATGATGATTGGTGTTATTTCGATTCTCTCTCCAGCCTCTGGCCAAGAGACCGTACCAGCAGGCGTTGTGTTCGAGAAGAACATTGAGTACTCAAATCCTGGCGATCAGCATCTTCAGCTCAACATGGCTCGTCCCAAAGGAGGAACAGGACCGTTTCCTGCAGTAATTTGTATTCACGGTGGCGGATTTCGCGCGGGCTCGCGGGAGAGTTTTAATGGGCTTTGTCTTCAGTTGGCGGAAAGAGGCTATGTCGCTGTGACGGTGTCTTATCGACTGGCTCCGAAGTATCAGTTTCCCGCAGCTGTATATGACGTCAAAGCGGCTGTGCGTTGGATGCGAGCCAACGCGGCGAAGTACCAGATCGATCCGGATCGAATTGGAACGACTGGTGGTTCAGCTGGCGGCCATTTGGCTCAGTTTCTGGGAGTGACGAGTGGCGTTAAGAAGTTCGAAGGCGATGGAGGAAACGCAGAGTATTCAAGCAGCGTGAAGTGCGTGGTGAATTTTTATGGACCAAGCGACTTCACGAAATCATACGACGCCAGTGTGGATGCAAAGGATGTCCTTCCGCTCTTTCTTGGTGGCAATCTGCAGGAGGAGCGCCATCGCCACATCGAATCCAGCCCACTCTATTGGGTCACGCCCGAGGCCGTGCCGACTCTGTTTGTCCACGGGACGAAAGATGCCTACGTCGCGCATGAACAGGCTGAATGGATCGTTGAGCGCATGAAGGCGGCCGACGTTGAGGCAACCTTGATGACGATTGAAGACGGTGATCATGGCTTCCGGACTTCAAGCCCGGAAGCCAAAGAAAAGATCGAGAATGCTCGCTTCGAGTTTTTTGAGAAGCACCTAAAGAAGTAGATGGCCCACGGTTCGAAAGGTAATCTGTCATGACGACAAAGAAGGCCGTGATTCTCACGATTGTTATTGTCCTGCTCGCAATCGTTGTGGGTCTTGCCCTGATGTTCGCGATGGTCGATATCAACTCAAGCAGAGCAGAACAGAAAGCCGCCGCACTGGGGCAGGTCACAGGTTTCGTGACGCTCATCCCGATCTTTGGAGTCTGGATTATGTGGGGGCTACAGACGCAAAAAAGAAGGAGCAGAAGCAACCACAAGCTAAATCCAAATGCTGAGGCATTTTGAGTGAGCCGTATCAGGCTATGCGGGCCCACCTCAAAGATCGCTGGACTACTCTTTAGCTTTGATGCAGTAAATCGACTCGAGACCGCGAAAGTAGATCGCGCCATCGGCTACGGCCGGTGTCGCCCAGAATGTATCAGACAGTTGTCCGGAGCCGATGACTTCAAACGTCGGGCCGTCAGGAACTATGCATGCAGCACCTTTCTCGTCGAGAATCAGAAGCTTGTTTCCGATCAGCAGCGGGCTCGCGGCAACGAGGTCAAGTCCGGGCAGACGCTGTTGATAAAGTCGTTCGCCCGTTTCCGCGTTAAAGCACTTCAGGATATTGCTTTCCAAAGTGTAAACGAATTCTCCGGAGGACACTGACGAAGCCATTCCGGGGCCTTGTCGTTCCTGCAGCCATTGGCAGGTTGTGAACTGAGCATTCTTCTTTTCAGGTGAGAGTTCTCCGCTGCCGCCCGGTTGAATGGCGAACAACGGGCCCTTCGAGAAGGGATCGCTGCCTCCAAAGTACAGACGGTTTTCATCTGCACAGGGCGTGTTGGCTGTCGAGGCCTTGACGTTCTTTACGGTCCAGAATAATTCGCCCGTTTCCGGATTCAGACTGTCGATCTGTTCGCCTCCTGAGACGATCAGTTCTGTGCGTTGAGAGTTTGACCAGAGCAGGGGAGTGCTCCACGAAGTTCCTTTGTCCGCACGAGTCACCTTCCATCTTTCGTCTCCGGTTTGAGTATCGAAGCAGAAGGTTGTGGCGTTGTCTTCATTAAAATTCTGGGCGAAGACTTTGCCTTCATGGATCGCCAGGGAGCTGCCGGTTCCAAAGCCATTGGACGTCTTGAAGGTTCCGATGTCCTTCGTCCAGCGACGTTTTCCAGCGTGATCGACTGCTGCAACAACCCCGGGAGCGCCGAACGAAACATAGACTCCGTTTTCGTCAGCCACTGGAGACTCCGTCGCCCATGAGTTCGAGGGGTGAATCGGAAACTTTGGCTTGCCGGAGACGATGGTCTGTTCCCAGAGAGTGCTGCCATCTTTGGTGCTCAGACAGAACAGCTTCCAGTCGATCTGGAAATCAGGGGCTTTCGCGAATAACGAAACGCCCATGCTCTGAGGCGATTTGACTCCATCAGCAAAGTTTGAAGGTTTCAGATCTTTCTCTGCGACAGCACCAGTCACATAGATGCGATCGCCCCAGATGATGGGTTGAGACCAGCCGGCTCCAGGATTGGTCGCTTTCCAGCCAAGATTCTGTTCGGCCGACCACGTTTGCGGGATTGGTTGATCAGCCACTATGCCGGTCCCGTTGCTGCCGCGGAATTGTGAGAACTCCCCGGCCAGACAGTGTTCAGCGGCGATCGTGAATGTGAAGACAATCGCGAGAATACGAAACATGCCTGAGCCTGTTGTGGGAAAAGGATGTGGTTATGATCTCTCAGCGCGACGCTGGAAGCGTTCGCAGGTGGCTGCAGTTTTGACGCAATCGATTAGTGGAGTTTTAGTCTCTTCACGACTTTTGGCCATGCCGGATGAGGGCACTTAAGCCCTCCCATTCATTTTGACGGTGAAAGAGTTCTGATGCGAAGTGTTTGGCAGTTTCATACGTCGAACCAACTTGTGTTTGGGTGGGGAGCTGCCGGGCAACTTCCGGGACTTATCCAGCGACATGGTTATCGGCGAATTCTGATCGTGACAGATCGAGTGCTCGCGGCGAACGGAATTGTCGACAAGGTCCGCATCCCTCTCGTCAACGCTGGATTCGATGTTCATGTGTTTGATGGTGGCGAACCAGAGCCATCGGTCGACAGTGCGATGCGAACCCTTGACGATGCTCACCGCTACAAGCCCGACGCGATCGTGGGGCTTGGAGGTGGCAGCAATATGGATCTGGCCAAAGTTACCGCAGCCGCTTACTCTCACGAGGGAACTCCGAGCGACTACTTCGGCTGGGATCGAGTTCCCGGTCCGGTGACCCCGCTCATTTGTATCCCGACGACATCGGGGACAGGCAGTGAGGTATCTCATGCGGCCGTTCTGACCGATACACAAAACGCCATCAAGGTCAGTACGCTAAGCAATTACTTACGTCCAGCCATTGCTCTCGTTGATCCGGAACTCACATTATCCTGCCCGTCAAAAGTGACCGCCGACAGTGGGATTGACGCATTGACTCATGCGATCGAAGCCTGCACAGCCGTTGACTTTCAGCAAATGCCGTTGAAAGAAAACGAAACTGCGGCCTATGAAGGACGGACGCCCTTGGGCGAATGCCTTGCTGAAAAGGCGATTTCCCTGATTGGACGGCATCTCGAAACGGCAGTGCGTGAACCCGGCAATCGTGAGGCTCGGGAAGGGATGAGTCTTGCGGCGACATTGGCCGGCATGGCTTTCTCGAATTGCGCCGTCGCGGTTGTGCATGCGTTAGAGTATCCGATGGGCGGCGAATTGCATGTGTCACACGGCGCTGGAAATGGCTTGTTGCTTCCGTTTGTGATGCGCTTCAATCTTCCGGAACGCGTTTCAACGTTCGCTCAGATTGCGACCTTGTTGGGTGAAGACACCGTTGGACAGAGTGACGCTGTTGCTGCGGAGCTGGCGATATCCGCAGTGGAGAAGTTAAAGCGAGCCGTCGGGATTCCTGAGCGAATTCGTGATATCGGAGGTCGAGAAGAGCAGTTGCCGCGGTTTGCCGCGAAGGCTTTTGCGATCAAGCGACTCATGATGGTCAATCCGCGTCAGCCGACTGAGGCGGATCTGTTGGAGATCCTTCGAGCGGCCTACTGAAGAATAGCGGAAGTTCAGTTTTCGGCGAAGTGCCTGTCAAAGTGCGGGACTTCAAATCTCCCCGGGGCAACCATAAGTTTATCCGCTCTTGCTCAGAGTTGTTTCTGTGACCGCCGAAGTCATAATCCCCGGCTCTGTTCGGCTAAGGGACAGAACTTGAGTGTTTCGGATGAAGCCGGGTGAACGAATCGTCGTTTGCTGTGTCGCCTCGAAACTCCTTTGTTTTCAGTGTTTCGGGCTCTCCTTTTGTGGTTGCCCGGCTTTTTACGGTGACCCGATCATGGCTCGTTCGATAGAGACAATTCGCAATATTGGCATCATTGCACACATCGATGCCGGCAAGACCACAACCACAGAACGCATCCTTTACTACACCGGAGCGTCCCATCGGATGGGAAATGTGGATGATGGCACCACGACAACGGACTTCGACCCGGAGGAAGCTCAGCGCGGAATCACGATTTATTCTGCTGCGGTGACCTGTCAGTGGAAGGGGTGCACGATCAACATCATCGACACTCCGGGTCACGTGGATTTCACGGCCGAAGTGGAACGCAGTCTTCGAGTTCTGGACGGTGCAGTGGTGATTTTCAGCGCTGTAGAGGGCGTTGAGGCTCAAAGTGAGACCGTTTGGCGACAGGCCAACAAGTACAAGGTTCCTCGAATCTGTCTGATTAATAAGATGGACCGGATTGGGGCTGGTTTTCATCGAGTGCTCGAACAGATCCGCGAGCGACTGAACGCACGGCCAGTACCTTTGCAAATTCCCATTGGATCGGGGCAGTCCACCAATGTTGACGGATTCTGTGGGGTCATTGATCTCCTGGGAATGAAGGCGATTTACTGGGATTCCGAATCAAAAGGCCAGGTTTTTCGCGAGGAGGCTATTCCTGAGCAGTACCGCGATGACGCCGAGTTGTGGAGAACGGAGCTGTTTGACGTGCTCTCCAGTATTGATGATGACATCATGATGGTCTGTATGGAGGGACAGGAAGTTTCTGCAGAGATGGCGATTTCTGCGATTCGAAAAGCGACACTGAGCGGAGCGATTCAGCCCGTGTTCTGCGGAGCTTCACTGGATTACATCGGAGTTCAGCCAGTTCTCGACGGCGTCAATAACTTCCTGCCGAGCCCTTTGGATCGCCCGCCGGTGGAAGGCGTGATCCCGTCTGGTAAGCAGGAAGGCCAATCCACCGTGCGCAAAGCGAGCGTCAAGGATCCGGTATGTGCCCTGATCTTCAAGGTGCAGGCCGAGCCGCACGGTGATCTCTACTTTGCCCGAGTCTACTCCGGCGTGCTGACCGGGAATTCCAAGTTATTGAATCCCCGACTTGGAAAAAAGGAAATGGTCACTCAGTTGTGGCACATCCAGTCAGATTCTCGGGAGAAGGTGGAGAGTGTCGAGGCGGGTGATATCTGCGGGATCATTGGGCCAAAAGACTCTTCGACTGGGGATACACTCTGCGATGCCAGTTCGCCAGTGGCTCTTGAGTCGATCGTATTTCCGGAAACGGTGATCTCGATGGCCATCGAACCAGAGTCGAGCAACGATCGGAAGAAACTCGACGATACCTTGAAGCGGTTGGAGCGCCAGGACCCAACATTTCGCGTGAAATCGAACGCAGAAACTGGTCAGACGATCATTAGTGGGATGGGTGAGCTGCATCTGGAAGTGATTCGCCATCGCATGGAGCGAGATTTCAAGCTCAAGGTAAAATTCCACAAGCCGCGAGTCAGCTACCGCGAGAAGCTGGTAGGGGAAGTCACTGTCAACGTGGACTTCTCTCGGCAGATGCCATCGGGAACAATCGGCTTTGGAATCACGCTTTTGGCAAGGGAGGTCCCCGAGTCAGCAGTCAACGTGGCGATCGGGCATCGCCTCCCGCCAGAGGCGTTGCCAAAGCAGTTGCTGCAGGTGTTGTTGGAAGCGGTCAAGAATCAGGCCGACGGCGGCGGGATCTATGGGAACCCGTTGATGGGGTTGAGCCTGATGATTACCGCTGTTAATTATCGAGAAGGAGAAACCAACGAGGTTGCGATCCAGACGGCTGCGAGTGAGGCATTTAATAAGGTGCTCAGGGAAGGAAAGATGGCGATTCTGGAGCCGATCATGTCAGTCGAGGTGGTGACCCCGGAAGATTTCTTCGGAAATGTTCAGTCGGACCTGAATTCCCGCAGAGCGGTCATCATCAATTCCGACAGACGGGGGGACCTTTGTGTGCTTCAGTGCGAAGTGCCTCTGGTAGAAATGTTCGGGTACTCAAATCAAATTCGTAGTCTTTCTCAAGGTCGAGCATCGTACTCAATGGAGCCTTGTCGCTATGAAATTGCACCTCCGAACGTGGTTGAGCAGATGATGTAGCTGAAGTTTGACGGCTCTTCTGTCGAAGATATGGATTTCTCATGCGTCGTTGATTGACAGAAACTGTGATCAACTCTAGAATCCCCGATTCCCCGTTTTTCGGGTTGGTGGTTTCGTTTTGCGTAACCTGTTTGCTGAAGGTGGTTTACGGTGGCTGGTGCTGGCGAAGAATGTATCCGGATTCGGATGGAAGCTTATGACCACTCCGTGCTGGATCAATCCGCAGCGGAGATCGTAGACACTGCGAAGCGTACCGGGGCGATTGTTCACGGTCCGGTTCCGTTGCCGACAAGAATTGAGCGGTATACGGTGCTTCGAAGTCCTCACATTAACAAAAAGTCGCGTGAGCAGTTCGAGATTCGGACTCACAAGCGGCTGATCGACATCATTCAGCCTACTGGCAAGACGGTAGATGCTCTGAATAAGCTCTCGTTGCCGGCTGGGGTTGATATCAAGATCAAAGCGACGGCAACTGCCTAGGTTTGGTCTGACGCGTTTGGTGTCGTCTAATCTCTGCGGGCAGTCTCTGTTCGCCTTTTTCTATTTTCTGCGCGCGGGTGCGGAGCTATGTCTGTCGGGTTGCTTGGTCGAAAAATCGGTATGACTCAGGTCTATGATGCTGATGGCGTCATTGTGCCTGTGACTGTAATTGAGGCGGGCCCGTGCGTTGTGTTGCAGGTTCGCTCGAAGGAAAAGGACGGCTATGATGCCGTTCAGGTTGGTTTTGATGACCGGCCTCGTGGGAAGGCTTCTCGTGCTCAGCGTGGTCATGTGGCTGCGTTGGGTGGTCGCCGGCAGCAGTCTCGATCAGCGTCTGGTGCTGGGGTTGTTGCTAAGGCGGAGTGTGAGCCTAAGCGATTTATTAGAGAATTTCGTTGTGTAGATTCTTCACATGGGCTGCAGGTTGGCCAGGTTTTGGGGCCTGCTTCGCTTGAGGGTGTGAAGTTTCTGGATGTGATTGGTACGACTCGCGGTCATGGTTTCACGGGTGTTATGGTTCGCCATAACTTCGGTGGTCTTGGTGCTAGTCATGGTGTGAAGCGAGTTCACCGGTCTCCTGGTTCGATTGGTCAGAGTGCTGACCCGAGTCGCGTGTTTCCGGGAACTAAGATGGCTGGTCAGTACGGTAATGAGCGTGTGACCGTCAAGAATCTGCGTCTGGTTCGGGTTGATAGCGATTCGAACGTCCTTTTGGTTCGCGGGGCTGTCCCTGGGCCAAATGGCGGTTACGTTGTTGTCCGTCGTTCCGTGAAGAATCGTGCTTGATGCTTGTTGGTGGTGCCATGATTTCGGTTCCTGTAAAAGATATGTTGGGTGCGGACTGCGGCACGTTTGCGTTTGAGCCGTCGGAGATCTCCGATGTGATCTGCAAGCAGTTGCTGCATGATGCTGTAATTATGTATCGAGCCAATCGTCGTGTTGGTGAGGTGCAGACTAAGTCGCGCGGGATGGTTGCGGGTAGTACTCGCAAGCTGTTCAAGCAAAAAGGTACCGGTCGTGCTCGAGCGGGTGGTATTCGTACTCCTGTTCGTCGCGGTGGCGGTCATGCGTTCGGTAAGAAGCCTCGAGACTATTATTATCGATTGCCAAAGAAGGCTGTTCAGAAGGCGACCAGAATGGCGCTGCTGAGCAAGTTTCAGGATTCGCAGGCTGTCGTTCTGAAGGGCTGGGATTGCTCCGCTCCAAAGACAAAGGTTGTTGCAGGCTTTCTGAAGGCCGTTGGGCTGCAGGGCAAGAGTGTGTTGCTGGCTACTGAGGGTGTGAATCAGAATGTTTGGCGTTCAGCGCGAAACATCGAAGGTGTTCAGGTTCTGCCGGGCAGCGACTTGAATGCTTACAGCTTGCTGCGACAGCGGCACTTGGTAATCACTGTTGGTGAGATGAATCGGATTCTGGGCCGTCAGGCCTGATTTCAGATATTGGGGTCGGTGTAGTAATGGCTTCTTTCTTTGCGACTGGTGTAGTTCTCGAGCCTCATCAGGTGATCCGCCGTCCGTTGGTAACGGAAAAGGGCACTCACTTGTCAGAGAAGCAGAATGCCTATTCGTTCGAGGTGCATCCTCTGGCGACGAAATCGGACATCAAGGCCGCTGTTCAGCAGCTTTGGGATGTGCGAGTTGTTGCAGTCAGGACGCAGACTCGGCTTGGTAAGCCTCGCCGTCACAAGATGGTTGTGGGTTTGACTCGTTCCTGGAAGAAGGCTGTCGTGAAACTTCACGACGAAGACCGTATTGCGTTCTTCTAGGATTAGGCGTCGTCGCTGAAGATTCTTGTCGTGTGGATGTGAGCGGTAATCATGGGGATTCGATTTTACAAACCAGTCACTCCGGGTCGTCGTGGAGCCTCTGTTAGCGATTTCGCGGAAATCACTGACAAGAAGAAGCGCCCAGAGAAGGAGCTGACTAGTCGCTATAAGAAAAAGGGCGGCCGCAACAATCAGGGCAAGATTACAGCTCTGCATCGCGGTGGTGGCCACAAGCGGCTCTATCGCCAGATTGACTTCCGTCGGGATAAGGACGGGGTTGTTGGCACTGTGACCCATATCGAGTATGACCCAAATCGTTCAAGTCGCATTGCGTTGGTGCAGTACGCGGACGGCGAGAAGCGTTATATTTTGGCTCCGGAAGGCCTGAAGGCTGGGAACAAAGTTGAGAGCGGCGCTAACCTCGAGCCGAACATTGGGAATTGCATGCCTCTGGCTGTGATTCCTCCGGGAACTGTGATTCACAATATCGAGATGCAGCCCGGCCGCGGTGGCCAGTTGTGTCGAAGTGCTGGCGTCGGGGCTACTCTCAACGCCCGCGAAGGTCGCTGGGCTCAGGTGACGTTGCCAAGCGGTGAAGTTCGACGTCTGCCGAGCAGCTGTCGAGCGACCATCGGCGTTTTGGGCAATTCAGAGCACAGTAGCATTAATATTGGTAAGGCTGGTCGTAATCGCTGGAAGGGTATCCGACCGCGAGTTCGTGGTACTGCGATGAACCCGATTGCTCACCCGATGGGTGGTGGTGAAGGGCGAAATTCCGGGGGTCGACATCCCTGCAGTCCAACCGGCAAGCTGGCGAAGGGTGGCCGCACCAGAAGCAAGAAGAAAGCTTCTTCAAAGGCAATCATCCGCCGGCGTCGGTCAGTTCGTTACGGTCAGGTCAAGTAGGCTTCGGATCTTGGAAGGGTGTTTGAATGGGTCGCTCGCTGAAGAAGGGTCCTTATGTTGACCCACGAGTGCTTGAAAAGGTTGAGAAGCTGAACGAAGCAGGGCGTAAGGAACCTGTTAAGACTTGGGCGCGCCGTTGTACGATTTCGCCTGAGTTTGTTGGGCACACATTTTTGGTTCACAATGGTCGGGCTCACATCAGTGTTTATGTGACTGAGGACATGGTCGGTCACAAGCTGGGTGAATTCTCATCAACGCGGACGTTCCGCGGGCACGGTTCAAAAGGTAAGAAGTAGTCATGGCGTCGATACGTGCTGTTCACCGCTTCGCTCGCATTTCCCCTACGAAGATTCGACCTTTCGCGGATATGATCCGCGGGATGTCGGCCGAGCAGGGTCTGAATGCTTTGGCGTATGAGCCTAATCGAGGTGCTCGTTTTATTGAACGAGTTCTTAAGAGTGCCATTGCAAACGCAGAAGATCGTGGCGTTCGTAGCCCGGATCGACTGAAGATTTCCGAGGCGCGTGTAGACGGTGGTCCGATGTTCAAGCGGGTCCATGCCAGAGCACGCGGGATGGCGAATTTGATTCGACGGCGCACAGCCCACATTCACGTGGCCATTGATGCACCGGAGTTGGGCTAATCTTTTTGCAGTCAGGTCAGGATCACGGTTATGGGTCAAAAAGTCAGGCCAACAGGGTTTCGCGTCGGGGTCATGGAGACTTGGCGAAGTCGTTGGTACGCGTCAAAGAAGGAATTCGGGGATCTATTGCTTGAGGACCAGAAGATCCGCAAGTTCGTGGCGACAAAATATGAGTTTGCCGAGATTGCCCGCGTGGAGATTGAACGAACTCGAGATCAAGTTGTCGTGCATATGCACACTGCTCGGCCTGGGGTAATTATCGGGCGTAAAGGCCAGGAAGTCGACAAGCTGAAGGCCGAACTGGAGGATCTCACCGGGCGTCGAATGGACGTCAAGATCGTGGAGATCACCAATCCAAATCGGAATTCTCGACTGGTGGCGATGAAGATTGCCCAGCAGTTACAGAAGCGTGGCAGCTTCCGCCGTGCTATTAAGAAAACTCTCGACGAAGTGATGAGTGCTGGTGTTGAGGGAGTGAAGATACAGATGTCGGGTCGTCTTGGCGGTGCTGAGATGTCTCGACAGGAAAAGGCGAGTCGTGGTTCGATTCCCTTGTCCACTCTTCGTCGTCATATCGATTATGGCTTTGCTGAATCGAAAACGGCGATGGGTATCATCGGTGTGAAAGTGTGGATTGATTTGGGCGATTATTCGAACGAGGAGACTGCAGATGGCGCTAATGCCAAAGCGGGTCAAGCATCGAAAAAGCCAAAGAGGGCGTATAAGAGGTAAGGCGACTCGCGGCAACACTGTTGTCTTTGGCGAATGGGCACTGCAGTCATTGGATCCTGGTCACATCACTGGGCAGACGATTGAGGCGTGCCGTATCGCGGCGACACAGTATGTTCGTGGCGAAGGTCGAGTCTTTATCCGAATATTCCCGCAGAAGTCAGTGACTTCTCGGCCGCTTGAAACCCGAATGGGTAAAGGTAAAGGGGAACCGGATCGCTGGGTTGCTGTCGTGAAACCTGGCACTGTCCTGTTCGAGCTGGGAGGCGTGTCGCATGATACGGCTCGTAGCTGTTTTAATCGTGTTGCACACAAGCTGCCTGTACGGGTTCGACTGGTTGGTCGGCGCCCAGAGATTTAAGTTGAGTTTGTTGAGGTCGATATGGCTAAGCCTTCCGCAATTCGCGAGATGTCCGATGAGCAGCTGCAGCACGAACTGCGGGAAGCTCAACAGTCGCTTTTTCGTTTGCGAGTGCAGGCTGCGACTGAGCGAAATGATGTTCCAAGCAACGTGAAGAAGCTGCGACGAGACATCGCACGTATGTTCACGGTTCAGCGCGAGCGAGAACTTTCTAAGATTTGATGGGTGCTGTGCGATGAGAAAGATACTGGTTGGTGTTGTTGCTCGCGATCCTCGTCCGAATACACTGCGGGTCGAGATTGATCGTCGTATGAAGCATCCGAAGTACGGGAAGATCATTCGTGGCCGGACTGTTTGTCACGTCCATGACGAGCAATGCATTGCCAAGAAGGGGGACACAGTGGAGATCGTCGAGTGTCCGCCGAAGTCGAAGCTAAAGCGTTGGGAACTCGTGCGTGTCGTCAATACGTCTGTGATCCCAGTGGCTGCCGAGTAGTGGGTTTGGCTTTGGCCGAAATTGTGAGGTTGAATCATGATACAGATGCAGACTCTGCTCGACGTTGCTGACAACTCGGGTGCGAAGACCGCCCGTTGCATTAAGGTGTTGGGGGGCACTCGACGCCGGTATGCGGGATTGGGCGACATTGTCGTGGTGAGTGTTCAAAAGGCACTGGCTGGTAGCGCGATCAAGTCCGGCTCGGTGGTTAAGGGCGTGGTGGTGCGAACGAGAAAGGCCGCTCGGCGTGCTGACGGGTCTTATGTGAAGTTCGACCGCAACGCGATTGTTATCGTCGACAACGATGGTAATCCGAAGGGCACGCGAATCTTCGGTGCGGTGGCTCGTGAGTTGCGTGATCGTCGCTATATGAAGATCGTGAGCCTTGCGAGTGAAGTGGTTTAGTTTTTCGGCTGTTATTTTAAGAGTTAGCAGACATGACCCGGTTGCACGAAGAATATCGTAGCCGAATTATCCCTGAGCTGAAGGCGTCGCTCGGTAAGTCTAACATCCATGCGGTCCCTCGATTGCAGAAAATCGTGGTCAGCATGGGCGTCGGTGAGGCTGTTAATGACCGCAAACGTCTGGATCAGGCTGTTGACCAGCTGACTCAGCTCGCGGGTCAAAAAGCTCAGATTACGCGAGCAAGGAAATCTGTTTCTGGTTTCCGGTTGCGAGAAGGTCAACCGATCGGTTGCAGAGTGACCTTGCGCAGCAAGAGAATGTACGATTTCCTTGATCGGTTGATCACTTTGGCGCTGCCACGAGTAAGAGACTTTCGGGGCGTTAGTGCTAAGGGTTTCGACGGAAACGGGAACTACAACTGCGGTTTGACTGAACAGTTGGTGTTTCCAGAGATTGACCCTGAGACCGTGACAGCTACGCAGGGGATGAACATCACCTTCGTTACAACAGCTGTGACGGACGATGAGGGACGAGCTTTGTTGAAAGCATTCGGAATGCCTTTCAAGACTGAAGAGTAGTTTTTCTGTGCAGAATTGGGTTTTGAGATCGGGCAATGGCAAGCAAAGCAAAAATTGAAAAGGCAAATCGAACTCCGAAGTTCAGCAGTCGGCAGGAGCATCGTTGCATGCTGTGCGGCCGGCCTCGTGCTGTATATCGTAAGTTCAAGGTGTGTCGAATTTGCTTCAGAAATCTGGCGTTGGATGGTCTGATCCCGGGTGTCAAGAAGGCCAGTTGGTAGAACGAGAGTTGGTGTTGATATGATGACTGATCCAATTGCAGACTTGCTGACGCGAATCCGGAATGGTGTTCAGGTAGAGCGTCCGTTTGTGGATGTTCCTGCTTCAAAGATTAAGGTTAGTATCGTCGAGGCTCTTCAGCGCGAAGGCTTCGTTTGGGACTACGAAATCGTCGACGCTGAGTGTGGTAAGACGTTGCGCGTCAACCTGAAGTATGGTCCGGCCGGTGAGCATGTGATTCAGCACATTGAACGCGTGTCGAAGCCTGGCTGTCGGGTTTACTGTGCGGTGTCTGAGATGAAGGACATTCGCCAGGGGACTGGTATCGCGGTGCTCTCGACGTCGAAGGGTGTTTTGAGCAATCGAGAGGCTCGTAAGCTTGGTGTAGGCGGGGAACTGGTTTGTCAGGTTTGGTAGAGTGGCTGGTTGTAATCGCTTTTGGATGAATTCGTCATGTCGAGAATTGGGAAAAAGCCGGTCGCTATTCCTGCCGGGGTCAAGGTTGACGTCAATGGAAGCAATGTGTCCGCAAAAGGGCCCGCCGGTGAGTTGGCGTTGACCGTGCACCCATTGATGCAGGTCGTTGTGGATGGGGGCTTTGTTTCGATTAATCGTCCGGACGATAAACGAAGCAGCCGTGCCCTGCATGGGCTGACACGAAGTTTGATTCAGAACATGGTTTCCGGGGTTGTAAAGCCCTTTGAAAAGAAGCTTGAGATTCAGGGTGTTGGTTATAACGCCAGTCTCTCTGGTGCAAAGTTAACGTTGCAAGTCGGGTTCGCGAATAAGATCGTTCTTGAGGTTCCTGCCGGCGTCAAGTGCGAGGTGCCTGATGCCACGCACGTGATTATTAAGAGTTCGAACAAGCAGGCGTGCGGTCAGTTTGCGGCGGAGATTCGTTCAGTCCGTCCACCTGAACCATACAAGGGCAAGGGAATTCGGTACCAGGACGAGTTCGTTCGACGTAAGGCTGGTAAGGCCTTTGGTTCTAAGTAATTGTCTTGCCTTCTAAGAGTTGAGTGTAGCGATGAGTGTTCGTTCCCGTCTTGCGTTGCAGCAGAAGCGTCGTCAGTATCGAGTCCGGAATCGAGTGGTCCGGGATTGCCACGGGCGACTGCGTTTGAGCGTTTTCCGAAGCAATCGCCACATGTACGCTCAGGTTATCGACGATGCTGCCGGGAAGACATTGGTCTCGGCTAGTACTGTGGAAGCGGAGATTGCTGGTCCCGGTGGTGTTGGTGGGGATCAGGAATCGGCGAGGAAGGTCGGTCAGCTTGTTGCTGAGCGTGCGGTGAAGGTTGGGATTACACAGGTCGTGTTCGATCGAGGCCGATTTGCCTACCATGGTCGAGTAGCGGCGCTTGCTGATGCAGCTCGTGAAGCAGGGTTGGACTTCTAAAGAGTATTGGTTGGATTTGTCTGAGTTGATTGGCGAGGTGTCGCGTGTCGTCCGCAGAAGTAAAAAGTGATTCCGGTGAACGAGTTGTTCAGATTCGCCGATGCGCGTGCGTCGTTAAGGGCGGTCGTCGCTTTAGTTTTGCAGCTCTAGTTGTGACTGGTGACGGGCACGGTAGAGTTGGCTACGGATACGGCAAGGCGATTGAAGTACCGCTCGCGGTTGACAAGGCGACGAAGCAGTCGAACCGCAGCCAGATGAGCGTGGCGGTCGTTGGGACCACGATTCCGCATCAGGTGATTGGAGAATTCCGGTCGTCGCGCGTGCTTCTGCTGCCTGCTAAACCAGGTACCGGCATCATTGCGGGCGACTGTGTTCGCTCGGTGGTGGAAGCGGTTGGGATCACTGATATTTTGACAAAGGCCTATGGTTCCACGAATCCGTTGAACCTCGTAAAGGCTACGATGGAAGCTCTGAAGAAGCTCCGTACGCGAGAGCAGATTGAACGACTGCGAGGGGTGTCGCTGTGATTTTGAATGATGTGCAAAGTGGTAATGAACCTCGGAAGGCTCGCAAGCGTATCGGTCGCGGTACTGGTTCCGGTCATGGTAAGACCGCGGGCCGTGGACATAAGGGCTTCTTTAGCCGCTCAGGCTCTTCACGTCGTGTTGGGTTTCAGGGCGGTCAGATGCCTCTGTTCCGCAGGGTAGCAAAGCGTGGGTTCAGCAACAACTTCTTCGCGGCGGATGTTGCTGTGATCAATGTTGGGGAGCTGAATGATGCGTTCGACGCAGGCGCAGAGGTAACGCCGGAGCTGCTTGTTCAGAAAGGTCTTGTCAGAAGCTCGTTCGAGGAGCTGAAGGTCCTCGGCGACGGTGAACTGACGAAGAGTCTGAAGATTTCTGCTCATCGTTTTTCAGCCTCTGCGGAGTCGAAGATTTCTGCGGCAGGCGGCTCCTACAGCGTTATTGCCGTAGGCAGTTTCTAATATCAGGTCCAGGGACTTAGACAGGAAAGGGGAGCGGAATGTTTGCAAAGCTGCTGACGGTCTTTCGCATCCCTGAATTGCGACGCAAGATTGTGCTGACTGTGGTTCTGCTGGCCGTTTACCGGCTGGGGTTTCACATCACGTTGCCCTTCATGGATCACGACGCGATTAAGAGCGTCATGGAGAATGCGCAAAGTGGAACCACCGGTGTAGCAGGCTTGCTGCAGGTTGTCTCTGTCTTTTCGGCGTCTTCATTGCAGAGTGGCTCCGTATTTGGTCTGGGGATTATGCCGTATATTACGGCATCGATCGTTTTTCAGTTGTTGGGGACGGTTTATCCTCCCCTAGAAGCGCTGCAGAAGGAAGGCGAATCGGGCCGGCGTAGACTCAACGAGTATACTCGGTACGCGACCGTGTTTGTTTGTGTTCTGCAGAGTTTTGGTCTTTTGTGGTCGATGCGAGGTGGTGCACCCGGTCAGGCCGCGATATTGCAGGAATATGACACGATCGGCTGGTTGATCTTCGGTACGATTTTGATGACTGCTGGCACAGTGTTCCTCATGTGGATCGGCGAGCAGATCGATGCGTATGGTATCGGAAATGGGATCAGCCTGTTGATCATGGCGGGTATTTTGGCGCGGATGCCGGAGATCGCCAGCAAGTGGATTGCGGGCATTCAGTCCAGCGGGCTGCAGATCGGAAGTCAGTACGGTATCGAGCGCTTGTTGGTGATGGCGGCTTTGTTTGTATGTGTGATTGCCGTTGTGGTGTTCATTACCCAAGGGCAGCGGAGGATTCCGATTCAAAGCGCCAAGCATGTGCGTGGTCGTCGAGTGATGGGCGGAAATCGGCAATGGTTGCCACTTCGAGTGAACCAGTCGGGCGTGATGCCGATCATCTTCTCGAGCAGTTTGCTGATGATTCCATATTTTGTGTTTACTCAGATCGGATCCATGTTCGGTCCTGACTCAGGCGTTGGCGGCGTGTTTGGTGCCATAGGAGCAGCATTTGCACCGGGTCAGGGATTTGTCTATAGTTTGGCTTACATCGTCCTGATCTACTTCTTTTGTTATTTTTGGACGGCGATCACTTTCAATCCGAAAGAGATGGCGGAGAATCTTAAGGATAACGGAAGCTTCATACCGGGTTATCGTCCCGGATCACGGACAGCCAGTCATCTTGAGCAGGTTATGCTGCGGATCACGTACGTGGGGGCTGCGTTCCTTGCGGTTATCGCTGTTATTCCGACGATTGTTTCCAACACTGTTACTCAGGACTTTGTTACCGCGAGTTTCTTCGGAGGTACGGGCCTGTTGATTATTGTATCTGTCGCACTTGATCTGGTGCAGAAGATTGATTCGCACTTGGTTATGCGAAATTATCCCGGTTTGCTTGATTCAGACAAGTAGCCAGTCGGCGGCTTCTAGAGTGGTGATGTGATGAAGGTTCGGTCCAGCGTTAAGCGAATTTGTGATTCTTGCAAACTGGTTCGACGCCAGGGCAAGATTTTCGTTATTTGTTCGTCGAATCCTCGGCACAAACAGCGTCAGGGCTGATTGATAGCATTTGAGAGTGGTTGTGGAGATTTGAAATGCCCCGCGTTCTTGGTGTCGACATCCCGAACAATAAGCCAACGTACATATCGTTGAGCTATCTGTATGGTATTGGCCCGTTTCTCGCCATTCAGATTTGCTACGAGTTGGGTGTTGACCCGCATGTGCGTGCAGGTGAACTGAGCGAAGATGAGGTGAGTCGGATTACGACTCACCTTGATAAGAACTACACGGTGGAGGGTCCTCTTCGTCGTAAGATTCAGCAGGATATTGGACGTCTTCGCGAGATTCAGTGTTATCGTGGTGTGCGTCACCGTAAAGGTCTGCCTGTTCGCGGTCAGCGGACAAAGACAAATGCCAGAACTCGCAAGGGGCGGAAGAAGACCGTTGCGGGTAAGAAGGGCGTTAAGGATCTTAAGCACTAGTCCAGGTTGGTTCAGTATTGGCTCATTTGTGATTGAGAGAGTAGCGTGGCGAAAGTTAAGAAGAAGAAAGTCCGTCGTAACGTCAACAAGGGCGTTGTCTATATCAAGGCGACGTTCAACAACACGATTGTGACGATGACAGACGCTGCGGGCGACGTGCTTTGCTGGGCGACTGCCGGTACCGTGGGTTTCAAGGGCTCACGAAAGAGTACTCCGTTCGCGGCGCAACGCGCGGCAGAGATTGTCGCTGAGAAGGCTTCGAAGGTTGGCGTGCGGGAAGTTGAAGTGCGCGTCAAGGGGCCCGGTGCAGGTCGGGAAAGTGCGATCACTGGCCTTCAGGCGTCAGGGATGGCTATTCGGTCGATTGAAGATATTACTCCGCTGCCTCACAATGGTTGCCGTCCGCCAAAGCGTCGGCGAGTTTAGTTGGCATTGTGTTGGTTTTTGATGTTATTGAGTTTTGGGGGCGGCTATGAGAATTCGTTGGCGTGGTCTGGAATTGCCGAGTCGGGTTGCGGTTGATCGCGAGACCCGTACCGGCTACTACGGAAAGTTCGTTGCTGAGCCATTTGAGCGTGGCTTCGGGTCGACGGTTGGTACGAGCCTGCGTAGAATTTTGCTGTCAAGCCTCGAGGGTTCTGCGGTTACGCGTGCAAAGATTCAGGGTGTTCAGCACGAGTTTACAACGATCCCGGGTGTCGTGGAAGACGTGACCGACATCTGTTTGAATTTGAAGTCGCTTGTTGTGAAGAACCATAGCGCCTCTAGCAAGACGCTTCGGATAGAGAAGCATACTCGCGGGGTGGTTACTGGCGCTGACGTCATTTGTGACGATCAGGTTGAAGTCATCAACAAGGATTTGGTCATTGCGACGATGACGGATGATGTTCCGTTTCACGTTGAGATGACGGTTGAGAATGGTCGCGGTTACGTTCCGGCTTCAGAACAATATCAGCATGAGCCTGAAGTTGGGATTATCCCGCTGGATGCTGCGTTCTCTCCGGTGTCGCGTGTTCGTCACCTGATTGAGGAAACCCGAGTTGGTCAGCGAACCAACTACGATAAGTTGAACCTGGAGATTTGGACGAACGGTACAATTACGCCTGACATGGCTTTGGTTGAGGCTGCCAAGATTCTTCGCAAGCATCTCAACTGTTTCATTACGTTCCGCGAGCCGGGTCCTGAAGCTGGTCCCGAAGGTGGCCTGCGGGGCATGATGGAAGCGACTGGCTACTCCCCGGTTGACATGGAGCTGGAAGAAAAGCTCAACAAGAGCCTTGCTGAACTGAACCTGTCAGTTCGGGCGACAAATTGCCTCGAATCGGTCGGAATTAATACTGTTCGGGATCTTGTCGTTCGTACAGAGGATGAGCTTCTGCAAGTGCGAAATTTCGGCGAGACGACTCTCGAGGAGGTGCGAGAGCGGTTGGGTGGTATTGACCTGCGTTTGGGTATGCGGTTGCCGAATCAGCAGTTGAAATAGATCGTGTATTTGTTGGTTCGGGGCGTCTCGGACAGCGTTTTGGTTCACAGTGCTATTTTTGGGTGAGTGTCTGATATGAGACACCTTGTTTCTGGTCGTAAGCTTGGTCGTAATGCGTCACATCGCAAGGCGATGTTTCGTAATATGGCTGTGAGTCTGATTAAGACGGTGCGGATTCAGGAAGGCGAACTGGGTCAGCCTAAGGTGGCCGGTCGAATTGTAACGACGGTTCCAAAGGCCAAAGAGCTGCGGCCGATGATCGAGAAGCTGATCACACTGGCTCGAAAAGCGCGTAAGATCACTTTGGATGCTGCCCAGTATCAGACTGATGCTGAGCGGGGAACAGATGCCTGGAAAGCTTGGCGTGACTCGGAGAAGGGCAAGAACTTTGTGAAAGCGACCGCGCCTGCATTGACAATGCGGCGACGTGCTTTCGCTGACCTTCGTGATGACTCTGCCGTTGAGATCCTGTTTGAAGACCTTGCAGCTCGGTTTCAGGACCGTACTGGTGGGTACACTCGCGTGGTGCGATTGGCGCGGGTGCGTCTTGGCGACGCCGGGGAGCAGGCTTTGATCGAATTCGTTGGGACAAACGATCGAGTGAAGTCCCGTAAACGCAAAGCTCCGGTTGTCGAAGCCGCTGCCGGCTGATCTCCAGTGCAATTTGGTTGACAATGAACCCTCGCTGTGCGGCGAGGGTTTTTTATTGGTTGATTGTTGATATTGCCCTGTCAATGGTTCGGTCGTAACCTGCCTCGTAGGTGGTTCGCAGCGGGTTACATGGGCTGCTGGCGACGCGGCCGTTTGCTCGCTGGCGTGTATCTGTCCCGTGCAATGATTGCATGCCTTGACATCCGAAGGATCGGACTAGTGGCGCGGTATTTCGATTTTTGTCGGGCTATGACGTCGTTGTGTGAGGATATCTGCGATCGGCATCCAGAATTCTCCCACGTAAAGATGTCTCAGGTTCCCGTGACATTCGCGCAAGCTCGTTCACCAGTTGAGTGGGGCGTACAGGCACGTTTGACGCCGCTCCGGTTCGAAGGTGGTTCTCCGGTTGAGCGGCGCAAGGGACGACTATGGACAGTTCAGCGAGTCTACCACAAGGGCACCGAAGCGCTATACATACTGACTTTTCTGCTGCCTCGCTTCCTGAATCTTTCGTTTGACGAAAAGTTGATCACCGTTTTTCACGAGCTTTACCATATAAGCCCTGAATTTAACGGTGACATCCGTCGGTTTGGTGGCTCCTGCTACATTCATACGGGAAGCCAGAAGAGTTACGATCGGCAGATGGCGGTGTACTCGAAAGAGTATTTGCAGATGGGGGTCCCCGAGGAGCTGATCAGATTCCTGCGATTTGATTTCGGGACGCTTCAGAGGCAATGTGGTGACGTTGTCGGATTGCGAATCTCGATCCCGCGTTTGATTCCCCTGGACAAAGTTGCGTGATGGGGTCGTGGATCTCCGCGGCTGTGTTTACGAATCCACTCGAGGCAAGGCGGACTGGTTATGGAGATCAACGTATCGTCGGCCCGCGCGTCATCCATCTACCAGCACTTGATCCGGGTTATTGCACCCAGGCCGATTGCGTGGGTTTCTACGGCTTCGGCGGCCGGCGTGACGAATCTGGCGCCCTTTAGTTTCTTCACAGGTGTGGGATCGAGGCCGCCCAGCGTACTGTTCTGCCCGGCGAATCGTCGTGACGGCGGTCCAAAGGATACGCTGAAGAATATCCTCGCGACTCAGGAATTCGTCATTAACGTGGTCCCGTATCGATTGGCTGAAGCGATGAATCTGAGCTCAGCCGAGTTGCCGGCGGAAGAGTCCGAGTTTGAGCTGACAGGTCTGCAAAGCTCCAAGTCGGTGGTTGTAAAGGCTCCGGGAGTGAGTTCGTCACCGATACGGATGGAGTGTCGGCTCCTGCAGCATCTGGCACTCGACGATGGTCCTGGCGGAGCCAATATCGTCCTGGGCGAAATTGTGCATATGCATCTTGATGACGACGTACTCGATTCCACGGGCTACGCGGATCCGGTGTTGCTGGATTTGATTGGCCGTCTGGGCGGTGCTTCTTATTGCCGTACGACGGAGCAGTTTGAGCTGCCGCGACCACAGTAGCCGCACATCTTCCGATTCAGGCAGGTGCCTAAGACAGAACCTGTCCGTGCGTTTCGGAAAATCCCCTGAATAAAGGCCGAACGGATCCGGAATCGACTTGTCCTTTTGCTTATTAGTGTCATTATTACACTAAGTATTCAGGAAGGGTGAGGCGATTTATGAGCACAGATTGCGATTCGAAGGCGTTGTTGACGGATCTTTACCAACTGACCATGGCCTATGGTTATTGGAAAACCGGTCGAGCAGAGCAGTCGGCTGTCTTCCACCTGTTCTTCCGGAACAATCCGTTTCAGGGAGGATATGTTGTCGCGGCGGGTCTCGAGACGGTCGTGGAGTTTTTGCGGTGTTGTCAATTCTCGTCGGATGATCTTGAGTATCTGGCGACGGTCTCCGGCGGAGATGGCAGACCGATTTTTGATGGCGGATTCCTGACGTATCTGCGGGAACTGACGTTGAGTCTCGACATTGATGCGATCCCGGAAGGCACCATTGTGTTTCCGAACGAGCCGCTGCTGCGAGTTCGCGGACCAATCCTGCAATGCCAGCTTCTGGAATCGATCCTGCTCAATATTGTCAACTTTCAGTCATTGATCGCAACGAAAGCATCACGAGTTGTCCTTGCTGCTCAGGGCGACGATGTGCTCGAATTCGGACTTCGCCGTGCTCAGGGAATGGATGGCGCCATGGCGGCAAGCCGAGCAGCGTATGTGGGCGGCTGCTCGGCCACGTCCAACGTTCTGGCGGGCAAGCAATTCGGGATTCCAGTCCGAGGAACTCATGCCCATAGCTGGGTGATGTCGTTCGAATCTGAACGGGATGCCTTTCGAGCATACGCGGAGTCCATGCCGAACAACTGTGTGTTTCTTGTGGACACTTATGACACACTGGAGGGTGTTCGTCATGCAATTGAGATCGGAGAGTATCTGAAGAATCGCGGGCACAGGCTGGCGGGAATACGTCTGGATTCCGGAGATCTGGCGGCACTGAGTGTTGCGGCAAGGCAAATGCTTGATCAGGCTGGGTTCGGCGATGCGAAGATTGTGGCCAGCAATGATCTGGACGAGAGGCTCATTCAAAGTCTGAAGCTGCAGGGTGCGAAGATCAATGTCTGGGGCGTCGGCACTAAGCTCGTTACGGCCTATGATCAGCCTGCTTTGGGTGGCGTTTACAAACTGGGGGCGATTGCTTCTGACAACGGCCAGTGGTGTCCGACGCTCAAGATTTCAGAACAGCTGGTGAAGACGTCAACACCTGGGATTCAGCAGGTCCGACGGTACTTTGGGGCCGACGGGCTGACGACGACCGACATGATTTACAACGAGATGCTGCCGCTCAAGAGTCCGGTTCAACTGGTGGATCCGCACGATCCATCCCAACGACGGACAATGTCACCAGAGACATCTTTTGAAGATCTGCTTCAGCCGTTGTTCAAAGGCGGAAAACAAGTGTCACAGTTGCCATCGATCCACGATGTGAGGGAACGAACGCTTCAGCAACTCAAAAGATTTCCGCCCAGTGTTTTGCGATTCGACAATCCTCAGAAGTTTCCTGTGGGGCTTGAGCAGCAGTTGTTCGAGCTGAAGTCGCGAATGGTTTTGGAAGCGCGACGAGCGTCTGACGGAGAGCGATTGTGAGTTTCTCGTATCAATTTGCACGAGCGGCGGTCACTGTCGACTGTGTTGTTTTTGGCCTCGATGATGAAGATTTGAAAGTCCTGCTGATTCGTCGCGACCTGCCACCATTTGAAGACAAGTGGGCGCTGCCGGGAGGATTCGTACGACTTGATGAAACTCTGGACGAAGCGGCACGACGAGAACTTCAGGAGGAGACAAGCCTTGAGCGAGTCTTTCTCGAACAGCTTTATTCCTTTGGTGCCATTGATCGGGATCCGCGTGAGCGAGTCATTACGGTGGCCTACTATGCTCTGGTAAGGTTGTCCGATCACCGGGTTCAGGCTGCGACGGATGCTCGCGATGCGGTGTGGTTCGCGATGGATGATCTGCCCCCGCTGGCGTTTGATCACGATCAGATCCTTGAGACGGCTCATCAGCGTTTGCAGGGAAAGGTTCGGTATCAGCCCATTGGATTTGAACTGCTCCCTCCGAAGTTCACGTTAACTCAATTGCAGAAGCTGTACGAGATTGTGCTGGGCCGAGTGCTGGATAAGCGTAACTTTCGCAAGAAGATTCAGGGAATGGGTATCCTCGAAGAACTGGACGAGGTCGAGAAGGACGTGGCTCATCGAGCGGCTCGGTTATATCGCTTCGACAAGAAGGAATACGGCCGCATGGTGAAGCAGGGATTTCATTTTGAGATCTGACACTCTTGAGAATCAAACAATGATCAATCATCCTCAGAATCACCAAACCGCACTGATCGTGGTCGATCTGCAAAACGATTTTGTTGACGGTGGTGCGTTGGCCGTGCCGGGAGGAATCGAAGTCGTCGGCGTTGCCCATCGGCTGATTTCGGCCTTCAGACTGGTGATTGCGACGCAGGACTGGCATCCGGCCGATCATCTGAGTTTCGCCAGTCAGCACCCCGGATTGCCTGTTGGGACCGTATTCGATTTAGACGGACTTCCTCAGGTTGCGTGGCCGGATCATTGTGTTCAGGGGACAAACGGAGCGGAGTTTGTCGGATCATTAAATCGCGATGGCGTCCACCACGTGGTTCGAAAGGGAACTGACCGGGGCATCGACAGTTACAGCGGCTTTTTTGACAACGGACATCGCCGATCCACAGGACTCAGCGAGTATCTGCGTGAGCGGAAGATTCAGCAGGTGGCGATTATGGGGCTGGCGACGGACTACTGTGTTCGCTTCACAGCTCTGGATGCCATGGCTCAGGGCTTCCGCACGTTACTGATCGAAGACGGCTGCCGCGGTGTGGAGTTGCAGTCCGGCGATATCGCTCGGGCGATGACAGAGATGAAATGCGTTGGGGTGGAGTTGGTTCACAGTGAGGAAGTTCTGGCTTAATCGGCCGCTCACACGTGTGATTGCGATCGGGAATTGAGGAAAACCAGGATGACAATTGATGAAAAATCAGTCCGTCGAATCAGCAAGTTTTTGAGTCTGGTTCTGCGACATCAGCCCGACAAGATCGGAATTCAACTCGACGCCGCCGGATGGGTTGAAGTCGAAGTGCTGCTGGAAGCTTTGCGAAAAAGTGGTCAGAAGATTTCGCGTGACCTGCTGGAGCACGTTGTCGGAACAAACGACAAGCAACGTTTTACGATTGATGAAGCTGGTCAGCGCATCCGCGCGACCCAGGGGCATTCGGTTGAAGTGGAGCTCGGCTACGAACCGGCTGATCCGCCAGCCATTCTGATCCACGGTACGCCCGAAACGGCATTGTCCGCGATTCGTGAAAGTGGACTTCAGAAAATGAAGCGTCATCACGTGCATCTGCATTGTGACAGTAGTACCGCCTCCGCCGTCGGCGCTCGACGAGGCACTCCAGTGCTGTTGAAGGTCAAAGCTCAGGAGATGGCAAACGAGGGCTTTGTGTTTTACGTCACAGCCAATCAGGTCTGGCTAACCGACCATGTGCCGCCGAGGTTCATTGAATTTCCTGACGACTCAAGCGTAAGCGGCTGATCAGGGATCAGCGGTTGAAAAACATTGTTGTTGTGTTTCGGTCAGGCGTTCAATTATGTGAGCAGCCGGTCGTCAGATCCCGTGTGAAACTGTTCTCGCGCCGCCTGAAAAGCCAGCAACTCCCGGCTGGAACGCAGGTCGCTGAGAACTCGCGGCAGGTAAAGCGTTTGCGTGATCAGAGGTTCGTCGGGCATAAAGCCGGGCAGGGCCTCTGCGTATTGAGAGAGATCCTGAGGCGAGATCGCCCAGCCCTCGACGGTCGCCCAGCCGAACACAATGGTGACGTTTCGTCCTTCGCGATGCACATGCAGCCAGCGTGTGTATTCGTCCGAGAAATCGAAAGGCAGGAACAATGTCTGCCCGTCGCCAAGGGCCGTCAGCAGGCGAATCCATTCGGTCACAAGCTGCATTGTCCCAGTGGCCGGACGAAATTCGTGGTTTTCGCTGTTCGGCTGCAGGCCAAGATAATAGCTTTCCCCCGCGCGGGATTCGGAACCGACCTGAACGGTAATCTGATTGTCGGCATTTAAACTGACTGTTACGTTCCGCATTGAAATGTCCGATTTGTTCCGAAACGCGCTGTTCGCAGTCGCCTTCGGCTTGCCGTTAAACGAAGAATAAACAAGAACTGACCAGGGAACCCATATGGTACGCGTTTTGTGCACGGCGTTGAATGGAGAGAGCGGCCCCCACTTTCAGATGTTGGCAGATGCTGGCCACGAATGTCACGTTCCGGACCGATCGCGTGATCTTTGGAACAATGAAGTCCTGATCGACACGCTCAAGGGTTACGACGCTGTCATCGCTGGTTCTGAACCGTATCCTCCCAATGTGATCGCCGCAATTCCTCATGTGCGAGTTCTCGCGAGAGCCGGCGTCGGTTTCGATGCCATTAATCTCAAGGCCTGTGACGAAGCCGGCATTGTGGTCGCGACGACACCCGGTTGTAACCATCATTCCGTGGCTGAGCATGCGATTGCCATGCTGATGGCACTGGGACGAGGATTTCCGGCATTGGATCAGGAAGTGCGACGCGGTGAATGGAAGCGAATTCCTTATCCGCGAATCTCGGAGTGCACCGTTGGTCTCGTTGGTCTCGGCCGCATTGGTCAGGCCACCGCAACTCGAGCGATCGGGCTGGGAATGAAAGTCCTCAGTTATGATCCTTACGCGCCGGCTGACTTTGTGAAGAAGCATGGGATCACCATGGTGTCGCTGGAAGATCTGTTCCGGCAGTCGGATTTCATTTCGCTGCATTCTCCGGCGACTCCGGAGACGAAGCACATGATTAACGAGAAGTCGATTGCTCTGATGAAGCCATCGGTCGTGATCATCAATACCGCTCGCGGTCCGCTGATTGATGAGCCGGCACTCATTAAGGCGCTGCAGACGGGACGAGTCCGCGCGGCCGGTTTGGATGTGTTTGAAACAGAACCACTGCCGTTAACCAGTCCGTTGATTGGCATGTCTAATGTGTTGCTGGCCGGACACGTGGCCGGGCTCGACAACGAGTCACACGACGCGACCTGGGCGCTGGGTGCAGAAATTATTCTGAAGCTGCATCGCGGTGAATGGCCGGCCGACTGTATTCAGAATCTGAAGGGTACCACAGGCTGGAAGTGGTAGGCACTGCGTTGAGCAGAGAGCCGTGATGCAGACCTAAGCTGCGGCCCTGCGGCGGGCGAATTTGTTTCGGATGTCCAGGACGGCGTCGATCACATCGGCGACGTCCTGATCCGACATCGAAGGTGACAGCGGCAGGCTGAGCATATTCTGAAAAGCCGCGTGCGCCACCGGGAAATCGTCGGGATGGTAGTTGTACTTGACGCGATAGTACGAATGCATGTGGATCGGAATAAAGTGCACCGACGTGCCGATGTTTCGAGCCGTCAATTCGTCGATAAACTGGTTGCGGTTGATGGTCAGCTCGGAAGATCTCAGCCGTAGCACATACAGATGCCAAGCGTTCGTAACGTGGTCGCGCGTTGTTGGGGTGAGAAATGCGGCGTGGTTTCGGAATGCGGCGTTATATGTCTGAACGATTTCTTTGCGACGAGCCTGCATGCGATCAAAGCGCCGAAGCTGTTGCAGTCCCAGGGCCGCCTGCAGATCCGTCATGTTATATTTGAAGCCTGGCTCCACGATGTCGTACGCCCATTTGCCGCCAGCCGAGTAGCGACTCCAGGCTTCGCGATTCATGCCATGCAGGCTGAAGATGCGAGCTCGCTCAAGAAGCTCGGCGGATCCGGTCAGCATTCCACCTTCGCCGGTGGTTAAGTTCTTCGTGGCATAAAAGCTGAACGCGGTCAGGTTCGAACCAGAGCCGATAGGTTGGCCATCAAACGCGGCCCCGATGGCGTGAGCGGCGTCTTCAATCAGGTGCAGGCCGTACTCATCGCAGATTGATCGCAGCGCATGAAGTTCAACAGGATGGCCCGCATAGTGAACGGCGATGACAGCTTTGGTGTTTGGAGTGATGGCCTGCTCAACGGCATCCGGCTGCAGGTTCAGTGTATCGGGTTCCACGTCCACAAGGACCGGAGTGGCTCCGACATGTTCAATCACGTTCACTGATGCGGCAAATGTCATAGGCGTTGTGATCACTTCGTCGCCCGGGCCGATGTTGAGCACCTTCAGAGCAATATGCAGTCCGGCGGTGCAGGAGTTCAGCGTCAGAGCGGCCGGTGATCCGAAGGCCTGACAGAAGTCCTTTTCGAATTGTCGGGTTCGTGGACCGGACGTTAGCCAGCCTGACTTTAGTGCTTCGACAACTTCGTCAATTTCTTCAGCGCCAATCAGCGGAAGCGAAAAGGAAAGGAATGTGTCACGCATTGGTGACCTCCGGTTGTCGCGAATCTGGAAAAACCCTGATCAGAAAGGCTCCGTGTAATTGTTTTGCGGAATTCCCGCCAGAGGAATGCTGGGGAAGTCTCAGGGCGACATCACGCGTTTTTGTGAGCGGCACGGCGCTAGCCGCCGGTGTTTTCCTGTGTTTATGGGACAAATCACCGGTGGCTAGCGCCATTCCGCTCACTGGCTCCGCGGCAAACAGGAACAATCGGCAGAAATTGCCGAACGATGGCAATGCTCGGCGGTTTGCGCAGATTGCCGTGATTTCCTTGTGTGCACAAACGGTGTCTTCGTATCTCTAAGTTGAGCTTGGTTGGGATTGGGTGTTGTCTTCTGACTTCCGGACGAAATCATGTAATGACTTCTGCTGCGCGGTTCATGGAAGAGCTGACGTCAGTTGGTTTGGGATGTCTGAAGAAGATCGTGAGCGACTAGAGGGTCAGATGTTTTGACCCACCGACGAAGACCGTCGTTAGCTCGATCTCAGCGGACGTCTCCTGATCAGTGACTGATACCATGAGACGAACATTCTGTTGCCATGCGTTGTTGGGTTGTCTGTCGCTTCTCGCGCTGCTTCCTGCTGGCCTGATGTCACAGGAGCCGGAACTCCCGTTGACCTCAGCTTCGGAAACCAGTCGCCGAAATACAGCGGTGACTCTGAACTATTGTCGGGCCGCCCTGCATCGGATTCGCCGCGCGCCTTCAAAGCAGGTTCTGCTGGAAGAGCAGCAGCGCATTCTGAACAACCTGGACCTCAACCAGATTGATGATCCGGAAGTGATCAGCCTTTATCGTTCCATCCTTGATGAAATCGGTCAGGTGGAAATCAGTGATCGCGAACGAGTCGTCATCGGTGAACAATTCCACCGAGGTGTCCAGCGCAAATTGGGAACGGACTTCTTCGTGATCGGAGCACAGGCGGCGACGGGGCAGGTTGGTTCCGTGATCCAGTCGGGAGCCAATAGCTGGTGGGATTATCGGTCGACTCAAATCAAACGTGACTCCGATCTGTGGCAGGTTGAGAAAACGCAGTTCACCACTTTGATGACGCGATCGTCGACCTTCCTGGACAGCTTCTGGAAGCTTAGCCGCAAGAATGAGATTCCGGATAAGTGGTTGCTCCGCGATCAGGATCTGGATCAACTGACGGAAACACTGGAAGAGCAGGATCCGGAGCGTCGATTGCGTATGCTGGCGCGGTCTGAGCGATTTATGGAGTGTTATCCGCCGTACTGGTACTACGTCGCAAGAACGCAGCAACAACTTGGCCGCAATGAAGATGCGGTGCGTACGTTTGAACTTCTGACGGAAATCGGCGAAGGACATTTTCGTCAGGATGATATGCTGGCCAGCAGCATGGCCAACATGGCACTGATTCAGGAAAGTGAGCGAAATCCCGAGGCTGCTCGGACGGCGGCTCGAGCCTTTGACTATTCCACTCGCAACTGGGAGGCCAACCTCGTCTGCGCCTGGGTTTTGGGGCGACATGGCGAGTATCGCGACGCGGAAGATCTGATTTTGTGCAATATGGATGATGAACTGGAAACTGACCAAAGCACTGTGGCATTGGTTTCGTTGTATTTTCATTCGGCCGACAAGCGAAAGCTGAAGCATCTGCTGGAAGATGAAAGAGTTGTTCGACGCATTCCGATTCCGGGGCTGCTGCTCTGTGCTCGACTGTTGGGACCTGATGATCTGCCGCGCGGGGCGGAGACTTATCTGGCGTCTACTCTGACGGCTGTTCCGCGATCCTCCGGCCGAATGAATGCCATCTCTGTTGCGGCGGCTCGAGGGTGGAAATTGAATGATGCGGAAGCCCTCATCTCCGATGGTTCGCACACGTTTCAATATGCCGGACATCGAGCGATTGAAGAGGGGCTGGAGGTGAGCTTTACTCCTTCGCTCGAATCAAAATCTTCAGGAGAACTGGGCACGACGCTGAAGATGACGTTGCGATATCCTTCCACGCCGCCGATTCAGATCGTGTTGACTCGTGAGACGCGCGATGAAGTTGCAGTCAACGACCAGCGCGGCTCCGGTCGATTTCCGTTGTTTGGTGGTTCTCTGCCGGGTTCATCACGATCGCGTGAAGGGCAGGGGATGTACCGCATTCAGGAGATTGAAGTCGATGGGCTGAGATTGTCTCTGCGGCCATCGTCGTATTCGTCAGACGAGATTCGTGTGCTGCGGCCAGAGTATCCGGACGATGAACGAACGACGCGCGGATAACGGTTCGTGTCGTGCAATTTGTGGGTTGGACATTTCTTGTCCGACACGGAATTGACAGGCAAGAATAATGCCCATCCTACAAGAATGTCGCTGCAGGGAGTGAAGTCAGTTACAGCTTCCCGGCGGGAGTATTTTCCGCCAAATCCCGGATCATATCTCGCGTGGCTGCTTCGACCGCATCCTGCCAACGAGCTTCGCCAAATTGCTCCGCGTAGGGCTTGCGCTGCCACGCGAAGTTGATTCCGCGTGAACTGTTCACCACGGCTCCCAGACCGTCGGAGTTGAATGCTCCGGCGGTGTCCGCCGACGTTCCGCCCTGAGCTCCGTAGCCGGGGATCAGAAGCGGCACTGCTGGCATTTGTTGACGCAGTTCCTGCAGTTGTGTTGGCCATGTCGCTCCGACGACGGCACCCACGCATCCAAATGTTTGTTCGGGAGATCGAGTGGATTCGCTGAGCTTTTGCACGGTGGCTGCAACAGTGCAGTACAACGGTTGTCCCTCGGACACTCGATCCTGAAACTCGGCAGCTCCAGGATTGCTGGTCCGCACCAGAACATACAACCCGGCTCCTCGTTTTGCGGCCAGCTTGACGAAAGGCTCCAGCGAGTCCGTGCCGAGATAGGGGTTGATCGTCAAGGCATCGGCCGACCATGGAGCGGCGTCCGGATCTTCACCAGCCAGCCATGCATCGGCGTAAGCTTCCGCCGTGGTTCCGATGTCTCCGCGTTTCGCATCCGCGATCACGATTAGCTCGGATTTTCGAGCATAGCGAATGACGGAGTGCAGGGCCTGAAACCCGGCGACACCCAGTTGTTCAAAGAAAGCAACCTGAGGCTTTACGGCGGGGACCAAAGGACTAACGATATCAATCAGTTGCTTGGAGAAGGCTTCGAATCCCAAAGCGGTCCGTTCCACGATATTTGAGGATCGGGATTCTGCGGCGGAGCGGACGTCGGCTGGCAGCCAATCCCATCTGGGGTCAATTCCGACCAGGGCTGGCGTACGGCAGGACAGGATTCGGTCGTTCAGGCGTTGGGAGTAGCCGGGCATCGTAATCTCAAAACGGGGGCAGAGTACTCAGTCACAAATTCAAACGATATGGTCCGCAGCAGCAGCAGTATGTTCGCCGACTGATTCATGTTTGCAACTCGAACGGAACCGGCAGTTTCAGACCGTACATTTTGAGAAACTCGGAGCCTGATGAGGGACACCGCATGACACGATGCCTGATTGCACTGGGGGGCAACATCAATGCGTCCGAAGCTGTTTTCCGGGAAGCGATGCAGCGACTGGAACGGCCTGGACTTGTAGTCGAACAGTTGAGTCGACCGTTCGTGACACGTCCTGTGGGTTCTGCCGCCGGCGAGGAGTACGTGAACGCGGCGGCAGTGCTGAAATGTACTCTCGCCCCGATGTCGCTTCTGAAGACACTGCACGAGGTCGAAGATGGCTTCGGACGCGAACGCACAATTCACTGGGGGCCGCGGACTCTGGATCTGGATCTGTGTCTGTTCGGGGATGAAGTCATTGAAAGTGAATCGCTCGTCGTGCCTCATCCCGCCATGTGGTATCGGCGTTTTGTGCTCGATCCGGCCGTTGAAGTGGCTGGCTCGATGAGACATCCCATTCTGGGCCAAACCATGGATGAACTCAAAAGCGATGCAATGGCAAGACCGCTCAGGGTTGAAATGTCGTCCGATACACACTCCGATGATGAACTGCTGTTCGTTGTTCAGACGCTGCGGGCGGAGGGCGATGGTCTTCGAGGCGTCGACATTTTGCTGTCAGCCCAATCGTTGCCTCTGAATTCAACCATGTTTGCCCGCCTGATCATCGAAACAACCCAGAGCGATGCGAGAGCGCGTCGGCAGCCTGCGAATGAATTGTGCCGTCAAGTTCGGTTCCGGTGCGCTTCGATGGAGGACCTTGAACAGCAAATGCAGCAATTCTTTGTTGCCGCGTTGGGTTAGACACGGGTGAGATTGAAATCAAGGGATTCGGCGGACTGTTGAGTCGAGGGGCACTTCAGCGAGCTCTGGAATCTGGAAGCACGATGACGGGTGATTCCTGAGCCCTGGCGAGGTTTCCGACAGTGATGATGTCCTGAATCGATTCTTCAAACTTCTGATTAGCTTCGCCGAGTGCATTCTGGACAACGGCCCCCATTTGCAGGGCATTGGAGAACTGTCCTCCTCCCAGGCCGAGTCCTTCCACGAGGCCTGCAATTTCTTTGACCTGCGGATCATTCTCAATGGCTTCAACCTGCCCCGGCTTGACGTCGGCTGCGGTGGACGTTTCGCCACTGGAGAGCAGAAGCCTCCATTGGCCGTTATTGCCCTTCCGAAACAAACGACGAGTGACCGTGGCTGAGCCCGAGGTAACATCAAACTCGAAGCCAGACAGAACGACGGTTGAATGTTTATTTGAATCGGCGATTCGACCGGCCGCTGCTGGAAGCGTGTCGTCTGGTGGAGCCTGCTGTTGTCGTGGCAGACCTTCGTTGAGAAGTTCTCCTACCAGGCTTTGGACATTTCCTCCCAACATTGAATTGAGCAGCAAGCTCAGGTCTGGCTTGGTGGATTCGTCAAGGACTGTCGAGCCCGTCTGAATCAGCCGGGATGCTGAATTCGTCCGCAAGTCGACAGCTGCCAGGATTTTCTCCAGATTCTCCTCGTCGTTGTTCGTTGCCAGGGGGGCTGTCAGCTTTCGGTTAGCGGCCGGGATCGCCTGAAGCTGTTGGGCAATCGACTTCCAATGCGTCTCTTCGATGTCCTGAAGATCGTTCAGAAGTGCCAGACGGCAGAGTTCACGACGAGCTTCTGACTGAGATTCGATATTGGTCACTCGGGATTTGGGTAGTTCAAGAACGATAAATCCGGGTTCGTCGACTTCGTCCGGGGTGAGTCGGGCGAGAATCTCTTTCAGAAGCCCGATGCGTTGAGGCTCCTCCGGGACCGCTGCTTTGGCGAGATCGATTTCCTTCTGCAGGTTCTCCGCCAGCGAGGCATAGGGCGTTGTCTTCGACTCCTTTATGCATGGCAACACATCTTTTTCGTAAAACTCCGCAGCGTTTGTCCTCATCCATGTTGTGTTCACCAGGAGACGTGTTGGTTTCCTGCCCAGCAACAAGCCCCAGATTTGTGTGTTGTCATTGAGGCTGATTTTGTCAACCACGCGGTCTCGAAATGATCGGGCGTTCGGCGAGGGGGTTTGTCCCTCCGCGGGTGTCGCGTAACTCATCACGGACGTCAGTAATAACAGGCCATGGAGAACAGCCTTGAGCAAAGTGGGTTTGAGGGAGAGCCAGGGATACTTCATTCGCTTGAAACTCATTGTCGTTGTCCCTCCAACTCCATGGCGTATGTCTGATTTTGTTGTCATCGCGACTAAACATTCTGTAAAGAAACCGGGACGTAGCAACGAAAAGGGCATTGAAGTGTGGAGAAAACTCATCATCGTCAGATGACGGCGCGTCGTTTGCTCTCAATAGGATTTCAAGATCAGCACCTCTGCGATTCTTTTGGGCCATTGACACAGCTATTGTTCTGATCCTCGATCAGCTTGAGTTCGCATCCTCCCGCCTGATGACACCAGCAATTCCAAACTCAACCAATCCACCTGCATGGCTGCGTTGGTTTGTCAACGACGCCGTTCGTGGCGTGGTTGATCGCCACGTGACCGCGCCGATTGGCTGTCATTTCTTCCATGATACGGAAACGGATTCATGGGAGGTTTCTCTGTTTGTCTCGCGAACTGAGGTTTGTGGTGGTCCGGCTGATGGTCGACAAGTGCCGTCAGGACTGCAAATTGATATTCTGGCGGTCTGTGCTGCATTTGATTCACCTCCGGCGATTTACTGGCAGGCCGAGAAAATTGCTCATGATGATGAGTTGGGCAATCACTTATCGTTTGAAGGTCTTGCTCGGGGTTCAAACGTGTGGCTGAGAATACTGCAAAATGCGCCTGACTGGGCAGGTCCCGGTCGTCTCGTGCATGCGAGCACAGGCAGCATTGAAGACGTTTGGTAACGACTTGACACAAGGTCAACGTGCTTTAAACGGTGTTAATCGTTTCGGATCGTCTATTTTTGGCAACCCGAACAGAAAAAAGTGGCTCGCTGTGCCTGAACGATCCTCTGGATCTCCGCTTTACCGCAGCGTAAACAACGCATTCCGGCTTTCTGATAAACTTGATGGTGGTTCTGGTAACTGCCGTCCTTGTTCAGCGCATTCCTGTAGGTGCCGTCATTCAGCGTTGAGCCTTCATAACGAATCGCTTCATTCAGAATGTGATGCGTGGCCTCGTTGAGCTTTGCGATCTGTTTCGCGGTCAAAGTCGCAGAGCTGCGAAGGGGGCTGATCCCGGAACGATACAGGATCTCGCTGGCGTAAAGGTTGCCAATCCCTGCTACTAATGACTGATCCAGCAATGCGACCTTAATCTCACGCGAAGTTTTGGAGAGGCGTTGCTTCCATTGCTCTTCGGAGATTTCCAGAGCGTCAGGCCCGAGCGTCTCACGTAATTTCACAAGCTGTTCGGGCGTAAGCAACGCCAGAGTTCCCAGGCCTCGTCGATCCCAGAACTCCATCTGACAGGCACGGTTAGGAGTGGGTTCAAAATGCCACACAACACGACGGTGTTCCGGTGTTGGCGGTTCAGAAATCAAAAGCAGCCCTGTCATCCGGGGTTCGATCACGAGTGAGTCCCGGGAATCCAGCTCCAGGAGAATTCTCTTGGCCAACCGGTGAACATTCTCGATGCGACGTCCCTGAAGTCGCCGCGCGACCGTATTTCGCTGCGGCGAGACGGAAATCGGTTTTCGTGGCCCCCGAACGAATTCCACGGAAGAAATGATTCGACCGCTACAATCGTTGCGAACGCCACGAACCATTGTTTCGACTTCGGGGAGTTCCGGCATCGACTCACCCTGGAGACAAAGATCGATTCATCGGGAAGGTTTGAGATTCAAGGTCAGGCATTCAGAGCGTTGGACTTGCAGGTGAAAGTCTACGCGTTCTCGTCAAAAGTGAATTGATGCACTGTAGCCGGATTGGTGAGAATTCGGGAAGTCTGTCGCCAATGACTCCGAATTCTCAAGCAACTCCGGCGTGTTGATTTCAACAGCCGGAACGCGTTAGCGTCCGGTTTTCGCCCCAGAAACGCAGCAAAAACAACCGGGGGCTAACGCCCGGCGGCTGATGAAACGACGAAATCAAAGAAATCAACACTCCGTCTCACGACAAGCGAATTGAAATGGAACAGGGTCCCGGGAACCCGTTTTCCCGAGTGAATCTGACACAGACAGTTCGGTTGGAACGATCATTGGCTGCGGGAGAACAGGTACGTCGAGGAATTAGAGGAATCTTCTTGACGCTGAGTGTTCGCACGACGATCCTAGACAAAGGTTTTTCGTGCCGTGCGCGGGCGTGTGCGCAGTTTTTGCTGTCTCCCGGAAAGCTGTCCGATTTCTGTCCGTGCTTTGTTCGGTTCTTTTGAGGTCATCCAGATGCCACTGTTTGATTCCGTCTTCTCCAGTTCAAGTCCTTGTTTCCGACGGTTCCTGCGAGGAGGCGCAACGTTCGCCTTTGGCTGTGCAGTGCTTGCCTCGAACAGCATTGGTTTTGCTGGCGAAAGTGATAAGCCTGCTGCGTCGCAGATGGAACCGGGCCGATTGCGAATGGAGGCTCGACTGGCGGCAGAGCAGGGCGATTTTCGCACAGCTGCCGAAAACCTTGAAGCCGCTGCATTGAAAGTCGGCGACCGAAAAACAGCCGACCGTGCTCGAGCGAGCCGCGAGAAGCTGGAAGCTGGTGGTGGTGCTCAGCTCGACTTTGATTCATTGATTCAGCTCATTATGGAGCAGACCAGTCCTCCGGCCACATGGGAAGAGGATGGGGGAGACTTCGGTACGATTACACCGTTCTTCCAGGGCGTGTTTTTCGGAACGCCGTCAATGGCCTGTGCCTTGACGATGACTTATGACAACTCCCGTTTGCTGGCCGCTGCTGAGCTGGCTCGCACTTCGAATCCCAACGACGATGTCCAGGAATCTTCCGAACTGCGTTTGGTTTCTTTACCTCGTTTGGAGCAGCATGTTAAGAGTCTGATGGCGGCTGGTCAGCCGATTCCAGATGATGTCGCCTGCCTCGCTGGTCTGACCGAAGTTCAGTTCCTGTTTGTGTTTCCGGAAACGCAGGACGTTGTGATTGGTGGTCCAGCCGGCGCCTGGAAGAATGCTGACAACCAGCGCAGCGTGAGTGTATCGAACGGTCGTCCGACGCTTCGATTCGACGACCTTGTCACCTTGAGCCGTACGTTTGCTCCGGGCGGTTCTGGCTTTTTTATGTGTTCTATTGATCCGAAGCCGGAGCAGGTCAAGGCCGTTCGGGACTACGCAGCGAAGACCGAACTGACCTCAGGCAACGTCCGCAAAGTGACGGACAAACTCGAAGAAATGCTGGGGCTCCAGAATGTGATCGTCCAGGGGATCCCTCAGGACTCTCGAGTCGCGAGTGTAATTGTTGAAGCCGACTACCAGATGAAGTTGATTGGCATTGGCGAACGCGAAGGCGCTGAGGGAATGAAGAGCTACTTCGATCTGGTCAGTCGAGCCGAACGCAAGGGCTCCGCGATGGATGCTCTGCGATGGTGGATGACGGTGGGATATGATTCCATCCACGTTTCGCCCGACCGTCAGTCGTTTGAATTTAATGGCAAAGAAGTTCAGTGCCAGTCAGAAAATCAGTTGGTTGCCTCTGATGGAACTCGTCAGGCCACTGGCAAGGCGGACAATGCGAACACCGAGTTTGCTCGATTGTTCACCGAGCATCTGCCGGAATTGTCTGCTCAGGATGTAGTCTTCGCTGACCTGCAAAACGTCTTTGATTTGGGCTTGGCAACAGCTCTGGTCCATACGATGGGATTGAATCGACAGGTCGGCTGGCAGCCTGAAGTTCTGGGAGCAGCGGGAAGTTATTCTCCGGCACCCGTAGAAGTACCGGCCGAACTGATGACAGCCGCCAGCAGTCGAGTATACGGCGGTCGCGAAATCGTGATTCAGGTGGCCGGTGGCGTGCGAGGTGACCTGCGAAGTGTGGTCAAGAACCCGGACAATTTCGAAGTTTCTGCCGAGGTTGTGAAGAAGGCAATCGAATCCAATCCTGTAGGCCAGTCAGGCCGCTGGTGGTGGGATGCGGCTGCTCGTTAATTCGGGTGCCGGGCTACTGCAGCTGGGACTTGGTTTTCGCTGTGCCAGGGGGCCTTGAATTACTGTAAAAACTACGAGAGCGAAGGCTAATGGCCTTCGCTCTTTGTGTTTTTCTGGCCGACGTTATTGCACGGTTGAGTTTCCCGGTAATCTGGAGTTTCCGGGGTTGAAGCCGTAACCCCGCTTTTCCAGTTTTCCAAACCCGCTATTATTCGCATCGAAACGCGATTGTTGCTTCTGGAGCCCTGTATTTTTCGGGGCAGCAGCGATTGTAGTGGATCGGAAATCCCGGGTAGCCGGGTGAAACTCGGATTGGAACCATGGCCCGTCTTACTCAGGCCGATCTCGTTGCCTTAAATCGCGCGTTTGATGACCGTTCTCCCCAGGAATTGATTCTGTGGGCGAAAGAGACATTTGGAGAGCGCGTCGCGGCAATGTCTTCGATGCAGGAATCGGGCAATGTGATCTGTCACATGCTGTATTCCATTCCGGCTAAACTACCGGTTGTGTTTGTCGATACGGGCGTGCTGTTTCAGGAAACACTGGACACACGCGATCGACTGATGCAGAGTTATGGTCTCGAAATCGAAACGTTGACACCGACGCTTACGATGGAGGAGCAGACAGAGAAATATGGAATTCTGTACCTGACTCCAGAGGGACAGAAGCAGTGTTGTGAGATGAGGAAGTCTGAGCCACTGGATGCCGTTAAAGGCCGGTACGATGCATTGATTGGTAGTCTCCGTCGGGCGGACGGGGGCCGTCGTGGTGTTTGTCCAATTCTGGCGATCGACTCCCGACTAAACTGCCTTCGAGTCAACCCTCTGGCAAATTTCACTGACGAGCAGCTGGAAGCCTATATTCACGAACACAAAGTGATTCTGAATCCTCTGCACAAGCAGGGATTTTCCACAATTGGGTGCAATCGATGTACAACGCCAGTTCTGCCGGGTGAACCGAAACGAGCTGGTCGTTGGCGACATCTTGGCCCGTGGAGCGTCTACTGCGGCATTAACCCGACAGACCTCGATCCGGAACGTTCGCCCGCTGTGGATTTCCCTCAGGACCTGGTCGACCGAATACTTGGTCGTCAAACGGACTTCATGATCTGATTCGTCGCAGTCCCGACGGGCTTTTGAGCACTTGTGAGGTCGGTCCACTTGCTTCAGGCGGCGAGGGGTTTGGATTTCCTGGCGGCCGGGCGAGGTGGTATCCTGGTCACCAGGTGGGATTTCGATGCGTTTCGCGACCAAGATACCGGGATGACAACGACTTGCCCTGTGGGGTAGTTTGCGCAGATTGGTCCACTGTCCCGAGTGATGCCGTTTATGAACATTGAATGAGTTTTTTGCGATTCAATGTTTGCGTGCTTGCAACATGTCGTCGGCCGACACCATGATCTCTTTCAGTAAGAGGGCGTTGGAATCCGGGGCCGTTAAGGTGCCTTGGTATTTTGCAGCAAGGGAGCGTCATCGGCACCTTGGCGGCCCTTTACTGGCGTTTTCGCAACATTGACAACGGTCAGTCGTGCGGCAGACGCTGGTGGAAATCGGGATCGGCTCCTGATCTGCCAGCCACATTTTTCAAATGTGGTCAGGAAATGGCAGGGGATTTGCTGATTCGGGTTCCTCCGAAGTGAACGGTCCGGGAACTTTTTGATTGTCGTCTGCAGGATGGTTTGAGTTTCGGAAGACAGCTCACAGATTGACGCGCCCTCAATGAACTCTTCAGTAGTAGTACTCGTCTCCGCCTCTTTGTCCGCGCTGATTCTGGCGCCGGTCGTGGGTTATGTTTGCCGATTGCTGGGAATCGTTGACCGTCCGGATGGTCATCGAAAGCTCCATGTTCGAGTCGTTCCGCTGACGGGTGGACCAACGGTCTTGCTATCTATTGTCGTGGCGATTGCCGTAACCACGCTGGTGTTTCCGGATTTATTAAGTTCGAGTGATGGCGATGTTCGTTTTCTGCTGTCACTCTCCGGTGCTTCGCTGCTGATTGTTCTTGTCGGAATCCTGGACGACAGGTTCGGGTTGCGTGGCCGTCAGAAGCTGGCCGGTCAGTTCCTGGCCGCGTTGATTATGGTTCCATCCGGCATATTGATTCGTCGGATTGAGCTCTTTGGTTACCCGATTGAGTTCGGTGATGTTGCTCCTTTCGTCACCGTCTTTTGGATTCTGGGTGCGGTAAACGCGTTGAATCTGATTGATGGAGTTGACGGGCTGGCAAGTACGACCGGCATTATTCTCAGTTTGTCGGTGGCGGCTGTGACATATATTCTGGGCGGACGCCCGGATGGATTATTGATATCGTTGGCTCTTGCAGGTGCTCTGACGGGGTTTCTGTTTTACAACTTCCCTCCGGCGAAGATGTTTCTGGGTGATTCCGGAAGCATGCTGATCGGTCTGATTCTTGGCAGCGTGGCATTGAAGTGCTCCTTGAAGCAGTATGCAGCCGTTGCGCTGATCATGCCGACGGCGATTTGGGCCATCCCGATTTTTGACGTGGCCATGGCGATTCTGCGTCGTCGACTGACTGGGCGTAGCATCTATACCACTGACAGAGGGCACCTGCATCATTGCCTTGTGCGACATGGTCATACGGGTGGTCGACTGCTGCTGATCGTGGGTTCATTGTGCAGTCTGACGGGCTTGGGTGCGATTGCGTCGGCCACCTTTAACAGTGAGATACTGGCGGTTATGGCCGTCTTTACAGCGTTGTCACTGCTTGTGGCGACGCGGTCATTTGGACACGCCGAGCTGAATCTTCTGACCAATCGTGTTCGCCGGTTTGCCAGCTCGCTTTTTCGCAAGGGGGCTCAGCGAAATCCGATTCTGCATGATGAGCAGGTTCGGCTACACGGAAAGCACAAATGGGAACACTTGTGGGAGACATTGACTCAGTTCGCTGAGAGGCATGAACTGGCGGGTGTCGAGTTGATGGTCAATATGCCCAGCATGGGTGAAGCCTATCATGCCACCTGGAGAACACGCATGCAGGTGGAACAACATGATGCCTGGCGTTCTGATATTCCTCTCGTCATAGAAGGAATCCGAGCCGGTCATGTCAGACTGGTGGGTGTCGCACCGCCGGATTCTGTTTGTGATTGGCTGAACCGGGTGATGGACGGGATGAAGCCCTTTGAACATCAACTTCGAGAGATTGTTCTCCATTTGCGGAGCCAGCGGATGAATGCCAACGGAACGCTGCGGGATTCCGGGGGGCCATTCCGGTTACCGCCTGTTCCGGAAGAAGCGACGGCCTGATTGGTTAGTCGAGTCACCGAAAAGTAATTGTTTCAGGTAACTCAGGGATATGACACTTTAGGGGGCCGATCTTCGGATGATGGATCAACACGTGCTCCGACAACCCTCACCTCGAGATCCTCACGCCCCTCCAAGACGAACAGCTTTTTCATATGGCGAGTTCTTGCGTGCCTGTGGTCTGTGTATCATCACTCTGACAGTCTGCGTCGTCCCCTGGTTGCTGGGTGGCGCCATTCCGCATGCGAAATGCGCGTTGCTCATTGGTGCGGTGGCAGGGGCGGCGCTGGCATTGGCAGGGTGCATTTTGCGAAAAGAACTTCCAGCGAAGATGCCGCTGACAGCATGGCCTCTGCTGGGATTGTGCCTGAGTAGTCTTCTGCAGTTGATGCCGGTGTTCGAACATCCGGCTTTGCAAATGAAGCATGCTGTCAAGCACAGTCTGGCTCAGGATCTTCCTGTTTTTCAGGACGAGGTCGCTCTGCGGAAATCGTATCCTCGTACGGTTCTGCCGGCAGAGACGCGGCAAGGGCTGGTTCAGCTGCTGTCGCTGGTCCTGATTGTGTTGGCGGTGAGGGAATCAGCAACTACGCCGAGACACGTCGCGTTCGTGATGGTGGGACTCGTCTTAAGCGGTTGTGGCATGACGGCTCTGGCTCTGTCTCAACAATACGGAATGCTGGATGTTGTGGTTGGCAATTATTGGAAGGTGAGTAAGACAAAACCTTTCGGATGCTTTGTGAATCCCAATAATGCGGCCAGCTGGCTCATCGTTTGTCTGGCGGCGGCATTCTATTTGGGGGGCCGTTGTTTCAGAATTCGTGACTTGAGCGAGGTGAGATCATCACGGAACGTACGAACCGTTGCCGACAGGATCTGGCTGCAATGGTCTGGATTCCTGGGGCGTCTCGCCGAGATGAACACATCGCAGATTCTTGCTTCTGCGGCGATCATCCTGCTGATTGCGGGGATTGCAGCCACTCTGTCCAGAGCCGGTATCGTGGCCGCCGTTCTTGGCATCATTGCGCTGGGAATGAGCCGACTTCTGGCCGGACGCTGGCTGGCCTCGTTCTGTAGCGTGCTCCTGATTCTGATTCTCAGTTCTTTGTTTATGAGTCTTATGGATCTGGACACGACCGTACTCTCAGAACTGCGGACATTAAAGGACCCGGTTTCGGATTCAACAATCCGTCTTTTGCACTGGACCGATTCATTGCAGTCATGTGCTGACTTTCCTTTATTGGGGTCAGGTTTTTCTGCCTATCGCTGTGCATCAATGCCATATCAACGTCACGAGACCGGCAAGTGGTTTCAGCGCGCGGATAATCAATATGTCGAAGTGCTTGTTGAGGGGGGGCTTATGGGTCTCAGCTGCTTCCTCGCTATCGGGTTGCTGATGATCAAATTCGCTTTCAACGCCCTGGCATCTCGACATCGGCGAGTAGTCGCCGACGTGGATGTTGCAGAATGGCTAGGTAGTATTGCCCTTCTTTGCGTCGTCGGATTGGCTGGCGCCGCATTCTTTGATTATGGCACATCGCTGTCGTCTGTGGCTTCTGCTTTTGTGACGATCATGGTCATCGTCGAACGATGGTCTTACCAGTCACAAAAGCCGTTTGTTGAAAAGCCGAGGGCTCCTGGCCTGTCGTTTCCGGCGGTTTCACGAGCTTTTGTGTGGGTTCTTGTGATAGTTGCCTGCATGGCTCAGCTGCCTGACTCATTGGCGGCGGCGAGAATCTATAACGCAACCGCGCCTGTCGAACGGATGGTTGCAAACCCTGATGTTGGCGTGTTGATCGAGTCCGGTGAGGAATTGTGCGAAAACCTTGATCAAGTGCTTTCAACTCGTCCGGACGACTACCTCGGCCAGCGCGTTAAGGTGCTTTTGCTGGATCTTCTCTGTCGACGCGATCTTTTGCTGCAGACTACGGATGGAAGAACTGAATCTCCGGAGCAGTTGGATGCGATGTTCAGACAACTTGATATCGCCAGCCTGACTTTTCGTCTGGCGGATGAATCCGTCGCTGCTGATGTTAAGGACGCAGTACAGCGTGAGGTTACCGTACCGTTGGAGAAATACGGCTGCACAGTAGTTGGCAGAAGGTTGTTGCAGCATTCGGCAGGACTCCCGTCTGTTGGCTTGATGCAGATTGAATATGATTTATTTCTTGGAGATATGGCCTCGAGCCAGCAGCACATTGCCTGGTTGCGGTTTTCGGAACCTCACGGTGCGGCTGCGCTGTTTGAAATTGGTCAGATTCTGTTTCGTATGGAACGGCTAGAGGAGGCGCGAGAGTGCTGGATTCACTCATTGTTGATTTCGGAAGTCTTCCGTCCAAAGATGATTATGGACAGGGTCGCTACCTCGGGGTTAGATTCTGCTCTCGCGTGGCTGATGCCCCCTGACTATGAAACCTGTGTCAAATGTGTCATCGAGTGCCGGGCCGATCCCCTTGTGGTGTCAAGACTACTGGAGCGGGCCAATCAATTGTGGGTTGAGCAGCCGCCAGAGCGGACTGAACCAGTGATGCTACTGCGGGCAGAGCATCTGGTGGAGCTCGGGCAGGCCAGTGAGGCGCTGACTTCATTGGATGAATTTCTCTACTCCGAACCGCACAATCTGGCCGTGAGAAAGGCCAAGGCCAGACTCCTCGAACGGGTGGGCCAGAACGCGAAGGCATACGATGAATGGTTGCGGGTTCGCAGCTTTTCTGCGGAAGATCCTGATGCTGAATCGTCCTTGAACAGGTTGGTGAAATTGCCTCCCACGACTTTTCGGTAATGAGAAGCCGTGCTGGGAAGCTGCGGGCTCACGGGTTTACTGAGCATTTGTTCTGTTCTGTCTGAGACGAGCAGGCGGGCGTTGATTTTACAAAACATGAAGTTGATGACTTCCGGCATCAGGCTTTCCCAAATCCCCCAGGTTTTTCCGGTGGCAGGGGATGCTCCTGGAGTTCCTGAAATATCGACTCTGTTGTGGATTACCGACTGAAAACGTCTCACAATGACTAAGTAGACGCAAGAATTGTGGTTCATCGAGGAGCCCAGCGTCACCGGACCATGAAATTCGAGGAGTTTGTGACTGTGCCAAGCATGCCCTACGAAAACCAGCTTGTTCAGCCTGCACCAGGCGAGGATCAGAGCGGAAGCATTGATTTGCTGGGTTTTATTCGGCGGCGAAAGTCCTTCGTCATTCTGTTTGGACTCCTTGGAGTGGCCGTTGGCTACATGATGTTTCAGCGGGAAACGCCGCAGTATCGATCGGAATCCTGGGTGCAGGTGATTCATCGCACTTCTGATCCCCGTCTGACGTCCATGCTGGCTGAAAAGGATCTGACGGATTCCGATTATGTGATGAAGAGCAAAAAAACGCTGGGGGCTGCCTTTCAGAAGCATGGGCTTTCAGAGCTATCCCTCCTGCAGGGACTGGCTGAGGAAGATGCTGTCAATCGGATGGCCGGGATGATTGCTACCAAGAATCTGTCGGCTAACGTGGTTCAGGTCTCCGCCACGGGGACGGATCCAGACGATCTTCGTCGGATTGTTCAGGCGGCTTCGGAAGAGTATGTCTTCGCTCAGCAGGGGAACTACAAAGATGCTTCCGAAGAGCTGAAGGAGATTCTCGGCAGGGCTCGCGATGAGTTTCTGACGATGTTGAAAAAAGCTGAGGATGATTACAGTACGTTCCGCGAACATTCTCGATTGAACACAAACGGTGATAATCCATTTCGGGCTCGCGCTCTCGCCGCGCAGGAGAAGGTTTCTGCGCTGGAACTGGAAAAGACAGAGCTGAAGGCTCAGTTGGCCCAGCTTGAAGAAGCTGTGGGTCGTGGTGGCTCTCGTGAGGCGGTGATGCTGCTGGTGGGGAAATACACCGAGAATTCTCAGGTGGGAACCACGAGCACACAGTCGCCTTCGCAGGGCGTTGCTTCGGCGCTGTTTCCGCTGATCAAAGAGGAGGCGCTGCTTTCTGCACAGCTTGGCAGTGATCACCCGAAGCTCAAGACGATTCGCATGCAGATCGAGATGACAAGAAATCATCTGAAGCAGCTTGCAGGTGAGGCGGCGGCCACGGGCAATTCTGAAGCGGAGCCAGCAACAGATTTTTTGACCGTGTACCTGCAGTCGTTGCAGGAAGAATTGCGAATTATTGAACGCCAACAATCGGATTTGAAGATTCTGGCGGCCAATGAAGAGACGCAGGCCCGAACTCTGATGCAGGAGGAGATTGAGGACACGAACCGCAAGAATGAAATGGAGCGTCTGTCTAAACTTTTCAACGAAACAACGCTGCAGATCAGTGAGATTCAGGTCAATGCTGGAATGGGCGGAATTACGGCCAGTATTCTGTCTCCTGCGCAGCCTGGGTATCTGATTTATCCGGTTCGAACGTCCTTCCTTGGGATGGGCGGATTTCTTGGGGCGATGGTGGGTTTGGTGTTGGGCTACCTGGTGGAAGTTGCGGACCGCAGCTTTCGCAAGCCTGAGGACATCATTCGAGAATTTGGTGTGCCTATCGTGGGGCATGTTCCCTTCATTACTGAGCAGCGATTGAAGACTGTTCCTGCGGGCAGTGTGCTGGACCGAACTGCGGTGTCTGTGCACCTCCCCCGATCTCGACCGGCCGAAGCCTATCGAGCTGTGCGAACGGCGCTTTGTTTCAGTGCGTTCGGCGGAGCACATCGTGTTATCTCTGTGACCAGTCCTGCCGCTGGTGACGGAAAGTCGACTCTGGCTTTGAATCTGGCGCTGTCTTTAGCGCAGTCGGGGAAGCGAACTGTTCTTGTGGAGAGTGACTTCCGTCGTCCAAAGGTTCATAAATTGACGGGCGTGGATAATAAGACAGGCTTTGTCGATGTATTGCGAGGTGATGTAGAACTCACCGATACAATCAAAGATACTAAAGTTCCTGATTTCTTCGTGTTGCCATGCGGCAAGCGTCCCAAGGATCCTGCGGAACTGCTGGCTCGTCCGCAGTTTGAACAGCTCCTGCAGGTGCTGAGGGAGAAGTTTGAATACGTCATCATCGACACACCTCCGGTATTGGCGGTTACAGATCCATGTGGTGTTGCCGCTCGGGTTGATGGGGTCCTGGTCTGTATGCGACTCAGCCGTCATACACGAGATCTCGGGCGAAGGACGATCGAGCAGCTTCGTGATGTGGGCGCCACGATTTCTGGTATTGTGATTAACGGAGTTGAAGAGCGAGACGCCTATGGATACGGCAATTACCGCTATTCAGACTACCGATACTACTACAAGAACTACAATTACAAGTACGGCGAGTACGGCAGTAAGGATGGTCGGGAATACTACGCCGACGAGAATGTTGGCGAGCTGGCTGGTCTGGCCTCGGAGAACCTGAACGATTCATCGGTCTCCTGATGAAGCTGTGGCGGTGTGATTGCGTGCCTGGAAAACAAGGTGTTTGTTTGGTTGGCAGGCCCATCAGGTGTCGGTTCGCCGCAGTGTTCCGAGTTCACTGAAACTTACGATGGGTAAGAGAAGTCCATGCTTCAGGGAATTCAGTTAGATCCTTCGTCAATGGTTGGTTGTCGTCTTTGGGGATAGATTGAGCGGTTTTGTTTTTCTTTAGACGAGGGCCTTGCTGTCGGGCGGAGCTCAACGGAGAATCGGTCGGGATAGGGTCCGGTGAACGTGCATTGTTGCTGCAGGGATGCAACAGTTGTGAGACCCATTTTGTCGGCATGACTCATACGGAACGAATCTCTCACAACATTGTTTGGGATTCTGCTGAAGTGAGGTCTGCTTCCAAAAATCCTTGCTTTGAGATTCCCTCTTGTCAATTCTGGTCGCTCAATAAGAAGGATCCCACGTCTCATCGGGCGCGGGATCTGTGTGTTTTGCGACTGTATTGATGCCCAGATTTGTGTGGGCGCCGGTTCCCTGCAACTGCTGATGTGTGGCATAAAGGCTGTGTCACCCACGGGCACGAAGTGCATCCGTAGGCAACTCGTTCTATCGTCTGATTAGTTTCAGGGCTCGGCTTCGCAAATGTCTCAAGTCGTACGTTGATGATCAGTCGCCCAAAAGTCCTGTTCCTGAATCGATCGTATTGGCCGGATGTGGAGGCTACCGGTCAGCTACTGACGGAACTCTGTGAGTCTCTGCTTTCGTCGTTTGATGTCAGCGTTGTTGCGGGACAGCCCAATCAGGTTCGGGACACAAACGAAGGGGATGAGTGGCAGAAGGAATCGGTTCGTAACGGAGTCCGGATTCATCGCATAACTCATTCGCAGTTCTCCAAACGCAGGATGCTGCTCAAGGCGTTGAATTACATTTCGTTCGTCAGAGCCACGCGTCGGTATCTACGGTCCTGTGAGGCACCTGACGTCGTCGTGTTTGAGACGGATCCGTTTCTGTTGCCGTTCGAGGCATACCGGTTAAAGCAGCGGACCGGGTGCAAGATCGTGGGTTACCTGCAGGACATTTATCCCGATGTGGCGGTGGCGTTAGGGAAGGTTCCCGACAACTGGATGATTCGTCGGTTGCGCAAGTCGCTGTTCGCGGTCTACCGTGCGTGCGACCGAATGGTCGTCCTGAGCGAAGACATGAAGAGTCTTTTGATCTCAGGTGGTGTTGATGGGGATAAGGTCGACATTGTTCCGAACTGGGCGGATCCTGAGCTGATCCGTCCACTCGAAACCAGCTGCTTTCGAGTCAACAATGGTCTTGAGAATCGTTTCGTAGTGATGTACTCCGGTAATCTTGGACTGACACAACGTCTCGAAGAATTTGTAACTGCTGCAGAGTTGTTGCGTGACGCGCCGCAAATCGTATTTGCCTTTGTCGGCCAGGGTTCTCAACGCGCGAGTTTGCTGAATCTGGTCCGACAGAAGAATCTGACGAATGTGCTATTCTTTGATTATCAGCCCAAGTCTGAACTGGCTCAAAGTCTGAACGCCGCCGATCTGCACCTGGTGCCTCTCACACGCGAACTCAGCCAATGCCTGATGCCCAGCAAGCTCTACGGGATTTTGGCGGCGGGCCGGCCTTTTCTGACGAATGCTCCGGCGGAGAGTGAGTTGGCGAAGTTGACTCATGAATATGGGGTCGGAATTACTGTGGAACCGGGTTCCCCCAAAGACATCGCGAAGGGAATTCGAGCTGCCTCAAATAATCATCGCCGCATGATGGAGATGGGGAAAAATGCCAGAGAACTGGCGATTTCCCGGTTTTCACGAGAGACGTCCGCAGAAAAATTCCGCAAGGTCCTGAAAACTGCACTCAGCAGTCACTAACGCTATTTGTCTCGACCAATCATTTTGCAATCATTCCGGCCAGGCTGTTGATTGAGTCTGTTTATCAGCCGCAGGGCGATAGCCCCGGTTGTTCTTGCTGTTTTGTATCGAAAACTGGACGCTATCGAGTTCCGACGAACGATATCAACAGTCTGTCAGGTGTCCACGGATCACAGGTCTCTGGCGATGGCGGAAAGTCGTCTCCGCTGCACCGGTATGAGAGATCTCCGTCCCGTCAGGTTTGTAAAGTAAGTACAGGTCTAATGACATTTTCTGCATCATCCAGAATTTTTGTGGCCGGCCATCGGGGGATGGTGGGCGCTGCCGTTGTGAGACAACTTCAGCAACAGGGATTCAATCAACTGTTACTGGCTTCGCGTTCGGAGCTGGATCTCACGAACCAGGAGGCCGTTAATCGCTGGTTCGAAAAGCATCGTCCCGATGTGGTCGTATTTGCGGCGGCGAAAGTTGGCGGGATTCATGCCAACAGCACCTATCCGGCCGAGTTCCTCTATCAGAACCTGGCGATGGCTGCCAACGCGGTTCATGCGGCATGGCAGACTGGAACGCAGCGGTTTCTTTTTCTGGGCAGCACCTGCATCTATCCACGACTTGCCCCGCAGCCTATACCGGAAAACAGTCTGTTGACCTCTCCTCTCGAAGAGACGAATGAGGCTTATGCGATTGCCAAGATCGCCGGACTGAAGTTATGCCAGTATTATCGCCGCCAGTATGGAGTGCTTTACCATTCTGCGATGCCGACCAATCTGTACGGGCCCGGCGACAACTATCATCCTGACAACAGTCACGTGCTGCCCGCACTGATTCGTCGCTTTCACGAAGCTAAAGTTGCTGATGCTCCTGTCGTCAACATCTGGGGGTCAGGAACTCCACTGCGAGAATTTCTGCATGTGGATGATCTGGCGGCTGGTATTGTGCATCTGTTGAAGCTGTCCAACCCGCCGGATCTCGTCAACATCGGCAGTGGGCAGGAGATCTCAATCCGAGGTGTCGCGGAACTTGTCGCTGACGTCGTCGGCTACTGTGGGCGAATCGAAAATGACCTTTCAAAACCGGACGGAACGCCTCGTAAGCTCAGCGACATCGGCTTAATTAAATCAACAGGCTGGTCACCACAGATCTCTTTACGAGATGGTTTAGCAGCTGCGTATCAGGATTTTTTGATGGCGACCAGTTCTCAACAGCTTCGTTCTTCGTAATTCTGTCCTGAATACCGTTCATTCGAGTGTGTCGCGGGAGCAGAATAGGCCAAGCTGCTCCAGCGGGTTCAGCTTGTGAGATACATTTCCCTCGGCAGTCGACTTGTCTGTCGGCTATTTGCTTCCAGTTATCCACGATGAACGAACTTCCAAAGTTCTTTCTTCTTCTTTTCACCATTTAGCATCACCCCACAATCTCTCCCATGTCAAAGACTGCTTTCATCACAGGAATTACAGGTCAGGACGGTTCTTATCTTGCGGAACTGCTGCTCGAGAAAGGCTATAACGTCCACGGTTTGGTTCGTCGTGCCAGCACGTTCACCACGGGCCGCATCAATCATATTTATCAGGACCCTCATCAGAGTGGTCTAAGACTGTCCTTGCATTACGGTGACCTGACGGACGGGCAGAGCCTGACCAATCTGATCCTCGATATCGAACCGGATGAAATCTACAACCTCGGTGCTCAGAGCCATGTCCGCGTTTCATTTGATCAGCCGGTCTACACTTTTCAGGCCACTGGTGGTGGTGCACTGAATGTGCTGGAAGCCGCACGGCAGCTGAATAAGAAGAAGCTGGTTAAGGTTTATCAGGCGTCGTCCAGTGAAATGTACGGCGAAGTGCTCGAAACGCCGCAGACAGAGAAAACGCCGTTTCAGCCGCAGAGCCCTTATGGCTGTGCCAAAGTTTTTGCATTCCACCAGACGGTGAACTACCGCAAGTCGTACGATATGTTTGCCGTCAACGGCATCCTCTTCAATCACGAGAGTCCGCGACGAGGTGAGACGTTCGTGACTCGCAAAATCACTCGCGCTGCGACACGCATCAAGGTGGGGCTCCAGGAAAAGCTCTATCTGGGGAACCTCGAAGCGAAGCGCGACTGGGGCTATGCCAAAGATTATGTCGAAGGCATGTGGATGATGTTGCAGCACTCCGAGCCGGACGACTTTGTGCTGGCGACCGGGAAAACTCAGACGGTTCAGGAGTTTGCCGATCTGGTCTTTGCTCAACTGGGTCTGGATCCGAAAAAACACATCGAGATTGATCCACGGTACTTCCGACCGGCCGAAGTGGATCTGTTGCTGGGTGACTGCACCAAGGCCAAAGAAAAACTCGGCTGGACCGCAAAGACGGATCTTGCCGGACTGGCAAAACTGATGGTTGATCACGACCTCGAATTGGCAAAGCAGGAAGCTGTGCTGGCAAAAATGTAGGCCTTATACACTCCGTAGCCGGATTTGTGAGAGTTCGGTGCGTCTGTATTTCTGTAGCTGGATTCTCACGAATTCGGTGGGACTCCCTGAAAGACATCCGAATTCTCACGAATTCGGCGACTTTCAACACGCACGCCGTTTATGAACTCTGGCCTTTGGAAAAGTGCCGTGGGGCACTTCACCGTATCCCACGCCGAATTCCGACAATCACCTCGAGGTAACTCATGATTGTGCCAACAACTCACCGACTGGAGAATGGAGACCGACTCGATCGAGCCGACTTCGAATGTCTCTGCGAGCTCCAGCAGGTGGAAAATGCAGAGTTGATTCATGGAGTTGTCCGAATGAATGCTGCGGCTCTTCGTTTTCGCCAACACGGCGAGCCTCACTCTTTCATCCTGGGTTGGCTCATCGCGTATAAGGCGGCGTCTCCGGACGTTGGCGTTGCCGACAATGTGTCCGTCCGATTTGACGAGAAGAATTTGCCACAGCCTGATGCCTTGATGTTCCTGCCCCTGGAGCAGGGCGGAGGCTGCCGAGTCGCCGAAGACGGATATCTTGAAGGTGTTCCGGAACTCATTGTGGAGATTGCCGCGAGCAGCGTGAGCTTTGACGCTCATGAAAAGAAAGACCTCTACGAATTGCATGGAGTCCGGGAGTACATTTTGTGGCGGACTGAGGACCATGAAATCGACTGGTTTTTGCTCAGAAACTCACGCTATGTAAAACAATCGATAGATCCCAAGGGCTTACTACGAAGCGAAGTGTTTCCGGGACTGGTGCTTGACACCGTCGCCATGCTCAATGGTGACATCAAAGCAGTTCTCGCCGCACTGCCTCGAATGTTCTGATAACTGGGCGACCAACTCGCGGTTCAACCAGGCCCCGGCCCCCGCGATTCAACCAAGCGCCAGGCACCTGTGATTTAACTAAGCACCTGCATTCTCCCTCATGATCGCACTCATCACTGGAATCACAGGCCAGGACGGTTCGTACCTGACCGAACTGCTGCTGGAAAAAGGCTACGAAGTTCATGGCATCGTGCGCCGCAGCAGTACGCTCGAACGATCGCGTCTGCAGTCCTTTTATGGCGACGACAACGTCTATGAGAAGAAGTTGTTCCTGCACTACGCCGATCTTTCTGACACCACCACGATCCGTCGCATCATCAACAAAGTGCAGCCAACCGAGTTTTATCACCTTGCTGGACAGTCTCACGTGGGACTCAGCTTTGAGATCCCTGAAAGCACATGTGATCTGACCGCGATGGGAAGTCTCAGGATTATGGAAATCCTGCGAGATCTCCCGAGTCCTCCGAAGTTTCTGCATGCCAGCAGCCGCGAAATCTTCGGGACACCGACAGTGAGTCCTCAGGATGAATCAACGCCGATCAATCCGAATTCACCGTACGGCTGTGCCAAGGCCTTCGCCACGCAGATGACAAAGATTTATCGTGAAGCGCACGGGCTCTTTTTCTGCAACGCGATTTGTTACAACCATGAAAGCCCGCGGCGAGGTGAGAACTTTGTGACTCGCAAAGTGACGCTGGCCGCCGCACGCATTAAGGCCGGATTGCAGAAGTCCGTCAGTCTCGGAGATCTCGACTCCGCCCGCGATTGGGGTTACGCCAAAGACTTTGTCCACGCCATGTGGCTGATGCTGCAGCAGGACAAGGCGGATGATTATGTGCTGGCGACCGGTGAATCGCACACCATTCGCGAATTGTTAGAAGTCGCGTTTTCCCATGTCGGACTGAACTGGCAGGATCACGTGAAGATAGACAAACGCTTTAGTCGCCCTGCAGATGCACATGAGCTATTGGGAAACCCGGCAAAGGCGGAATGCCAGCTTGCGTGGGCACGGACGGTGACGTTCGAGCAATTGATCTGGCTGATGGTTGAGGAAGACTCCAGAGCAGCGATGGCCAGCGCTCGGTCAAGTCTCAGAAAAGTGGTCAGGAACCAATAGTGCGCTCCACCCTTCGGACCATTTGGCTATCGGTTCCTGCCCCCTTTTCTTAGACTCGGGCTTCCCGAAAGTCGTCCACTTCTTCGAAATGACTCAACAGGTCGCACAAGCCGTCGATCCTTCAGCAAGGTCTGCTCAGCCCGGTAAGACAAGGGTCGGATACTGGTTACTAGTGGTAATCGCCGGAACTGTCTTTACCCAGGTTGTTACAAAGCAGTCAGAGGAAGTTAAGCCGCCAGGGCCTGAACGCGGCGATCTGGCTCTGTCGCGAGATTCGCTGCCACAACAGATCGACGAATGGATTAACACAGGGTTCGAAGTGCAGTCTCCGGAGCAACTCCCGCAAGGTCAGTTCTGGTGGACCCATCGCTGGAACTATGCGAACGGAGCCTTGAACAGCACGGTGACTCTGGATCAGGCGAACTTCAAGCATTGGCATGACCTGGCCGTCTGCTATCAGGCGCTTGGCTGGACTGTGACGCACAGGCGTGTGGCGGATGGCCAAAGCCAGACTGAGGATTGGCCCTGTATCGTGGCTCAGATGAAGAAGAACGAAACCGAATCTGCGATGCTGGTGTTCTCATTGTTCTTTGACGACGGTGATCCCGTTAACGCGCGAGATTATGAAACGACGGTGCCAACGGGAAGAGACCTTGGGCAGTTGGTGGAGTCACGGTTTGGAGACAAACCACGAAGAACCAGCAGCGTGGCCAGTGTGCGACAGTGTCAGGTACTCGTGCCGTACGAAGGTTCGCTCGATAATGAGACCGAGTCCCGCATCGTTACTCTGCATTTAAAGACCCGCGAAATCTTTCGCGACAAATGGGTCAAACATTGGCGAGCACTTCAGCCTTGAGCCGCAGACAACGAATTCTGCTGGCTGTCGTGCTGGCCGCGGTGACGGGAAGTTGGATTGCATGGTCGCAACTGCGATCTGCAGAGTTCCCGACGACCGGACGCTTTTCGAAAGAGTGGCAGGCTTATCGGCAGCGAATTCTCGGTGATCCGGCAATCAATCGGTATTACTCGTTTCAGGATCTGAACTACGCTGAGGGGAACTTCAGGAGCCCGGCGGGATGGCGGAACGAACTAACAATTGCCGCCACCGAGACAGCACCGGGCGAACCGTCATTCCGGATGGTCGAAGGACGCTGGCCAGGGAAACGGGCTGTCCGTCTCGACCAGATGCCGCTGGAATCACGGCCGCATCAGATAGAGAATCGACGGTTCAGTGTCGAAACGTGGATTCGTCATCTCGGCGGAGGAATGCGACTCGGCGGCAACACAGAGTCCGAAGGAACGGTCGTTGCTGTCGGTGATGGTGTCTGGGTCGGATGGCGTCTCGTGATGCTGTATCCCTGCAACTCTTTGGTGTTCGAGATTGGACGTCCGAAACCTCAGCCGCCGGTTGGCGTTGCTTCAATGAACAGAGTCCCGCCGAACGTCTGGACTCACGTGGCCTGTACCTGGGACGGTCAGGATGTGCGTCTCTTCATCAATGGTGTTCTGTCAGGGCAAACTCCTTATGCGGGTGATTTTTATCCGGCGAAATCTCACAGCAAACTGCGAATCGGTTACGTAGGCAACGGACTGGGATCTGTACGCTTTGAGATAGACGAGTTTGCAGTATTCGACAGGACACTGACTGCAGAAGAGATCTTGTCCCATGCCTGGTTTCAGTATCCCACGACGCCAGATTGTGAAACCCGTTTCAGGGATGCCGGCGAGAAGCTGATGGCCGGGCAATTCAACGAAGCTCGAGCCGCCTATGAGGCCCTCTCGGTCGATGTCTCTGTGTCACGTGAACTGCAGTGGCTCGCGAAAATGCGCGCGGCCGAATGTCTGCGTGAACAGCAGGATCTTGAGAATGCTCTGATGTTGTTTTCCGAAGTGGCGTCAAGTCAGGAATCTCCTGACAACTTACGCAGTGCCGCTCTGTTGGAGTCGATTATGCTTCGCGAGGGAGTTAAACCGGAGACTTATCAGGCGCGGCAAACAAGTCTCGCAAAGGACTCGATCAATCATTACAGCCTGTGTCAGTCGTCGCCAGAGTATGATCGAGCACTCGATGCGTTTCGGCATGCTCAGGCGGACCTGAATGCGGTGCGTTGGATCACTCGTTATGACGAGGAGATTCGGCCCGTGCTGGAGAACCGCTGCTCGAAATGCCATAACGATCAGCAGGCTGAGGGAGGTCTGAGCCTCGCAAAGTACTCCAATGGAGAGAAGGCCGCGGAAGACGGGGTTGTCTGGGAGCAGGTGGCGGTACGAATTCATCGAAAGGAAATGCCTCCGCCCGGTCATCCGCAGCTCACGGAGGCTGAGATTATGCTGGTTGAACAATGGGCAGAATCAAGACCCCGATCTGCCTTTTGCGAAGAACTGGCGACAGAGGAAAATCAGCGGCAGTTTCAGGGCCATGTTTTCAGTCGCCGACTGAACAGAACCGAATACTCAAACGCGATGCGTGACCTGCTGGGAGTCTCGCTGACAGAGACGGAGATTCCTCCGCAGGATGGCTCCGGCGGTGAAGGCTTTGACACGGTGGGAGATGTCCTGTTTACATCCACAGCCCATGTGGAGACTTATCTGCGAGCCGCGGGCGGATCCGTCGAACGAGCCCTCACACTTGATCTTGGTCACTCTGATCTCTCCCAGCGGCGGATTCTGACGGTGGTTCCGCAGTCAGTGGATCCTGAATCGACACTGAGTGATTCGGAGGCCGCTCGGCAGATTGTCACCAGGTTTGTGCGGCGAGCGTGGCGTCGTCCTGTTGAAGATCTCGAGATCGATGCACTGGAAAAACTATTTCATCGTTCCCTCGAGAACGGAAATTCCTTTGTGCCCGCCATCAGAGAAACGCTTCAGGCGGTTCTTGTATCACCCAACTTCCTGTTTATCGTAGAAGCGGAACCCGGTGGCGCCGAAATTCAGCGATTGAACCCGCATCAGTTTGTGACGCGGCTGGCTTTGTTTTTGTGGTCCTCGCTGCCAGATGATGAGTTACTGGCTGTTGCGGATTCCAAAGCAATCTACACCGATGAGGTGTTGCGTGAGCAGGTCCGCAGAATGCTGAAGGATCCTCGCGCACGTGGTCTTGGAGAGGCATTTGGACTGCAATGGCTGGCTTTGCAAGGGAAATCAGATCGACAGCCGGATGCTAAGTTGTTTCCAGAGTTTTCTCCGCAGTTGAGCGATGATCTGCGTGAAGAAGCGATTCGCTATGTCACACGCGTCTTTCAGGAAGACCGCTCGCTGCGAGACTTGATTGATAGCGACTGGGTCGTGATCAATGGTCGGCTGGCCCAACACTATGGCATGGATCTGACGCCGGAAGCTCCCTGGCAGATAGTCGCACTCAATGATCGCCGCCGAGGTGGCGTGGTAACTCTGGGCGGAGTGCTGACGGCTGCCTCTTATGGACACCGCACCAGTCCGGTTCTTCGTGGAAAGTGGATCATGGAGCGATTACTCGATACCTATATCTCACCTCCTCCGGCCGGTGTTCCATCGATTGATGCCAGCAGTGATCCGAACCAGCCACTCACGATGCGCGAGCGGCTGCAGCGTCATCGAGTTCAGCCGGAATGTGCGGCCTGCCATCAGACGATGGATCCATTGGGTTTTTGTCTGGAAAACTATGATGCCATCGGCCGATGGCGGGATTCTGAGCACGGCCTGACCATTGATGCCGCTGGTGAACTGCCGTCGGGAGAAAAAGTCGTTGGGCCGGAAGGACTCAAACAGGCTTTGCTGAATCGTGAGCAGGAGTTCTATCGACACTTGACCCGAAAAATGATTGGCTTTGCCTTAGGTCGCGGACTCGATGAATTTGATGAGTGTCTGGTCGAACGTTGTTTGCGGTTGCTCAAAGAAAACGATTTTCGGTCCGGTATCCTGATTGATGAAATCTGTCGCAGTTATGCGTTTCAGTATCGATATTTCAAACCGTCTGCGCCTTAGTGGGACAACGTCATGTTGCCCCCTTGCACGCTTATTTGACGCTCAGGTGTAGGGTTTCTGGAAATGATGAATTATTCATCGGCAAGTTGTTTCAGTTTAACCCGTGGCCGACAGGCCAGGAGCAGATGAAACCTGGCCTGTCGGCCACGGGTTAAACTAAGGAATTGGCGACACACATCACTAGCCCGATCCGAGAAAATTGCGAACATGAAACCTGCACCATCAAGATCACAGTCTTCTACTCGCCGAGCATTTCTGCGCGGTACGGGAGTTTGTCTGGGACTACCCTGGCTTCCGTCGTTTTTTCGAGGCGCTACAGGGGCAGAGAACAAGACGGACAAAGCACCGGTGCGTTCGGTCTTCCTGCATTTCCCGAATGGTGTCTGGGAACAAGCTTGGGTTCCGCAAACCACTGGGAAGAACTATGAATTGAGTCCCAGTCTCGCGCCGTTAGCACCAGTCAAAAGTGAGGTCCTGGTATGTACCGGCCTGGACAAGAAACACAGCCATGACGGTGACGGACATTATTCCAAGACGGCCAACTTCCTGACGGGACTTACGGTTCGTCGTACCGCAGGAAAAGACATTAGCGCCGGAGGCATCTCGGTCGACCAGTTAATGGCTCAGACTACCAGCAAACAGACGCCTTTACCGTCGCTGGTTCTCGGGATATACCCGGTGATGACCGGCGTTGATCGCAGCGTAGGTTATACACATGCATATGGCTCCTACATTTCCTGGGAGTCTGAGTCTCGACCGGTGACTCCGGAGATTGATCCCCGTGTCGTTTACGAGTCCATGTTCAGGCCTACGCAGGAAGCGCAGAGTCGAAAAGGGGGCACCTCTCTCTACTTATTGGACTATGTTCTGGACGATGCTCGCAACCTGCGTCGTCGCCTGGGACGCGACGATCAGCACAAGATGGATGAGTACCTCGACTCCGTGCGGGCCATCGAGAATCGTCTGAAATTCTCTGCTCAGAATCCTGACTGGCAGCAAAGATCTTCGCTCTCCGCAGATGAAATTCTCGCTGCGAAGCCGGGACAGGTCTCCGATTTTCGCGATCACATCAATATCATGATGGATCTGATTGTGCTGGCATTTCGTACGGATATGACGCGCGTGGCCACACTCATGCTGGCGACAGGGCTTTCGAATCAGAGCTTTTCGTTTATTGATGGGGTCAAAGGTGAGCATCATGAATTGTCTCACCACGAGAATAATCCTGACAAGATTGCTCAGTATCAAAAGATTAACCAATGGTATGTTGGACAATTCGTGGCGTTCGTTCAACGACTGAAGGCGATTCCCGAAGGGCAGGGGACTCTGCTGGATAATTGCATGGTCCTGTTCGGATCCGGGATGTCCGACGGCAATCGACATGATCCCGATAATCTCCCCATCCTGCTGGCCGGCCGAGCCGGCGGGTTGCTGGAACCTGGAGAACATATTGCTGCGTCGAGCGGGTCAGTTCCTCTGTGCAATTTGTATTTGTCCATGCTTGATCGAATGGGCGTCAAGCTGGATCGCTTCGGTGACAGCACCGGTCGGTTGCTTAGTGAGCTTTGAAGGATGTCTTGAGCTAACAGTCTGTTGATTGAGTTGCTTCTTCATCCGCAGGGCGTTTAGGGGTCGGTGGACTTAAGTTCTTAGTGCCGAAATCAGTCGGCTTTTTTATTCAAATTCACGAAGAGATGTTGGCTGAAGCCAGCACTACAAGGAGCCGAGTTGCGACTAATTCGCGAAGCGGTGATTTTTGTTGCGATTTACCGCGAAGAGGTCTAAGAAGATAGCCGGTGGTCAGCGGAGCGCAGCCACCGGTTCATGAATAAATCTGCGAATGCACCCTGAAACGGGTGCCAGAATCTGGGTTTCTGTCATCCCTTCGGGATGAATGTTCAATCGACTCAGTCTCCTCCGGTGCTCCAGTCGGCAACCGCCGACACATTGCCGAATCCTTTTATGTCAAACCCCTTTGTTCGATCAAAACCCAACAGCAGCAGAGTGTTGATCTAACCAGCCGGAACGCGTTAGCGTCCGGTTCTTGCCGCCTTTTCCTGGACCTGACGAACCACGACCGAAATCCGCGACGACAGGCACCAGGGAAAGTAATTGATCCTTGGCTGAGAGCGGTGACGTTTTCGGAGTGATCCCTGCGCGGAAAATGCAGTCAACGGCGCGTTATCGAACCGAAGCGTCCCAACGTCTATGCTCTGCATAATTCCGTGAAGCCATGCAATCCGCAAATTTGCCTTAGTTGACGCAGACCTCTTTCTGGTTGCATTCGATAGTGATTAAATGGACACCCGTGATTACGTCTTCGTCCCGCTAAAAGGTCTGATTTTCTCGTGTCAGTCATCACTCGTGGTTCTCTGGCACTAGTTTGTTGACTCGCCAGCAAAGTCGAAGTATCAGTGGATACCAGAAACATGTTCAGCGGCCGTATAGAAATTCCCTTTGTACCCCCTGATCGTCCGGAACTGGTGTTCGATGTTGGGCACCCACAGGAACGAAGTCTGCGCTGAGATTTGTTCTCGCACGTCTCGTGATTTCCCCTCTTATTGGGTCAAATTTGTCCTCAAGCAGCCAATCTGAAACTGTTCTTCCCGAACGCATCATTACGCCCCACGATGGCTTTGAAGCGTTTAGTGACGCGGTCAGGTCCATTGGACGTGACTGGTCGTTTACGCGAGGTCTCGCATGGCGGATGTTTCTGCGAGATACGCGAGCCACTTATCGGCAGAGCTTTCTGGGTTATCTTTGGCTCCTGCTCCCCGCTTTGGCGAACACTCTTGTCTGGGTGTTCCTGAATGGCGCAAAGGTTGTCAGCATTGACTCGGGGGATGTGCCGTACCCTTTATTCGTATTCACTGGTACTGTGCTCTGGACGGCATTTAACGGATCAATTGTCGGAGCGATGGGGATCATTGATGAAGCACGTGGGACATTGGCCAAAGTCAATTTTCCCCACGAATCATTGGTCCTGACGGCATTTGGTAAATCGATTCTGAACACGGCGGCAACCGCCGTGTTTATCATTCCTTTCTTGTTGATCTACCGGATTCCGCTTACTTCCAGCATGCTGCTGTTTCCGTTGGGTATCTTGGCGACCATGATTTGTGGAACGGCCTTGGGCCTGATTGTCGTCCCGATGACGGCTCTGTTCAGCGATTTTGGGCGAGCGATCCATTTAGGTTTACGCTTCGGGTTTTTTCTGACTCCCGTAATTTTTCCTGTACCAGCTTCCGGGTGGGGGTATCGTCTGATGATCATCAACCCGGCGACTTCGCTCTTCGTCACCAGTCGTTCCTGGTTGATCGGTGGTGAGCCGCCGATGTACCTCGCGTTCTTCATCGTGACGGCGTGCAGCGTTCTCCTGCTCCTCGCAGCCATCGTCATTCTGAAAGTCTCCCTCCACCACATCATCGAACGAATCAGTGGGTAAGTTTTAGTGCTTGGTCCTTAGTCCTTGGTCCTTAGTTCAGCCAGGCACCAGGCACCTGCGATTCAACCAGGCACCTGCTTTTTGACTAAGCACCTGCTTTTTTCATGCTATGAAGATTGAGCGATTCGAAGACATTGAAGGCTGGAGATTGGCCCGCGAATTGACTCGAATGGTTTACGATGCAACAAAGGGTGAAAAATTCAGTCGCGACTTTGGCCTGAAGGATCAAATCCAGCGAGCAGCAGGTTCGGCGATGCACAACATTGCGGAAGGGTTTGATGGCGGAAGTGACGCAGAGTTCATTAGGTTCCTGCGTTACGCCCAACGATCCTGCACCGAGGTAAAAAGTCAGCTCTACGCAGCTCTGGATCAGACCTACATCACGGAACAGCAGTTTGACGAGATCTACGAACAAGCAACTCAAACCCACCGAAAAATCGGCGGCTTCATCCGTTATCTCGCATCGCGAGGTCCTTGAGTCCTTGGTGCTTAGTCCATAGTCGCCACGCATCTGTTTTTGACCACGCACGTACTCCTTCAACCAAGCACCAAGCACCAAGCACCAAGCACCAAGCACCTGCGATTCAACCTGTGCTTTCACCAAGCACCTGTGATTCAACCAAGCACCGCGAAGCGCCCCCATGCCCACCGAACTCGAAAAACAATGGATGGCCGCCTGGCGTCGAGCTGGGCCGGAACTGGAACGCATCCGCAACGAGGAACTTCGAGGACTCAGCGATACTGCCGCGACGCTTCAGGCAACTTGGCTTGGTGTTGATATACCGACAGAATCAAGAGCGGACTCTGGACTGAGGCAATTTCAGGTCTGGATGAAGAAGAGGCAAAAAGCAGAAAGCGAGTAGAACCTGAATCAGGATGCAGCATACCAAACGGGGACGCTGGTCTGAATAACATACTGCAGGCAGCCGTCAGTCTCGGCCAGCAGTTGGAGATTTTTGGCATTCCGTATTGTGTGATCGGCGGTGTCGCCGTCCGGCGGTGGGGCGAAACTCGACAAACGGTAGTCGTTGATGCGAACTTGCTGACAGGTTTTGGTTGTGAAGAATCTACTATTGTGCGTTTGCTATCGCTGTTCAACAGCAGGATCGACGAGCCCTTTGAGTTTGCCCTCCAGAACCGGATTCTGTTATTAAAGTCGCCGCAGGGAACGGACATTGATTTGTCATTCGGTGCACTTCCGTTTGAAGAGCGGTTGATTGAGCGTTCGAGTGAATGGCGTGTGCCACGCCACGGAATGATTCGAACCTGCAGCGCTGAAGATCTTGTTGTGCTGAATGCGTTTGCCAGCAGGCCACAGGACTGGATCGACGTGGAAAAGGTTATCATCCGTCAGGGCCATCGCTTGAACCGGCCCCTGATCGCTGAAGAACTTGCATCACTTGCTGAGCTCAAGGAAGACCGGGAGATTCTTGAACACCTGCAATCACTCTTATTGAAGCATCCGTAGAGTCCTCAGTGCTTAGTCCTTAGACTGAGTTCTTAGTTCTCAGTTCTTGGTTCTTGGTTCTTGGTTCTTGGTTCAACCAAGCACCACGCACTGCGATCCGACCTGAGTTTTCAACTTACACCCGGCACCTGTTTTTTGACCAAGCACCAAGCGATTCAACCAAGCACCAAGCACCTGCGATTTGACCTGCACATGATTACCAGCCTTCACTTGACCCTCGCTGAATACGACCGGATGGTACGAGTTGGTGCTTTCGATGCGATCCCAAGGAAGATCGAACTCATTCGCGGAGAACTCACCGAGATGAACCCCGCCGGGCCGATCCATGATGATCTCATTACGTACCTCAACAATTGGTCGTTCAGGAATTCTGACCCTGCGAAGACTCTTATTACATCTCAAACCGGACTGGACTTACCGGAACAGGAGTCACGGCCGGAACCGGATATCATGTGGATTCGAGCCGACAGGTATCGTAACGGTCATCCTCAGGCCGGGGATGTGCAGCTCGCGATAGAAGTTTCGTACAGTAGTTTGGCCTACGATTTGGAAACGAAACGTCGGTTGTACGCGGAAGCCGGTATCAGGGAATACTGGATTGTGGACTCGCAGGCCAATTGTATTCACGTGCATCGTGAGCCTCAAGGTGACGACTATCGAACACGATTTGTTCGCACAGTGGAACATAACCTGTCACCGACGTTTCAGGAATCGGCCATCTTAAACCTGAAAGACCTCTTCTGCGACTCGTGAACTCGGCGTCGAAAAAGCGGCACGATAGTGCTTAGTCCTTGGTTCTTAGTCTCCAAGCACCTGCAATTCGACCTGTTTCTTCAACCAAGCACCAAGCACCAAGCACCAAGCACCAAGCACCAAGCACCAAGCACCTGCGACTCAACCTGTGTCTGATCTATTAATCAAAGCCGAACACGTCTCCAAGAAGTTCTGCCGTTCACTGAAGCGATCGCTTTGGTACGGCATGAAAGACGTGACCCATTCGCTGAATCCGTGGGCACGGTCACAGCAGATGAACGCGTCAGGTGAGATTCGTGACAAAGTCGAATTGCGACCGGACGAGTTCTGGGCGCTGCAGGACATCAGTTTCGAAGTGCGTCGCGGCGAGTGTTTGGGTCTGATCGGGCATAACGGTGCTGGCAAAAGCACGCTCTTGAAGATCCTGAATGGGCTCATTCGCCCAGATGGTGGTCGGATCACGATGCGAGGCCGCGTGGGGGCCCTTATTGAGTTGAGTGCCGGGTTCAATCCTATCCTGTCCGGTCGCGAGAATATTTATACGCAGGCTGCTTTGCTCGGATTCTCCGCAAGTGAAGTGCGAGCAAGATTTGATGATATCGTCGCGTTCGCTGAACTCGAGCAATTCATTGACATGCCATTGCAGAACTATAGTTCCGGTATGGCCGTCCGACTGGGATTCGCTGTGACGTCGCAGATGGAACCCGATATCCTCTTGGTTGACGAGGTTCTAGCTGTAGGTGACGTGGGGTTTCGAACAAAGTGTCTGGCACGCATGGGGGAACTGCTTAACAAGACCGCGTCCATATTCGTAAGCCATTCGATGCCACAGGTCGCACGTGTGTCGACTGATTTCCTTCATTTGGACCACGGCAAAACCCGAGTTCACACAGGGGATATCTCTGATGCAATGGATTCCTACTATGGCACATTCTCTCAGGGTGGAATCATTCGGGGCGGATCTGGCGACGTAAAGGTGACGTCTGTGCGGGCTAAGAGTGGCAATCATATAGTGACAGAATTTCAGCCGCTGTCGTTATCATACGGTGAAGACATTGAAATCTGGTTAGAGTGTGAGTTTTCCTCGCAGTGCCATACGGCGACAATTCAGCTTTTGGTCTGGAATCAGGAACTGACGCCGATCATGGACATCGTTGGGGAAGATATGCTCCGAGTGCCCATATGCCCTGATGAGCAACGCCGTACGCATGTCTACGCCCGGATCCCGCGGACCTGCTTTAACGCTGGAAACTACTCGATCAGTATTACCGTCCTCTCGCCGGATGGGTTCACCACATTCTGTACGGTCGACCGTGCTGTTGAACTGAAAGTTGATGGGAATCACGGCAGCGCTTGTCCATTCATTGTGTGTGCCGAATGGAGATCAGGCCGTGCAGCAGATAACTTCGTACATTAAAACTTAGCTCCGGAATACTTCCCCTTGAGACGCACCATCGCTCAGCTATTGCGTAGACTCGCAGATCAACTTCAACCCCAACCGACTACTTCATTGGTTGTTGCTGAACGTCCCGCCGAACCTACGTTGCTTGATCGGCTATACGCGAGTTTGCAGAAGTTGGATTTTCAGCCGCAGCATATCGTCGATGTCGGTGCCAATCGGGGCCACTGGACTCAAAAGACACTGGAATACTTTCCAAATGCGTACTACACACTGTTGGAGCCGCAACCTCAGATGCGGGCGGCCATGCAGGAATTGCTGGACAGCAATTCCCGGATTTCGCTTCACAGCGTTGGTGCCGCAGCGAACAATGGCGAACTAGCCTTTACAATCACCAGTCGAGATGACAGTTGCACGTTCTGCCTTTCTGAATTAGAGGCCAGTAAGTTCGGGTGGCAGCAGGTCAGCGTTCCTGTTGTGCGCCTTGATGACTTGTTACGCTCACAAGATCGTCCGGCTCCAACGATGATCAAGATCGATGCGGAAGGTTGCGATCTGGAAGTGCTGCAGGGGGCACGGGAATCGCTTAAAGCGTGTGAGGTGCTCTTCGTCGAAGCAGCGATCATGTGCAAAATGTTCAGAAACGACTTGCGGTCGGTGGTGAATGCTGCACACGAACTGGGGTTTAAGCCGCTGGAATTTGCCGACCTGAACCGCACTCAAAAGCATGGAAGTTTATGGCTGACAGAGGTAGTATTCACCCGAGTTGGCGGTCAGATAGATGTTGCCGTTGATTCGTATATCTAGAGCGAAGCAAGCTTTTCATAGGACGCCGGTTGAATGGCAGCACGAATTGCAGTAATGCAGCCTTATTTTTTGCCGTACATCGGCTATTTTCAGTTGATGGCTGCGGTTGATAAGTTTGTGATTCTTGATGATGTCAATTACATCAATCGTGGTTGGGTAAATCGAAACAGGCTTCCGACAGCCCACGGACCCGCCTGGCTGACACTTCCACTACAGAATGCCAGTCAGAATCGCTTGATTTCAGAGCTGGATATCTTCCCGGATGATGGATGGAAAGCGAGGATGCGTGGGACCATTGTGGCTTGCTATTCAAAGGCACCAGAGCGTCAACTGATCCTTCCGCTTGTGGATCATTGGTTGGAGATCGCAGACGGAAACCTTTCTTCATTTCT
>JAXMBU010000027.1:0-85703 GCA_046349735.1 Planctomycetaceae bacterium
CCTTACCTGACCATAGTGAGGAGCTCGCTGAACCATGGAATCGCGTCAGTTTGATTAGACAAGGTGACAAGAAAAAGTTGGAGACATGGACGTGTGTCGCCCTTGAACGAGATGCTCGCAATACTTTCTCTGAAGGTGAAAGTGTTCGTGTACTGCCTGATGGAAACGGCATTGCACTTACATCAGCTATCCCGGGGAATTTTTTGATTGCAAATCCACGAGGATTTCGTTTTTTGGACGGTGTAGGCATTGATGTTGCGACTCAAACAGCCGCGTCGGTGAGCAATGTCCGCTGTATATGGCAGGGCATGTCTATTCCGAGCACTTCTGAAATCAAAGGAGTCCGAGCGGCCGTATCCTTCCATATACCATTTGCATTACGACATGCCGAACAGCGACTCCATCTGAAACTAATTCAAGGCACTCAAATTCAGGAGTATGAACTTGGCCCCAACAGAATTGATTCTCCCGGCTGGTATCTGTTGTCACTTGGAAAGATGCCTCAAACCGATGCTGGTGATTGGCAGGTCGAGCTGGAACTTGTCAACGTTGGTTCCCAATTTCAAACATTGGACGCTGACGCGACCATCGATAGCAATCAGGTAGTGCCGGGGCAGCTCATGCTGCTGCCCTGGCAACGCATGAAACATGGCGAAACGACGGCAATTTTTCCGCTCCGGCTCGGGCCAATCTGTTTATGCAGGAACGGAGGTCTGGCAGCGGTGTTTGAGAGCTGGACTTTGAATCAATGGGATGCAAACCTGTCTGTCGCAGAATCAACGTATTGGCGAGATTTCGATAACAGCGAAGAGGATCTACACGGACTGGTGCCGACGGATGCTGGCGTTGCCGTTGGGACGGACTCGGGAGTTGTTGCGGTCGTGGCCCCGGAAGGGGACGCAACTTTTCTCGAGAAAGCTCGCACTGAAAAGGGGCCGTTCGACAGCAGAGATGGAGTGACTGCGATCGCTGTGAACCAACAGCGTCAGATCGCTGCGGCGGGAAACCTCGGTGGACAGATCCGGATGTACGATTTATCGGCGGGCCGCGGCGCTCCAACTTTCGTTACAAAAGCCCATCGCGATCGAATCGAGGCTTTGGCTATTTCGCAGAACGGTCAACGACTCGCTTCAGCTGGCTCTGACGGAACCCTCAGGTTCTGGAAATGTCACACGGATCGCCTGGAGTTGTTGTTTGAGATGACAGCGAACAAGATACCGATCCAGAAAATGACGTTTTCCTCGGATGGTGATCTGTATCTCCTTCGCCGAAATTATCGAGCCGTCCTGCGACTGGAACTGGATGAACTTGCCAGCCACTTCCAAAACTGCGGCATTCAACTCCCAACAGAGGAATGATGTGAACCGCCAAATACCGGTTCCTCCGGGCCGGAAGGGTTCTCGATTCTGTTCCGTGAACTGTGCCCCAAATGTGGACCGTTTTTGCTTTGCCCAGTCGAGCTTTCGAAAGCACTGACGTTTGACGCCCTCATCAAGAGTTCGGTCACCACCGCCCCATCAAAAAGGCCGCATTTTTGCGTGCCGCTAAAGGAATGAGCTTACAGTCAAAGAAGAAAGAGAATTCCGTGTAACAACTTTGAAGTTCTCTCGCTGGTGAAGTCAGAGGCTGCAACGGTCAGCCTGAAAGACAAAAAAATCACACGGGGGAGAACTTCGATGAAACGCTTTAAACTCTGCAATATTCTGGTGTTGGCTCTGGCTGTCGTAACGACCTCAGTTTCCCTGGCGGACTCAAAAAACCGCCCGGGATCATTCAGCGGAAATCGTGGAGCCGGGAATAGCCAGTCTTCAAACAGCGGCAACACATTCCGGTCTCGAGTCGGCCAGAACAGCTCCAATTCTTTTTCCGGTAAAGTCATCAGCAACGGTGGCATCACGAGCGGGAATCACTCCAACTCATCAACCAGCAACAGCTTCAGAAAGCCGAAGCTGGAGCTTCATCCTGGCAATACAATCTCCGGCAATGTGTTGCACAACGGTGGTACTGGGAACACTCAGGGGAATCGCGAACACCATGACCGGAAGCCGGATTTCAAAGTCACGCTTCCTCCAAATCTGCAGAACCATATTGGAAATGGAAGCGGAAATGGGAATCACCGTCCGATCAAGTTTCCAACGGTCAACCTGGCTAACGGCACGAAGGTCAAACCTGCTCCGATCGACATTGGACAGATTCTGAAGCACAAGTTCCCTCAGGGGAACGGAAATGCTCAGCCGCAGATTCAGAACATTGTGGCGAAGGCACCAAAACACCTGTGTGTTCATCCACACTTCAACTGGTGGATCACAATCTGCCATCACCACTGCCATACTCACTACGGTTGCTGGAACGTTGACTCCAGCTACTGGAATTCATGGACTCCCTGCAACTGGCATGTTGTTGTCTGTCAGCAGCTGAGCTACTACGTCGGACTGACCTGCATTCACATTCCGGACATGCAGGCTTACGGAGTTCAGTCCGTGATTGAAGGTTCACCGGCTCACCAGGGAGGACTGCAGAGTGGTGACTTGATCGTCTCTGTAAATGGTCAGACTGTGCTTGATCCGAATCTGGTGAACCTCGAAGTTCCTCGCGGACGCCTTGATCTGGTAGTCGTCCGAGAAGGCTCACCTGAACCGATCTCTTTGATCGTGATTCCTCGGCTGGTTCAGACGGTGTCGTACTAAAAAGAGAGACGACTGCCACGGAGACTTGCCATCGGGATTCTTGTTCGGTGATGACACGCCGCGAGGAGAGCGTGGCCTCTGCGGAATTGGTGAAGACAATGTTATCCCATATCAAACAGCCCGGCATCAACACGATGCTGGGCTGTTTGCGTTGATAGACGACACAGAGGTCTCCGCGAAGATCATTCGAGCTGCAAATTCTGCCGATTTACTGCTGTCCGATTGGGCTTAAATCCTTCGGCCTCTCGATCTCAGACTGCGAACTCCTTCCTGCAGCATGTTTACGGGTTGAGTGATCTTCTTATGAAACCCTAGACTCATTAAATCTCTCCGGCAGACTCTTCAGGATCTCAGTATGCGTCTCTCTCTCTTGATCTGCGCCACGTTCGTTTTTCTGACAACGGGCTGCACAGCAACTTCGACCTCAAACACTGCTCGAACAGCCAAGGAGCAGATGCTGTTATCGAACTCAGTGGATCAATCGCTGGATAAGGTCGACTTCACGCCTTTGTACGGACAGAACGTCTTCATTGAGGAAAAGTATCTGGAGTGTGTTGATAAGCCGTATATTATCGGTTCAATTCGGCATCGCGTGATGAAGGCGGGGGGTAACATCGCCGCAGCCGCAGATGCTGCCGACGTCGTGATGGAGATTCGCAGCGGTGGAGTTGGCACCGACACAAGCGATTCCTTCGTCGGTATTCCGGAGATTACTCTGCCTGGTATGCTGACTCTGCCGGAGGTTCGGCTCACCCAGCGCAAATCGCAGTTTGCCTATGCGAAGCTGGGGATGGTACTTTACGATGCGAAGACTAAGGAAGTCCTGGGCGACGGCGGCCTGTCCATGGCGAAGTCTGATGATAACAACTGGTACGCGTTTGGTGTTAACGTTTACAAGAGCGGTTCACTCCAGAAAGACGTCGATACCGCCGCAAGAATTCCGCATGGCATGAGAACAAACCGTCTGCCAACGACCGTCGCGTTTGATGCCCCAGCTCCAAAGGAACCGGGCACGATTCGTTATGCCAGTGAGGCGGAAGAGCAGAAGTCCGCAGAGTAAAACGAACGGAGAGTCATCAGGAACCCCCTGAAAGTTTTCTGCTCGGAAGCTACTGAGGTCATCATGAACTCTGCGGAGGATATTCGGCAGGCTGTCGATGCAGTCTATCGTTCAGAGTCACGACGAGTGTTCGCTACGTTGGTGCGGTTACTGCGTGACTTCGATCTGGCCGAGGAGGCGATGCAGGAAGCGTTTGCGATGGCGGTCATGCAATGGGCTGATTCCGGCGTTCCCGGAAATCCTCGAGCATGGCTGATTTCCACGGGCCGATTCAAAGCGATTGATGCCCTGCGACGACGAGGAAAGTTTGACGATGTAAAAGCAGACATCCTTGAGCGGATCGATCATGTTCAGCAGGCAAATGCGATCTCCGGGAATCAGGATATTGAAGATGACCGGCTGCGGTTGATCTTCACGTGCTGTCATCCCGCGATCGATCCCGTAGTTCAGGTTCCGCTGACATTGCGCGAGATTTGCGGTCTGACCACGGAACAGGTCGCAAGTGCATTTCTGACGGCACCGGCGACGATGGCTCAACGAATCGTACGAGGCAAGGCCAAGATTCGGGATGCAGGAATTCCGTTTTTAATTCCGAACGCAGAAGATCTTCCTGAGAGGCTTGAATCCGTGCTGGCGGTGATTTATCTCGTGTTCAACGAGGGATACTCTGCATCATCCGGAGATTCCGTCACCCGGGCCGATCTTTCCCGAGAGGCCATTCGACTGGGACGACTACTAAGAGAACTGCTCCCTGATTCTGAAGTGACCGGCTTGTTGGCGCTGATGGTGCTGCAGGAATCCCGACGCGGTGCGCGCTCGACAATAGAAGGCAATATAGTGCTGCTTGAAGATCAGGATCGAAGTCTGTGGGATCAAACGTTGATCGCGGAAGGTCAGCAGCTTGTGCAACAGTCCTTTGCGACTCGTCGCTTTGGAGCTTATACACTTCAGGCCGCGATTGCCGCCGTCCACGCGAGTGCCGATTCTTCTTCGCACACCGACTGGCCTCAGATTATAGCGCTTTACGATGCGTTGCTCTCGATGAACCCCTCTCCCGTGGTGGAACTGAACCGAGCCGTCGCGTTGGCGATGCAAAATGGTCCGGAAGCCGGCCTTGTGGTAATTGACGCCATTCTGGACCGTGGCGAACTGGTCAACTACCACCTGGCGCATGCGGCCCGCGGCGAACTCTGTCGTCGGGCTGGCCGCATGAAAGAAGCGAAGGCCGCCTTTGAGCACGCAATCACTCTGGTGCGACAGGAACCCGAACGACGGTTTCTCCAACGGCGACTGGAAGAGATGTAAGCTGGCTCTGTCGGAAACTCGGCGGAAGACCATGAGCGGTGAAGTGAAGGCCGATCCAGTTTCCGGCAAAGATCATACGATGATCAACATCACGGACTTACTCCTGTCCCGAAAACCACGAACAGCGCTCTGCCTCGAAATCCCTCGTGAAAATCCACCAAATATTGAATTCGCACAAAATTCTGCAAGTGTTGTCGATTTCGAAGTCCGCCATTCGATTATTGCATGAAAGCGTCCACAACAGCGGATTCAGACCATTTCGAAAGTCTCTTGATTTCATGAGTCACCTTACCAACACAATCAAGCTTCACCGGATTCTGCGTGCTCCGACGGATCGCGTTTATCGAGCCTTTCTTGATGCTGACGCGATGGTCAAATGGATACCTCCCCATGGATTTACAGGAAAAATTCATGAGTTGGACGTTCGTGTCGGCGGGGGATATCGCATGTCATTCACAAACTTCTCGACAGGGAAAAGCCATTCGTTCGGCGGGACCTATCTGGAACTGAGCCCTGGAGAGCGAATTCGGTATTCCGACAAGTTTGATGATCCCAATTTGCCGGGGGAAATGCAGGTTACGATCTCGCTGAAAAAAGTGCTCTGCGGAACAGAGGTTGAGATTCTTCAGGAAGGTGTTCCCGCTGCGATCCCGGCCGAATTCTGTTATGCGGGGTGGCAGGAGTCTTTGCAGCTATTGGCGCTGTTGATAGAGGCCGAGATTCCTGATGAGCCGTGATTGGTTCATGAAATCATAAATGCTGATTCGCCCATCAATTTTGGAAAAGAGGAAACACGATGCAATTACCGGAACCACAGGAACAACATCGCTGGCTGATGCAATTGGTCGGTGAATGGACCTTTGAGCATGAATGCAACATGGGACCTGATCAGCCACCACTTAAATCGACCGGAAAACAGACGACGCGCTCACTGGGCGGACTCTGGATTATCGGCGACATCGTCGGTGCGTTGCCGGATCGCACTCCCAGCCATTCCGTCATCACGCTCGGTTTCGATGTCGCGCGTGCAAAATTTGTCGGCTCATTTATCGCCTCCTGCATGACACATTTCTGGCCTTATGAAGGATCGCTGGATGCTTCCGGAAAGGTCCTGATTCTTGACTCCGAAGGCCCCAGCTTTGCCGGTGACGGGACCATGGCGAAGTTTCAGGACATCATCGAGATCATCAACGACGACCAGCATACATTAACTTCACGTTTCCAGAACGCTGATGGCACGTGGACGCAGTTCATGGTTGGCACTTATCGTCGCAGCAGTTTGACTGAGTGAGCGGAGCGGCGCTAGCCGCCGGTGACTGTGCGACCGAATCCTGAAAACCATCGGCGGCCAGCAGACTGTTGATTGAATCCGCTGAAATGCGGTAGCGTCCGGTTCTCGTTGCAGTGGCATATAACACAATCGCGGAAAACACCGGCGGCTAGCGCCGTACCGCTCACAAAAATCTTTCTACACAGGCCTCATCAAAAGAAAGGTTCTCATGTCAACAAAACTCCAGCGCATCATCGGATGGGTGATGACGGCCTTGATCGAAATCATGCTGATAGGGCTGAGTGGAATTCCGAAGTTTATGGACTTCCCCGGCAAAAAAGAGATGCTCGACCGCATGGGAATATCAGCGGACCTGTTGTCCAGAATTGGTGTCGTTGAAATCGCAGTGGCGATCCTGTTCATGATTCCGCGAACGTCGTTTATAGGAGCGATCCTGATCACCGGATATCTGGGTGGAGCCATCATGACTCACCTGCGGATCGGCGATCCATGGGTCTTCCCGGTCATCCTTGGGGTGTTCATGTGGATTGCTTTGGGCTTACGTAATCCCGTCATCTTTACTTTGGCATTGGGAAAGAACGCGACATCTCAGAAGAATGACGAGGTTGCCCGATGAAATACATGCTGCTCGTCTACAGTCCGGAGAACGCATGGAGTCCCGAAGAATGGATCAAATGCGTCGAAACATCCATGGGCATCTGCCAGGAGATGGCTGCCAAGGGGCAATTGCTGTCTGCAGCACCACTGTTGCCAGTGGCCACAGGAAGTACGGTTCGTGTGCGAGATGGCCAAAGACTGATCACAACAGGGCCATTCGCTGAAACGACCGAACAGTTGGGCGGTTACTACATCATCGATGTGGAGAATCTGGATGAGGCGATTGCAGTCGCCGGAAGACTGCCGCCGGCCGCGAAAGGCACGGTCGAAATTCGGCCATTGTTCAGGCTGGAAGGTCTGCCGGTGGAAAAACTCTCTCCGGAGTTCACGGCATCGGACACATCGCTCAGTCAGTTTATGTTCTTGTGCTATGACGACGAAGAGGCGTGGCGGAAGGCGGGCCAGGAAGCTCATCATGCAGCAATGCTCGAAGCTGTCGAACTGACGCATTGGCTCGATCAGCGAGGCCAATACCTCAACGCATCGCCGCTGCATCCGGTCGCAACGGCAACCAGTGTGCGGGTTCGCAATGGGCATCGAACGGTGACTGATGGACCTTTCGCGGAAACTCGCGAAGTCCTTGGCGGCTACTACATAATCCTGGCCAAAGACCAGTCCGAGGCTCTGGAGATTGCCGCTCGGCACTCCGGTGCTCGAGTGGGAGCTGTCGAAGTCCGCCAGGTTTTTGATCTCGCGAAGATGTCACCAGCTCCTGCAAACTCCTGACGGTCGGTGAATTGTTTTATCCTGACGAGCGCATCTAACTTTTTAAGAGAAGATCATGACGACGTCCATCTCCCCCTATCTGTTCTTTTCCGGCCGCTGCGAGGAGGCACTCGATTTCTATCGGGAAGCCATCGGTGCCCGTATTGAAATGGTCCTGCGATACAATGAAAGCCCGGATCCCATTCCTCCCGGCAGGCTGCAGCCAGGTTTTGAGAATAAGGTCATGCATGCGTCTTTCCGTGTCGGAGAAGCGATGATAATGGCCTCCGACGGGTGTGACGACAAATCAAAGTTCGATGGCTTTCGGCTCGCACTCTCGGTTGCCGATGAAGCATCAGCACATCTGGCGTTTAATGCACTTGCGAGCGGCGGCAGTGTTATGATGCCTTTGGTGAAGACATTCTGGTCACCGTGTTTCGGGATGCTAACCGACAAGTTTAACGTCGGCTGGATGGTGATGGTGCAGGGCCCAGCGAACTCATAAACGCTGAATTCCTCTGCCTGAAAGTTCGCAAAGTGAATGGCCATGTGCAGTTGCATTCTGCAAGCAGCATGTAGCATGCCTCAGGAAAAGGCAACAAGCTATTGAATGCGATGAGTCGGTGCCGGGCGTCCGGGGCGGAAGCTCTGCAGAGCAATAACATTCTGAGTCGCCCCGATGGCCGACGTCGCGGCCGTAGGTTCTTCCCGAACCATCAACTCGAGATCTGCCGGATGTCCTTGCCGGTCATTTCGATTCGAAGGGCATGTCTTCGTCGACCACTCGACTCTCCATCACGCGAATTCGATCGACCTGCCGCACCCACCGTGCACGACGTTTCTCGCCTGGAACGATGATCTGAAACGGGCCGGTTTCAGCGTCCAGTGGCTGGCCGTCCTTCTGGTCAGCCAACAGAATCGTGCGATCCTCAAACAAAGGATCAAATTCACTGAGTGCAAACACCACTCGATATTCATCCTTCGCCTTGACCGACACATAACAACGCAGCGCTTCGCCTCGTAATTCTTCACCGAGCGGAGCATTCACCTTTTCGAGCAGCAGATGGACGGCGACTCCGGAGTACTGGAATTTTTTTCCGCTCTTGTCGGTGACTTCCATGGTTGTTCGTGGCAGCTTTTTCAAATCGTCCTGGGTAAATGAGATGGCGGTATCATCCAATGCCACGATCTGCAGTATGGACGACACGGGCTTTTCATCAGCAGTAGCGATCTCTGTAGAACTCGGAGTGGTGAAGTATAAGGCCGACAAAAGGAAGCATGCTCTGAACATTACGGAGTCCACTTTGTTATGCAGAACGTTCTGGATTTCCCAACGCTGTCGCCTCTGTCGCATGTCGACAACGATCGTCGTAATAGTGTAGCGACATCTCCGGACATTCGGAACGCGGTCAAACTTTTTTGCCTTCCTGGTGTGCTTGCATTCGCCTCTGTGAGTGTTTTGTGAGAAGACAGGCCGAAGACTCGCGATTTCGTTACACTCTGGCAGTGAGCGACAGTTCGGTTTTAAGTTGAATGGAGATCAGTTCCCGTGTCAAAACGTGATCAGAAGAAGCATCAGAAGGAAGTCAAGAGAAAGCAACAGGTGAAAGAACGGGCTGACCGCGAACGCCGGTCCACCGCAGGACCTCCGCGAGAAGTGCGGTACGTGATTGCAGCGGTGCGAGGTCTGATCGAGGACCGGGAATACAAGAAAGCTGAAGAGCTGCTGCTGATGGAATTGCCTCGACATCCTCGCAGTGCAGAACTCCTTGATGAGACAGTCTATCTCTATCAGAAGACGGGAGATCGAAGATCGCTGGCAAAGTATGCACCGCGACTGGCTCAACTCCGGCCGTCGGATCCCGAGGCTAATCTGATGATGGCTCAGGGATACCTGTTTACGGAAAGAGTGGCCTTGGCCCTGCAGGCTTATCGAGCATTTCTGGACCGTTGGCCGACACACAAGTATGCTTCGAAGGCAGAGGCCGCTCTCGAACTGCTGGAGCCGGAAGTTGGCACGCGATTGACGGTGTTCGGACTCACACCCGAGGAATTGCCGCTGCTCGCTTTGCACGATCAGCTTCTTCAGAATATCAATGATGGAGAATTCGAAGCGGCCACAGTGAATGGTCGGAGTTTGGTTGCCGCGAGACCCAAAATGATTTCCGCTCGCAACAATCTGGTCCTCGCGCTGTTTCAAATGGGGGAGTTTTCAGAGTGCCTTGCGATTGCACGCGAATCCAGTGACCTTTCCCCTGAGAACTGCTTTGCGAATGCTCAGCTGGGATTGCTGTTATTCCTGTCGGGCTCGTGTGAGGAAGCTCGCGTGGTTGCTCAGAGAACCTTGAACTGGGCTCAGGACCATGCTGTCACGTCAGGTGCAGCCGCCCAGGACGGTTTGACAAAGCTTTGTGAACTCCAGTGTTTACTGGGAGATGATGAAGACGTCCTGCGAACAGCAGACCTTGCTGCGAAACTGGAGGTTCTGTCGCAGGATGCGGAAGGGGCAATTGCTCACCTTCGAGCCGTCGCGTTATTGCGGCTTGGCCGGAAAGAGGAAGCACTTCGAAGCTGGGAGAAGTGTCTGAAATTGTATCCCCATCATTCACTGGCGGAAGAGAACCTGGCGGACGCAAAATCCGCAACGCAGGGACATGCGCCATGGCCCTTGTCGCTTCAGCATTGGTTGCCGAAAGCCTTCATGACGAAGGTTCGATCGATCGCCGCGACAGAGAAGAAAACGTCTTCACAGCTTGCCGCAGTTCTGACCGAGTGGCCGTTTCTGAAGACTCTGGTCCCCGCCATGCTGGATCGAGGAGATGAGGCGACTCGCGAGTTTGCGATTGCCCTGGCGAAGGCCGATGCATCCCCTGAAATGATGGAAGCACTCAAGGACTTCGCTCTTGGTCAGCGTGGTCCGGATTCAATGCGATTGTCGCTGCTCAGCTTTCTGCGAGAGCATAACGTCATTGATTCCACACCATCCAAAGTCTGGCGAGCAGGCCGTTGGACGGAGATCGTAACGACTGCGTTTCGAATTCATTGGGAGCCGACGCCTCACCCTGATAAAGAGTTGAACAATTTGCTGAGAAACTGTTATCACGCTCTGATGCGTGAAGACAAACGCAAGGCTCTGGAGCTGGCTCGGAAGTGCGTCGAACGCGATCCGAATTTTCCGGCCTGCCAGCATAATCTGGCGACCGCTCTCAGTATGCAGGGCGATCGAGAATCTCGCCAGCAGGCCCAGGGGATTCTTGACGAACTGTTTGATCGTTTTCCCGACTATGTTTTCGCGCGAGTCACCAAGGTGCAGGATGCCATTGATGGGGGAGAGTTGGAGCGGGCCGCCCAGTTGCTGGAACCATTGACTCGAAAAGAAGATTGGCATGGTTCCGAAGCCATGTCCTACGCTGCAGTGACTGCGTTACTGGCAACGGCAAAAAAGGATTGGCCTGGAGCCGAACATATGCTTGGCATGATGCGCCAGATTAGCCCTGAAGACCCACGTATCGAAGTGATTCAGAGAGATCTGCATTCCGCGATGCTGAAAGCGGGAGATTTTGGAGCACTTACGAAGAAACTGAAGTCGAGACTTATGCAGGAAATGTAAACATTGATCCTGACCCTGAATCGCAATGCGATTCTTAGCCCAACTTCCCCAACTCGTTTCAGAAATGCTGTATTTTCTGGGGTTTCTGTTCAAAAGTTTCCACTACATTTTGCGTTGGATTATTTTGGCGGGCAGTTTCAGACGGAGTTTTTCAAGGAGGATCTGCTGGTGGTCGGTGGGTTTTGAGATGCAGCGGGTTCGGATCTCGGGGCCGGAGCGGGTTGGCAGTACCACATCCATTGAGCGGATGTCGGATAGTTCGGCCAGGACTCGGCGGGGTTCGTTGCCGAGCCCCGCTTTTGTGCAGATCTGGCCCAGGGTTTTCCACAGCACGTACGCCACAAAGCAGACAAAGATGTGCGCCAAGACGCGTTCTTCTTTCTAGTGCCAGATCGGCCGCAGCGAAAGGTCGCTCTTGTGGATTCGGAAGGCGGCCTCTGCCTCCGTCAGCTGGATGTACGCTTTCCAGAGCTCTTCATCCAGCCAGTCCGCTACGTTCGTGCGAAGTAGGTAGCAGCCGGCGTTCAGAGTCGCCCCGTCTCGCGACGCTTCGATCTTCGACCATTCGATGCGAGCTCCTCCAGTGTCAGTCTTCGTCACCTTCACATCGAAGAGTTTCGCCGCGCGAGTGTTCTTGCCAAGAAGCTTTCCGATCTCACGCTCGACTGTCATCGGTTCGCGTTTCTGCTTCTCGCAACGAGCCTTCATGCGTGACAGACCGTCAGCAATCTTCTTTTCGAATCGTTGAGTGATCCCTTCTTCCTTTTTTGATCGCTCACGACTGCGACATAAAATGTAGCGCTCGGATGACTCCGCAGATGGCTCCGTTGCATCGCCTTGTGATTCCTCTGAATCAGTGGCAGGCATCGTCACAAACTTCACTTCGAGACCCTCGCGGGTGCTGTGCCAATCGTCCTTCAGCAGTTCCTGTTCGAACTTCTTCAGCATCGATTTCGGAGTGCCGATGATGTATCGCCGGCCGCCATCGCGAAGGAACTCAATATTATCTTCGCTGACCATGCCGCGGTCCATCACCCAGATGCGATCGCTCCTGCCGTAGCGAGCTTCCATCATCTCCACGATGTGCTCCACCGTCGTTACATCGGCCGTGTTGCCTGCGAAAACTTCATAGCCCAGAGGCATTCCGCATTTCGAAACAACAAGAGCAATACAGACCTGCTTACAGTCACTTCGCTGGTCTCGCGAATATCCGCGCTGAGCCAGCGAGAAGTCTGCTCGACCTTCAAAAAACGTGCTGGTGACGTCATACATCAGCAGGTCATACTCCAGATCAAACAGCTCGCCCATGCGATTCTTCAGATGAACTTCGAGGGCCTCTTTGTGCGGCAGCAGCTTGTCGAGACATCGATAGAGCCGATTATCGTCGACATGGTCTTCGCTGACACCAAGCAGATCCGACAGCGATGTTTTCGGGAACCATTGCTCGGAGATCTAGAGTTCACTCGAAGGCTCCAGCAGCCTTGCCATGATGAGAATGAGTGACGTCACATCCCAGGGGACGGATTCTCTTCCGTCTTCCATCACATTCTGCAAAAACGTGTCGAGCTGCAGCATGCGAATCAGATGGAGGGCCATCCATGGTCCACCAAACTGTCGCAGATTCTCAACGCGAACTCCTCCGGCATTGACTTCGACGCAGCGCGGTTGCAGTGCAGGCTCATCGTCGAATTCAAACTGGAGTTGCCGATTGAGCGGTTGAGGCCGACGTGTTTCTGTGCTGCCGTCGGAGTTTTCCCGGCCTTGTATCTCGTCAAACGCTTCGGCAGCCTGCTTCACTCCCGGCCGACCAGCTTCGTCTAACTTCCCGAGCCACGCAACGACTCGCTGCCGCAGTCCGCTGGCCGTGCGATATGACTCAACCAGCGCCCAGTACGCATGTCGTTGACCGTTCTTTGTCCGAAATTGCTGTCTGATAAACATGACGGAGCATGCTATCGACACTTTCAAGCCCGCCAAGAGGACTGGTCGTCACTACATCACGTCTCCGACGGATTCCCAACGACTTACGAAAACCCCCTGCAAAAAACACGGACGAAATTTCTCGCCGTCCACGGTTTTTTCGCCAGTTGGGGAGCTTGGGCTAAAGCACAGCACTTGACGGCCGGTGGACAGGTTGGATCGACCTCGCGCTGGCAATATTCTTCAGGAGAGCATTGGCACAGGCGATAGCAAATTCCGGATCATTGATGTCACAATCGAGGGAAATCACCGGAAGATCAGATCGCAGATTCTGAGTCAGGGAGTCAAACAACGCGGAATCGGCCGCAGGGTCATAAAACGCTCCTCCCGGAGCGCTGATGATGCTGATGCCACCGCGAGGCAGGAGAACCGTTACAGGAGACTGGTAGGCGTTGATCTTTTCGGCCAGAAGTTTGCCCAGCAGATGGCACTCATGGGGAGTTGTTCGCATCAGCGTGATTTGTGGATTGTGGATGTAGAAATTGCGTCCTTCGAATTTCGATGGCACGGAATGTCGTTCGCCGAAGTTCACCATGTCGAGACAGCCAGGGGTAATGATTGCCGGAACCTTTGCTCTGGCGGCGGCATTCAGTCGATCAGGCCCTGCCGTCAACACGCCACCAACAAGCTCATCGGCGAGTTCCGTGGTTGTCACATCCAGCACTCCCGCAACCATTCCGCTTTCAATCAGCGACTCCATCGTGCGCCCGCCTGCACCGGTGGCGTGAAAGACAAGGACTTCAAAGCCGGCGGCTTCGAGAACTGGAATGGCTGAGTTGATACATCGCGTGGTGTTGCCGAACATGCTGGCCACGATCACGGGCCGAGTTGCCTGTGTGGAAATATCTGCAGAGACCATTCCGCAGATCGCCCCGGCGGCACGGGAAAAAATCGTGCGAGAAATCTGATTCAGCCCACTGACGTCGACGATGGACGGCATCATCACGATATCCTTGGTCCCGACATAATGCGCTGTGTTGCCGCTGGCCAGCGTCGACACAAGCAGCTTGGGGAATCCGATGGGAAGAGCTCTCATCGCCGCAGATCCGATCGCGGTTCCGCCACTGCCACCCAGAGTGATGATGCCCTGAAAGCGACCGTTACGATAGAGCTGTTCCACTGCCTTCGCAGCAGCGCCGGCCATTGCTGTCACGCATTCTCCGCGGTCGCCTCGAGCCGTCAAAGCGGCGAGATCAATGCCACCCGCCAAAGCGATTTGTTCACGCGAAACATCGGGGACGATGTGCGGAGTCCCACCAGTTCCGACATCGATCAGCAGAGTTTGATGCCCGTGTTCTCGAATTCGCTCCGCAAGAAACTCGTGCTCCGTTCCTTTCGTGTCGAGTGTTCCGAGGACAGCTATGGTCGCCATTCTGCATGCTCCGCCGTGGATGCTGATCGAGCCTTCTCTGTGAGTGGCAGACGATAGTCGGCGGACGCAATTCGGAAAAGTCAGTGGCCGTCGCGAAACAAAACCGGACGACCTTAATCCCTTTGATGGATCAATTTACTGCACTTCGGCGGGATTTGGCAGGAACCGTCCGCCGCTCATGAACATGCCATTGTCGCAGGGCGAACACCATTCGATCTGAACATTGTACTGGAATTCACGAGTCTCGCTGGCCATCTTTACGATCACTTCACCCGGCGTCACTGCGCCTCGATGGAGCAGGCCAATTCCGGTGCGGCTGATTTCGCGGGTCATGGATGCAATCGTGTTGCCACGCGAGGTGCGAATTTCCGCGGGAACCGAGAGTTCCAGACGTTCGTTCGTCCGGACATTCGTAATATTCGGCTTGCCGATGCTCTCGAGAACTCGGCGAAGATCATCGATCGTGGGGCGACTCCATGGATCCTGCGTCATGACGAACTCCTGCTGACAGATCAAACGATCGACTCAGCAAATGGGGACTGCGACTTACCAGAAAGACATGCAGACGACATCCATTCATGTCGTCTGCCTGAATCTAACAGTAGGTCGCAACTCCGGAGTCAGCAGGAATCGTTCATGGAAAACCAGGGATTTCTCTACCCCTGTACCGGCAATTGATTCGCTACCGTCGGCTTTTTGCGGCCTGGAGCGAACAGCAGAGCTGCAACGATTATGCCACCGATAACAAGCACCATATTGCGGAAGGTGAAGGTCGATGGCAGCTTGACCGCCGGACCGGTCGCTTTGCTGTCGGCTTTTTCCCGAATTATTGGTGCCGCTGGTGCCGAGGGCACGTTCACCTCTTCGGTGGGAACAGCCTGCAGATTCGTGACCGATGGAGCATTTCCTCCTCCTGTGAAGAATCGATCGTCCTTCAGCCTGGCCGGAGTATCAAGAGCTGGTCCCAGTTCACGACCAGTGGACGCCATTCGTATCGGTACGGCTTGCCGACCGTCAGCGTTGGATCGCCCCTGAGACGCTGCCGTCCATTCGTCGGCATCGGGAGCCTTGGCAGCTGGCGCTCCTCCAGCGTTACGGGAGCCGGAGAACATCGCTGCAAACTGGTCCACGGTTTTGTCGATGACTTTTCGAGCCAGATCTGTTTCCTGACCCGAGCCAACGTTCTCGGCCCCTGCAGTGGAAGCGACATCGGCTTCCGATTCTTCGCTCTTCCAACCGCCAGAGGACGCTGACTTCTTCGCTTGACGACTTCCGTTTCCGGAAACTGCTTTCGCCCCAAAGATATCTTCAGCACGGGCCACGCTTACGTCGTCCGTATTCTTTACGGCGGATGACGATCGAGTCGACTCGGACTTTTTCTTCTTGGGTGCGACAGGCTTTTCGACTGGTTCAAAGAGACTGTCGAATTCATCGACTGCGGCCACCGCCTGTTTGCCAGTCGCACGACCCTGCTTTGCGGTGGATTTACTTGTCGCGGCAAGGCTTTCTGCGAATTCATCTGCAGCGTCTGCGACAGATTCGATCCCTTCCTCGGGAATGACTTCCTCTTTTGCTTTCGAGGCAGCCGATTTCTTTTTTGCCAGCAGTTCTTCGAATTCCGCGAGCTTCTTATCTGCCGCAACGTTAACGCTTTCCGCAGAAGATTCGACCTTCTTTTTCGACGCCGCGGTTCCGGCCGCAGCGCCTTCGACTCCTGCGACGATCACGTCAGAGCTTTTCTCTGCGGTTGTGACGGCCGCTTCTGTCGTCTGCTGAAAGTGCTTTTCGAATTTCTCGACCAGCAGATCATCTTCTGCTTCGGCCGCTTCGGTCGTCGCACTCACCTTCTTAACCGCCTGATCCTTGACGGCGGCAATATCTTTTGACGTTTTCGCCCCGGCAGCGGAGGCGGCTTCGTCAGCTTTTGCTTTCACGTCGTTCTTGCCGGCGACAATCACGTCGGTCGGCAGTTCGTTTTCGAGGAACGGATCGGCTTCGATGGTCTCCTGACGACGGAACGGATTTTTCCACCAGCCGGTCGTCTTGCCTTCTTTGGATTCGTTGACGGAATCGTCTGCGTCGGCGACCGCCTCGGTATCTTCTGCAGCCTTCTTGCCGAACGGCAACCACGAAGCAAATCGTGACCCGGATTCATCGCCACTCTCCTCTTTGGCGAGGCGTTCTTCTTCCAGTTCTTCCAAAGTCTTATAGCCGGCAGTCTCGTTGCGAGAAAACATGTTTCTCAAGCCATTGCCAGCGCAGCCGGACGAGGAAATCAGGATCAGCGCGAGTCCACCGTTGATCAATTTTCCGGACTGTGTCATTGTCTTCACCCTCTTGTTGATACAGGAGAGACACTTTTCTGCCGCAAGGAATGTGCGGAGACAGAGTATCTCATCGATCGTATCGTCCGGATGGATCACGCGTCAGAACTCTGTCGTAGCGGTCGCAACAGTTCTATGGCCAAAACTTCCCGCAAGTTGCGGTCACAGAAAGCAGGTAGAAGGGTGAGACATCGGGAGGTGTGAGGGCGGCCGTTGAACTGTTTTGGAAAAGAATTCAGGAACACAAAAATGGATTAAAGTACGGCTCTTTCGTGGGTGCAACGCGACCAATTGGTATACGATCAGTTTGGGAACGGCGTAGGGTTCATTCATGCGTCGCTCTGCAACGCGGCCGGTGTGGATTGCGTTGTGTCCGGGGGTTGAAACCCCCGGCGACCATCGGGTCTCGCTCCGCGAGAAACACAATTGGGATTTGCCGCAGAGCGGCGTTCGATGGTAGCACGGCCTTTCAAGGCCGGGATTGCTGCAACGCGGCCTTGCTCCGGGGGGTGAAACCCTCGGCTACCGTCGGGTCTCACTCCGCAAACAACGCAAAAAAGCCCGAGTTTCAAGAGAAACTCGGGCCGACCGTTTGTTGTTTGGTGAGTTGTTTTGTTCTCTCGGAGAACGGTCTTTCTCAAGCCTGTGGCGGATTCACTGACTTATCAGGGACAGGAACCAGCGGTGCTGCCTGTGGAGCCGGCGTCGCCGGAGTGACCACTGGTGCAGACTGTTCGGCGGGAACGATAATCACGTCCGACGAAGAATGCTGCACGGTCGAGCCGGTCGCGGATTCTGTCGATTTGCAGTCATTGCAGCCCGGAACCACAACCTGAGCGGGAACCACAACGGGAGCTGCCTCTTCTACGCGTGGCGACAGAGGATATTCGGTCACCTTCATGCGAGGCACACCGGTGTCGATGACTCGAGCACCATTGACAGTTCCACACGGTGCTTTACCACACGGAGTGGAACCACAGGGAGCACTTCCACAAGGGCTGGAGCCACACGATGAGCAGCCTGCGGCAGAAACCCCGCCACAGGCACCGCAGGCAGAAGCCTGCACCTGAGTGGTTTCGCAGCATCCTACGATGTCGCCATGTTTCTGGCTGTTGTTTTCGCAGTTGACGTATGACGAGCCGGCCGTGTAAGCACAACAGCGTCCGTATGTCCCGGCCTTGCGGAATGAAGAGTACGAGTACGATTGGTCCAGAGCCCCAATGGCTCCCGCAAGGTCCTGCAGCTCGCCATTAACCGACTTCTGCAAACAAGCCAACCCGCTAATCAACCCGATCACAAGCAGTGACCCAACGATAACAATCTCAGTAGACAGGATCACTCCGTGCTCATCCTGCCGAAGAGCCTTCAGCAGATTCAACATTCTAATTCTCCAAATTGGACGCCAGAGGGAAAGAGATCCGCAACGACATGCTGCGGTGTTCGTTGGCAGACGATCAGCGGGCCTGCCAGCCGGATCCGTATTCGATGACTTCTGAGGCAACAGCAGGCGGCGATCTGTCCACATGAACTGCGGCGATCAGCGACGACCTGAGTGCGTGATGTTTCGTGGAGATGAGTGATGAGGTTCGCTCACCCGAAGCGAGAAAGGGGCCTCTCAACCCCTCCTCGCGTCGGACGAACAATGCGGCTGAAATCGTTTCAGCCGAGCGCGGTTTCTCAGGCCGCTGGAAAGTGGTTTCTCAGGCCACCTTCTCCCTCTCTCGCTGTGAACGGAGCGGGTTGCAGTGCGATGGAATGTCTCTCTCGGGACAGCCCTGGATGGCTCTCTGTAAGTGGCAGCCGGGGCCGTTCTCTCATTCCTCACAACTGTTGCAACCGTTAACGTCACAACGTCAGGAAGAAATAGCACAGCCCGTGCCATACGAAAAACCGGCACAGTCGTTCCAGCCGGACTATTGCCGCAAAGCAATTCCTGTTTTGAAGTTACGCATCGCGTCAGGTGAAATCGGCTGTCAGCGAAGTCCGGTTGTGCGCATCGTACGCTTTACGACTTGTTTAACGATTATGATCACTATTCTGAACATAACGGTCGAGCGGGTTCTGCGGGCGACTCCGAGGGCTGCGAATAGTCGGTGCCAGAAGGCAGGTCGCGAGGCGACGATCCTGCCGATGAATCGTATTGCTTGTGCGAGGGCGGAAAACACGCGATCAATCAGCGCGAGCGGCCAACATTCGGTCGCTTCATTACCGCCTTGCTGGTATGGTCTGCTCATCTGCAATGGCAGAGAGCGGCAGCGGAAAGAGGAAAGGACAGCGGCAACAATGGCGAAGTGTTTGGTTACGGGCGGTGCAGGCTTCATAGGCAGTCATTTGACCGAACTCCTGCTGAGCCAGGGGCATGTGGTCGTCGTACTGGACAATCTGTCGACCGGCCGGGAGCACAATCTGGATGCCGTTAAGCACAACAGCCGTCTGGAAATTCGTAACGGATCCATCACTGATCCGGTCGCGCTCGGCGAAGCTGTCCACGGCGTCGACATGATTTTTCATCTGGCCGCCGCGGTGGGAGTGAAACTGGTTGCCGATGATCCCGTGCGAACGATCGAAACCAACATCTATCCGACCGATCATCTGCTGCGTCTGGCCGTGCAGGGCTCCGTCAAGAAATTCTTCCTCGCGTCGACCAGCGAAGTTTATGGCAAGCATCCTGGCGAGTCGTGGGTTGAGGATGACGACCTGCATCTCGGGCCGACCAGCCGACCACGATGGGCCTATGGTTGTTCAAAGGCGATTGATGAATTCCTCGCGTTGGCTTATCACAAAAAGTTCGGACTCGGTGTGACCGTTGGCCGCTTCTTCAACGTCGTGGGGCCTCGCCAGGTTGGAAACTACGGCATGGTGGTTCCACGCTTTGTCGAAGCCGCGCTACGAGGTGGCCCAGTGATCGTGTATGACGACGGCTCACAGGTTCGCTGTTTCGCGCATGTTCGTGAGATTACTCAGTGCATCGCCAAACTCATGGCGACGGAATCTGCGGAAGGGCGAGTCTTCAACATTGGAAGCGATCAGCCGGTTTCTGTTCTGGAACTGGCGAAGCGAGTGATCGCGAAGACGAATCCAAACGTCGAAATTCAGTTCGTGCCCTATGCTCAGGCCTACAGTGAAGAATTCGAAGACGTGCAGCGGCGAGTTCCGAATGTGAATCGGCTTTATGAGACGATCGGGCAGAAGCCGGTGACGACTCTGGACCAGATTCTGGACGATATCATCGCGTGGAAACGCGAAGTGATGAAGGGACAGGCATAACTCCGTAGCGTTGGCTTCAGCCAACGTTCATTGAGTTCTTCATGAGTGGAACGCGCTAGCCGCCGGTGTGAGTTCAATCAGCCGGAACGCGTTACCGTCCGGTTTTCTATGCTGGCAAACAACAACCGGGGGGCTGACGCCCTGCGGCTGATGGATAGGCATTGGGCGGCGAAATCACCGACGATCCAACACCAGCAGGCCCGCGATGGTCAGTCCGAAACCGATGATGCCGATGATGTTCATCTGCTCGCCAAACAGGAACACCGCTCCCACAGCACACAAGGCATTTTGCGACGCATTGATGACATTGGCGCGGCTGATGGTGAGAAACCGCATAGCGTGAGTAATCGCGTAGAAGCCTATCGCATTAAAGATTCCGGCCGTAGCAATTGTCAGCCATTCTTTCGGAGTGATCGCGGAGATCGTCGAAAATGGCAACAGGCAGAGACTGATGGGACACAACACCAGAAAGCCGGCCGCACTGAAGAGAAACAAAGTGGCCTCGACACGCATGTGAGATCTGACGGCTCGGCGAATGTAAACGCCCGTGACGCCGTAGCAGATCCCAGAGAACATCGACAACGCCACGCCGGCAGGAACACTCAAAGCGGCCGCGGCAACTTTCTCGGGAGTGTCAGAAGATCGTGAAGTCGCCGAAGAAGACAGGAACGCGATGGACGCAATCATCAGAGCAATGCTGATGGCAGTCCGAACGGAAACCTGATCCTTCAGAATGATCCGCCCCATGATCGCGCCGCTGCAGATGATCGTGGAGAAACAAATTGGTACCGAAATGGCCAGGCCGATGGCCCGCAGGGACATCTGAAACGCGAAGTTGCCGCCGAGCTGATTGCATAACGCGGCGATGGCAATTGGCCAGATAATGTGCCACTCGGGAAACGTCGTCAGTCCGTTCAGGCGTCGCCTGGTGAACAGAAAGACCGCGACTGCGAATGTCGGAAAGGCCTTCGTGCCCGCAACCCACATGTCCCAGCCGGTGCCGCCGTCGGTCTTGGAGAGACCTCGCAATGCCAGGTTGGCGACGGAATACGTGACCGCTGCGAATAATCCGAGCAGCATGCACTGTGATTGAATGCGAGCGGCGGCTTCCGGAGAAAGCTCAACAGGCGGTGCCGAGACAACGTCATTCGCAGATGAGGATCGAGTTCCGGACATGACGATACTAAGGAAACGCTCGGGGAAAGTGATTGTGCAGCCGTAAGCTGGAGGTCATTCGTCAGCATAAGCCGAGCAAGTGCCAAAAAGCCGGACCGTCAACAGGCGGAATCATAGGCCCGAACCGTCTCAGGGCGAGAACACGACCTACTTTTTCAAGTGTTTCTCAAGAGCGACCGGAGCATGGGCTTAACCGTTTAACGGGAAGCCGAAGGCTCCGGCGGGGGAAATTTGCGGGTAACTGAGGAAACTGGGGGCCTCGTTGATATTTCGGCAAAATGAAGAGCGGAATGGCACTAGCCACCGGTGATTGTCGTGAGTCTGTACACAAACACCGGCGGCTAGCGCCGTTCCGCTCGCAGGGTTTCTACTCAATGCAGCTTAACCTTCACACTGGTCGCAACTCGTCATGGCGGGCAACTCGCATTGCCGGGACCTGCGCAAGTTCGTTGTTGCGCCGCAGAGGTTTGACGCTGATTGAGCTGACCATGGTGCTGTTGATTATGGGGATTCTCACAGCTGTCGCTGCACCTCGCCTCACTTCACAACTCAACCAGCACTCCGTGGGTTCGGTGCGAACCTTGATTCTGACCGATCTGAAAGCCGCGCAGCAGGAGGCTTTGACGACCAGTTCGTCGGTCAACATTTCCATCGATCGTCTGCGCAACTTGTACCAGGTCACTGCCAATCGAGGAGGAACGGCGACAATCCTGAAGACCGTCCGGATCGGCGACGACCCATGGAACAGCGCGATCACATCGCTGCTACAGGGCAGTACGAAGAAGTCTGTCGACACAATGACATTGACGATCAATGGGGCAGGAGTCTTCGCAGAGAATCTTGTGATCAATCTTGCGTCAGGTTCCGCGACAGCGCGAGCCACTGTGGATGCGGCGACCGGCCGCATTTTGGTGGAGTAATCGCATGAGTAAACTCACGAATCAACGACGATCAGATCCTCCGCAAGGAAGAGCCGCTCACACCACTCTGATGGCAACTCAGCGGCGTCGCGGATTTACATTGCCGGAGTTGTTGATCTCTGTCAGTGTGTCCGGACTGCTCATGGTCAGCCTTGGCTCTGCGCTCAATATTGCGACACGTAGCCTTCGCCCCGATGCAGCGGCAGCCGTGAGTCTGGATTCGGGCCGAAGCTTACGAATGATTCAGGAAGATCTTCGCTTCGCGACTCGCATCATTGATCGTGGCCCTCGATCCATTCGAATGCTGACAACCGATGCCGATCGCAGTGGAAAAGGGGACATTGTGTTTTATTCGTGGTCGGGAACCGTGGGTGACAGTTTAACTCGGTCAGTTAATGGATCAACCGCAATCCCAGTCTGCGAAGACGTCGCCGACTTCAATATTGCTCTCAGCACTCGCGGGGAGACGCAACAGATTCCGGAGCCGTCAGCCCCCACCACCGAGTCGTTGTTTCATCAGCAGACTTCAACGTCCAGTCTCGATTGGGAAACGGCCGACTCATCCAATGCCTATGGCCAGTTGATTTCGCCGTCTTTGTTTTTATCGACGGCAAAACCGGAAGCTGACGATGAATGGCAGATTACTCGCGTCGAATACTATGCGGCTCGTCTCTATTCCTGGGGAGGCAGCACTTACCGATTCGAACTGGACCGAGCCACTGACGATGGGCTTCCGACCCATGATGTCCTCTATACAGAAAATCGAGATCCCAGCATCATCTCGTCTTCGGGCGGTTGGACCAGCATCTCGATTTCAGGCCTGCCGTGGCTGGATGCGTCCCAGAATGTCGCGATGTCATTCACGCATAACTCCGGCCTCAATCATCTTGTCATTCCGATCCGAGAAAGCAGCGGTGTTGCGGGATACCTTGGTACCGACGAATCCACTTCTCAGTGGCTGCGTCCGGCCGGACAGCGGAGCCTTGTCTACCGAGTCTACGGCCGTATTCGGTCGAAATCGCACGATGATCAGGACGAACCGTTGCGCCGATTTCAAACAGCAGAACTACGACTCGCCGCATCTGCCCTCGGTGGCACTCCAATGTACGCGGCCGCCGAGTTTTTGAACAAGCCGCTGGATGCCACCACTGTTGCCGAGACGGATTTTGCGAACTACTCGATTACAGACGACAGCAATTTCGATGGTTCCGCAGACTGGGTTTTGAGCACGACGGGTTCCGGAAACTCATCAACGGTATCAAGCGGACTGTGGACGGCCACGAATCAGGCGATTCAACTGACTCCCGCCATTCCGCCTGGCGTTCAGACGGAGATTGAGGTCAGCGGTCGTGATACAACATCCTCCACTGGAAGCGTGATGATTCGAGCCGCCGGGCTGCAGTCAGCAGGCGGCGACAGCATTTCTGTTCTGGCGACATTATCGCTGCAGTCGAACGGAACCCAAGCGCTGGTCCTGTATGAGGAAACGTCGACAAATACGTTCACAAAATGCGATCAGTTCACAATGCTCAACTCCTCGCGGCAGGATATTCGTCTTGTGCTGAACCCGGTTCGAGAATCTGTCGCTTTATGGGTCAATGGAATCTTCTTAAAGAGTTGCCGCGTATCACTGATTGAAACCCCCGCTCTGGCTTCGACCGTGCAGGTTCAGGCCAGCGGAAACGCCTGCGAATTCGGTTTCTGCAAAGTGCTGACACGGACACTTACCACATCGGAGACCGTGCTTCCATGAGACGTCGAGGACAACACTTGAAAGCCGCTCCGGGGATCTGCATTCGATGCCATCAGCCTGTGCGCCGCTCTGCATTCACGATTGCGGAAACGGCTTTGGCCACGTTGATTGTTGGCTTGCTGGTGGTCGGTTCACTCAAATCGCTTTCGGCGTCGTTTCAAACTCATAAGTTCTCAGAGAACCGAGTTCGTGCGTTGTTTCTGGCGGAACAACTGCTGATTGAACTGTCATCGCTCAGCTGGTTTGATCCTGATAAGCCCGCCTCGGCCAGCACGATCGGAAAAGACACAGGCGACACAGCAACGGTGACTCGCCGTGAACAGTTGGACGATATGGATGACTTTCACAACTGGTCGGAGCAACCAAAAACCCGCACCGGAGTGGCCTTGACCGGCACCTCGACGATGACTCGGACAGTCACGGTCGAGAACATTTCGGCCGCCGATCCGACGGTTGCCGTGGCCGGAAATGTCAACACAGGAACCAGGCGAATCACTGTTGTTGTGACGGAGAACGGCACCGAGCTGGCTCGACTGTCGACACTTCTCAGCAACGCAGAGAACACACTTCGAGCTGGCGTCTCGGAGCAGGCATCTGTGCCGAACGCCGTGATGCAATAAAACAGCGACACTTCACCTCAGGGACCGAAACCACCGATGAAAACCTTCGTCCGAAATCCTGACCGAGAAGCCACACGCCGCGGCGCGTTGTTGCTGCTTGTATTGATTACGGGCACGATCATCTCCATCATCAGCCTGGGAGCATTGATCGTACAGAATGTGCATCTGACACAAGGCACGTCGATGAAAGATGCCACCTCGGCACGCTGGTCAGCTCGATCCGGAATTGCATTGGCCACGAGAGACGTGTCAGGTTCGACGACATGGAGAAGTTCGAAAACTCCGGGCACGTGGTATTCGGGTGTGCGTTCCAATTCCGGAACGATCAGCTTGAAGGCATCCGATCCGACGGATACCAGTTTCGCCGACAGTATCACCGAACCAGTATTACTGGAAGCCACCGGCTCGGTCGGTAACTCCGTGCAGAAAAGTTCGGGGCTGTTGTTGGCGGAGTCAGCTCTGCGGCAGTCAATGATGTTTCATCTGCACTGTGGAGATGACCTGACTGTCAGTGACGCGACTGTCGAGGGGCCAGGCTGGATAGGCGTGAAGGATCAGATCTCCGTCAGCGGCGTGAACTCTGTCCGCTGCGATGTGATGACGGGGGATACCGATTCGCCATCCGGATTTCTGCATAGAATTACAAGGAGCCACGCTGGAAGATGCTCCAACGTACGCTGATTTCAGTGATATCGTGAGTCTGGGTACGGCCGTGTCGAGTACTCAGATTCCCAATGCGACCGCAACAACGGCAGAGACAATCCTGAATCCGGACTTTGGGCGAGGCCATGAAGGATGGATGACGGCTCCGGATGGCGATCTCGATACATTCTCCTCTGGCGGAGTCAGTAACTCATCGTGTGCTGAAGTCGATAGTCGTCCCAGCACTTCCTGTGGTCTGGTTCATGATGTCACGGCATCATACGCCAGGACTTCAGACACAATTATCGGCGGCCGTGATGCCACTTTCGTCAGCCTCAACGTTCGAACTGTCTCTGAACGTAACGACGACACTGGGAACTTCCACGGTGGCGAGCTGGACGTCAGGATCGATCAGTGCGGGCAGCTACTATACCAGTCTGCAAACGATCTCAACGACCGTGACGCCGACGTGGACAGGGCGATTGATCTCTGCTCAATTGAAGATTCGCACCAACGGCAGCGGCTCGGCGGGAACGCAGGATTTTCGAGTCGACAATGTCAGCATGAAGATAACATCGGCTCCGTCCGGAAAAGCCATCTATCGCACGATTGTTTCGGCTGGGACGAATCCGTTCTCTGTATCATCAAATTCCAATGGAATCTATGTGCTGGATTGTGGAGGCAACGATGTCACGATTTCTGACTGCATGATTGCAGGAACGCTGGTGCTGAGGAATACTGGGACAGTTCGAGTTGGCAGCGGACCTGTTCAATGGCGTCCTGCAAAACCTGGCTTACCAGCGCTGGTTGTGGATGGCGATTTAGTACTTTCCTTCAGTCGCTTCGGACTGACGGAACGCGAGCTGAACGTGAACCTGAATCCCAGTGGGACAGCGGATGAGAATGGCAGTACTGACTCGAGCATGAACGATACTTACCTGCCGGAGATCCGAGGACTGATTTTTGCGTCAGGTGATGTCACTCTGGCCGGAGATCTCCGCATCAATGGCACGGTCATTTCCGGCGATGACATGACGATTCAGCAACGAGTCACACTGGGGCACGCTCCCCAATACCTGACAGTTCCTCAAAAGGCGACTCACGCTACGAAATCGTTCTTTCGCGAGACAACCGGGGTCACTCGAGCGTTTGATTAGCCGCGAGTGTGGCAATATCACATGAAATCCTGCCAGTGCCGGTAATCAAAACAGGCCCTGTTGTGTTGAAACGGCTCAACTGTGTATGTTCCGCGTCCTGCGTAGGCCAGTGCATTCGCCGGGCATGAAGAAATCAGGCCAAATTTGACGCAGGTTGACTACTGCCCGGCGTCGGTCATGAACTCCAGGGATTCGAAACGTCGTGACAGAAATCGCTCAGCAAAGACTTGGACTGTTCGAAGCCTATGGCGTTGAACTGGAATACATGATCGTGGCCAAGGACAGCCTTGATGTCCTTCCGGCCTGCGACCGCCTGATTGAAGCGGAATGTGGCAGGGTCGAATCGGAAATTGAACGAGGTCGAATCGCCTGGTCCAATGAACTTGTCCTGCACGTGGTGGAACTCAAGACCGCCGCTCCGGCCCCTTCGCTGACAGGGCTGTTCAGCGAGTTCCAGAGTCAGATTCGACAGATCAACAAGCGACTGCAATCGCTCAACGGAATGCTGATGCCATCGGCGATGCATCCCTGGATGGATCCGTTTCGAGAAATGCGGTTGTGGCCTCATGATTATAGCGCAGTGTATGAAGCGTTCAATCGCATCTTCGATTGTCGAGGTCACGGCTGGGCCAACCTGCAGAGCGTGCATCTGAATTTGCCGTTTGCCAACGATGCCGAGTTTGGTCGACTGCATGCTGCCGTGCGGTTGATTCTTCCGTTGCTTCCCGCGATCGCCGCGGCGTCGCCCGTTGTTGAAGGGCGCCTGACGGGGCGCATGGATAATCGTCTCAATGTTTATCGCACCAATTCCAAACGCATTCCCATGGTGGCCGGAAAAGTCATTCCGGAGCGAGCCTTCAGCGAAGCGGAATATCATCGACAGATTTTCGATCCGCTGTTTCGCGAGATCGCGCCGCATGATCCTGATGGTGTATTGCAGGATGAGTTCCTGAATGCTCGAGGAGCTATTGCCCGATTTGGACGTGGCTCAATTGAAATTCGAGTTATTGATATTCAGGAGTGCCCAGCCGCAGATCTCGCTGTGCTGCAGGTGACCGCCGCCGTGCTGCAGGCGCTGACGGATGAGAAATGGAGTTCTCTGGAGGATCAACAGGCCGTTGAGATTGAACCGTTGTATGCATTGCTGCTCGATTCGATTGACAGGGCTGAACTTGCCACGATCAACAATCCGGAGCTGCTTCGGCTATTTGGATATACGCGAGCCAGTTCCTGCAGTCTTCAGGAACTGTGGCGACATCTCTACGAACAGACGTGCCCAAAGATGGACGCGGAGACTCAGCGTGCCTTTGAGAACGTTCTGGATTACGGCCCATTGGCTCGGCGGATCCAGCAGCGTCTGACTCGACTCTTCGATGATCCAGATCACCGAAGTTGCCTGTCAATTATGCGACTGTCTTGCGACGGGGCATCAGTTTGGGATCAAGCGGCGGTAAGGACCGGAACCGGACGCGAGCATTCACGGACTGCCATCGTGAACATCGCACTCGTGCCGCAACGAATCTTTTGACTCGTGAGAAAGTCTGCAGGTCAGTCAGAAACGCTGCCGCCATGACACAAGGAGCATGTGATTCAGAACAGGCTGAACTCGAACAATGGGCATCACAATCAAATCGTTATGTCGGATGGACGGTTACCACGATCGACATTCTGGCACGGTGACACATAACGGCAACTCGTGTGAAGCGTTGATTTTCGGCTCCCAGGAAAAGCTGCAGGCGCTATTGGAAACGGACACCGCAGCGGAATATGAACTCGACGAAATCATATCCGCTACGCTTAATCTCCCGAGGAATGATGCGGTTTCAGGGATCTATGCGCTGGCAAACGGTCAAGTCGCCATTGATGGCTTGGTTCACAATGAAATCAGGATCGATGACACGGTCAGCCTGTTCGATTTGTATATTCAGAACGGCGCCGACTTTATGACTGTCTCAACGGATGACCTGAAACAACGTCCTGAGCAAGGCACAAGAATGAGAATCATCGGCAAAGGGCTCCGTGTTTACCCAACCTTCACATGAAGCGCTGGGGCCAACCAAAAGCGCTGGGGCCAACCAATGTTGCCATAACGCTCCGCCGAGATGAGCCTTATCCTCTGCATGTGGCGATGCCGAAATCGACTGCCGGATTCCGACGGCGTTCATGAGTGGGAGTTGCGAACCGGACGGGTGAATCCTCTGCCCCGAGCCCGCAGCAAGACCTGGCGTCGACGGAACGAGACTGCTGCAAGCCGGAGCTTCGGCAGGAGCTAGGGACATGAACGAACCGGAAGCCCACGTCAGAAAGCCTTAAGGCGTACGGTTACTATTTCAGCTGCAGGGGCACTGAAACGACCTGACCGTTGCGAAGAACTTCGATCGTAATCTTGTCACCAGGGCGATGACTTTCAATCTCTGATAAGAACTCATCCGGCTTCAGAGTCTTCTTGCCGTTCACACCCACGATAATGTCGGCGCGACTGACATCGCGTGATTCAAATGTCACGAAGCCACGTTTGTTGCGGACGATTTCGGGGCCACGCAGACCGGCTCTTGCCGCCGGGCCGTCTGGAACCAGAGTGATGATGCGAAGTCCTTCTTCCAGTTTGGCCACTTCATCGATTCCGAATTCAGGACGGATGAAACGGCCATGTTCGATCAACTCCGGAACGATACGAGCCACGAGGTTGGAAGGAATGGCGAAGCCGATGCCGGAGTTCTGACCGGTCTTGCTGGCGATCGCGGTATTGATTCCGATCACTTCGCCGTGAGAATTCATCAGAGGACCACCGGAGTTCCCCGGATTGATCGCCGCATCAATCTGAATCACTGACTTGATGGATCGTGCTCGAGTGACAGGCAGTGTCCGATCGAGGCTGGAAATGATGCCAGTCGTCATGGTCCGCTCAAGACCGAATGGGTTACCGATCGCGAAGACTCGCATGCCGACTTTCAGGCTTGAAGAATCAGCAAAACGAACCGGCACCAGTTTCTCTGGTGGTGCCTTAATCCGCACAACCGCCATATCATTGATTGGATCGGCCCCGACCACTTCCGCTTCGAATTCTTCTCCGTCGTGCAGGGTCACGAGAACTCGCTGAGCTCCTTCGATCACGTGATTGTTGGTCAGAATATGCCCGTTCTGATCGAGAATGAATCCGGACCCGGAATCCTCCGTGGGGTTCTCCCCGAAAAATCCTCTTGCCGCCCCGATGCGAGTCCCAATATTGGCGACGCTACGGTTATTCATTTCATAAACATACGTCGAAACAGCCTCGTCCGGCGCCAGCCCCTGCGAGTTATAAACTCGCGGTGGCGAGATTTCGCTGAGCGAATCAACCGGTACAGTTCCCACTTGAGGATCGTTGAGATACGAAACGGGTTTCTCAACCGGGCGGCTCTTTCGGCTGGTCGCGGAGAGATCTCGTGGAAAACGATCCTGTTGAGCAACCGCCGTTTGCAGCGTAACGGCTCCGGATTGCAGCCAGAAAACAAGGCAACCGCCGAGAATTGAAGAAATCAGACATAAGGCAGCGTTCTTCATCGCTGCTCCTCCTGAAGTACGATTACAGTTCAAAATGTGTCGTGTGACATTTTCTGGAAACAGTGCCGACATAGGCTCCGTGTATCCCAACCCGAAGCGTTAGCGTGGGATTGAGATGGAGTGAAAATCCCTCGACGACGTTTCGGGTTGGGATTTGTATGCTGGGACGGTTACTTTGGAACAGGCCCGAAATAACTTCCGTAGCTGAAGTCGTACGACTTAAGTCCGAACTCTCACGAGTTCGGCTACCACGGGAACCTATTTCGAGACGGTTACTTAATCCGATCACAGGAATCCAGAACTCCGGCATAACCGGGCGGAACTTTATCAGACCTCCTCAATTTCAGAAAACCCCGAATGAATACGTTGCTAACCCCGTACGACGTTGCCGTTTGTGCCGCACAGGAAGCTGGCAAAGTCCTCGCACGCTATTTTCACGAGGGTTTTGAAGTCCGAAATAAGGGAGTTGCGGATCTCGTGACAGACGCTGATGTCTCTGCAGAACGCCAAATCGCTGAAATCATTCGCAGTGCTTTTCCAGATCATGCGATTCTGGGGGAGGAGGAGAATTCAGGCGATATTTCGTCGGAGCATCTTTGGGTGGTTGATCCGCTCGATGGCACCACCAATTTCGCTCATCATATCCCCCACTTTGCCGTGTCGATCGCGTATCTTCATCATGGGGTGGCTCAATGCGGAGTTGTCTGGAACCCGATTCGCGAGGACCTTTACATCGCTCGCCGCGGGCATGGTGCAATGCATAATGGCAAGAGCATTCGCACCGGTGATCAGAAGCAAATGAGCGAGTCGCTGATTGGCATCGGTTTTTATTATGATCGTGGTGCGATGATGGAGGCGACTCTGGCGGCAATTGGTGGCTGCTTCCGGCGGCAGATTCACGGGGTGCGCCGTTTCGGCACCGCCTCACTGGATCTGGCCCACGTCGCAACTGGGCTTTATGGAGCCTATTTCAGTATCAGTTATCACCGTGGGATTATGCCGGGCAATTGCTGGTGGAAGAAGCCGGTGGCCGGGTGACAACGTGTACCGGAGCGGCGATGCCTTTGAAGAAGACGAGCATTCTGGCTTCGAATGGGCATCTGCATGAGGAAATGCTGACCACTGTGCGAGATCCATATCTTGGGCTGGGGCGTGAGTGAGTCGGTCGTTGGCGGGTTTCGTTTGGCTTTGAGAAAAATGATGGATAAAGCGAATTAGCCGGAACGCGTTAGCGTCCGGTTTTGGCCTCATGATATTGGAGAAGCAACCGGGGGCTAATGCCCTGCGGCTAATAACCAACAAAGGATTTTTTTGTGATGCGATTGGGATTGATCAATAGTGCCTGGGCGCAAGCCGGGAGAGATACCGCGTGGGGAATTCAGAAGACGCGGGAGATCGGCTTTGACGCCATCGACATTTTTACCGATCCGCTGGATATTGATGTGCGGGAGCGTCAGCTGATCCGTCGCGAATGCGGCCGAGCAGGATTGCCGATTGTTTCGGTGTGTTGCGTCGCGACCGGGCTGATTGATTTCAATCCGTCGGTGCAGCGATTTCATCTGGACCGCTGTCGAAGTTTTCTGGATTCTGTTTTGAACTGGAAGCCGAGAATCTGCTGCTCGTGCTTGGTGAGTATATCTGGAATCAGGAAGTGATTCCGCCAGCTGAACAATGGCGAACAGGCGCTGACAACTGTCGACGCCTGGCTGACTATGCGGATTCACTTGGGCTGAAAATTGCGATGGAACTGGAACCATTTCCATTATCGCTGGTGAACAGTGTGGACAGCATGGTTCAATTCCTCGACGCAGTGAATCATCCGGCTCTCGCAGCCAACATTGATGTATCTCATTTGCATCTTGCGAAAGTGGCTCCGGAAGAATTGAGTCGCCTTAAAGATCGAGCCATCCACGTGCATATTTCGGACTGTGATGGCATCAAGCATGGCGATCTACCGCCGGGGCGAGGCGTCGTGAATTTTGCTCCGTATCTGACAGAGATTGCAAAACTGCAAATGGGGGGAACGATGTCGATTGAACTGGAATACTCCCCGAACCAGACCGTATCGAAGGCTGGGTGCGCGAAGCTTCCGGCCACTGCGTCGCTGATGAAAGCGGCGACCCTGAGAGGCTAGTGTAGTGTCGCTCTAGTCCCTTCGTTTAACCCGTGGCCGACAGGCCAGGCATTCCTGCTCCTGGCCTGTCGGCCACGGGTTAAACGGTACAAAAGCTCGGATTCATAAATCAACGAAAGAGAGAGACACTACACTAGTTGCATGTCGTGAATTCACGGGTCTTCACAACGGACACGTCAGTGAGGACTAGAGGTCCCGGTGTCTGCAACAAATATCCTCTGTTGATGCAGTGGATTGGGTTTTGATGACCGCGCGGCAAAGTCTTCTTCCTGCTATCAGTGTCCGCAGGATTTGAGTGACCGATCATCGAGTCGAGATTTACACAAGAATTGATCATGGCAAAAATCATCACATTTGGCGAAATCATGGCTCGCATGGCTCCATCGGGAGTTCTACGATTGCGGCAGGTCCTGCCCGGCTCATTGGATGTTACTTTTGCCGGTGCAGAAGCTAATGTGGCGGCGTCGCTGGCTCAGCTGGGAACCGACGTTGAATTCGTGACGGCATTGCCAGACAGTCCTTTGACGGACGGGTGTCTGGCAGACCTCCGCAGCCTCGGCATTGGAACTCGTCACATTCAGATCTCGGATCGAGGTCGATTCGGGATTTACTTCGTCGAAATGGGTGCTAATCAGAGGCCAAGTCGCGTCTACTATGACCGCGACAGCTCATCGATCAGTCTTGCGAAGCCCGGTGACTTTAACTGGCCTGAGATTTTGAAAGACGCTGCGTGGCTGCATTTGACCGGGATAACTCCGGCGTTGTCAGCGTCTGCCGCAGCCGTAACGCTTGAGGCTGCTCAGGCGGCAAAAGCTCTGGGAGTTCGCGTTGCCTTCGACGTGAATTTTCGTTCCAAACTCTGGGCGCAGGATAGTTCTCGTACACCGCAGAAACTCGCCGGGGAGACACTCCAGCAATTGGATGCCGCTCGTGAATCTGCACATGGCGAATGAGGAGGACGGAAAACTGCTGGGGGTGACTCTTCCGCCGGGCGAGTCTGGTGCTGGCGGGACTCAGTTTCACATTGATCGTGCCATCAGCTTTGCCAAAGCCATGGCGAAACGATATCCCAACATCGAACTCTTCTCGACGACGTTTCGAGAACAGCTTTCAGCGTCGCACAATAACTGGGGGGCGATGCTGTTCGATGCAAAGTCGGGAGAAACAAATCTGGCTCCGCTGAAAGACGGCGAATATCGGCCTTATGAGATTCGAAACATCGTGGACCGAGTCGGCAGTGGTGATGCGTTTGATGCCGGGCTGCTCTTCGGACTCACACATCCTGACTTTGACCATCAGCGGACTCTGGAATTCGCCACGTCGGCAGCCTGCCTTGCTCACTCGATCGTCGGTGACTGCAACTTCGCGACACAGCACGAGATTGAGGAACTAACGCAGGGCTCCGGGAGCGGTCGCGTCGTTCGGTGACGGACGGCGTCCATAGTTCTGAGGCGGTTTTTCCGGGTGTGGAAAACGGCCGCCTGGACAACACTTGCTGCACACGTGTTGTTGTACTATGACATCTCGTGTCAAAAGCCGGAATCTGTCGGAGACATTGAGAAACAAGTAGTAGATTTCTGAGAGAATAGAGATGCGAATTCTGTTGTTGGCGTCATTTTGCATGTGGTCCACAATTGCTGTGGCCAAAGATGTTTTGGTCGAAGCAGAGAGTTTCACCAATCCTGGTGGCTGGAGTCTGGATACTCAGTTCATCCGTGAGATGGGCTCGCCGTACATGCTGGCTCATGGATTGGGCAAACCCGTTGCCGATGCGACGACCACCGTCGAGTTTTCAGAGATCGGCACTTATAAGGTTTTTGTGCGCACCAAAGACTGGGTGGCTCGCTGGAAGGTCGAAGGTCAGCCAGGACGTTTTCAGGTTCTCGTTGACGGAAAACCGCTGAGCGAAACGTTTGGCACCACCGGCGCGGAGTGGGGCTGGCAGAATGGTGGAACGGTTGAGATTTCTCAGAAATCCGTCGCGATTGCTCTGCATGACCTCACCGGTTTTGACGGCCGCTGCGATGCAATCTTCTTCACAAAGGCGGACTCGGATGTTGCGAAGAGTGGCCCACCAAATGACAAAGAACCACTGTCCGACTGGCGTCGGGAACAGCTTGGGCTGAAGGCTGAAGCGACAAAACGTGACGGCTATGACCTGGTTGTCATCGGTGGTGGCTACTCGGGCATGGGAGCCGCCATATCAGCGGCTCGTATGGGCTGTAAGGTCGCGCTGATTCAGGATCGCCCGGTCCTCGGTGGCAACGGCAGCAGCGAAGTGCGAGTCTGGGCGATGGGAAATATTCGTCGCGGCAAATTTCCTCGCATTGGTGAGATTATCGAAGAGTTCGCGGACCATGCCACGAAGTCGCCGGGACGAGCAGAAGAGTTTGGCGACGACCTGAAAGAGAAAATCGTCCGCGCTGAAAAGAACATCGATCTGTTTCTGAATCATCACGCCTATGCAGTGAAGACTGAGGATAACCATATCGTATCGGTGACGGCGTTTAATACTCGCACGAGTGAACATTCAGAGTTCTTCGGCCGACTGTTCAGTGATTGCACCGGGCACGGGACGATCGGTTTTCTGGCGAACGCTGACTGGGAGATGGAAGAAAAAGGTCGCATGGGAATGAGCAACATGTGGGCCTGGGATGAACTCAAGGAGCCTGCCACATTTCCGGAAACACCGTGGGCTTTGGATCTGACGATGGATGACTTTCCGTATCCTCGCGACCATCACGGTCAATGGTTCTGGGAAAGCGGTTTTGACAAGGACGCCATCGGCGATTCAGAAGGGATCCGCGACTGGAATCTGCGAGCGGTCTTCGGGGCATTTAATGCGATGAAGAATCGCGATGGAGCGGACAAGCATAAAACAGCAATCCTGACGTGGGTGGCTTACATCGGTGGGCCACGAGAGTCTCGGCGACTGATGGGCGATCTGGTACTGACTCAGGATGATGTCGTTTCCAAAAAGGAATTTGCCGACGGATGTGTTCCGAGCACGTGGTCGATCGATCTTCACTATCCCAAAGATCAGTACGCCAAAAAGTTTCCGGACAATCCGTTTATCAGCATTGCGGTTCACGATCAGCGAATCGATCGCAATTACGGTTATCCGGTGCCATACCGCTGTTTCTATTCTCGCAATATCGACAACCTCTTTATGGCGGGACGCAACATCAGCGTCACTCACGAAGCTCTGGGGACGACGCGTGTGATGAAGACCTGCGGCATGATGGGTGAAGTCGTCGGACGAGCCGCCAGCGTTTGCGTCTTCCACGAATGTACCCCGCGCGAAGTTCATGATCGTTATCTGGCCGAGTTGCTCGATTTGCTGAAGCTTCCCGGAAAGGCTCGTCGCGATACCGTTTACGACAAGGTGCAGATTCCTGATGACGCGATGGACCTCGCGGGGCCTCTGGGACCACCTTCGGGACTGATGCCATCGAAACTTGGCGGAATTGTTGTGGATGATCGCGACGCCGAAAAGATCGGTGCGTGGACCGAAGGCACCGGACTCAAGGGATACGTCGGCTACGGCTACGTGTATGCATCAGGAGATGATGTTGCCATTAAGTTTCCTTTTGAAGTGACCGAGGGCGGACGTTATGACGTTCGCATCGCATGGCTTCCACACGAAAACCGCGCGAAGTCAGCTCGAGTCAAGCTGACGGTAAATGGTAAGTCGCAGGAGACCACGGTCAATATGACTGAGCCGGCTGGACTGGAGAATGGTTTCCATTCGATTGGTCTGATTGAAGTCAGTGCCGGGACAAAAGGGACCGTAGAACTTTTCGGAAAAGGCGCTCGGGGCAATGTGCATGCTGATGCCATTCAGATCGTGCCGATCAAGTGATTGTATGCGATTGCGGTCATTTGCGGCCCTGGTGTCGTCGAGGATCCCCCGTCGTGTGGGCTGAAGCCCACAGGACAATTGATGCCCGTAGCGTGGGCTTCAGCCCACACTGTGCAGGCAAACATCATTGATGCCGATCGAATGAGTTGAGATCGACCACATGATGTTGCCTGCAAACATAGTCGCCGCGAGCCTTGAGCTCTTGTTTGCCTGTTGAGATCGCTACGGGTAGAATCGTGAGGTGAATGGAGCTGGATTCCCTGGCTGCAATCACTCCACCCTCAGCAGGAGAGCGACACATGACTGAATCCTCCGCCACCGCATCAAACGGAAGTGGTTCGGAATCTCACATCCCGCTCTCGGAGGCGATCCGCGCGGCGGTCGAATCGGGTAAGGATGTTCGTGATCGTGTTCGCGATGTTGTTGTGAGCCTGTTCAAGAGCAGTGAGTCGACAACCGCATCAGCTCGAGCCGCCGTCAGCGGGATCGTGCAAAGTGCGACAGAGATTGTGAAGCGATCGGCTCCCGGCAATCCGGACAGTGTCCTTCGCAACGTGATCGACGGAGTCACCGACGGATTGTCGACTGTTGCCCAGTCAACTCAGTATGCGGTGCAGGAAGCAACGGCTCGCGGACAACGATTCGCGACGCAGGATCTGGATCGAGCAAAGAGGGACCTCAGCGGCATCAGCGATATTCTTGTTGACACCGTCAAATACTTTACGAATCGAGTCACCGAAGAAGCTGGCTCCGCAGCCTCAGAACTGAAGACGCATGCCGAGCGATCAGTGTCGGCCGTGACTCCTGTGCTGAAGTCGTCGATTGAAGCTGTGGCCAAACACCCGGGGCAGACCGCCGGTGAAGCCGCAGAGACGGCTGTACGGACCGCGCAACTCACCGCCGGTGCGTTGTTGGGGGCGATGAGCAATCTGCTGTCCGGCGCCGCTGATGCACTGGATCCCTCACGCCAGAAATCGACCGTGAGCAACATCGAAGCTTCGGGCTCGGCGCCAGAAGGCAAGGAACAGGCGTCGTGAGTGATCCCATCGGGATTCGTCGCGGCATCAGAAATACTCGTCGCGCGGCGGAAGTGATCGCGGTCCTGGCGAAACATGGGTTTCGTCAGATCCTGTCCGATACCGGCATTGAACGCATCATCGAGCGTGGCCACGAGATTCTGTTGCGTTCGAAGTCTGACGCGTCTCCGTCAACACCTCTGGAAGTCCGAGTGCGAGAAGCTTTGGAGGAGCTTGGCGGAACCTTTATCAAGCTCGGTCAGGTTTTGAGCACTCGTCCGGATCTTGTTCCGCAGGAACTTGCGGACGAATTACGGCGGCTGCGTTCGAATTGTCCTCGAGTTCCCTACTTGGAGATTCAAAAACGGCTGGAGGAGGAATTCGGCGATCGTCTGAACACCCTGTTTCAATCCATTGAGGAGACGCCTCTGGCAGCGGCCTCGATTGCTCAGGTTCATTCTGCGGTGCTCGCCAACGGAACCAGCGTCGTCCTGAAGATTCTGCGTCCGGGGATTGAAGAAACCATCGAGTCCGACATGGACATTTTGATGGAGCTCGCTCGACTGACGGAAAACCGATTTCGCGAACAGGGATACAGCCCCGTTGAAACCGTGCGTGAGTTTCAGCAGGAGCTGACTCGGGAAGTCGATCTGCTGCACGAAGGTCGATCGACTGATCGTTTCCGCAGAAACTTTGCCGATGATCCGAAGATTCATTTTCCGGATGTGTATTGGGAATCCAGCACTCGCAGAATTCTGACGTTGGAGCACGTTCAGGGAACGCTGCTTTCCGAAACGAATTTCGCTGCGATGACGGTCGAACAACGACGTAACATCGTGGCCAAAGGTGCAGAGGCAGTATTTCGGCAGTGTCTGGAATTTGGATTCTTTCACGCAGATCCTCACCCGGGCAATATCTTTGCGATGCCTGATGGAAGCATCTGCTTTATCGACTGTGGCATGACCGGCCGCATTGATCGACAGACAATGCAGGACCTCGCAACGCTGGTCATGTCGGTGATCAATTCGGATCTGGACAGCGTGATCGAAGCCACGATGGCTTTGTGCAGTGCCGAAACATCGCTGAAGTTTGATCGTGCGTTCCGGCGCGATGCGTGGAGCTTCATGGCTCGGTTCGAGCGCGGCACCATCGAGTCGCTTGATATGGCCGGGCTGCTCGAAGAGTTCTTTGCTTTTCTGCGTCGGTATCGTATTCAATGTCCGGCTGACCTGGTATTTCTGATCAAGGCTTTGTCGACTATTCAGGGCGTGGCTCGCGAAATTGATCCGTTCTTTGACTTGATCGCCCACGGCCGACCGCAACTGGAGAAGCTGATTCGCGAACGGTACGGGTTCAAGGCAGCACAGGATCGCATCGTAACCACCGCGCAGCGTTATCTTTCGTTGCTGGAAGACATGCCAGACGAAGTACGGGACGTCCTGGACCAGTTGCGGCGTCGCGAGTTCAGCGTCAACCTGCGTCACCACGGCATCGACCGCCTCAACGACGACACACTGGAACACGCCAGCGGCACGATCGCCATTGGCCTCGTGATCGCCGGCTTGATGGTTGGTTCATCGGTGCTGATCCTCGCCGAACGCAACATCGAAGGTTACTCGCTGCTGCGCGGTTTCGGCATCGCCGGAATCATCATCGCCATCGTCCTCGCCGTGACGTTGCCAATCCGTTGGATTCGTCGGCGGAAGTAACTCCGCGGCGAGCGGTTGGGCGTCCGCCCTCCGTGTCGCGTCACCCCGGATTTCGTTTATTCCTGCCGCACAACAATTGATTCGCGGGGACACGGATAGCTGACGCTATGCTGCTCGCCGGGGGCATAAACCATTGTTTCTTAACGGCAGAGTGGTCTTAGAACAGTTCCTTCATCGGATGTCCCAAATGACCGAAATACACCGGGCGATTGGCGGACGTGTAGAGTGGTCGTGAGCGATCGATCCCGAGCTTCTCGTAGATCGTCGTGGCATAATCTTCTGGTGTGTAAGCGCGTGAAATCACGTAGCCGCCGTCGCGATCGGATTCACCGATCACTTGTCCGCCAGGAACTCCGGCACCAGCGAAAGCAATCGAGTACGCGTTGGTCCAGTGATCGCGTCCGGCGAACTTATTGAGCCGTGGTGTGCGTCCAAACTCCGTCACAAAGCACACCAGAGTTTCATCCAGCAGACCTCGATCCTCCAGGTCCGTCACCAACGCGGCAAAGGCCTGATCGGTGCTGCCCATCATGACCCAGTGACCGATGCCATAACGTCCCTCGCCGCCGGCTTTGTCTCGCACAGTACCACAAGATGCCGACGTGTAGATCAGATCATGATGGTCCCAGTTGAGATTAAACCCGCCCGGAGTTTCCTGAGTCAGCGGCCAACGCACATCGACTGTGACAAATCGAACTCCTGCCTCCAACAATCGACGTCCAAGCAGATAACAGGAACCGCGATGACCACGGCCGTACTGTTCTCGCGTCTGTTCGGATTCTTCTGCAAGATTAAACGCGGCCGAGACTTCGCGACTGGTCAGACTATTAAAGGCCTGTTCGTAAAACTGATCCATCCCATGCAGTGACGCGCGATCAGACTCATTTGCAAATCTGCGGTCCAGATTTGACAACAACTGATGTCGTCCCGACAGTCGCGTACCCTGATTGTCTGTTCGAGCCAACAAGTCCGCGACTTCCCATTTTGGATCGGAGAGATCTCGTCCGCCCGTCTTGAACACTGACAAGGATCGAGGCAGAAAACCTGTGCGAGTTTCCGCGGCCTGCTCATGATTGCCGGGAATCATGACATAAGGTGGAAGCGAAGGACTGGTTCGTCCCAACAACTTCGTCACGACGCAACCGATGTCCGGCATTTCAACCGCGCTGGATGGATGAGCACCGGAGAGAGCGTATTGAGTTCCATTCGGATGTGCGTCGGCGCCGGCTTTGTTGTGGTGCATGGAACGCACGACGGCCAGTTTGTGAGCAATCTTCGCCGTCCGCGACAGCAGACTCGTAAACTGCATGCCAGGCACGGTGGTCGATATTGGAGCAAACGGACTGCGGTGCTCAACGACGGCTTCAGGTTTCGGATCCCAGGTATCCAAATGCGACAAACCGCCCTGCTCATAGATCACGATTACGCGTTTCGCCGCCGCGTTGGCTGAGGCGAGTCGAGATTCCGTCGCCAGGATTTGCGGCAGGGACATTCCAAGGATTCCCGCCGTTCCTGTCTGGAGCAAATGACGTCGGGTGCGGTGCGGATTGGCGCAGCTCGGAATTTGCATAGCCGAATTCTCCGTGGAAGCATGTCCGAAAGGCGAGGAACAATGGGTAGGCTGAATTCACGCCGGTGGGTTTCGTGGTGGAGGAGATCGTGATGAGTGTAGGTTCCGTTTGCAACTTCTGCGAAGAGGGAAGGCAGAAAACTCATCGACTTCGGTTGGGAATTCTCGGCCGAGTCGTTGCGACCAATGTAGCCATGTCACTCCGCCGAGATGAGCCTTTTACGATGCACATTGTAGTGCCAAAACCGGCCACCAATTTCAAACAGCATTGATGAAGTTCTGTTGAGGATCAGCCCAGCGTTTCCTCAGCGATGGGCTGGCTGCAAGGACTCGTCTCAACGGAGCGAGACGGCTACTTTTTGTTACCACGAATGACACGAAAGGGCAGCAAACGGCGACGTGACTTCAATGCGATTTTTTCGTGTATTTCGTCGTGATCTTGTATGCTTTACAAGCGAGGTCCACGCAGTCGGGCAGGAATGAAAATCCGACCTGCATTCTGAAATGGCCTGCACACCGGAATTCTCGACCGAGTCGTTTTGATCAGTTCTTTCCCTCGAGGGAATTGTTACCCTTTCCCGCCTAATCGGATTCATTCCAGCTCCTGTGATGGATATCCGCAGAGATTCAGTTGAGTCTCGTGTCGCGACTTGGGAAAATGCCACATTGAATTGACGGAAAGATTCGTTTCAGGCCGCAGGCGTAAATGCGGTGATTCATTGATGCATGCGGCTTGCCGTTAAACGATTGATGGTCGCAGGTTTGTGATTGAAGGCAAATAGGTGCCAGACGTTGAACTTAAGGACTTTGAAATTGTCAGCGAGTGTCCTCCGCAGGATGCTCGACAGGTCTTTCACGCCGTTGATCGAGCACAGAACAAGCCCGTTCGCCTGACTATTTTCTCTGCCGAGATGTCGCAACGTCCGGAGTTTCGTCGTGCTTTGAAAACAGATCGAGCGATGCTGTCGATGCTGATGCATCAGTCGATCGTCAAGTTTCTGGGCAGCGGCGAATCCGACGGGCAGCTCTTTCTATGGACAGAGGATTGCGAGTTCGAATCACTCGCCCAACAACTGGAACAGCAGAAGACGTTCTCGGCTGAAGACGTGATCGAGATCGGCTGGCAGATTTGTTCCGCTCTTCAGCAATCACACAACCTGGGATTGGCTCATGGCGGATTGACTCTGGAGGCAGTCCTGTTGTCAGACAACATGCAGGCCATTGTCGTCGATTTTGGCGTCGCACGGTGGTTAAATGCAGCGGCTAAAGCAGGTGACTCATCCTCCGATGGCCCGGCCTTGATCACAATCAGCTCGCTGGCGTCGCGGGTTGAGGTGGAGCGAGACCTGAGCAGCCTGGGGGCCATCCTTAGTCGACTTCTTCAATCCGTGACGGACACCTCGGAGGTTACGGAATCCGGCAAAGTTTCCACCAAAGTTGCCCTGGAACGCCTGCTCGCGCGAGTCGCATCTTCCAACCCTGCATTGCGGCCCGTGAGCGCTCGTGAGTTTCAGGGTCGGCTGGGAGAAATCCTGATCGGCACTGACGATGACTCCATGCCACTCGTGGACCAGCGTAAATCGACCACGACATCGAAGCGTTCGATCGTGGTTGAGCTGTTCGAATCGACGGACTCTGGCGAGTCCTCTGCCACCGCGACAACTCAATCGGCAGGTTCTGCCTGGTCAAAGCAGATTTTGCCGATCCTGATTGTGGTCGTTGCGATTGTCGTCATCACGATGCTTGCCGGTTTGCTTCTTTGAGCGGCGAAAGCGGCCGATGCTTGTTTTCCTTCGTGAAACAAAGCCCGTGGTTGGTGAAACTTGAGTGAAGTTCGAATTTTCTTCGAGCCCCTTCGCGTCTAAGTTCCTCGCATCTCACCTCTCTTCGACCGGCTTTCTCTCCATCGTTCGTATGGTTGCCGATCGACATCTTCTCCTGTCTCTGTTCGTCCGAGGGATCCTGTATGAGACTTTGCATCAGAACCCTGCTTCTGACGGTGGCTCTGTTGAGCACTGTCCCTTCGTCTGCCGATGCCGGCTGCTGCATTCCAATCTTTGATCCGTTCCACTGGCTGTTTGGGTGCGGCGGATATCAGGGCTGCTGTCCGCAACCAGCGTGCTGCAATCCAGGATTCGGTGGCTACCAGCCAGCCTATCCGGGAGTCATGCAGCCGTGTGCTCCCTGTGCTCCGGCGTATCCGCTTCAAGGTTTGTTTCGCCCGGTTCCAGCTCCTGCGATCTTTCAGCAGGCATGGGATCCATGCGGAGTTCAGTGTCAGCCAATGATGGCCTGGCAGCCTCAGCCGCTGCCAATGCCAGTGGTTCAACAGTATATGCCGCCTGCGCCGATGATGGCCGCTCCAGCCATGGGTTGTGACAGCGGATGTGGTGGCATGGAACAAGCCGCGATGATGCCCGAGATGGCTGCTCCGATGATGGCGGCTGAACCAGGTTGCTGTGGCGATGCTGGCGCGATGATGGGCGGGTATCCGCAGCCAGCAATGGCTTACTCGGGGTATGGCATGCAAAACTGGGCCGCCGCACCACCTGCGATGGCATGGACACCTGCCGGGCCAGGCTATCCGGGCTGGGCTCGTGATTCTTCCCTGCCGCCTTCAGGGCTTGGATTCTTTGTTCGACCGCGCATTGCCCGACGTGATACTCGCCGCATGATTCGGACGTGGCGTCGAATGGACATTCCAAATATGTATGGCGGGAATAATCGACGTGGCCCACTGCTTGTTCCTCGCCCCTACGCTTATCCAATGCCGATGTATCCTCAGGCAGGCTATGCTCCGGCCGCGTATCCTCAGATGATGGATGCGCAGCCAATGGTTGACCCGATGGCGTATTCGCAGATGTCCGCTTATCCGCAGACTGCCTATCAGAATCAGCCGATGCCAGTACAGGGCATGTGGTCGCCATCTGCGCCGGCCTGGTCGGCACCTCAGATGACATGGTCTCCTGAAATGACCGGAGCGCGATGGTCGCCGGCGACATCATGGGTGACCGCATGAGTATTCGGCCCCCGCGACAGCGATGGCTCCTGTCGCCCCGATCTCATTCAATGGGGCGGTCCCCGTACGACGAACGGCAATGTCTCGACCACTCGTAACGACATCCAGCCAGTACACGAAGTCGGTGCGGTAAGGAACATGCCCGAAATCACTTCCGCGGCTGAAGTCCTGAGACTTCAGTCAGTACTCTCAGAAGTTCGGTTACGACGGAAGCGTATTTCGAGACTGTTCCTAAGTTGAGTGTTCTCGAGTCCTGCCAGTGAGATGCTATCGACTTCATCGACGATCAGAGATTGTTGGTGAAGTCGTTTTCTTTGGCAGACTGTTGTTGAAGCGTAATGACGTCGAGGAGCTTCTGGTTGCCGCAATCCTCCTCCGGGCACAAGTCCGTTCGTATTGATCGCAAAGAGAATCCTCTTATGGCCAACGATCTTAAGAAAGGTGTACTCCGAGGGTTTCGCCGAGCCAGTGCGGTGGGAGCAGCTCCCGGGATTCTGGATCGTGGTCCGAATCCGATTTCGTCGAAATGCCGGATTACTCGAATCTCCTTCAATGTTGACAATGCGGACGAAGAAGTCATCGATACCGTTGCCGAATTGAATGAAGAGGTCCCGGCGGAACGCATTTACTGGTTTCGTCTGGAAGGCGTTGCTGACACGGAAACACTGCAGGAGCTTGGAGAAGCCTTTGGTCTCCATCCCCTTGCACTGGAAGACGTGATCAACACGCATCAGCGCTGTAAGGTCGAAGACTACGGTGACCATCTGTTCGCAGTCATTCGTCTGCCCGTCTATGAAGCCGGGGGCACTCTCGTTACGGAACAGGTGAGCTTGTTTGCTGGCGAGGACTTTGTCGTTTCGATCCATGAAGGCTGCAATGCTCTGGAGCCTGTGCGGGATCGAATCCTGTGGGCGAAAGGCCGTATTCGGGAACTACAGGCCGACTATTTGCTGTACACGATTCTGGACACCGTAATTGACAACTACTTTCCGGTCATCGAAGAGATCGGGAATCGCCTGAATGCTATAGATGAGCTGCTGGAAGGTGGCTTTGATAAAAGCCATCGTCTGGAGATTCGCAACGTTCGCGCGGATCTGCTGCTGCTGCGAAAAACGATCTGGCCGCAACGTGAAGCGATTGCCGCATTGCTCAGGGATGAATGCAAACTGGTCCGGGAATCGACGCGGACCTATCTGCGAGATTGCTATGACCACACGATTCAGCTGATGGACGTGACCGAAACGTACCGCGAATTGTGTGCCGACCTTCGTGACTATCATCTGGCCGACATCAGCTACCGCAGCAACGAAGTCATGAAGACTCTGACCATGATTGCCACGTTATTCATGCCGCTCAGCTTTGTTGCCGGGTTTTATGGGATGAATTTCGAGTACATGCCGGAATTGAAGTGGCAGTACGGATATCCACTCGCGATTGCAGGCATGCTGGTAATCGCAGCTTCTTTCTTCTATTACTTCCGCCGGAAAGGATGGCTCTGAGAAGTTTCTCTCGGGCCGTCCGCGAAACTTTTCTCCTCAATCCCCGCAACGGTACCTCGCGCAAGGCAGAGTCAGAGGTTTCTTTGTCGCCGGATTCTCACGAATCCGGCTACTCGCAACGAACACGACTCAGAGCAAATCTGCGACCGAAAAGATTGATAATCCCGGAACCATGGACGCGCTGAAGATCACGCTGAAAGATTTGACCCTGCTCTCCCGCGATCGTCGCGCACTGGTGATTCTGGTGGCGATGCCGATGGTGATTATTGCCATCGTGGGGTCGTCCACGGGACGACTGCGAGCCAACCGGGAGCAAAGTCGCCAGGGGCTGACCATGGAAGTCGCGGACTTTGACAAATCGGAAACGTCACGTCGACTCGCCGGATTCCTTGCGGCCTATGAAAATGTCATCGTGCGTCAGACTGAGATTGCTGCCGGGAATTCCGAATCGCAGCTGGCCGAATTACAGAAGGAGCGGCCAACGGGTGACTCCGATGTGCGACTTGTAATCGGACCCACGTTCGAAACGACTTTGCGAGAACTGTCACCGACAGACCTGACGTCTCCAGAGCAAACGACTCCCGAGCGAGGAATGGAGTCGATCAAACTATCGCTGACGTTCAATGAATCGGCGGCTGACCCGATGATGGAAGGGCTCGCGAAGATGCTGATCAAGCTTTCGATGCAGAAAGCTCTACTGCCCATCATCGCCGAGAAAGTTCCGATGTTTCGCGGAGCAGCCAATCGAGCGAAGAATATCCCCGAGCCGTGGGAAAGCACGACCGCCGCAAAGTCTGCATCGACTGACACCGGCAATCGCGTTTATCAATTCTTTATCCCCAGTTACACCGTGTTGTTCGTGTTCTTTCTGGTCAACATCATGGGGCGATCGTTTCTTGATGAACGTGACATGGGCACGCTTCGTCGACTGCGAATTTCTCCGATCTCAGCGACGTCAATTCTGATCGGGAAAACTCTGCCTTTCATGGTGCTGTCGCTGGTACAGACGTCGATCCTGATGATTTCGGGCAAACTTCTGTTTGGCATGTCCTGGGGCCCGCAGCCGTGGCTGTTAATCCCGATCATGCTGTGTACATCTGCCGCCGCCACGTCGCTCGGCTTGATGTTCTCCACGCTGGCCAAAACGGAGTCACAGGTTTCCTCATTTGGCAATCTGATCCTGCTGTCGAGTGCCGGAATCAGCGGATGCCTGGTTCCACGAGCCTGGATGCCGCCGCTGAGCCAGAAGATCAGCCTGATGACGCCTCACGCGTGGGCCCTGGATGCCTACAGTGAAGTCCTGACGAAGGATTCTCCGTCGCTGAATGTGATTGGCCTCTCCTGCGGAGCTCTGCTTGGGTTCAGCCTGTTCTTCTTTCTTGTTGGGCAGTACAGGTTTCGAAGAGATTGATCGGAGTGGTAAAGCCTCCTCGTGGTCATCATTCGACCGTCGGCTGGCATGACGTTAACTTTGTCACATCTGCAGCACAGACGGTTGACGTCGAGCCGAAGGCGGTATCGGAGGACGACGCGGGATGTACAGATGATATGGCTGCTTTCGACCTCAGTGGAAGCGTGTTGAGATTCCCCGCGAACCGGTGGATCCGGGGAGCCGGTGGTCTACTGAACGCAACCACCGGTTTGTGTGAAAACGTCAAACGACACCGTGAAACGCTGGCAAAATCCGGCTTCTGTCATCGACTCAGGATGAGTTTTCTTCCGATTCCGGCACAATTCCCTCGTTGCTGGGATCGCCGCAGATCTGCTCCAGCCGCATTCTCACGATGTCTCCCGGGACTGATCGTGACGCCCACGAATCCATCAAGGCAAAGAGTCACAGGACATCAATAGTCTCGCCGGCGAAGAGGTCGGTGATCGTGTCATCGACCGCACGGAAGTACCAGTCTGTTCCAGATCCGCCGGTCAGAATATCATCTTCACCTGCATCATTAAGCACATTGTTTTTTGCCTTCAGTGAAACAAGTGGGTTGCCAACACCAGCTCGTAGCTTCCCAATTCTCGTTGCGTAATTATCTGCAGAGGTCCACGCGGAGCGAACAGTACTCAGGGCAGTCAGATTGGTGTCACTGGTTGTACGCCCCGCGACGAGAATGTCGTCATTCGTGCCGCCGTTGAGAGTGTCCAGTCCCAGGCCACCGATCAAAAGATCGCGACCACTCCCCGCTTCAAGAATATCGGCGCCGTCAAGCCCCGCGAGAATGTTGTTCCCATTACCTCCGGTCAATCGGTTGGGCAGAGCATTTCCGATGAAGGTGTCATCGGCAGTTCCTCCGACCACATTTTCGAAAGTCGCCGTTGAATTGAGCACCAAAGTGCGATTTGTATGGACTGTCTGCGTCACGGTAGAGCCCAGGTTCAGAGCAATACTTGTGGCTAAGGCAGAGAAGTTCAGGGTATCGGTCCCCTCATTGGTGTTCTCGCTCACGCGATCAGCTTCTGCCGTGGTTGCAGCTGCAAACAGGTAGCTGTCGTTATTTTGTCCCCCTGCCAGTAGATCGCCACCGGCTCCTCCATAAAGCCTGTCTTCGCCCGGTCCGCCTGTCAGCGTGTTGTTGGCTCCATTCCCCGTCAGCGTATCGGCTGCGGAACCGCCTGTCAGATTTTCAAATGTGTTGGGCGAATTCAGCTGGAGCGTGCGATTGGTATGGACGGTCTGTGCGAGAGTAGAGCCCAGATGCAGAGCGACACTTGTGGACAAGGCCGCGAAGTTCAGGCTATCGGTCCCCTCATTGGTGTTCTCATTCACTCGGTCAGCTTCGGCCGTGGTTGCTGTTGTAAACAGGTAGCTGTCGTTATCTCGTCCCCCCGCCAGCAAATCGCTGCCCGCTCCTCCAAAAAGCCGGTCGTCGCCCGGACCGCCCGTCAGCGTGTTGTTGGCTCCATTCCCCGTCAGTGTATCGGCTGCGGAACCACCTGTTAGATTTTCGAATGTGTTGGGCGAATTCAGCTGCAGTGTGCGATTGGTGTGAACTGTCTGTTGGAGCGCAGATCCCAGATGCAGAGCGACACCAGCGGTCAGGGCTGCGAAGTTCAGTGTATCAGTCCCCTCATTGGTGTTCTCACTCACCTTATCGGCTTCGGCCGCCGTCGCCGCTGAAAACAGGTAGCTGTCGTTGTCTCGTCCCCCTGCAAGCAAATCGTTGCCGACTCCTCCGTTAAGTTTGTCATCGCCCGGACCACCTGTCAGAGTGTTGTTGAGGCTGTTGCCAATCAGCGTGTCTGCACCCGCCCCACCGATTACATTCTCAATTCTATTTGCTTCAGCCAACAATAGCTTATGCTTTGAGTTGATCGTCTGGGTTACCGTGGTCGACAGATTGACGGAAATTGCCGCGGTTGTAGACGAAAAATCAAACGTGTCGACTCCCGAGAGGTCTTGAATTGTGTCTGTGTCGAGGGCCGCATCGGCGTCGAATACAAAGCGGTCATCGCCGCTTCCGCCGGAAAGAAGGTCTTCCCCTGAAAGTCCAATCAGTACGTCATTTCCCTGCTGGCCGTACATGTAATTTACCAGTGCGTTTCCGACGAGCGTGTCATTTCCTGCACCGCCTTCCACGTCATCAAATGAATTCCCGGCATTTAAAAGAAGCTTCAGATTTCCATTCACAGTCTGCTGTGCGGTGATGCCAAGATTCACTCTGATATCTGATACGGTGCCTGCGAAAACAAGAATATCGTAGCCTGCATTGACAAGTTCAGTCAGGCGATCCTCCCCGAGATTGGTGTCGGCATCGAATCGATACCTGTCGTCACCAGCCCCGCCCTGAAGATTGTCATCGCCCCCGACGCCGGCGATGCTGTCCCGGTCACCATTGCCAACAATCATATTGGGAAGGTTGTTGCCGGCGAGATTGTCAGGCCCTGCGCCTCCTGCAAGATCTTCAAACGTGTTGTTTGTGTTGAGAGTCAGTGTCAGATTTGCGTTAATGACCTGCGCCGTGATTGCCATCATGTTCAGTGTGACCCCTGCTGACGATGATGAGAAATCAAGAAAGTCGAAACCTTCGTTCACGTTTTCGACCAATCTGTAGGCCCCAAGAGGTGCATCGGCATCAAAAGCGTACCGATCGTGGCCGTTTCGACCTTCAATCGCTCTGGAACTTACTCCGTCAAGGATTAAACTCGAATTGTTGATCGTCAGCCCGGACGTTGTCACGATAAAGTCGTCGTCCCCAGCAGTTCCGATGATTCTGACCGAGTCGTTTCCTCCGTTGCCGTGCAGAGTAAATGGCTCTGACATCGGAAACGTTCCAAGACTGATCGCCGGATTTCCGTCGATGGAAACCGTCACATCGAACGTCGAACTGGAATAAGTGATGGCGAAGGCATCATTCCCGGCAGTCCCACCGACGAACTGGTTACCGAAGTCCAGCGGCATTCTGATTTCGTCCTGTGCGAGATCAAAGGTGTATTGACCATCCTGCGGCCCCGTAAATCGCCTGCCAGTCGTTGCATTCTGACGCACCCGGTAAGATCCCGCTGACAATCCGGTGAAGCTATAGCGTCCCTGAGAGTCCGCCGATACAGAGGTTTCAACCGAGTTCACTTCGAGAAAGACTGTGGCGCCGGATTGTCCTGTTTCTCCGAAATCCTGAACGCCGTTCCCGTTGATGTCGTCAAAGACAGTTCCGAAAATCTGACCGCCGCTTACAGGCGCCACGTCGACACGGAGACCGTAGAGTTGCGTTCGATTGGCGGTCGAACCGCTGACTCTGACGTAATAGGTGCCTGGTCTCGAAACCATGAAGTTCTGAATCGACTCGATCCCGCCGGCACCTGTTGTGTTTTGTGATGCCAGAATGGTGGTCCCGTCCGAATCCAGCAACGTCAGTGCGAGATCATTTTGTGCCTTTGCGTTAAACGATGTTTCCGCGTAGTTGTTGCCCCCAAATCCATCACCTCCCTGAAGAAACGTTGCTCCTCGTGGAGTCACACTCAGCGAAACTGGACCGGCCGCGTTCACCGTAAACCTGTAGAAATCAACATCTGTTTCGTCATCAATGCTGACAAAATCTGTCTGCGACATCGTTACAACTTTTGAATCTCCGAGCTGACCGATCTCTGCTGAACTGCCACCACCGATCGTGCCAAAATCAAAGGCAGAGGAAAAAACATCTCCGCCCTGCTTCTCCGTGGCATCTCCGTAAAGACGTTGCATACCCAGAATGTCAGCCAGTTGAGGCCCCTCAATGTCGAAAACGGCCGGGGATGCTTCCATCAGAAAATCGCTGTCGGTCGAACGGACATGGTCGAGACCAATTCCATGTCCAAACTCATGCATCAGAACGTTTCTGAAAAGCCGATGATCGTTCTCGGTAAATGCCCGATAACTGACGTTGTCGGTATCAATTGTCATGTCTCCACCAAGGCCCGGAAAACTGTTGAATGCTCCGATGTTGGCACCGACATCCCCGTCAATCGAACGCCCAGCGATTCGAATGTCGCCGCGTACCCCGGCAACACCGATATTTGAGGTCGTGATCGGGGCTCCGTCATCTGCCGCCAGATAAGAATATGTGAGCCCCGACAGACTCTCGAAACGCTCAAGCGATTCGTTGAAGTACTTAAACCAAGGTCTCTGCGTCAGATCCGTGCCTCCGTCTCCCGCCCCCCATTGAGCATCCAGAAAAGTCAACAGATTATTCGGAGCGCCTGGATTCGGGTCGCCCGGATTGTCGTCTGTAGCAACGCCGTTCGCCGGAAGACTCCAACGCAGAGTCGTTGGTTGCCCCTGTACGAGACCAGATCCATCGGTTGATGTGGTGGCCCAGCGTGCTGCGAGCGGGTAAGCAGCCAGCAGGATCCGCAATTCAGGAACCTCTGTGCTCCCCGCAATGTCCTTTGCAGAATTCATGGAATTCCGTTGTTGTCGGCGACAGGAACTCCATCGTGAAGAAAGGATTCTGTGTAGAAGTGCGGAGATTAAATGTGAAGTCATCATGAAACAGCACCTGAGAAAAGGGGTGACCTGTAGAGACGTCCAATGAACGATTAAGAAGATTCTCTGCCACATCGGCGTGACATGCTCGAAGGCAGAATTCGGAACGGACAAGCTGCTACACCCATGAGCCGCAGAGGATCATCATGGCTGAATCCATTCACCATCTGCTAAACCCTGAAAAGGCGGACCAATAAAGAGTGAACGCGAGACGAGATGTGCGGAAAAGGCACGGGGAATTCGGGTCGCCGAATTCTCTGCACGGACAGAGTTGTCTCTGCGACCTGATGACGCCGCATTCATCCGAACCGAGGAGTCTACTTGACCATGACAGATTTGACCGCCGGAATGCTTTGAACTCCACTCGGGCTGTCAGTCAGGACAAACGATATCAACCTGAGGCCTGCAGTCGCTCCCGGAGTCGTACGGAACCTTACTCCCCGCACGAACTGTTGAACATTGGCAGCGTTGGCGGTACTCTTGAAGGTCACGATCAGCCGCGATGATTGCTCGATCAACGTCGCAATACTGACACCGTTTAGCCGTATGTCAGTACCGACGTATTGAAACGCACCGCCTGGATAGATCTGAATACGAGTGCTGTCTCCGCTGGTTGCCGAAACCGTCAGTCTGGATCCTGAAAAGTTTGGACTGTCAACGTCGGAGACCGTTGCGGCGGGAGAGAGAATGATCGGCAGTCCAGCTCGGTCATAATTAATGGGGCCTCCAACAACGAGGACCGGAGCATCGGGTACGCTGGTCACCTTAACATCCGTCCTTTTTGCAACGCTGACGCCGCCATCCCCATCCGTGGTCTGAATTTCAATTGTTCGAGCAACCGTGGAAGGGGCTTCGCTGACGGAGGAATAGCCGATCCGACGCAGGACTGCCTGAGCTGTTGCAGGCGATGCCTTGGAATTGAATGTAATCACGAGCGGTGTGGTTCCAGTGCCCCCTGTAAATGTGGCCACTGAAATCCCACCTACGGAGATTTTCGATCCGGAGACACCCACAAGTGCCGCCGACGTTCCCTGATGCACGACCGTCAGTCGATCGGTCGGTTGACCTCCAGCCACCAGTTTTGCCGTCAGCACCGCTGAGGAGAAATTTGGCGAATCCACATCCGTCAGTGTTGCCGATGGTGCCAGAATTCGTGGAGTTGCGTTTTCTTTGTAAGCGGAGCTGACAGGAAGGCCTGTCAAAACGGGTGCATCATTGACACTGGTGACATTTACATTCGTCAGTCTTGCCACGCTGACACCGCCATCCCCATCCGAGGTCTGAATGTAAATCGCGCGAGCAACCGTTGAGGGGGCTTCACTGACGGACAAATAGCCGATTCGACGCAGCACCAACTGAGCCGCTGCAGGTGATGACTTGGCACTGAATGTAATCCTGAGTGGCGTGGTTCCAGTGCCCTCTGTGAATGTAGCAACCGAAGTTCCGTTTACGAAAATTGTCGATCCCGACACACTCACATTTCCCGCCAGCGTACCTTCATGCACCACCGTCAGCCGATCCGTTGCTTGTCCGCCAGTCACCAATTTTGCCGTCAGCACCGCTGTAGAGAAGATTGGCGAATCCACATCCGTTAACGTTGCCGATGGTGCCAGAATTCGAGTTGCACCACCTTCTGTGTAGGTTGAACTGCTCGGAACGCTTCCCAAAACGGGTGCGTCATTGACGCCAGTGACATTCACAATCGTCCGGTTTGCCATGCTGAGGCCGCCATCCCCATCGGTACTCTGGATTTCAATCCTTCGCGCAACCGTTGAGGGGTTGTCGCTCACGGAGGAATAGCCGATTCGACGAAGGACCGCCTGCGCCGCTGCAGGCCACGCTTTGCTACTGAATGTAATCCTAAGTGGCGTGGTCCCGATTCCCTCCGTGAATGTTGCCACTGAAATTCCACTGACGGAGATTGTTGATCCCGATACACCGACGAGTGCCGCCGACGTTCCCTGATGCACGACCGTCAGTCGATCGGTTGGCTGACCTCCAGCCACCAGTTTCGCCGTCAGCACCGCTGAGGAGAAGTTTGGAGAATCCACATCGGTCAGTATTGCCGATGGTGCCAGAATTCGTGGAGCTGCATTTTCTGCATAAGCGGAGCTGACAGGAAGGCCTGTCAGAACGGGTGCATCATTGACACCGGTGACACTGACGTCGATCCTTCGCGATTCGCCTCCCGTCGTGTACCAAATGCCAGCACGCAACCAAATGGTTCGCGTGACTGTTGACGGCGCCTCACTGACGTTTGAATAAGCGATCCGACGCGCGACGGCCTGAGCTGCCGCAAGCGAAACATTCTCTTTGAACAGAATCAAGAGCGGCTCAGTCCCAATCCCCCCTTTAATGCTGGCAACTTCAACTCCACCGAATGAAATCGTTGATCCTGAGACGCCGACACGGCCCGCCGCAGTTCCCTCATGCATGACCGTCAGCCGATCGGTTGATTGTCCGCCTGAGGTTATCTCGGCCACTAATCCGTCCCCAAAACCACCCGACCCAAAGGTCGTCGAATCAATATCCGTAACTATGGCCAACGGTGCCAGAATTAAGGCGTTAGCATTTTCCGTATATGACGAGCGAACCGGAACTCCCGACAAACCCGGACCATCATCAGCACCAAGGAGGAATATCGAGGCTGTCTGGGGAATGCTGGTGCCGCCATCTCCGTCTGAGAATTGTATTTCTAAGGTACCGTCCGCGTGTGTATCACTAAGGGAGGAATATCCGATGCGACGCAGCACGGCCTGAGCCGCAGCGACCGTCGCCTTGGAATTAAATGTAATTGTGAGCGGTGCGGTTCCGATGCCGCCCGTAAAGCTGGCCACCGAGATGCCACTGACCGAGATTGTTGATCCGGAAACACCCACTTGGCCCGCCGATGTCCCCTGAGGCAAAACCGTCAAACGATCGGTTGACAATCCACCACCTTCCCGGCCCACTGTCAGAACGGCTGATGATAAGTCCAGCGAATCCACATCCGTCAATGACGCTGAAGGTGCCACGGCCACGGCTGCAGCATTTTCCACGTAAGTTACGAAGAATGGTCCGACTATCACAGGGGCATCATTGACGCTGGTAACGTTCACAACCGTCCGTTTTGCTGCGCTGACCCCACCTTCCCCGTCCGTGGTCTGGATTTCAATCGTTCGAGCAGCCGTTGGCGGAGCTTCGCTGACTGAAGAATAGCCGATTCGACGAAGCACGGCCTGAGCCGCTGCAAGCGAGGCATTGTTGTTGAATGTAATCGTGAGTGGTGTGGTTCCAATTCCTCCCGTGAATGTGGCGACCGAAATACCGCTCACGGAAATCGTCGACCCAGCCACACCCACAAGCCCTGCTGTCGTTCCCTGATTCACGACTGTCAGTCGATCTGCCCAATGACCACCCGCAACCAGCCTGGCCGTTATTGTCGCCGAAGCAAAATTCGGTGAATCAACATCCTTTAGTGTCGCCGCAGGAGCCACGACTCTTGCGGCAGCATTTTCTGTATACGATGAACTCCCCGGGAGTGTATCGAGCACAGGAGCATCATTGACTTCGACAACATTGATGGTGACTTCAGGGCCGTTGGAGATCGCCCCGGTCTCGTCCATCAATTCATACCTCAGCGGAATTAATCCTGCCGGTGGCGATTCCCCCGGAACCGCAAATGTAATTGCTCGAATTAAGGCCTGCACTTGAGGGACAGACGCATTGCTCTTGAAAGAAACTACCAGTGGTGCTCCGATGTTCCCACCCGTCCAGGTCGCAAAGCTAACACCTCCATATCTGATTTCATTCGCGCTCACACCCAGTTGATTGGTACCATCCCCCGTATGTCGGATACCGATCAAACTCGGGAAAGAACCTCCGGAGACAAAGACCCTAAGGCCCCCACCCCCGTAAAGACTTGCATCAACATCTGACAGAGTGGCCGAACTGGTCGGCAACAGAGGCGAAGCATTCTCGGTGTAAGTCAACACATTTGATGGAATTGCAATTCGAGACGGTTGCATTTCTGCAGCACCGATATCTTCTGCAGTAATGCCATCACCGTTGCCGTCCACATTGCGTGGCAGAAGTCGTTGATCTCCAGCTATCGCGGCTCCCCACACATCTGTGATCTGGAACCCTGCATCCAAAGCCGGACTGTTGGGGACCAGATTGTGAACCCATTGACCAGTCGCAGTATTTTCTACTGGAAATGGATTAAGAATGGTGTTGGTCGGACGGGTGCCAACACCATCGATCCCGACGATATTGTTGTTGACACCGTTAGTGAGCCCTCCAGCACTGCCAGCGTCTCCGATGATGTTGAATTTCGACAGACCCGTATCCAGCAAACCTCCGAAGCCGGCATCCCCCACATCGTTCGCCGGTCCATTTTCGCCAAGGAAGTTCCCCGCCACGATGGAATCCCGGAGAATGAATATGGCGTAGGTTCCAACGGAGATCCCGCCACCGTCCACAGGATTGGCCCCCGGGACCCCCGTTGTAATATTGCCTGTAATCGTGAAGGCAGAGATATTCGCCACACCTTCACGCAAATAGATTCCGCCTCCCGCCGTTCCGGATCTGTTGTTCGAAATTGTCGTGTTATACCCAAATATCTGCGGGTTAGGTGTGTCCTGTGCGGTACTGAACGTACGATTGATGACTCCTCCACCGCCTCCTGCCAATGACTGATTATTGATGATGGTGCAATTGTTCAAAGTCAAGTGCCGTTCGACATTGATAATTGCTCCGCCACTGCGGTTGGCGACACTGTCTTTCACCAGCACGGACTCAAGTGTCAGGTAACCTCGATTGTTGTAGATCGCACCGCCGTCGTCCGTTGGGCTGTCATTTGCGGCACCGTCTGTAATGGTCAGATTTGAGATGGTGATGAATTCACTATCCAGAGTGCCGTCGATCGAAAAGATTCTCGACTGATCGTTTCCGCTGATGATTGTCTTCTGAATACCGAGCCCGTTGATATTCACCGTGTCTGTAATCGTCGGCAGTTCCGAACCGTTCAGGACAATTGTCTTGAAGGCCAATGAATCAGAAAACGAAATATCATTAATCGTTGGGTCTGAATTGGCAATTCGAATGGCTTCGCGAAGAGAGACATGTCCCGGACGGAGATCGTTATCATCGCGATCCTCGATAGTGTCGACAACAACCCCTGCCACTTCGATCTTAAAGCTCATGCTCGTAACTTTGCTCTCGCGGCCATCGTTCATTCGAGACTTCACCAGAAACGTGTAGTTTCCGGGAGCCATAGGTGTCGCTGGTTGAAAACTGAATGATGGCGTTGACTGGCTCAAAACGAGTCCGCGGTTGTCCTCGCGGATCTCAAAGTCAAACGTATCTGCGACGAGAGAATCCCACTGGAATATGGGCTTGCCGGTGCCGACACTTGAGATCGCCGGCTTTTTTGGTGTAGGCGGCGTTGGCTGCCCCAGTTGCTCAAAGACTCTCTTGACGATCGCACTCTTTGCTGGGACCTCACTAAACTTACTGCCGCCCCAGTATTTACTGTTCAAATAGACTCCCCAGCTATCGGCAAAATCCTCTTCTGGACTTGCAGTACCGTACTCACGGGTAAAGTTTGCGTCCGCCCTGAAGTAACCATAGTAACCAGTGCCATCTTTACTGTGTTTTACATACCCTGTCGATGGTCGCGGATTTCCCTTCCACCAATCATCGAATTCTATAAAAGGTGTGTCGGAACTCGGCAAAGCGTCTATCCACCCGCTCAGGTTCTTGAAATCCGCGTTCAGCCCAGAAAGGGATGAATCGAACGGTAATCGAGGATATTTTCTTTCGCTAAAACTCCAGTTATGACCAAGCTCATGCGCCAGAATCCATAAGTAGCCAACTTCAACATCCTCGAAAGCTTGATTCCAAAACGTCATCTTTCCGCCAACGTTGGATCCCCACGTGTCATCCGGAGAGGCGCCCTCCCGAACAAGCTTGATTTTTCCTCCATCCGTAAATTGGATGGGACGAGCACTTCCCGCCTCATTCTGCAGCGTTTCAAAAACAATGTCTGATCTGAAAATCTCGTCATCCGACCACGAAACTTGTGTGTCGATAAAATTGATTTCGGCGTCCACGCCACGTTTGTCTTTAATTTGAGTTGAGCCTCCGCCACGAACTATAAAGCGATCAGCGCCTTGCTCGCCATATAACTGATCAAGGTCACTTCCGGCGCCGCCATACAGGAAGTCATTACCAGGCCCCCCGTAGAGCTTGTCGTTGCCAGGGCCGCCAGAGAGATAATCATTCACTGCTCCCCCGACCAACCAGTCATTCCCACCCATTCCATTGGCGGTCATTGAAAGCGAGGTTCTGTTCTCCAGGTGATCATCACCGTTGCTGCCGGTAAAGCTGATTTCTTCGACAGTTCCCGGATCGCCAAGGCTGAATTCTGGTCCATTAAAATCATGGAACATGTACTGATTCGTTGCGGAATCAAGATAAATCCAGCCGGTGAAATCGCCATCGCCGCTTCCAGGGACTGGAGAAATGATGGCCGTGCCATTCTCCACAAGTGCCGTAAAGGTCGTCAGAGCGAGTCTCTGCTCCAGAGATTCACTCGGCACCCACCGCCTTGTCCTGCGTCGCAAAATTCTGCGGGAGAAAGGCGAGAACGAACAGAGTCTTGCAAGAAGGGATACAGACATGCCGCGTTAACCTCAAAAAAAGCGATAGTGAAAACTATCTCGTACCTGGAGAGCATTTCAAATAGAGTCAAACAGCAAATAGAATGGCACAGCAAAGACAATCAATCTGCGCCTGACGCCTCACTTATGCCCGGCTTTTAGTGGCCTCTGCACTTCTTCGCGAATCCGTCTGCAGGGAACACAATCTCAAACCTTTCAGAATCCCTCCGGTCTGAATCGATTTCGATGCCGTGGCCATGGAGTCGACAATAAAATCTTCGATCCCACTGGTTTAAACGTGTGCTTCTCCCCGGGCTTTGCCCTGTTTTGACGCCCATCTGGAAAACAATCCGCCTGCGGTCGCTAAACTTTCGGAGAAACGCGAATCGCGAGGGACCCTTTTGTTTACTCACTCGACTCGCAACGAACCCCTCGCCAATTCTTCAAAAAGAAGCAAGAAATCCGGAAAGTCGGTGTTGCTCGAAGTCGGAGCCGTAATTCACCGCAGCGGTCGGTCTCCCGTCAGTTCTCCGTGTCCTGCGATTCTGCGTTTAGGCTGAACACAGACCGGGGCGGAAAACATGAAGGGCTGACTCCCAGCCGCTCGCGGAGGGACGCGATTGCTGAAGGGCTGGCAACAAAAAGGAGGACTGGAAAAAGCTCTCTCTGCCCGTTTCTTTCCAGCCGCTCTCCGGAGGAGCTGTTGACTTAATACCAACCCAAAGCGACAGCGAGGCATAGTGCCGCAAAAATCCTTGCTGGCGCTTCGGGTTAGTATGGCCTTGAAACACATTCTAGTCAGGCCATATTCGGGGCCATCGGTCCTCATCACCACTCAGGCGGTAATGAGAAAAAACGCACCCTGCCATGACAAGCCACAGTGCGACGGCTGCAGAGTCGCCACCGCGGCCTGGTATTTCAAACAGCTACGGCTTGCACAGTGTGGCCAATGTACGTATGCCCATTTCGCGAGGCCGCATTTGACATATCACCAGCGGAAGCTGAACTACTTCGCCCGCGCATCAATGCAGATGACTTCCTTGTCGTCTCGGACAAACAGAAAGCCGTTCGATAACGTTGGGGCCTGGCGAGTTGTCTCCATTAATTCCACTCTGCCCAGTTCGTTAAATTCCGTTGGGGACGCCGCCACTATGACCACTTCACCGTTCATGGTTGTCAGAAATAATTTGCTGTCCGCGAGGATCAGTTTGCTCTTGCCAAATCGAGCCTTTTGCCAAACGGTTTTGTGATCCTGCAGTCGGATACAAACCAGATTTGTAATCGGCCCGGCAGCTTGCCCTGTATTTGTCGAGCCCATAGAGATGCCCGTCATGAATCACAGGCGTCTGCCGTCCCGCTCGAAGTTGACTGTCCTTGCCATACGAGGACCAGACTTCTTCTGCGGAAAGCTTCGCCCCCGTTGGAGGAAATCTGCAGCGAAGCGGAGCCGTGGTTTTCGCCTGCAGAAATCAAAACTTCTGTGTCGCCCACTTTAATCGGGCGGGCGGTATTACAGTCGTACTCAGTCGGAAACGGAAACTTCCACAGGACCTTTCCATCTGTCGTCTCCAGTCAAACGCTCCGTCAGCAGTCAGAGTCACGATTTGCTCCTTGCCCGCCAGGTCATCAACACCGGAGATGAATAACCGGCTTTGCCCGTTGCGGACTGCCATTGAATCTTTCCCGTCTTTGTATCGAAGGCCGCCACGGCTGCATCCGGGTTTCCCGTGTGAGTGATCACCGTTGTTCTACCAATACCAACGGCGAGCGGATAATTTCCGTATTCTGAAGCTTCGCCCTTCAACGACGATGGCACATTAACCTTCCATAGTTCTTTGCCATCCTTTGCGTTGAAGGCTGCGAAGGTCCTTCGCCGATGAACGAACAACTTGCCGTCAGCGACAGTCGGGGTTGCTCGCGGACCATTTCCCATTGCATTTTCATAAGCCGTCGCGAACTTTGTTCGCCAGAGTTCCTTCCCTGTTGCTGCGTCCAGAGCCACCGCGTACAGATTGGATTCATCCTGAAACAACGTGAACCGCAGGCATTGCTGATCACGACGCTGGACGCCCTTCCTCCAAGCGGAGTTCTCCAGACAACCTTTGGACCGCTCGCAGGCCATGCATTGATCAGATTTTTTTCGGCTGACACACCATCGCGATGCGTTCCCAGAAGCGCTGAGTCAGTCATCCGCGTGCACGGCTTCCCAGGTTCAGGACAACGGCAAGGACGGAGGCCATCAGCAGAGAACGTGCGCATGAAACCTTTTCGAGAGAAGCGTTGTCGGTGTCAATCGGCAGGTTTTGCCGCAATATGGGTCTCGGACAAGAGCATTCGGCATGTTATTGCCTTTTGTTGTCCGACGAAGACCGTTAACGCCATCCCAGTGAAATTCCACATGTCCCATTTTGAAATCGGCTGCTATGACACGAGAGGGGATCTGTGTGTCGATTTTGTCAGAGGACGCCCGCTGCTGGTGCGATCATCGTTGAATTCTCGTTCCCTGTTGCACAGTCTACGCCGATGACTCAGAAATACTCAGCCTTGTTCGTCGCCTGCTACTGCGGTCTTTCACTGGCCGGCTGCCTTTATGATCAATCCTTCATGCAGATGGACAGCAATTCCGGGGATTCCTTTTTTGGCATGCAATGGGCCGTTGATTCCGGCAGTCGCCCTTCCGGGCATACTGACAGTTCAATGCTGAAGCTCAGCGAGCAGGATTCGGAGCTGAACATTCCCATTCCTCGCATCGACCGCAGGAAGTCGGACAAGAGAGATACTTCACGCCAGCTTGTCAACGTGTCCGCAACAGTCGCACTGATCGACTGCCGCGGCTGAGTTCAGTTTCGCCATGCATGGGCTGAGACTTACTCCAAAATGACTTCCTGAAATGCCTTCGCAGGAAATCAGCAAAGAGGCCGAAGGATTCGCATTCGCCAGAAGTTCGTTTGCTTCCGTTCAAAAAACGCGGACTGATCCCTGGGGCATCATCGGACATGCGTTGCCTGCTTAACAAGACTGACTTTGAAGCTGCTGCTGGTACGTGCACAATTCAGAACGGTAGACTTCGGCGACAGCAGCAACCTGCCAGCGGATTACGATCGAGCCGCGAGGCAGCTTAGGACCAGTCGAAATAAGTTCCGTCAATAACAACTTGAGGCGTAAGATTTGAAGTTGCCATTTTTAGGCCTGGAGGGTCGACATATCCAATGCCGGTGGCGTGAGCCACCCGTACGAACAAAGGAATCGAGGGCCCGACGGGTCGGCACAGGAGCTGATGTGTCGGCCCTTCAGGCTGAAGTTCAATGTTTTTGCAGTCCGGTGGCTCACCGGTGATCTGTTGATTTAGTCGAGATTCTGAAGAGAAACGCCCTGAAAAATGGCGAAGCGCGGCGAGGAATTCTGCGTTTTTTTGCCTCGCTGGCGCTCGGGTTGGTATTAAATCAGCAGACCGTCACGCCACCGGCAGAGTAATCGGGCTTCAGCCCTAAACAGAAGACGCAAATTCGAAGGGCGTAAGCGAGCGGGCAAAATCTTGTAGAGAAATCCCTCACTGCGTTTTGGGTTGTGATTTCTTGTCATAGTAAAAGCCGGATGTTACTTCGGGACTGTTCCTTAACGTGCTGACTTCTGCCAGCATTTGATCGCGAATTCAGGCAACACGGCCGACTGAAGTCGGCACTACGAAACACACAACATTCCGTCGAAGAAGTGTCGTTATGCATCAGGAATCTCCTCCCGAACGAAGCTTTGCGTTATGTGAAATCGCGGCCATTCTGACCATGCTGAGTTCGACTTCGCTGATGGTCGGCCAGGCGACCGCTCAGAACGCCAATGCCGATACGGCCACCGTACAGCAGCCCCTCGCTTACGAATTGGTCCACGGCGACAAACGCATTTCGCTTGGGGGCCCTTCCCCACACAGATCACATGGCTGGATGATGATCGTTATCTGCAGCGAAAATCAGACGGCTGGAAAATCACAGACGCTGCGAGCGGTACGGAGTCTGACTGGTACGATAAAAAGAAGCTGGCAACTGCTCTTCGGAAGATCGAAGGCGTCGCTGATGCTGAAGCGGAATCCATGGCTGAAGGGGGATGGCTGGAAGTCAATCATGCAAACAGCATCGTTGTGTTCCGCTCTGGAGAATCTCTGATTCGCATCGGCACTGACGGGAGTGATCCAGCGGTCGTCCGAGGCGTTCCGTCGGGAATTGAGCTGACAACATTAAGTCCGACTGGTTCCGGTCTCGCCTTCGTCAGGCAGAATGAGTTGTGGGTGGCGGATTTCCTTACTCAGTCGCTCCGTCAATTGACGCACGATGCCAGTGATCACATCCGTAACGGCAAGGCCGATTGGGTTTACTTCGAAGAGATTTACAACCGCAAATGGCAGGCTTATCGCTGGAGTCCTGACGGAGACCATCTCGCCTATCAGCAGTTTGATGACTCTGAAGTGCCGAAGTTTCAAGTCAGCGACCATACGGACGTGACACAGTCCTTCGAAGTGGAGCATTATCCCAAAGCGGGTGACCGAAATCCTTTAGTGCGACTCGGAATCGTGTCCCGAACAGGAGGTCCGACGAAGTGGGTGGACACAACAGCCTATGAGGCCAGCGATCTTATCCTGACTCATTTTCAGTGGAAGCCGGATAGCTCGGGGCTTTACTGGTACGCACAGAATCGGATTCAGACATGGCTGGACATCGTCACTGCCGACGCAAGCGGGAAGAGCACAAAGATTCTGCGAGACCAGACGGAGGCGTGGATTGAGAATCCTGGAGACCTGCATTTTCTTGCGGACGGAAGCTTCCTGTTGTTCAGTGAACGATCCGGCTGGAAGCATCTTTATCGAGTCTCAGCGAATGGTGCTCGACAAACACCTTTGACAGCAGGCGATTGGGAGGCACGGGAATTATTGTCGGTCAATGAAGCTGATGGAACGGCCGTCGTCACTGGCACACATGATTCAAAGATTGCAGAGAATCTTTACCGGATCGCACTGTCCGGCAAATCGACGGACGTCGTGCGGCTGACCTCCGAGAGCGGACACCATACTGCGAACATGAGTCCTCAGGGAAAGCATTTCGTTGACACGTGGAGCAATCTGCATCAGCCACACACGGTTGAGCTGAAGAATCAACGCGGTGAAAAACTTCGCGTCCTTCAGCAGCCAATGAAGGTCCCAGCAGATCAATATCGATTTGGAAAAGTTGAGCTGCGAGAAGTTCCAATGGCAGACGGCTCAACAACTTCAGCCATTTTTATCCTGCCCCCGGATTTCGATGCAGCAAAGAAATATCCAGTCTGGTTGAAGACCTACGCCGGGCCTCATTCGCCGGGTGTGAAAGACGTCTGGAATGCTCGACTGCCGGAGCATCTGCTGGCGAATCTTGACATCGTGGTCATCATCTTTGATCCTCGCAGCGCCAGCGGGTATGGAGCGCGCAGTGCATGGCTGGCCTATCGGCAGCTGGGTGTCGAGGAAACTCGGGATCTCATTTCCGTTTGCGACTGGCTGGGCAATCAACCGTGGGCGGATACCAGCCGCATCGGTCTGAGCGGTCACAGTTACGGCGGATATTTTACGGCCTACGCCATGACTCATTGTGATCGCATAATCGCGGGGATTTCCGGGGCTCCGGTGACGGACTGGGCGAACTACGACACGATTTACACAGAGCGATTTATGTCCACGCCGCAGCTGAATCCGCATGGCTACAGAAAGTCTTCGGTCATCGAGTCTGCTGCTGCCTTGCATGGTCGTCTGTTGATTCTGCACGGGTTGAAGGACGACAACGTTCATCCGGAAAATACAATTCAGCTGGTCCATGCATTGCAACAGGCGAACAGGCAGTTCGAACTCATGTTGTATCCCACCGCGCGACATGGCATTTATGGCTCGCACTACAACAAGCTGCTGTACAACTTTATGGTCGAGGCGATGGGACGACCTGAGGCAAAGCAGAACTGAGAACACAGGGTCAAACCGCGCAGAGGTATTCTTTCTGAACGACGGCAACGTACTTGTTGAATCTGAGTGTCTTGTAGGGGGTGACAAGTTCGCCGCGGCGAACTTGTTACACTCTACGACCTGTCACATCTTGAAATAGTGTGCAACAATTCCGTCTGCACGCTGACCGGTTTGCGATCGCTCCGGAGAACACTAGACTTCGAAACGCCACCCTCTTGCCTGACGAGGACCGTTTTTCTGAATGGGGCGTTCATGGACAGGTTCCAGTCGACTCGTGTTTTTGCTGCCGTCTGTTTCGCCGTGATGCTCAATGTTGTCGGCGGTTCTTCATTCGGCGTAGCTCAGCAGCGGACTCCCGCGGATTCCTTGAGGGCCATGACTCCCCTGGCCGGAATGGAAGTCAAACTGGTGGCCAGCGAGCCGCTGGTTCGGCAGCCGGTTTGCATCGAACACGATGATCGCGGTCGGCTGTGGGTGATTCAGTATCTGCAATACCCCAACCCGGAAGGCCTGAAACGAGTCGCCGTCGATCGCTTTTCGAGAACCCGCTACGATCGAGTTCCCGAGCCGCCGCCGCATGGTCCCAAAGGGGCCGATCGCATCACCATCCTGACAGACATCAATGGTGATGGTGTGATGGACGAAGGAAAGGATTTCGTCAATGGGCTCAATCTGACCACAGGTCTGGCGTTTGGGCATGGTGGCGTCTATGTTCTGAACGTGCCATATTTGCTCTTCTATCCGGATCGCAATCGCGACGATGTTCCTGACTCAGATCCTGAAGTGCTGTTGACCGGATTTGGGATGGAGGACGCTCACAGCGTCGCCAACTCACTGATGTTCGGCCCCGACGGATGGCTTTATGGATGCCAGGGGAGCACTGTCACCGCCAGCATTCGCGGCATTGAATTTCAGCAGGGCGTCTGGCGTTACCATCCCACGACGAAAGAGTTTGAGCTGTTCTGCGAGGGCGGAGGAAACTCGTGGGGGCTGGATTTCGATGCAACAGGTCGACTGTTCTACAGTACCAACTACGGCGGCCATGTGCTGCTTCATGGTTTGCAGGGGGCCAACTATGTGAAATCCTTCGCCAAGCACGGTGCACTGCATAATCCATATGCGTATGGTTACTTCGAACATGCTCCGCATCAGAATTTTGTCGGAGGGCACGTCACTGTTGGCGGGATCGTTTATCAGGGCGACGCGTTGCCAGAGTCCTTTCGAGGGAAGTACATTGCGGGCGATCTGTTGGGGCATGGAGTTTACTGGCATGAGATCTCACCGCGTGGTTCTACTGTGCAGACCTCGCATCGTGGAGAACTTCTGAAGTCTGGTGATCCCTGGTTTGCCCCGACGGATGTCACCATGGGCCCTGATGGCGCGATTTATGTCACCGACTGGCATGATGCGCGTACTGCTCATCCAGATCCGGATGCCGATTGGGATCGCAGCAACGGACGAATCTACCGGATTGCTCCGAAAACACATCGAGAAGAGCGTTCCGGATTTCGCCACGCTCAGCGAAGACGAATTGATCAAGCTACATGATCATGCCAGCCAATGGTTCGTCAGGCATGCTCGCCAGGAACTGGTGCGGCGACGCCAAAAGTGTCCTTCCCCTGTTGATCGAACGCGCAGAGAAATCTGAAGATGGTCAACGGGCACTGGAGTCTCTGTGGACGATCGCAGCGCTGGAATCCTTCAACGAAGAACTGGGTCTGAAACTTTTGAACAGTCCGCATGAGGCTGTCAGAACCTGGGCCGTGCGGTTGCTGGGAGATACGAAAACATTGTCCACCGAGCTGGCTCATCGACTGGATGAATTGGCCGAGGTTGATCCGTCGATTGCAGTGCGGCAACAGTTGGCGTGTTCGGCAGCCCGCTGGCCGGCAGCGCAGGCCATGCCGATTATTAACGCGAATATCAATCGAGATATCGACTCGGCTGATCCCTGCATGCCTTTGTTGTGGTGGTGGGCTGTTGAACGGCACAGTGTCAGTGGTCGTCAGGAAGTGATGAGCCGCTTTGTTCGACCGTCGTTGTGGAAATCCAAACTGGGCAGCGTGGCACTGCTGCGTCGTCTGATCCGGCGTTACGCGGCTGAAGGCACAGCGGAGGGGCTTGACTGTGTTGTGAAGTTGCTGGCGGCGGCTCCTGATGATCCAGCGCGACAGCCGCTGTGGGAGGCCGTGCTGCAGGGCTGGCGTGAAACACCGAGCGGTGAACTGAGTGCTCAGCGAGAAAAACTGGTCGCGTCTCATCCGTTTTTTGAAGTCGTCAATAAAGCGTGGCAGGCTTCACCAAAGAATCTCACCTTGCTGCACCTGGCGATTCTGGTGGGACAGCCGTCAGCGAGCGAGGCGGCTTATTCAGAAGCTTTGGACGGATCGGCCGCCACGGAGCGGCGGCTCGCCTTGTTGAACATGGTTGGAGAAAGAAACGATCCCGGTCGTGTCAATTCCCTGATCGCGTTGGCGGAGAGCGATCACTCGGATTCCGTACGGGCGGCTGCAATCCGCTTGCTGGCTCGTAATGATTCTCCGGAGACCGGGGCTCGACTATTAAAGTTGCACCAGTCGTCGGGAACGGAAGGACTGAAGTCGCAGATTCGCAGTGCGATGTTGTCGCGAAAATCGCTGGCATCGGTCTGGTTGAACGCTGTGGACAAGAATGAGATTGCAGCCAGCCTCACGCCGCTCGATCAGATTCGACTCGTGGCTTTGTTAGAAGATGAAACCCTTAACGCGATCGTGACAAGGCATTGGGGGCGACTGCAGGGGGCGACTGCAGAAGAGAAGCTGGCTGAAGTCCGAAGGCTCAATAATGACTTGCGGGCGAGCTCGGGAAATCCGGAAGCGGGGCGTGAGCTTTTCAAAAAGCATTGCTCGGCGTGTCATCAGTTGTTCGGTGAAGGTACAAAACTCGGCCCTGATCTGACTTCGGCCAATCGAGCGGACCGTGATTTTCTATTGGTCAGTTTAGTAGACCCCAGCAGTGTAATCCGCAAGGAGTTTGTCAGTGTTGTTGTGCAGACGACAGATGGTCGAGTTGAAACCGGGCTGGCGGTGGCTCGCGACGATAACGGCCTGACCATTGTGACTTCGAAAAACGAACGGAAAAGCTTCACCACGGGAGAGATCGAAGAAGTTCGTGAATCAAGCGTGTCTCACATGCCTGACACGTTGTACCGTCAACTCAAGCCACAGGAACTGCGTGACCTGTTTGCATGGCTGCAATCAAGCGGTCCGGGCCAATAATCCGATTTCACCCCAACTCACTTCATCGTTTACCGCCCAGCCGAAGGCGCCGGCCAGCATGAAAGCCGGCGCCGTCGGCTTGGCCGTAAACAAGAGCGCCGTCTGTGAGCGGTACGGCGCTAGCCGCCGGTGTTGTCGAAACACCGTAACGCAAATCACCGGTGGCTAGCGCCAGCCCACTCACTAAATCCGCGCCATTGCAGACAAGCTGAATGGCGCAAGCGAACGAGATCCTTGAAATCGAGGTAACGCGGAGTTGCTGATCTGTTGGGCATCGTGTTGCAGGAAAGGCTTTGCAGGATCGCTGGCGGTGGTCAGGAGTGCGCTGTGTCTGGAATTATTCGGGGAAGTCTCATTGATGCCGCAATCGATTTTCACGTTTCGTTTGCATGGAGCTTCAACTGCGGTCATTGTTACCCTCTGTCGTGTGCGTGACTGGATCATTCGAAGTTAGGAACTTCACAGTCGCCTGCGGCTTGCCGTTAAACGAAAACAGAGTTGGCTAGACGCCAAAACGAACAACGTTGAGGAAGTCCTGCATGAGTCCCTATGCTCCGCCGACGAACCGCGACTTGCCGGGCCCACCTCCGGGACAACGATACGCGGTAGCGACTGTTTTGACGCTGACCGCCTGTCTGCTGTATCTCGATCGCTATGCCGTTACGATTCTGAGGCCATCGATTCGAGCAGACCTGAATATGACTCAGCTGCAGTTCAGCTGGTTCGAAAGTTTGTTCTTCTGGTCCTATGCGTTATGCCAGATTCCTGCGGGTTGGCTCAGTGATCGTTTGGGGCCTCGGCGAGTTCTAACGCTTTACATTGTCGGTTGGTCGATCGTGACCGGGTTGATGGGCGTCGTCTCCACGGTCTCCGGAATGTTGCTGCTGCGAGTGCTCTGCGGGATCGCTCAGGCCGGAGCCTATCCGGTTTGCTCGGGGATGATTCGAGTCTGGTTTCCTGTTGAACAACGCGGTTTTGTCAGTTCGGTCGTGGCGCTTGGCGGACGATCCGGTGCTGTTCTGGCTCCGGTGTTGACTGCAGCATTGCTGACACATCTTGGAATGGGATGGCAGGCTGTCCTGATCAGCTATGGATTCACGGGCGTTGCCGTGGCAATCGCCTGTTATGCGGTTTGCAGAGATAAGCCGGATCAGTTGCAGCCTCAGCCTGCGGTGTTGACGCCATCAACGATAGAAGAATCGATTGCGAACACAGAAACTCCGGTGCTTGCTCCGTTTCCGTGGGCCTCGGCACTGCGAAGCTTGAGCCTGTGGGGCAACAGCCTGTTGCAGTTCTTTACGAATATTGGCTGGTTGTTTGTTGTGTCACTGCTGCCACGATACCTGGGAGAGATTCACAAGATCCCGATTGTTGAGCAGGCCATGATGACTGCACTTCCCACAATCGCGGGCATCGTTGGGATGTTTGGAGGCGGCTGGCTGACCGACATGGCGACTCGACAGTTTGGCCTCAAATGGGCTCGTCGGCTTCCAGTCATGATCACTCGCTTTGGTGCGGCGACTGGATTCCTGTTATGCCTGTTGCCTGGAGTGCTGTATCCGTCTCTGCCAGCGTCGCCATGGTTGCCATGGATGGTCATCGCCGCGTTGAGCTTTGCCACGTTCTGCAGCGATCTCGGAATCCCGGCCATCTGGGCATATGCTCAGGACGTTGGTGGGCCGTATACGGCCTCGATCATGGGCTGGGCCAATATGTTCGGCAATCTGGGCGCGGCCGTCGCCCCGCTGCTCTATGCGTTGGTTTTGGGGGAAACACCGGGCGTAAAAGAGTGGAATATGCTGTTTTTGGTGTGTGCTTTGATGTTCGGGATGGCTGGAATTTGCAGTCTGGCGCTCGACTCCACAAAGCCAATTCGCAGTGGTGAAAATCGGGGATGACTTGAAATCCTGAATTCGATTAGACTTCGGCGGATGTTGCCGCTGAGTGATGGCCGGGAGCCTGCTCATCACCCTGCGGATGGGCTGTATCTCGGATCTTAATTGGACGGAGTAGCAGGGATGCGTCAAGGAACCTTTCGCCAGCACGACTGCGCAGTGAATGATCGTGGTCTGGCGCAGAGCGAAGGTGCTCTTCGAGCACGATTTTCTGGATCAACAGGGAAAGCTGGTTTAGCCACTGTTGTCGGACTGATGTGCTCGTTGTGGACAACTGGTGTTGCGGAGGCTCAGGCTCAGAAGCAGACTCCGGAATCTTTGCTGCGATACACTCCGGTTCAGAAAAGCGTCGAATACGACACCCCGGAAGCCGCTGACGTGCCGAAATGTACGGTCGCGCTTGAGCAGGGCAGCTATGTCGTTACCAACCCGGCCAATCAGGTACTCCGAAGTTTACTGATGCCAACGGCGACGGTTTTCCTGACATGTACCGCTACTATCATCTTGGCCTGGAAGTTTATCGTGAGATTGACACGAACGGCGACTTTAAAGCCAAGAAGGGAACTCGCCTGGATCAGTACCGCTGGATGAACTGGGGCGGAACTCGCTGGGGGCTCGATCCCAACGAAGACGGTAAGATTGATTCCTGGAAGGTCATCTCGGCTCAGGAATCTGCTCGCGTCGCCGTTGAAGCTCTGATCAATGGAGACTTGCAGGCTCTCACGACTGTGATGGTCAACGATGCAGACATCAAATCGCTCGGGTTGCCAGCCGCGAAGGCCAAAGAGATTCAGGCAGCGACCGCTGATCTGGCGAAACTGGCGCAGGCCGCTGTTTCTGACAGCAAGGTTTTAAATTCCAAGAGTCAGTGGGTGCGATTTGACCCACCGCTTCCGGGACTGATTCTGGCGGAACAGCTGGGAACCTCCGGTGACCTGACGGTCTACGAGAACGCAATGGCTTACGTTCAGAACGGCGAGAAGCTGGATCTGATTTCCGTCGGCGAAATGGTGCAGGTGGGCGACGTCTGGAAGTTGTTGCAGGTCCCGACTCCGATCAACTCGGGCAACAATGTTGTGCAGGTTGGCGGTATTCTGATGACTCCCGGCCTGCCCGGAAAAACACCGGAAGATGCGGCAACGCCGGAAATGTCAGCCGATATGCAGAAGCTGTTGGCTGATCTTCAGAAGATCGACGAAGCCAGTCCGCAGCCGGACGCCCCTGCTCAGGCCTTCACCGACTACAACGTGGCCCGAGCGAACATCAGCGAGAAGCTGATTGGGCTGTCTCGCAATGATGAAGAACGTCAGCAGTGGATTCAGCAATTTACTGACAGCCTGTCGACAGCAACACAGTCAGGACTCTATCCGGAAGGATTGCCTCGTTTGGTTGCACTGCAGGATGCCGCAAAGAGCAATCAGGCGTTGCTGGGGTATATCTACTATCGTCGTCTGATGGCTGAATACGCGGTGCGACTGAAGAACGACGAAAAGGTACCGCAGGCGGGAGCTGCAGCGGCTCGCGGGTTGACTCAGAAGTGGTGGTTCGAGCAGTTGGAAGACTTTGCTTCCAAATGGCCAAAGTCTGAAGATGCCCCGGATGCCGTTGTTCAACTTGCGATCAGCTACGAGTTGATGGGACGCATTGAAGACGCTCAGGCATGGTATGCTCAGTTGGCAAAGAACTATCCGGAAACTGAAGGCGGCGTGAAGGCTCAGGGTGCAATGCGACGCCTGACTCTGACCGGCAAGCCGCTGCAACTGGCTGGTAAGTCACTGCAGGGACAGCCACTGGCGGCTTCCCAGTACAAGGGAAAGGTCTTGCTGGTTGTCTTCTGGGCTTCGTATGCTCAACCATTTAGCGATGATCTGAAAATAATCTCTGAGGTGTACGCAAAGCATCAGAAGGAAGGTTTTGAAATCCTCGGAGTCAACATGGATACGGATCTCCCGTCAGTTGCGGCCTATCTGAAGCAGAACGGAATCACCTGGCAGAGCCTCCGTGAAACGCCAAAGTCTGAAGGCCAGCAGCCCGGCGATTTCGGATACGGGATTGTCTCTGTCCCGACGATGTTCATTGTTAATAAGGATGGCACCGTTGAAGGTGGGATCACCGCATCAAATCTTGAGTACGCAGTCGATGCTTTGATTCAAGGTAAGAAGCTGGAAGCAACTCCAGCAACCGAAGGTGAACCCGAAGTCGCTGCTCCAAAGACAGGGGCAAAGCGAGACTCAACGGCCGACAAGTCGAAGGCCCGAAACTAGTACTCGGTCCACGATGTTGTAATGGATCCAGGCCGGACCGAGCGGAGCGAGTTCCGGAATGTTACGCGTTGCTTCCGAATTGCCGGAACTCGCTGTCATTCGGTCAGGCCTTCGAAACAGGGTGTATTCGCGATTGATTGTTAAGGTCGGTCCTTTCTGTCGGAAGGATTTTCGTCGCAAGGCGAACCTCGCTCCGTATATCTCAGTCTCGCACTCGATTTCGCGAAAGGCCCCAATAGGTCCATAAACCTGTGCGAGACCACGGCCCAATGCATGAAACGCAAAAGTCAGGCATCGCGTCAGGCACTGGACCGAGCGTCCATTGATGCTTTGTGATCGAGTGGCCTGTAAAAAATCTGCCGAAAGAGCTATTCGACTGTCTTGGTGGGGGCGTGGGCGGTCACGTTGAACTTTCGTTGCTGTCGCAGCATGCTGGCGGTCAGTGAGTCGCCGTCAAATACTATGACGCCGAAACCCGGGGCATTGGCGACTCTCAGTCACCGCATGGTTCGGCGTCTTCAGTCTCCGCGAAACTTCCGATCCCAGACCACATTCTCAGCATCCGTCAGCCCTCGATTACTGATGGTGAACTCGGCACGCCCCAGCGATCCGAAAAAGGTAATAATGTCACCCTCGCGATGATACTCCACTAATTCATTCGCCGCACTGACCCAAGGCAGCATTGATGCTTGAGAACACGAAACGCGAGCCGTTCCATGGAAATACCAACCAGACGTAATCACGATCCGCTGGGCGGGGTTTGAGGGATTCTCGAAGTCTCCGCGGGTATTCAGGCGTGAGTCATTGCTCAGTGCCGCCCCCAGAACCACAAGAATAGTAAACGCGATGCCTCTGAGCAGGCCAATCGAAGTATGTTGACCGCTGTTATCCGTGTCGCCCATCGAATCGGATCCCGGGAATGTTTATCTGTATCTCATCATCGCTGAACGTTGGCCATCTCCAGGACGAGAAGTGAGGCAATTGCTTCCATATCGCACTTTCGATGACTCCGTACGCATGGATAAGGAATAGCATCGAAATAAATTCCCGTGGTAGCCGAACTGGTGCGAGTTCCGTGGCCAGCCAAAGTTGCCATCTCGCTCCGCCGAGATGAGCCTTGCACGATCCATGTTGCTGCGCCAAAACCGGACGCGATTCTAACAACAATACTCATGAAGTTGCGATGGGAGTTGACCTGAATGTTTTCAGTCTCGGGCCAGATGCAAGGACCTTCGCCTCGACGGAGCGAGACGGCTACCTTGCGATGCCTCCAACACTGAAGCCTGTTCAATCCTCTGGAGCCACACGACAACCGCACGACTGGTACAACTGGGGCTTAAACCGCTACGCAGTGGCGACAAGCTTTTCCCAGGAGAGAACTTGGCCAGCTGCAGCCATACCGGAGCTTCTGAACAAAGGCCTTTTCGGAAAGGTTTCTGGCTCCACTGGCTCGCTCATCCAGGAGCCCGCAGCCAGTGCTTTACGGTGTTCATTGTTCAATACAAAAATCACCGGTGGCCGGTGCTGGCGTCGCGTTTTGGCGCGGGCGGGGAACCACCGCTAAAATGGCCCGAAGGGTGCTGCACATTGTTGGTTCCCGACCCTTTTCTGAGCCCTTGAGTTGGTGGACATTGACGTCCGGTTGGAACAAACAACGTCGTTGCCGCAGGGGGAATGATCAATGATGATCTTCTGCTTTTTCGCCACGCCAGGATCGCCTACGCCGTCACGGCGTCAGATCAACGCGGCGATCGGTTCGCCTTCGACGACTCGGGCAGGGCGACCAGTACCGGGGGCGTGGCTTCGTGGTGAATGCCGAGCAGATGAAGAATCGTGGCAATAATTCCGGCGGGGTGACTCGATCGCGCGCAGGGTACGCTCCTTCGCGATCACTGGCCCCAATCACCTGACCTGCCGGAATACCAGCACCGGCCAGTACAAAACTAAAGACGTTGCCCCAGTGATCACGACCTCCGCTGGGGTTGAACTTTGGAGTCCGTCCCATCTCGCCAATCGCAACGACCAGCGTCTCGTCCAGCAATCCGCGATCATCGAGATCCTCAATCAGCGCCGTGAAACCCTGGTCGAACTGTGGACACAGGACGTTTTTCATGCGGACGTCGTTCTGGGCATGAGTATCCCAGAGAGGATTCGGAGCACTTAAATCACCGGGTTCTCTTGGCCAGTTGACGAACACCATTCGAACTCCGGCTTCGACCAATCGCCGAGCCAACAAGACGCTTTGAGCCCATTTGCCACGACCATAACGATCACGCAGCGTTGGCGATTCCTGATCGATCGCAAAGGCGCCTTTGGCAGTGCCGGACAGTAGAAGGCTCATGGCCTCCTGCCGCAATTGTTCATATTCATCGATCGCCTGAACTCGCAATTCACGAGACCTTGCGAACTGATTCAACAGCGTCCTGCGAGCACCCAGACGGTGCTCTGACATTTGCTCCGGCAACGCCAGACTGTCGACATTGAAGTCGGCAGCCGCCGGATCGCATCGCAGGATTTCGGGATCCCATCGGCGTCCGAGGAAGCCTGCGTTCTGGCCGGGAAGAAAGACATTGGGATTGGCAATGATTGGTTCCGGCAGCATCACGGAACTGAACGGGCCGTTCGCCGTGGGACGCAGCATTTTGATGATCGACCCCATCGTCGGCCAGTCGGTCGGCGCGAGGGCTCGCATGTCCGGACCAAGGTACTTTCGCCCTGTGTTCACCCAGTAACCGGCGGATTCGTGATTGGGATCATCAGTGGCGAAGGATCGAACCACAGCGAGGCGATCGGCAATGGCGGACGTGCGAGGCAGCAGTTCACAGAAATGAGTGCCGGGGACGTTTGTCGAAATCGGCTTGAAACTGCCTCGAATTTCGGCCGGAGCATCGGGTTTCGGGTCAAACGTTTCGTACTGAGACGGACCGCCGCTGAGGTACAAATAGATGACGCTCTTTGCACGGCCGAATGACGGAGTGGAGTTTGGTGTGTTGGCCGGCGGGCTAACCGTCGAGGACGCTGTCACGGATCGGCTGCTGATGATCTGAGCAAGGCTCGACGCCAGCCACGCAGACGACCCGGAATGGAGCAGTCGTCGACGATTCAGGCAGGCGTTCGGTGGCTTCATGATCGTGCTCCCGTCCCGTTAAGCGGGATGCTCTGCGACGAGCCGACGAAGAGTTCCGCAACATTCGCAGTGTTGCAGATTAGCGTTCCCAGGACAAAGTGGAATCGCTTTTTCAGCGTCTGCCGAAAATCCGCAGGCTACCAGCGTCCATTGGCAACATAGGGAGGCTAAGTTGCTCACCGCAGCCACGATTTTCGCTTTCAGTATCCATTCGTCGAAATGGGCGATGGCCGCTTCGGAACGGTTGTCGTCGGACTTTGACCTATCCAAAAGAGGCTGAACGATCGGCGGGAATTCCCCGGACCGGAGAGAATATTCTCAAGATCGATGCGTTTGAAGTTAATTACGTCATCGCTATTCGCCGCAGTCAATCCGACTGTTCATCAAACCCGTCGGCGGAGCGACGGGCGTAATTGAACCGTCGCCCCCGCTGACGGATTTGATTGAACGATCGAATGGCTCGTGACTTTCTGAAAGGCACCAAAGACTCCTACGACGGTCGTGATCGGGCAGTGGTCTGGCTGATTAACATCGGCCAACATTCTGACCGGCAGGGTTAAGCAGCGTGCTGCTTCTGGAACACCATTATCAGCTGGGGGGAATGGCCACGTGGTTCAAGCGAGCTGGTGGACACATCTTTGATATCTCCCTGCATGGATTTCCACGGATGATCAAAAGCTGTCGCAAGTACTGGACGCCGGAGATTGCGGAATCCATCGTTCAGTTAAAAGGAGTCCGCTTCGAGAATCCTCAGTTCTCTCTCCGCACGACGTTCACTCGCGAAGACTTTACTCGCATTCTCGTCGAACACTTCGGCATTGCCTTGCCGGCAGTACAGCAGTTTTTCGACACGGCTCGCAGCATGAACTTCTTCGATGAGCAATCGAAGACAACTCGGCAATTGTTCGATCAGTTCTTTCCGGGCCGTGACGACGTTGTGCGACTGTTGATGGAACCGATTACGTACGCCAACGGATCGACTCCAGACCCGGCCATCACCTACGGCATTGTGTTTCCAACTGGCGCAGAAGGGCGTTTACAATTTTCGAAGGCGGCACCGACGCTTCCGGTGCTGAAGATGAAGGCGGAGCTGAACGCAACGGCGTTGATATTCGCATTCGCAGTCTGGTTGAAAAAATCGAAGTAAGCCGGATCGCAAAGTCTCTTGCGATAGTCGTGAACGGTAAATCGATTGCCTGTCGGACGGTTGTCTCCAACGCCAACATCAAGAGCACCATTCAGAATCTTGTGGGTGAGCAGCACCTTGACAAAAAGTTTCTGGACGATGCCAAAGCGGTGCGTCTCCGAATAACAGTTCGTGCCAGGTTTAGCGCGGCCGCTGAAACCGGGTGAAAGTTTCGACGAAAGCTGCGGAGACCTTCTGTTCCATTCTGAACACAAGGGATTCGATATTGATGCACTGCTGAGTCGAAACGTCAGCAGTCGCACATTCAGTTTCTATTATCCGTCGACGCGGCCGGGCAGTGATCGTTGGCTGGTCGTCTCTTCGGACAAACGCAAATTATCGAGACTGGGCGGAGCGTCTCCGGAAGACTACGAGGCGTCGAAGAAAGATCTGATCGAGACGACTCTGGATTGCCTGGAACGCTACGTTCCGGACATTCGTGCGAAGCTCGATCATGTGGAAGCGGCGACGCCAAAAACGTTCGAGCATTGCCACCGACATCTTGGCCGGGGCGTCCTTCGGGACCAAGTTCGAAGGGCTGCAGGTCAGTCGCGATTTGCCTCAGCAAATTTCAGGTCTGTATCACGCTGGTAGTGTGGGCATCATCATGTCGGGCTGGCTGGGTGCGGTGAATTATGGTGTGATCGTCAGCAATGACGTGGACAAGTTTCTGACTCCTTCTTCAGTAAGTGGTTCCGTATGAGATATCCAGCGATGATCTGTCTGACGGCCATACTGGCCACCGGGCTCTCTTCCGCACGTGGCGATGAGGGCATGTGGTTGTTCAATGATCTGCCCATGGAACTGCTGCTACAGCGGCATGGCTTTGAGCCATCCCGGGAGTGGGCCGAGCATCTGATGAAGTCGAGTGTTCGCTTTAACGTCGGCGGATCAGCGTCGTTCATCTCCAGCACCGGCCTGGTTCTGACAAATCATCACGTGGGATCAGACACGCTGTTTAAGTTGTCGACTCCGGAACGCAACATTATGGAAGTTGGCTTTCTGGCGAAAAACTCCCTGATCAGAGCTGAAGCGCCGGATCTGAACTGAACCAGCTGGTCAACATCAAGGACGCGGATGATGAATGCGAAGGCTTCCGCATGGACGGGATGTCGACGGAACAGGCCGTGGCCGCTCGGCGAGCTGTCATCGCGAAGATTGAAAAAGAAGCCCTGGATGAGTCCGGCCTGAAGAGCACCGTGACGACGCTTTACGGTGGCGGACGATATCATTTGTATCAGTACAAAAAGTACACCGATGTGCGGCTGGTGTGGGCTCCGGAAACCGCGATTGCCTTTTTCGGTGGCGATGCTTTCGACAACTTTGAGTATCCGCGGTACTGTCTGGATGCAACCATCTTTCGCGTTTACGAAGATGGCAAGCCGGCGAAGATCGAGCACTTCCTGAAATGGTCGGCCAATGGTCCCGAAGAAAATGAAGTTGCGTTTGTGTCCGGCAATCCCGGACGCACAAGCCGCATCTTCACCATGGATGCGTTGAAGTATCAGCGAGATCTGAATTTGCCGTACATCATGGCCAGCCTGCGACGACAGGAGATCTTGCTGCAGCAGTATGCTCTGCGAGGCAAAGAGAACGCTCGCCGGGCCAGAGATGAACTGTTCGGTGTGCAGAATTCTCTGAAAGGCTCGCCTGGGGATGCTGGAGCCGGGTTGCAAGATCCTCAGGTTCTGGCCGACAAAGCCTCAGCAGAGGCAAAGCTTCGGCAGGTGGTTGCAGCGGATCCGAAACTCAAAAACCTGAGCTCTGCGTGTGGGACACCATTTCTGAAACCACAAAAGCGAGCGGCATTGCTGGGCAAGGGCGTAAAGGCTGGTTCCCCGCAGCTCTTCAATATTGCACCTCCTGGAACTGGTCCGACGGCGGAAGAAGATCAGAAGCCATCGGGAGAGCGACTGCCGGAATTCTCTGACGCAGGTCGCAACTGCTGCAGCAACTGTTCTCTGAAGCTCCCATCTACACCGATCTGGATCGACCTTGCTGGAGATCTGGATCGCATAAAACACTCGAACAACGAGGTTTCGACGATCCGCTTTGTCAGCAGATTCTGGCCGGAAAGAACCCCGCAGATCGTGCGGCGGAATTGATTGGCGGTACAGAACTTTTGAAGGTGGAAGCTCGCAAGAAGATTGCGGACGGCGGTCTTCAGGCGATCAACGACAGCAAAGATCCGATGATCCTGCTGGCGAAAATCATCAATCCGGAAGTGCGACGCCTTCGCTCCATCACGGACCAGCTGGATGAACAGGATAAACAGGCCTATGCTCGAATCGCCGAAGCCAAATTCGCGACAGAAGGCACATCGGCTTATCCCGATGCGACGTTTACGCTGCGTCTGGCGTTCGGCCCGGTGAAGGGCTACGAACAGGACGGCCAGCAAATTCCCGCGTGGACACGAATCGGCGGAGCATTTGAACATGAGAAGAACCATGAAGGGCAGACTGACTATAAGTTGCCTGAGTCATGGAAGAAAGCGGAAGGTCAACTGTCAAAAGACACGCCGTTCAATTTTGTCAGCACCGCGGACATCATTGGAGGTAACTCCGGGAGTCCAGTCGTGAACAAAGCTGGTGAACTGGTCGGGCTGATCTTCGACGGCAACATTCAGTCGTTGTCTGGAAATTATGTTTACACCGACAAGCAGGCTCGATCCGTGTCGGTTCATTCGAGTGCAATCCGTGAACCTCTGAAGGTCGTTTACGGTGCAGACAACATCGTGAAGGAACTCGGCAAATAGCTGCGGTAACGCCGGGGCTGTCGACGGCGACGCACTATCTCAAAATGTGACAGGCCGTAGGGTGTGACAAGCCACGCGCGGGCACACCAGTTTGCAGAAAAATCGGTGTGCCCGTGCTACGCTTGTCACACCCCACACAACAATCAGATCCAGCAAGTGGTTGCGGGGCTATCTCCGGCATGTCTAAAGTGCAATTCAAACGCAACCGAAGCATGACCGTGGCAGGTTGCGGAGCTGAGAATTCACCGGCATTATGGAATTGCCACCCCAAGTGCACGCAGGCTTCGCGACACCTCGATGAGCGGCAGCCCCATGATGGCAGTGAAGTCTTCGGTCTCGATCTTTTCGAACAGAGAAATTCCCAGACTCTCAATCTTATAGCTGCCCGCGCAGTCAAGAGGCTGATCGCGTTCGACATATCGCAGGGCTTCGTCTGCTGTCAGGAGACGCATGGTCAACCGCGTTTCATTCAGGATCGAAATCAGAGGCTTCCCGGGCGAGGCAATGGCAACGGCTGTGAGAAGTCGATGAGTTTGCCCGGACATGGACAGCAACTGGGCAACGGCCGAGGACACGGTTCCAGGCTTTCCGAGGACGTGTCCATTCAAATCCACCAACTGGTCAGAGCCAATGACGATGGAATTGGGGAAGCGACGAAATACCGCCTGGGTTTTCTCTATCGCAAGGCGTTGAGCGAGTCTCTCGGGAGTAGGTTCCAGATTGTGAAACGACTGTTCATCCACATCGGGAGAAACGGAGTCGAAGCTTGTAATCAGTCGTCCGAGCAGCTCACGCCTGTAACGTTAGCTGCTGGCCAGGAGGATTTGCAGTGACATGGACGACTCCGTTACCTTCGTTCATCAAAGGCCGGAAGAAAGCTTGGCGATGAATAGTTCAACTGTCCCAAAACTTCGATTATTGACGCCACTCAGCTTGTCTGGGTGGTGAAGCGTTGGGCAACCAGAAAAGAATCAGAGATTTAAGAACGAGCCATTCTCTGGTTGCCAGACCACCTCACCTTCGGCGCGAGGCCGAAGGGGTCGTTTTTGAACACTCCGCACTAGTTCAGAGTCATCGACTTCAGAAACGGATACTCATCAGCATTCTGAATACCGTCAGTGGAAAGACCCTCAGCGTACCACGCAGGGTTGTTCTGAAAACGCTGGCGATTCTCTTCATTTTGGAAGAAGAACAACCGGCCTTTGTAGATCGATCCCAGCTCAATGGCCCCGACTTCCACGCGACGAGCCAACTGCAGTTCCACGGGATCGCAGCCATGCAGACGAGGAATGTATTGTTCCGGGCTGGCCAGAAACAATTCGCGTTCCTCTGTCGACAGGAAGAAGTAGTCAACCCCCAGATAGCTGCCGACGAACTCTTCCTTGCCCTTCACCCATTTCTGTTCTTTCTGCATGGCGACCGGCGAGTATCCGCCAAGTCCCACAACGTGGCCTTCGCGTTTGACCAACAGGCAAGGACGCAGGTTTTCGTCCAGCGAATCAGCAGCGGCGTCTTCATTCGTGGACCCTACCAGAGTTTTTACGTTCTGCAGGCGAGCCACATAATCGGTCAGTGAAGTTCCGCCCACGTAACGACGCAGTTCTTTGCCGTCATCGCCAAGGAACACTTCGGTCGGAAGTGATGCAATGCCGTACTGAGAAATGAGTTCCGGATGATGGTCGGCGTTGATTTTGACAGCGACGACTTCCGAGCCCAACATCTTCAGGACGGAATCCTGATTCATCACAGACGATTCCATTGTGCGGCAGGCTCCGCACCAGTCAGCTTCGAAATGCAGCAGCAGCGGCAATTTCTTTTCGAGAGCGATTGTTTTTGCTTCTTCAAACGAGTGCATCCACTGCTTTTCAGCGGACACTTTGGCAGAGGCCAGAGGATCGGGCATGCCAGCCATCGGCATTTCCACAACATCCATATCCGGCGCGTAAGACAAGATCGTGACGGTCAGAGCCATCAGCGTACTAACGGAGATCATCCGCAGCATCCTTTCAGTCTATCGGAAGGTCGCGGCACTTCCGTCCTGAAAGGCCCCGCGATCGACAGAGACCAATGTGGTCTCGGGAAAAAACACGGGCCTCATGCCCGTTTCCGTTTCCATGGTTTGCGTCTGTCCTGCAGTACGACGCCCACCGAAATTGATGCCTCAGGCCGTCGCCTGAGGCATCGATTGATCCTCTGCAAACATCCAGACTTAGAACCCGCAACAAAACCGTAGCTGAGTTCGTGAGAGCTCAGAAATCGCGCCGAATTCTCACGAATCCGGCTACGTACACGTGTTTTGTCAGGCGTGCTAAGCTGGCAGAATGCCTTTTGTTGTCAGGTAAGCAATAACTTCGCGAGCCAATGCTTCAACACCTTTGTTGTCAGAATCCAGAACGATCTCAGGATTCTCTGGAGCTTCGTAAGGGGCGCTGATGCCGGTGAAATTCTTGATTTCGCCAGCGCGAGCCTTCTTGTACAGACCTTTCGGGTCGCGAGATTCGCAGGTTTCCAGGCTCGCCTGAACCAGAATCTCGATGAATTCGCCCTGTGGCATCAATGCTCGCACAAGGTCGCGGTCAGCCTTGTAAGGAGAAATGAAGGCTGTTGAGACGATCGTTGCAGCGTCGGCGAACAGCTTGGAAACTTCACCGATCCGGCGAATATTCTCCGTGCGATCTTCCGGTGTAAAACCAAGATTCTTGTTCAGTCCCATGCGGATGTTGTCGCCATCCAGAACGAAAGTATGCACTCCTCGTTCGTGGAGCAATTGATCCACAGCATTGGCGATCGTGCTCTTTCCGCATCCGCTCAGACCAGTGAACCACAGAACCGCACCGCGATGTCCGTTCAGCTTCTGACGATCTTCGCGAGTAATGTTGTGTGCATGCCATGTAACGTTTGTCGCCTTCTGTTCAGCCATCCCTCGTGTGACTCCAGCAAAATCTCTTATGACTTGTTCGAATTGCCCGTCCCTGAATCCAATTTCAGGTCGGCAGTGCCAACTCACGTCCATCCTTTGGCCACTCGCCTTCGGACTTTTCTTCTGTGCGGCCGGACATTTCCGGTCAGCACGGTCGCGTGATTCGGGGATCATAGGAAAGCAGGACATACCCGCAAACCGTGTAACCAACTGCCCTGCATTCTCGCGGAGTTTTCTCAAAAGATAACTATCCATGTGTTCATTTGTTTCGATGATTGGTGGAGCTCTAGGCAATTTGACGAGTCCGGTTAACTCTCAATGCCGTCCCGCTAACCCCAAGTTGCCACCTTGCTGGGCTTCGGTCGTTTGCAGGAGACATGAGGTGCGCGTAGCCTGCTTGCTGCCGACAAGGAGCACTCGCCTGGCCTGCCATTGTCCACGGCTGAACGACAGAGATCGGAAAGATGCGTGATTACCGAGGCAATTTCGAAGTTCACCTGACTGTCCGCACGGTGGGTCCATTCGACCAGTTCCGGAACTGGTGCGTTGCAGAGCAGTCCAAGTGCGTCTGGATCGTACTGGATCGCGGGGCTGAGGTTCAGCAAACTCCATGGCCACATGGCGGCGTTCGTCGACTGGTCTTCCTGCTGTTATTGCTCAGGCACACCAACGGGTCGGTGCCGCTGGAGCAGGCAGGCTTTGAAGTGGTCCGAGTTAAAATCGAAGCAGATCCTTCAAACGAGCAGGTTCCAACGACTTGATGAAGCCGCACGGCTCGAGCCATCCTCCCACTACTTCGAACATCACATAAAACTGCGACGAAACGTGAATGCCGGACGTGAGATGTTGTTGCAGGTATGTCTGGAACATTCCGCACACCTTTCCTGCAACGCCTGGCGTCAGCCGATCAATGGAGTCGAGGAACGCTTCGTGACTCTTCGTTCATTCGGGGTGGGGCGTTCAACCTCCGAGGAGCAACTTCGTCGTTTGGTGGTCGCACTTGAAGCCGAAGGCGAGGAGATTATCGAAGCGGAATCAGAATTCGCGGTGTACGATTCGAATTCTAGCTCTCGATAATGGTTGGCTGTTGGACAACGCACGGTGATTTCAGAGGATGCTTCTATGACCAGATCATCTGCTCCGGATCCTGGACCACCGATGGAGGTTTTTGCTGAATTTCTTTGGGCACTCCAGCGAACGATCTCAGCCGGTGATAAAATTGTTCCGGTGCTGAGAGGCAGCATTTTGTTGAGCCATTGGTTTGGGGATGCTGCGCGCGGTGCGGGGGACATGGATCTTGAATGGTTTCCAATGCCCGACTGGGGAGGACGGTTTGCGTCGCCGATTGATCACTCCCTTAAATTGTGTATGTTTGCCGCCACCGATTCCGGCATCCTGAGCACCCAATTGAACCGCACTGCCAACCAGCTTTTCACCGACGGTTATGCGTTTCATCAGCCGAACTCACCCATTTCGTTTGTTGAGGAGTCACAGAGACCGGACAACGGCGTGAGCCTTTGGAGTTGGGACTATGGCACTCCGGGGCTCCGCTGTTTCACGGGATGGACATGGGACGAGCGCAACCTTCGTGGTGATCTCCAGATCGACCTCGCGTTGGCGGCCTTCTACGATCTCACGGGAATCGCAATGGTGACCGTCGAGTTGCCGCGAGCGGCAGGGGATCCTGTGGAGGTTCAGGCCTATGCTCCCGAGATGCTTTTGGCGGCCAAGCTCTCATGGATCATCAGGAGTATCGGGAGTAAAACGGGACCGGGCGGAATCGATGCGCTGACGTTTGCCGGGGAGCCAAAAGATCTCTTCGATGCTCATTTGCTGGTCACGAAAGGGGTGCTGCGTCCCGAAGTCTTTCAGAGTGCATTTCTGTCTGTTGCCATGGAAGATAAGATCGACGGGCATCATCTGGATTTGTTGCTCGATTCGGATCTTCCTGCATTAGGCGGAGAATGGGCTTCAGCGTGGCCCGACTTCTTCCAGCGGTACAGCAAATTACTTGAGAGAAGTCCGGGAGACATGCTTCGCACGATCAGCGAACAGGTGCGACTGCTCATCGGGAATGTTCGAGACCATTTGCCGTTCCTGCGTTCCATTGCGGACGACCCGATTGATGAGACGTCCTACTTGATCTATGCAGACTGGCTTGAAGATAACTCTGATCCCCGGAGTGATTTCCTGCGCACGTTCTGCCGCTTCGAGTTCCACAATGAGACGTCAGAACGTGCTCGACTCACTGCCATGCTGACTGATCAGCCCGGTGGTTGGCTGTACCATGTGTCTTCGGAAGCCCTGAACGCCAGGAAGATTCGCAAAAAGCTCGAAGCTCCGAAACCGGCTCCGAAAAGACATCCCATCACCGTGCCTCCGCCTCAGGCACCCAACCTGCCGGAAACAAGCCATGGTGGAAATTCTGGTAGTGAATCTTTTCGGTCAATTGGCCGCCGCCGGCTTGCCGGGCGATGGACACGAGATTGCCGGCGGAAGGAACAGATGCGGCCCTCTGAACCGCTCTTCTGCCGCTTGTTGTTGTCTCACGAATTCCTTACTTGCTGGAAAGCTCGGAACGGCTTGATCAAACATGCGTCTCAGATGTTATCGCGATAGACTCCATGTTTCAAAGTTGGGCCGGAAGCCAACGATACATGGGGGCTCGTGGAGGGCTACCATCCACAGCTCACTTGCAGCGAAAAGCGTACAGAGCCGCATCCGTGCGGATCAGCATCTGACCATCGGCAATGACGGAGTTGCCATGATGCGTTCCTTGGTCGTAAGATCCCAGCACGCTCCAGTCGCGGCCGGCTTTCAGAATTGTGACAACACCACCTTCGCTGATCAGATAAACCTCTTTGCCATCGCCAGCGACAATTGATGCATAATAGTTGCCTCGACCAATCGCTCTTCCCTGCTTCAGCATCTCCCCCGTGTTGGCATCCAGACTGGTAATGATTCCGCTGTCCTTCACACCATGTAAAGAATCCCGTCATACACGACAGAACTTGGCACTGTCGGCAAGCTGCGCTGATAAGTCCAATTGACGTTTTCAGCAGGCAGAGGTCCGCGGGTTCCGGGACGAAGAGACGCGGCCAAGTTCTGAGCACGCTCAAACACCATCGCATGCTTTTCCCATTCCTTCTGATCCAGTTTCTGGTTCTGATTCAGGTCGATGCGGAAGAAGCGTTCGAGAATCGCATTTCCCTCGGGCAGTTCCTCTTTGCCGATTTCCTGATCGCTGTTCTTGTCCAGTGTTGTCAGCGCGTTTGCGAATGGTTCCATGCGGATGCGGTCATCGGAGTCTCCGCCCGGTGTCCATGTGGCAAAATAGATTTCTCCGTTGACGATCAAAGGAGTACTGTCCACCAGACGTGAAAGGCCATCAAACCACCAAAGCTTTTGACCATCTTTGGGGTCGTAGGCTGCCAGTTGTAAAGATCCCGCGACCAATAATTCTGTACGACCGTGGTTATCGAATACGACCGGCGTCGCATAACTGCGAGTTGCCTCGGTTCGTTCTGTTTTCCAGACAACTTCCCCGGTCTTCTGATCCAGAGCAATCAGGAAACTGTTGATATCGTGGTCCTCATTGAGAAACACTTTGCCGTCGAAGAGCACCGGAGAACTGGAGGCTCCGAATTCATCCTGAAACGGTCCCATCGGACGTTCCCACAGCAGTTTGCCGTCGAGGTCATAGCACAGCAGGCCGTAGCTTCCGAAAAAGGAAAAGACCTGAGAACCATTGCAGGCAGGTGTCGATGACGCCGGACTTCCAACGGCATGAAACGCTTCCAGAGTTTTCGCCGGGGCGACCTGTTTCCATCGAACTTTTCCGGTCGTTCGGTCCAGTGCCACCGTGGCCAGTTCCTTGGTGTCTGCGGTATAGGTGGTGACATAGATGGATTCACCGCAGAGACATGGCGAAGAAATTCCCGGTGGCAATTCAGTTCGCCATAGCCGTTCCTCGCCCTCACCAAACTCGACCGGCAACGCTGCGCTTGCCGGAGCAATCCCGTTATCTTTGCGAAACCACGCCTCGTTTTCACCGGCTACACTGATTGGCCCCAAAACACAGCTCACCAGCATTGCGGTCGTGAACAGGAAATGGCTGTTTTTCAAAGTCAGTCTTCGCGGCATGATGAGGACCTTGTTGAGAAAGAATTCAGAGGACGTTGATGGATCGCAGATGGATTGCGTTCACGAATGTGAGTGCGGTGGGAGGGGTTGATGATTGATGTGGGGATAGTGACTTAACAATTTGAGATTTGAGATTTGAGATTTCAAATGAGGAACGCAGATTTCAGATTCGTATCACGTTCCATCAGCCATGATCATGATCGCGGCTGCAATCGTGATCATGTTCGTGATTGTGCAGGCAAGTTTCCCACGGGCTGAAGGGATCTTCGAGCGAACTCCAGACTTCGGGGCCGCCCTGCATTTCCTCATCGGTCAGCAAACACTCATTGATTGCCGCTTCGATTTCGTGCGGTGCGATCTGCGAGATAATCAGAAGTTCCTGCCGCCGGTCGCCCCATTGTTCGTCCCAGACTGATTCCATTTCGGCCGTAAAATCCGGGTCATTCTGCGGCCATTCGCTGCGATCGATTTCTGCCCACCATTTTCCAGCGGGCTCAGCGGCCATAACCTGACCGGCCTGAGACCAGAACCCCGACATCGCATTTCTTGTGGCCAGCCACAGGTTTCCTCGAGACCGCAGAATGCTGGGAGCCAGCTTATGGTCCATCCAGAAATCCCAGAGTCGCTGCGGATGAAACGGCCGACCGGCGCGATAATAGAAACTGGAGATGCCGGAGTCGGAGGAATCCGCACTAATGCGGGCC
>JAXMBU010000028.1:0-84748 GCA_046349735.1 Planctomycetaceae bacterium
TGTGGCTCAGCATGAATCTCGAATCCATCGAAGAGTCCGGCATCACTGGCCGAGAGCTTAAGGCGACCGTTACAGCAACACTAGGGTCTTCACTTGCAGGATCCCATCATACCGTCCCCGACCACTTATCACCGCCCATCGTGACGCTGAACGCGAACATCTCGGTGGACCATCAATCTTCACTCACGGGAATCGAATCGTCATCGGCCGAGTACAGCCAGCAGGGAAAGGACATCGCCAAACATCTCATGACGGCAATCTCGGGTAAACTGAAGACCCTGCGAGAAAAGCACCCACTGCTCCCGAAACTCCCCTCGTCGCTCAGTCCGGAGTTCGTGGCGGCTCCGGAATTCGAGTTCCTCAAACGCCTGAATGCGACACGTCAGTCGTCGTTCCACGGTTTCATGTTTCACAACGAAACGTTTTGGCAGTTTACTTCGACGGAAGCCGCGAAGCCGATGCTGACTTCCATTCGTGACGAACTCAGCAGATCCGATTGGCAGGTTGGAGACTTCGAAGCCACAGACGGACAGAACGCTTACCTGCGCGCAGAAAAAGGGGATGCGATTCTGGAACTGTTCCCGATGAAACGTGGCATGTTCAGCATGCCCCAGACGAAAGAAATGCCAGGGCCAATCCAATACAACGTTCGTTATTTGCATCGGATGAATTCCGAGGAGCTGCAAGCCGTTGTCGGTGAACTGTTGGCTGTACCGAAACCAGTCGTGGACGAGCTGCTTCTCCTGCGTCGATTCGGCAGTTCAGAGCAGCAAGCTCAGATCATGCAACTGATTGAGAAACACCCGCCGCGCTCCGTCGATGCATGGTTGATGCTCGCGGAATTTTATGCCGGCAGCAACAACGCTGAGGCATGTCGAGCCGCCCTTCGTCGAGCCACAGTGCTGATGCTGACTGTCACGGATTTGACTGATTACGAGCGTCGGATTAAGGACATCGCAACGGAACAGAAGATCGAAGCCTCTGAGTTGAAAGCCGTCGACCGGGCGATACTTCTGGAGCTTGGCATTGTGGAACTTGTCGCCGGAGCGGATGCCTCGGCAGTTGAGATCTCAGCCAATGCTGCCGCTTCATTTGTTGTTGCACACGGCTCTGACGGCCCCATTGTGATCACGGTGCGAATTCAGAATGATGGACGCGGTCAGGTGAACACACCAACAACAGTGACCTTTCTCGAGGCTTCTGAGAAATCGCGATCATGGTCCACTCAATCGGCGTTTGAAGGAGTGTCGAAGTTGCAGCACCAGTTTTCAGTTGGAACTCAGCCAATTTCTGTCAGCGTTGAGAAACTCGACAGCAATACGTGCCGAGTCACCGCGACGCTGGTGAATTGAGGACTCGACGGCTCGCTTGTCGATTCGAGTGGTATCGCATCAATCGATTCGTGCTGCAAAAATTATCTGTGTGGGCAGCAGCTTGACATCAATGTGTTACCTATGTCTCCGAACACCTGTTACCCATCTCTCCAGTCTAAACAATGGAGCGAGACGGCTACTTTGGGAGGCCCTCGTCACTTCGAATCACCAATGTCGCCATCCGGCGCAGTGTTCCAGGAAAATGAGATCATGGCGGGACTGAGCTGCTCCAACTTCAATGGAAGTGATTTGGGCTCGATTTTCAGCCCCCAAAGGCCGCCCATCCGTAAACGCCGGTCTGCCACGCGAACACCAGCGTCAAGCCATGGTAGCCAATCTTCAGAAACATATTTCGCAAGTACGGCTTCGCGTCGAAGAAGAACAACTGAATCACGAGCCGAATTGCCCAAAACAGCGATACGTAGCCGCAGAAGACGCGAGCCATCACTGATCGTGCAGCAAGTTCGTCATGGAAGAACAGTGAGATAACTCCGAATGCGATAATGTTGAATACGATGTAGCCACCGGCCACCAGTACCCAGTGCCGCAGCAATGGATTCAGCTTCGGCAGGTCTTCTCGAAACCGCAATTCGCGTGGCACCTGAGCACTCCCGAGCAGCGTCCCCAGATGCAGCAAGCCGGAAATCAGGATGAATGTTTCCAGAGTCAGCATAACAGCCTCCTTCAGGCAATTCCAGAACGTTGATTCGCGTGTCGCCGATACCGCTGACTGCCGGCGACTGTTTCAACATCTACATGCAAACGGCCATCAGAGGCAGATGATTGCTATGAAGAGTACGTTTCAACTCATCCCAGCAACAAAATCAACAACGGGCAAAACGACCGCTCGGACAAACGCAGGGTGAAACAAAACGAACGCCCCCGGAACTGTGACAATCGCGGTCCAGCACCAGCCGAGTAATCCGGTCGTCATCCCGATGCCGCGTTTTTCGGCTGATCGCTCAATCAACGTCGCGGCCCCCTGAGTCGCGAAGTACAGCGTCGGCAGTCCATAACCGCCCCCGACCGGCACGGAAATCGCAAGCTCGTGAATCAACCCCGAGAAAGTGTATCCAACGAGAACCGCAACAGCAGAGTTTGTCTTCCGCATCAATGGCACGAATAAGAACGGCGACGCGTAGTCTCGAAAAGCGAGGTTCCATCGGCGGCTCCAAAACTCGGCCACTGACGTGGCCAGAATCGGCGCGTTCATAATCGGCTTCACATCTCGCCCGTGACTCCGCCAGAACAACGCCGCCAGATGGAATGTGCCGAAGTGCAACAGAAAGACGAGCCCAGTCAGTGCTGCCCAGCCGGAGACCAATGGCGAATCAACTCGAAACGAAGGAGCCACGAGGAACAACATTCCACCACCGAAGCCCACTTTCGCAACAGCGAATAGCACTTCGAGCAAATGTTGGCCTGTCGACAACGCTTGTCGGAAAGCACGGGCATCGAGTCCCGGCCAGCCGAAGAACCATGCCAGTGAGTCCAGCGGAGACACGTCTTCACCGGAAGCAGTATAGTGAGTCAGAACATGCACGATCAGGAGATAGAGTGACAAGGAAATCGCACACATTGTCACGAACGGTGAAAGACCCGGTACGAGACTCCACGATGCTGCAAACGGAAGAATCAACAGCCATCCAACGTGGGAATGCTTCTTTCGGCTGAGTTGTTATTGCGGTCGCCATCGGGATCGCCCGTTTCTCTTGCCGACTCTGAGTTACCACGAGACGAACTGCAGTCACGCCGCTTTGTTAACAATTGCGATCGTCGAAGACCGCTTACAACCTGAGAGTATGCAGCTAAACGCCTCGCGGATTCTGGTTCACTACTTCATCAGCACCAATTGAATTGCGTCGACGATGACAAAGCCAGTTGTGTCGGCGTTGTCGATCTCGACCTCGGCTTCGACGTCGGCGTCTGAAGTTGGGCCATACCGATCAATCGGGAAGTGCTCACCCACAGGCAGGGGAGTAGTTTGATCAACCGTGAGTTTTGTTTCTGCTCGAACCATTGCTGATGGTCATGGCACATTATCGTTACGCGGGTTTCGTGGGCTGAATAGGCCATCATGACCTGATACAGGCCTGACTCCGGGACTTTGGTGCGAAAGGTTGCAGTCGCTATGCCGTCGCCCTGCGTGTCCTTTGAGCCGCTGAAAACATAACCACGACCAATGCTCGGTTTGAAATTCGTCGAATGCGTCCATTCCGCATCGAGTCTGCTGTATCGTCTAGAACGATGCCGCGGAGCGATTCGGACTGGACAGTTCCGCACTTTCAAGCCCGCTTTCTTGTCTGGAGGTGGAGGAAGAATAAGTACCTGCCCCCGCGCGAGGAGGCGATCTCGAAGGACGGGATAAGGGAGATCCTGCACCGCGACGCTCTCTTTGCAGCCGTGGCTGCCGCGACTCCGGCTCCCTGTCCAATAACCATCCATGCCCCTTCGGATGCGCAGCGATGACATGGCCACATGTGTGCTTGAGATCGCGATGGGGACCATGAGATTGTTGCATTGTGTCGCCTGAGGCAGCACTGAACGATAAGGCACGACAAGCATAGCCAACACCAGTGCCGGGGACAGCCGAACGGGGAAGATCGTGCCCCTCATTGATGACGCCGCCGTCTTTCAACGCTACTCGCTGACAGTCATGCGAATCAATTGGAAACGATGAGATCGCAATCGCATCCTCTTTCTCGGGCGAATCGATAATGTCCTTTGCGAAAGCACGTACATGCCCTTCATCCGTCGAGACTCTCGTACATGGTGCCGCGGGCGAAAAATGAGCAAGCACCGCAAATTCATCTTTTTGCACAGGCTGAGATTGGCAAACTTCGCGGACCTTTGCTGGCATTTGCCTGAGTCAGTGCGAAGGAAATGGAGGAACTCAAGCGTGTATTGTTTGTGCTCTTCCCAGATCTTCGCGCGACCGGCTTCATCGGCACTATGCCAGACGTTGCAGCCGCCAACGAGCCGAGCGAAATCTGGCCGCCGATCGAGTTGTTGCCGTCCAGTTTGCCACCGGGCAGCGGATAAAGATCTGCACCAATATTCATCACACCCGCTTTGAAGGCACGGCGGGCCAGTTCAAAGCGGGCTGGATCGCAACTTCGTCAGCGCAGGCATCGGGCGCGGACTTCTCGGAGTCCCTCGTGAGACAAAGCCGGAAGCTGTAGGTCATGATATTCTTATCACTGTCTTCGTCGGGGCCTATTCTGCTAGTCGTCAGCGAGCGGCAGAGGATGCACACGGCTATCGAGCCCGTTGATGTTCATCCTGGCTTTCGGGTAGCGTTTCCCTGCGTACGATTCGTCGAACTCCGCACGTCCTTCGCGTCCGATTGTCCAATCGACACCCGCTGCTGCCATCAGGTCGCCTTCGTAGGTGCCATCGATGAAAACTTCAGCCTCAAAGGTGCCGTCCCTGGTCACGAGCGAAGAAATGTGTGGGCCTTCCATCGTCACCGATTTCAAATATCGCCCCGTATGTACCGCGACGCCCGCGTCCTTGAGCATCGCCTTCAGCACGCATGGCGACATGCGGCTCAAAGGTCCACAGTGCCCTGTTCTTGAGCCAGGGACCGGGCGATGGCTGGCAAACCGCGGTCCGTGGGTAGTCTTTGACGATTCTGGTGTGCCACTTTTCGAAAAGTCCCATCAACGTCTCGCGCCGCATCTGGTTCGAGTCACAATGGCTCAGTCCGCCTGTGCTGAGTCCACCGACGTGCTGCGTCGGCTCGAGCAAAACGACCGAAGCCCCCTCCCGAGCAGCGGCGATAGCCGCACAAAAACCGCCGGGCGTTGAGCCATAGACGATCACGTCGGCTTTTTCGACGCGGCCTTCTTCCGTGGCTTGCGTCGCAGACATCGGTAAGAACAGAATGGCGGTGAGAATCGAGCGGATGTGTTTCATTGATCGTCGGCGGTTATGGCCACTCTTTCAGAAAGTTCGGACATCGAACTTCAGAGGCGTGAAAGCTAAGCGATCAATGTAGTATCAGGCAAAACCGAATTCATTCCTCAGCCCCAATTCGTCTGCCCTGAATTGGGGTTATAGATCCAGTCTGCCGGAACGCTGATTCAGATCGAAGATTTTCGACGTGCACTCGCAAAGACACCCGCAGGAATCATGGAATGACAGCTATGCGAACCAGATTCATGTGGATACATCACATTGGCGCGGAACTGCCCGATGATGTCATCGGCGTCAAGACGGCGCGAGGTGTCATGCTGGCCAGTTTTCGAGCGGCGGCAACACTGGAGTCCACAAGCACTCGCAGATCAACGACCCACGGTCCTTGTTCCGGCATAACGAATTCCCAGTGCGGCAGAACACACACGCTCTGATGCACCGCCTCGAATCCGCCTTCTGACTGGCTGATGGTTTCGATCGGCATGGTCCAGAAGCCACCAGCACGCGATGACTCGATGGAGACATCCAGTCCAAGCCATTCATCGACCAGACTCAGACGATCGGCACTTGCCAGATCCAGCGTTGCATCCAGGGTTCCCAGCCGCTGTCCGGTGCTGTCGTAATAGTAGCGATCGTTCGCTCCGCCCGGCATCGCAGCAAAGTTCAGTTCGATGGCCAGATGCAAAGGAACATCTTTCGCAAAGCCGGACACCTGATACTGAATCAGAATCTCATTCGGCCGATCAGCCGACATGACCACGATCTTGCGGATCTCACCAGTCAGGCCGCTCACCGAACCACGACGACGCATTTCGACAGCAATCTTCTGCTCGCCCTTGCGAATGCTGGCTTCGTAGGTGCCCGTTGCAAAGTCGCCGATCAGGCCTTCACCTCGACGAAACTCATCAAAGGTTAACTGCGGCTGCAGGAACAAATCCACAAGACTCTTGTGCGGCCAGTTGTCGTAGGCAATCTTCTTATCGAGATCCGGCTGTTTGAATTTCACATCGCGCGAAATCGAGGCCAAATCGGCATCTTCGTCCGATTCGACGTTGCGACCGAAGTCTATGATTCGCTGATGATACGGTTCCGGACGGCGATTCAGTGTGGCCAGCAGATTGACTCCGTTGGCCCGCACGTCAAGCTCATACATATGACCACCCGTCGCTGGTGCAAACCACGCAGCCAGTCGATGGTTACTGAGTTTGACTTCCTGACGAGCATCCAGGTTGAAATCCGCCGTCGCAACATCCACCCACGCACCGGGCTGTCGAGTGATTCGTTCCAGCAGCGTGTCGGCTTCAATCAGCTCTCGGTAAACGGCGTTACGCAGGTGAGGCAGATAGAGTCCGCCAAAGGCCCCGTGCCAATAGCTGCAGTTGCACTGGCCGCGATAGAGATGTGTGCGAGCATCAATCAATAATTCTCGCTGATCGTCATCCAGCGTCTGATCGGCCAGCATAACGCCAAGTCGATTGCTCACGTCGATCATGCGAGCATACATCTCATTGCTTTCCGGATAACGAGTCCGGAAGTTGCGCCAGAAACCGCCGCGAGTAAACCGGACGAGTCGCTGCCAGTCCGCATCATCTGCATTCATCCGCGTCAGAGATACGAACTCTTTCTGGGCAGCAGGAGGCAGTACCCACTCGGTCATTTCTCGATAGCTGGCGTCCGGCAGATAGCATCGTCCAATCGGTGCGACATGATCCAGCACGCCGGAAGGAGTTGTCACCTTGAGCCACGATTCATTGTCTCTCAGCAGATCCAGAAATCTTCGAAGCCAGCGATCCTCGTACACATGCTTGTAGGTTTCCGGCCATGATCCGAATTTCTCTCCGTCATCACCAAACACAATCACGGCATCGTCATACTGTGACGCAACTTCGCGAAGGTATTCGATGCATTCCTCCGGCTTTGAAAACGGAACGAGGTAACGCAGCTTTTCGCTGTCAGGAAAGACGAACAGCAAACGCCCTTCATCTTCGGTTACGTAATAACCGGCCAGTTCATTCTGCGGAATGCCAGCGCAGCGGAAGTGATAGTCGTCGATGATGGTATATTGAATTCCGGCAGCCGCGATATCACTCGCAAACGACTGTTCCCAAACACGCTCTGGCAACCACATCCCGCGCACGTTCGTGTTGAACAACTGATTCAGGTGCTGCGTGTAAGTCGAAATCTGCCCGATACGATCTCGACGAGGAATGTTTGCCAGAATCGGCTCGTAGAATGCGCCGCCAATGATTTCAACCTGCGACGCGGCCACCATCCTGCGGAGACGATCAATGTACTCCGGATGATTTGGCTCCAGCCACTCCAGTAAACTGCCCGACGTATGGAGACCGAACTGGATCTCCGGGTAGTCCTGCATCACATCCAGAAACGGCAGGTAGCTGTCGCGATAGGCCTGCTCAAATACGCCGTCAAAATTTCCGACCGGCTGATGATTGTGAAACGTGAGGACCAGCCGAACTGAACCCGCCATGGAACAAACTCCAGATTCTGTAAAACCGCTGAATTCAGCAGGAACGATACAGAAGATCGGATCAGTTAGGCGAGGTTACTCCGTTCAGGCCGCATGATTCGCAAGGAATCATCTCAAAGGTCGCGACTAAACCCTACGCAAATCAAGGTTTCCTGGGGTTTTCTGATCTTTCCAGTATCCCCAAAAATCCCATTGCTCCTATTGTCCCGGAAGAACACAGATGTGACCACGCTGACTCTCCAGAGGTTCCGGGAAATCACTGCGAGCATGTACACCGCGACTTTCACGTCGTTCCAAAGCCGCTGCCGTCATTGCTCGGCCAACCAACATCATGTTCTGGAGTTCCCAGCCCGCCGGTTCGCTGAGATCGCGACGGCAAACATAATTCGCCCAGAAGTCCAGTTGCTGCCGAGCAGCGGCAAGATCCGTTTCATTTCGACTGATCCCCACACTTCGCCACATCAAACTTCGCAGCGCGTTTCGAATGTCGGTCAGGTCGAGTTGTTCGTCGCCACGCAGAACTTCACGCGAGGTTCGAGATTCAATCGGCGGCGCTGAGAACGTATCAGGTTGACTCATGGCAACCTGTGACGCGTTGCGTCCGCATCGCAAACCGAAAACGACTCCTTCCAGCAGGCTGTTGCTGGCCAGTCGATTCGCTCCATGTAGTCCGCTGGAAGTGACTTCTCCAGCGGCCCACAACCCCGGCAAAGTTGTTCGACCATCGAGATCAGTTGTCACACCGCCAATCATGTAATGAGCGCCGGGGCGAACGGGAACTTTATCGCGTGTCAGATCGAGACCGAACTCCGCACAGACCTTACCAATGTGAGGGAACCGCAGACGAATACGATCGGGTTCAATGGGCGATAAATCCAGGTAGACGCACGGATGCGAGGTCTTCGCCATCTGTTGTGTAATCGCCTGACTGACGACATCGCGCGGCGCGAGCTCGCCGGCGGGGTTATAGTCATGCATGAAACGATGACCGAAACAATCCACCAGATGCGCGCCTTCACCGCGCACGGCTTCGGTGATCAGATAACGCGAACTTCCCGCGATATAGAGGACCGTCGGATGAAACTGCATGAACTCCATATCGCGCAGCATGCAGCCCGCTCGTAAAGCCACCGCATGCCCATCGGCGGTGGCAATCTGAGGATTGGTGGTTTCGCGATACAGAGCGCCCGCACCTCCGGTGCACAGGATCGTCTGCTTGGCCCAGACAAATGTTCGACCGTGGTTCGGATTCCAAACCAACGCACCTCGACAAATCCCTTCATGAGTCAGCAGATCTAGCGTAAACGTCTTCGGCCATAGATCGATATGAGCCGCCTCGGCCGCGCGCCGGTTCATGGCTCGCATCACTTCCTGACCTGTCGCATCACCAAGCGCGTGAGCCACTCGCGGATGACTGTGACCTCCTTCCAGCGTCAGCGCCAGTTCACCATCAACCTTGTCGAATTCCGCGCCGTAACCAATCAACTCCTTGATGCGTTGCGGGGCTTCATGAATCACAAGTTGTACGACGTCTTCATGACACAGTCCTTTGCCGGCGGCGATTGTGTCAGCCACGTGGTTAGAGAAATCATCGAGCGGATCCAAAACGCCGGCAATTCCTCCCTGAGCATACGCACTGTTGGAATGCTGCAAGGAATCCTTCGTCACAACAACGGTTCGCAATGATGGATCAACCGCCAGAGCGGCTCGGATGCCCGCGATTCCACCTCCGATAACGAGCACATCAGTAAACAGGTGCGGCACTCGCTTGGGATCAAACGGCACCAGATACCGACGCATGGATGGGATATGAATCGTGCGTGAATGCATCGCGAAGGCTCGCCAAACGAAAGAGACAAAAAAAGCCGCCCTGGAAATCCAGAGGCGGCTCATATTGTGGCATCATCGAGGCTCGATCAATAACCGATTAGCCCAGTTTCTGCAGAACATTGTCGATCAGGTTGTACTGCTTGGCTTCGTCCGCAGACATGAAATTGTCACGGTCCGTATCTTCTTCGATCTTCGTCAGCGTCTGCCCGGTATGCTTCAGCAGAATATCGTTCATCTTGCCTTTGATTCGCAGCACTTCTTTGGCGTGAATTTCCAGCTCCGTGGCTGTACCTTCCATACCGGCCAAAGGCTGGTGAATCATAATGCGTGCGTTTGGCAGAGCATTTCGCTTGCCTGGCGTGCCCGCTGTTAAAAGAATCGCGCCCATGCTGGCCGCCTGGCCAATGCAATAAGTGGCGACATCGCAGCTGATGTACTGCATTGTGTCGTAAATCGCCATACCGGCCGTGATAGATCCACCGGGGCTGTTGATGTAGAAATGGATGTCCGCTTTCGGGTCATCGAACTGCAGAAACAGCAACTGAGCCACAATGCTGTTGGCAACATCGTCATTCACTCCGCTGCCCAGGATCACAATACGATCCTTCAACAGACGACTGTAAATATCCATCGCGCGTTCGTCGCGACCGTTCTTCTCAATCACATAAGGAACAAGTACTGTCATATCCGGCATCCCGCAGAGATGAGTTTTGATTCAATCAGCACAGCCATCCGAGCAATTCACTGTGTCAGCAAACTACTTCTTCTTTTCCTTAGGAGGGCGTTCCAGAATCTCATCGACCAGACCATAAGCCTTGGCTTCGACGGCATTCAGATAATGATCGCGCTGAGTATCCTTGGCGATACGTTCGATTGGCTGCTTAGTATGTTCTGCCAAAATCTCGTTCAGCAACTGACGAGCGGCCAGAATGTCGCGAGCCTGAATCTCGATGTCCGAAACCTGTCCACCGACCTGACCATAAGGCTGGTGAATCATGATCTTGGAGTGCTTCAGAGCAAACCGTTTTCCGGGTGCACCGCCAGCTACCAGAATGGCTCCGCCACTGGCCGAAAGGCCAACGCTGTAAGTGGCCACATCACACTCTACGAACTGCATAATGTCGTAGATCGCCAAAGTTGCGGTCACTGAACCGCCCGGCGAGTTAATGTAGAGATGGATATCCTGATGCCGATTTTCGGACTGCAGGAACAACATCTTCATGACGATCAGATTGGCACTGCCGTCGTGAATCGGGCCGTCCAGAAAAATGATCCGATTGTCAAGCAGCAGATCGCCGACCGTCATCTGACGTTGAGCCGAATATTCTCGGGCTGCCATTGGCATGTAGTCGAATCGCGGGTCCTTCATTCGCTTTTTCCTGCTGAGAACTATTCTTCCTGGATCATCCGGACTGATTCAGGCCGGAGTTTTTTCAGAACCGGTCTGTAAACAAAAACAGGCGTCGCGTCATCCTACGCGCGCCTGTTTGTTTCTTGTAGTTTCGATTATTCAGAATCTTCCGGAGTTGTGTCATCGACAAGACTTGAACTCATTCGACCACACACTGCGATTCGCAGCGAGGCGGCATTGACCGCCTCAGTTGGCTTCCTTGGAACCTCAACAAAGCTTGCGGAGGCGAGGATGAAATCCACAGCCTTTCGCTCGCGCAGCTGAGCTTCGAGGTTCTCAATCATACCGGTTTTGACCATTCGTGCACGCAGTTTGCGAACAGGCTCACCACTCTGGAACGACATCATCAACAATTCGCGATCGATGTCCGACTGGTCGCACTCGATATTCTCGCGAGTTGCAATCTTGTCGAGGACAAAGTGTTCTTTCAGAGCCTGGCGAGTTGTCTCGAGAGCTTCCTGGCGGATCTGGCTTTCACGAGCCAGGATCTGTTCCTGTGTAAAACCGGCCTGAGACATCTCAAGGATTTCGCGTCGCAGAGCATTCTCAGTCTGCTGGCGGACCAGAGATTCCGGCAGATCCCAATCGGCAGAAGCCGTAATCTTGTCGAGAACCTGACGGCGAGTTTCCTGACGTTCCTGGTATTCCACCTGGCGGGTCAAAGCACTGCGGAGCATTCCGTCGAGTTCTGCTTCATCTGCTGCACCAAGTCGTTCACAGAACTCAGCGTCGACAGTCGGAATCTGAAGATTCTGAACTTCGGTCACGCTAAACGTAACGCCGACCTTTTCGCCACGCATTTCCACGATGGGTGACTGCAGAGAAATTGTGATTTGACCTTCTCGCGAATCGCCAGCTTTAGCACCCGCCAGCAGCTGGTCGAAGTTCTCCAGAACAGCGTCCTGGAAGTTCAGGCGAGAAAACAGGGTGACAGAAATGTTCTTCGCTTCGTTGATCGTCTTGCCATCGTGTGTGAACGTGATGTCACAGACGATGGAATCGCCCGCTGCTGCGGCGGCATCCGTCGTGACGCGTTCTGAATAAGAGGAGATGAACTGCTCTTTGTAAGCTTTAAACTCTTCTTCAGTTGGCTCGCCTGTGGAACGATTGATCTGAATGCCCGCATAATCCGGCAGATCAAAGTCAGGGCGAACTTCCACTTCAAATTCGTAGTGAAAATCACCAGTCTCTGGAATGTCGAGGCTGTCGACGTCGATCTTTGGCTCGCTGATCGGCTCAATCTCGTATTCATCTGACAGTTGCTCAAGACTTGCCAGCAGCAGCTTTTGCTTAATGTCGGATGTGATTTCCTTCTTGAACTTCTTCAGAAGGATGGCTCGTGGCACCTTGCCAACTCGGAAGCCAGGCACCTGAGCTTTTGAGCTCAATTCGGCCAGGGCATCATCGCGAATATCGGCGATATCGGCTTCCGGAATCGTGACGGAAACGTGCTTGCGGCATGAGCCGACATCACGGATTTGAACCTGGAGCGACATGCGATCGCTGTTTTCGTCTACACCTTCAGCAACCGCTTGACCTGCGTCAGAACTCATTCTCAATTTCCCAGAACTGTTGATGGCCGGCCTCCACCGGTTTTATTGGCCCGGGAGGCAATAAAAAAGAGCGGGTGAAGGGACTCGAACCCTCGACAATCACGTTGGCAACGTGATGCTCTACCAACTGAGCTACACCCGCAATGGTTTGTGTTCCAGCGAAACACGGTCAAATTGTAACGAATCAGTCCTTGGGAAAAGGCTACTGAAAGCAACTTCGCCAAAAATGGTCCAGCAATTCGATTGACCGGCCACATTTGAATGCCACAGACGCCAGTCCCAGACAGCCAAAAATCATGCTGGTTCAGCTGGAAGACCGCTTCGGGGCGGGATTATGAGGGTTTCCTGGCTTTCGTCAACAGTTTCATGGCCTTTTAGATTCGGAATTCACCCGCCTCAATCTTCAGCCGACTCCCGGGAATGTCGGATTCAGTCCAATTGACCTGATCCTGGCGATATTGCCCGCTCGTAATTCCCCCACTTTTGTGCCGAATCTTGCCATGACGGCCAACCGGCCTCGTTTTTCCATTTTCTGGCAGACGGCTCAAAAGCCCCGATTCCCCGAAAGCCAGAAAACTACTGCAGTTCAACTCCCAGGTGCTTCATGAAGAATTTCATGTCTTCCCAAACCTGCTTTTTTGCCGCCGGATTCCGCAATAGATAAGAGGGGTGATAAGTGCACATCACCTTGATTCCTCGGTAGTCAAACAACTTTCCTCGCAGCTTTCCCACCGCCTGCGTTTCATTCAGCAGATTCTGAGCCGCCACCGTCCCCCAGCAGACGATGTATTTTGGCTGAACAACGTGGATTTGAGCATCGAGAAATTCCCGACAGTTTGCCGCTTCCTCTGGCAGAGGATTGCGGTTCCCTGGCGGTCGGCACCGCAAAATGTTGCAGATATAGAGGTCTTCTCGCTTCAATTGGCTGGCTTCAATAATCTTGTTGAGCAACTGGCCGGCCGGCCCCACGAATGGTTCGCCTTTGATGTCTTCCTCAGCCCCGGGAGCTTCGCCGATAAACATTATGTCCGCCGTGGGATTGCCCACACCAAACACCGTCTGAGTTCTCCGTGATGCCAGTTCCGGACACCGCTGGCACCCCGCCACACACTTAGCCAATATACTGAGTGCATCGCGGCGACTGCCAAGATCTGTATATGTAGTCTCCATGACCGTTTTCGTTTCCGGAAACGGCCCGGCCTGCACGGTGGCTTTGGTGGAGCGATCGGGTTCCAGCACAGACGAAGGACGTTTCATCTCCGCCACTGGCGTGCTTGCCTTGAGGCGGCTTGGGGCTCGCAAAGTCGCAGTTCCGATCTCTGCTGCCTGTGAAGTGTTCTCACTCGCAACTGCAGTCTCCGCAACGACAAGACTCGGCCGCGGCTTTCCAAGCACTCGCGAAGGCTTCGGGACATCGACTTTCGGCAGATGAGTCACTCCGGTCCCCGCCAGATGTCGAAGCAACTGTGCCATCGCGCGTTTACTGCTCATGGGCCAACATCACAGTCTGACTGAGAATACAAAAGAAGTGACAATCCGCCAGTCACATCATGCCAGACAATCGCCTCGTAAACAAATCAGAAGCCTTGGAGACCTGAATTTGAAAGTAACACCGGTTCCAGCGGGTGAGGACGGCCTTTTCAGGCCGTCGTTTCTACAAGAAACGGTCGATTTCGAAACTCGGAAAAGGGCGTCCTACATTTCTTCACAGCCTCTCCGCGCTCGTCAGACTTTTCTGGAACTCTATCACGCTTCATTCGTCACAAGACGTCGCGCAGTATGATCAATCCTGAGGTACGGTTCCCTTTTCAGTCAAGGTCGCGTTGCAACGATTCCGGGATCAACGCTCGATATTCGGGAGCAACGTTGAGCTTCGACTGGGATTTTTTCACGTCGGCCGGGTTCGCGAAGTCGATTGTTCGCACGCTGCCGGGTTCGACAACGAACAACTGCCCGGAATTACGAGTCCACAGAATCGCATAATTCGCCAAACCATCTGGCAAACGGATTTCGTACGGCGGGTGTGGCGATGCGACTTTAGGATCCGGCGAAAGGAATAAGATCTTTGCACTGTTGGTACGAACCTCTGGTGCTCCAAATCGCTCGACGCTCGTCACCTGCTGCACGGCGAGGTGCACCGAGTCACTCAGCACATAACGTCCCGGCCCGATGGCGCGACGTGGCTTCGTTGCTGCGGTCGGATCAACGGGCAGGACTTTGAAAATCGTCTCACCGGTCGCCAACGTCCCACGAAACAAAGGAAGATATTCTCGCTTCTGCAGCTGAACGGTCAGATTCGTCAGGGCTTCGGGCGAAGTGTCGTTCAGAAAATCGTTGACCTCGGCGTCTGTCGGATCTTCGCCAAAGATTTCATTCGTAACCCGAGTAATCAATTGCGTGCGATCTGCTGCAGAAGACGGCAACGGAGATTCCAGCGCGACACGTTCCGCGACGTTGACCTTACGCAGTTCCACGGGATCCTTGGGATCGTCTGGTCGAGTCCAACCGTGCTGATCGAAACGCACTGTGGTCGTGAAATGAACTTCGGTGCCGACCGTGGCTTCAATCGAGGCACCGACAGCGCCGGTGCTGCGTTCTTCCCTGTATTCTCCAGCGCCGATTCCGATCCCGTGACCTTGCATCTCAACATAGTTTCCAGGCTCCAGGCGAAATGTTGCCATTGGCGTAATACCCGAATACCAGGTGCTGGCAACTTTGATTTCCTGACCAGCCGCATCGCGAGCCTGATGCCGGTCGTCCTGGTGCCATGTTTCGGTCAGGAACATGATCGGACTCTGTCCGCTGTTATGAAGCAAAACGCGTGACTTCAGCACAGTACCAAGCGCATACGATTCCGCTGGAGGCTCGAGCAACCAGGCGACTCGCAAACCGTTTTCGGCGGGCGCGCCCCACGCAACCTTGCTGAGTGATTCCGGCAGAGGCGTTCCGGATCTCACTCGCCGCATATCACCAAACTCCAGCGGAAGATCGGCCCAGCCCAACGGCGCGGTATGCAGGTCTGCAGTTTTGTCGAGCAACGCGATCACATCGGCTGGTTCCCAGTCGTGACTCACGTCGTAACTCGGCAGCAACTCCGTCAGTGCGGGTGTCGCATCGTCTTTCGGATACTGGTTTAAGAAATCTTCGATCCTGCTTCGCACCGTGCCAAGAACGGATCCTGGAATACGCCCATCGGTGCGCGCGAACCGTTGCCATTTCGAAATCAGGGAAGCAGTTGCTTCGTGTTTCGGTTTTTCTATGGCGGCATTTTCGTCCTTCATCGCGGCCGGTGTACCGACCGGGCGCCGAGGTTGTTCCTTTCCATTTTCTGTCGCGACGATCGCAGCTCGAAGTGCCGCATCCAGAGCGGCAGGAATTGGTGCCGTCACAATCTGGTCGCCTTCGTAGCGAGTTTCCTTGACGGCTGCGTTGTCCGTGAAATCGTAACTGCGAAGCAAACCGGTCTGGCTCACCCAGAGGATTGTCGTGCCCGGCAACCAGCCTGCGGCCCATGTGTCATAGCCATTCGGTAACGAGACTTTTGTCGGGACGTTGTCCTTGCCGGGCGGATACCAGATCAGATCCGCTTCGTTGACCAGAGTTTCGCCAATTGGACGACGCGATACGACAAATCGCACTTCCTCACCAAGATTGTACCGGCCTGGATTTGTCGTGATGCGAGGTCGAGTCGCCGCTTCAGGATCTTCCGGCAGCACATGAAATTTGATTTCTCCACTGCTGATCGGCCCGGCAACGGACGTGTGCCAGGTCCGCCCGGAAAGCACCTTCGCCAGATTCTCGATGGCCTGCGGCGAATTGTCCGCAAGGAATCCTGCAGCCTCCTCGGGCGTTGGCGAGTTCCCAAACAAATCCGAGATCACACGAAACATAATCACATCGCGCTCTTTGGAGTAGGCAGGCAGCGGTGTCTCACGGCGGATGCGTTCGGCGATAAACTTCAGCCACCAGTCCGGATCGATGTTCTCCGCATGATCGCCGGTCAGCAGGATCTCACCGGGCCGGAAAATGATGTCATCATCTTCGTCGGCAAGTATCCAGGAACCCGCTCGGACGTTTGACCAGTCTTCGATGTCTTTGTTCTGCGGCCCGATACCGATGCCCGGTGCATACACCTCGCAGTATTCCCCCGGATGCAAACGATAGGGTTCCGGACGTCCAATTGTTGTCCAGAATGTCGACTCGATCGGAACTGTGATGCCGTCGACTGTCACGGCTTTATGTTGCGGTTGATGGAAACTGCGCGTCACAAACATTACCGGCTTGTTACCCGAATTGTGCAGGATGACTCGCGACTTCAACGCTGAGCTTCGATGATATTTCTCTGCACGTGGCTCCACAACCCAGGCCATTCGCAAACCGCCTGGCATGGTCTCTCCCCAGTTGAGATTGCTCATCGATGCAGGGATCGGCAGGCCTCGCTGAAGTGAGTTTTCACGAATTGCATTCATCGTGCGTTCAAGCGGAATTGCTGTCACAGCCGCAATGTCATCGAACAGTTTCGCGACCTCCTCCTGCTTCCAGTCGCCCTTGTGTTCGAAACGCGTGACCAGCGGTTGCATCTTTTTTGCATACGCATCGCCATATTGATCGCCTGAATTCAGTTCAATGAATTCCTGCACCAGATCATGGAGTCGGCTGATCAAACCACCCGGGATGTCTCCATTGAGCCGCGCGTGATCGATGCAGTAGCGGAACAACGCCTGTCCTTCCTTGCTGCGAGGCAATGGCGCGTTCGCTGCATAAGCACCGCGAGTGGCCGGCGTTGTCAATTTGCCAGTCCATGCTCCTTCCGGCGCATGGGCAATGTTGAGCACGGCGAATAACGCCCGACCCGAATCTTTGATAATGCCTTCCGCCAGTGAGTCGCCTCTGTTGTGCCCCTGATCATTACCCATGTCCAGCATATCGATCGAGAGCATTTGGCGGGGCTGAAAGACATGATCCGTTTTCGAGGACTTTGCATTCTGAATCCCGGACAGGATTTCGCCGTTATCTTGCAGGTACAGCTTGCGGCCTTCGACATCTGCGGCAGGAGTGTCCGTTTCCTGAATGGCTGTGTCGCAGAATCGAATCGGCTGATCAGACACGTTCTGGATCACCAGAAGGACCCTGCGTTCTTTTCCGTAATTCCCGTCCGCCGCAGTCGGGCGAATGCTGATCGCAGCTCGCAGTCCGTTGACGGGTTCACTCCATTCCAGATGCTGCTCACGGAACCAGATCTCTGATTCTGAGCACAATGCATAGACAGGAAGGTTCGGATTGTTGCCCCAGTCCTCAGAGCCGTCGATTTCTCCGACTGCCGGCGGCGACGTTGGTTGTTTCGAATCTGCCAACTCTTTTTCGTCCGATTGAACGCTCGCGGCCTGCAACATGGCAATCGGCACCGAAATGGCACCAACAATCATCAATGAAACGCAGGTGATAAGAGTCGTCATCCTGCGACGATTCTGTTTTTCACTCAGCACGGCCGTCAGCCGGCCATGCAGAGAAGAATTTCTGGCCATGGCCAGGCCGCACGCATGAGTCCACCGGGAGGAATTCAATTGAGTCGCCACGTTGAGCAAGTGTTCGGCATACGCTGAAGCTCGCACGCCGCTGGCAAGGACCAGGTCGTCGCATGCGCGTTCTCGTTCAACGTGCAGACGCCACGCCGCCAGCCAGACCAGCGGATTGAACCAGTACAAGGCGCAGGCCAGTTGAGTCAGTGCCAGGACAAACAAGTCCTGGCGACGGACGTGAGCCAGTTCGTGCAGCAGCACCGAACGCAGTTGCTCGTCGCTCCAACTGATGGCTTTGGCCGGCAACTGCAGACGAGTTTTCCAAAGACCCCAGACGACGGGAATCGATCGATGCGGATCGAGCATCATCTGCACAGGGCGGGTTACTCCGAGCACTGACTTTGCATCGGCAAGAGCGGACTTCAACCGCTGCACCTCGGCGAGCGGCTGGGCGTCAGCCCTCCGTGTCCCCGTCAGCCTGACTTCCTGTGCCTCCGATCCCTTTGAGCCGCACGGCGCTAGCCGCGGGTGTTGATCAGCAACATCGTCTGCGCATATCCTGCGATCGGGCATGCGGGACAAACACGGAGGGCTGACGCCCTGCCGCTCGCCGGGAAATGATTCAACCAACACCGACCGCCGTGCTGAACGTCGCAATAAAACTGATGCGACCGCCAGGCGTGCGGCGAGCAAAACACAACCGGCAAACCAAACTCCACTGAGCCATGTCGTCCACGAAATGAGCGAGTGGCCCGTAAGTACCCGCCGGTCCTCGATTTCAGTGGGACGAATCTGCGTATCTCGCTCGTTATCTTGTACTGCAGATCTGCCAGGAAGCGGACCCATGTCGCTCACCAAACGCTCGTCGGCCTGCCATGGGAGTAAAACAGAATCCGGCCGCGTGATCGTGACAGGCGACAACGCTTCGTTTGAGGAGACGAATGTTGACGGTGCTGTGGCCACGGCAGGTCCGTTCGAGTGCAGCCATGCTGGGAGAATCCGCCAAGCCGGCAGCACCAGCGACAGTATCGGCATCGCAAGGAGCAGACCCATCGCTGTCGACCAGACGAAGTGCCGAGTCGCCGCGGAATCACGTCGTAACACGAAGCAGGCCGAGCCGGCAAGCACCAGCACGATTGTTCCTTTTATGGCCAAATCCACCAGAGGAAACATCACCAAACCACCGAGCGCCGTGAGAACCGAAATCAGACGATTCATCTCAACGTCCCTCCGCACGGGCTTGTTCGATCAGAGCAATCAACCGTTCACGCTCTTCGTCCGTGACGTTGTCTTTCCTCGAATGCAGATGCGCCGCGAGCGCTTGTTCAAGTGAACCGCCAAAGAACGTCTCCAGCACATTCTGAAACGCACTGCGTCCAGCTTTGACTTTGGTTTCACGCGGCGAATAAATCACTTCGCGGCCGTTCTCGCGGCGCTTGAGATGCCCCTTTTCTTCAAGGATATGCATCATCCGTCGTACCGCCATGGCTGTTGGCGCATCGGGAATCGAATCGACCACCTGATTGACGGTGGCCTCACCCAGCGCAAACACGGCGTCCATAATCTGCCGTTCACGCCTGCTAAGATTGGGGGGCTTGGGCATAAACATGACTCCTGCAGAAACAAAATTCAGCCTGTGCGTTAAATTATTAACGCCCACGGCAGCAATATGCAAGAGGCACTCGTTAATTTTTTAACGTGTCGTGCTGGAGGGCACTCAGTGTAGTGTCTCACTCAGGTGGGATCTTGCAGAGCAGAGTGTTTTGTCTTGTTTAACCCGTGGCCGACAGGCCGGGAGAAGAGAACGCCTGGCCTGTCGGCCACGGGTTAAACGGAGGAGTTTGAGAGACACAACACCAGAAGAACTGAACAATGCGTCACTTCGCTGAGCGGGGATCGCCCGAAATTCGTTTTGATCCTGAGGAAGGCGAATTCGACCACGGAGCGGGCAAATCTGTGCGTGAATTGATAGCTTAATACGACTTCGCTCGCGGACCGTATCCGAGCAAATGCGGATAGCTGCTGAAAATACGGGGAATTCGCCAGCGGTCAACTCCCTGCAGCCGACGAGAGTGCTGGCTGCCGACAAAGATGACGGAATCAGTTTATGCGAGGTTTCCACCGGATAGGCTTTTTCCTGCTGTCCGTATTGCTGCTCACTTTGGGCATCACCTCGCGCTGCGTGGCGGATGAAAGACCTGTCGCGTCGGTTGCAGATCTCTTCGAAAGTGATGTGCTGGCCGATAACGTCTTTGGCCTCAGGATGGCAGCCATGTCGCTTCCGGTTGAGGCTCGATATGAAATTTTCAAGTCGCATGTCCTGCCGGGGAAGCTGCATCGTGAGTTTCGATTGTTCGGTAAGCTGACGTCGACAGATCCTCCGGAATCGGCCACGTCCGACCATCCTGTCGACGTGGCAAGAATTCAGGAGGGGATCAATCGGAAACAGAAGCGAGTTCGCACGGGCGGCATTCTTGTCTCGCCAGTATTTGATTTAATCGCTGCAGCCAAAGAAGCCGGAAAGCTGGATGAACTTCGATTTGCAGTGCAAGCCGCGACGGCCACAGGAGAAGTTCAGCAACGATGCCAATTGACGCTGCTCGCGATGATTGCCATCGCAAAAGGTGATCTGGTTGAGGCGGCTCGCAGTGTGGATGATCTGCACAAGCGATTCGTCAACCTGCGATTTGACCGACTGCAGGATCGCATGCCAGAAACGCTATTTCTCTGGATGGCTGTCGAGCAGGGCGTTTTGCTCGACGAGGCCCTGCAGTATCTGGTGAGTATTCTGGACTCACAAATTCGCGCGGGCAAATCGAGCGGCCCAACAGAATGGAACGTGCTGATGATCCATCTGATTGGATGGATTCAGCATCACAAGCTGCCGCCGGGACAACGCACTCAACCCTGGACCGCAGCGCCGGATCTGAAGTCGTGGCATCCGGTCACACGAAAAAGCTCATGGACAAACGGGCTGGGCCTGCCGCCGGGGCACTTTCAGGCCGGTGATGGCGCGGTCGATGTTCTGGCGAAGACGGATGACGAGTTTCTGCTGTTCGGAAGTCCGTTACGAGGCAACTATACGCTGGAGTGTTTCTGTACGTGCTTTGGCTGGAAAGAGATTCATCCGCAGATCAACGGCTCGTGGGTCACGCCGGTCTGGCATCATGAATCGGTGCAGGCGGGCGAGCTGTATCGAGTCGCACCTGAGATCCCGATGCAGCCGAAGCTATCGCGAGTCGACAACTGGTTGCGTTATCGTGTTGATGTGCGAGACGGCTTCTGCTCGCGATACATCAACAGTCGTCTGATTTCACGTGAACCCTTGCCAAAAGAGCATGATCCGTGGGTTGCGATTCGCAATCCGGGCACGGGAACCGGCAGCATTCGCAATGTTCGCATCACAGGAACACCGGTGATTCCAGACTCGGTCAGGATTTCTGACTTGCGTTCCGGGGCGTGGAAGGACTCTGCTCCATTGAAGGACGCCGACAAATCGGCGACATCAGAGCTCAGACCGATTTCACATCTCTCGGGCTGGATCACCTGGCATGAAGATCCGTGGACTCCCGAGAAGCAGTTATGGAAGGTGCTGCAGGACTCGTCTGGCACCACGCAAATCGTTGGCCAGTCTCATCCGGAACTCAATGGGGCCGGGGAGGAACGCATGCTGCGATACGTTTGGCCGCTCGTCTGGGACAGTGAGGTCACCTATGAGTTCTTCTGTGACGATGGAAAGTCGATCGTGCATCCGTCGCTTGGCCGCACGGCATTTCTGATCGAACACACAGGCGTCGCAGTTCACGAGACGACGAACGGAATCTGGGAAGACTCGCATCTTGATCCGCTGCATCGATCGATGGAGGGCAACCGAGTCTCGATGGCATCACTACCACTGAAGTCCGGCGAGTGGAATCAGATGGTTTTTCAGATCAACGGCGACCTGATTCGACTGCGGCTGAATGATGTGTTGATTCATGAATCTGACGTCGCGGCGACGAATGATCGCTGTTTCGGTTTGTTCTATTACTGTGACCAGACGGAAGCGCGGGTGCGAAACATCGTTCTGAAAGGCGACTGGCCGAAGACCGTTCCGCCCGTCGCTGAGCAGGAACTGCGTGGAACGGAGACCGACACACTGGATAGCGAACGCATCGCTCTGCCGGATTCCTTCGAGTTCGACTTCACTAACAAGACAGACGAGGAACTGGAGTCCGATTTTATCATCGCCGATGAAAAACGACAGAGAGCCAGAAGAAAGCCGCCTGGGGCTGACTCTCTAAACTCTGTGCTTCAACTGCTGAACAAACCCGACTGGGATGTTTTTCTGGAGCCTGATGGTCTTCACATGCGTGGTGAGGCCGGGCCGAAAACGAGTTCAACATCCTCCGTCGGTCCGAGAATTAAGATTGATGGTGATTTTGATGTGATCGCTGAGTTCTCCGATCTGAAGATTAAGCCGTCCGACAACGGCATCGCCGCGATTTATCTGGGGCCACGAATCGTCCTCAAAGAATTCGAAGCCCACTTGTTGTTTCGCGGAATTGTTCAGCATCCGAACACGCCGCTTCGAGAACTGACTCAAGTGGAACTACTCCGTTCGGGTGCCAAAGGATTTCGTTATGAGTATCCCGCAATCTATGCGGACGAATGCCGCTCGGGGCGACTGCGAGTAGCTCGACGAGGCACAAAGTTTCATTACCTGATCGCGCCGCTGGATTCGGATAACTTTCGACTGCTGCATTCGATCGAAGGTCCCGATATCTCCATCCTGAATGGAAACTTCCTGCTGCGGACCAGTTGCTATTCTCAGGGCGCCGAATCGTCAGAAGTCAGCGTCGTCTGGAAAAACGTTTCGATTCGTGCTGAGTCTATTGAGGATAATCGCACTTCGGGACTGAGAAATCTCTACCTGCTGGACCTCAGAAAAGTTCCTGTCGGTAACGAGGAAAATAAGACGGCAAGTCCAGCAGAGTCAATCCGGCAGCTGGAAGAAGCGAACGAGGAATACACACAAGCAAAGTGGCCGACATGGTCGCAGGATGGCCGGTCCGTTGTCTTTGAGATGAACAATGGACAGTACTCGTTGCTGACCAGCCTCGCTCTTGACGGCTCACAGATGAGTTCGTTTGCCGTTGGTACCCTGCCTGGACTTTCGCCCGACGGAACGCAGATTGTTGTAACACAGGAAGGCAGAGGTCTGAAAATCCATGCCATGAATAACTTCAATGGCGCTTCACTCGATCTGGATCCTGAGGGTCAAAGTGGCACATGGTCTCCAGACGGTCGCTTTATTGCATGGATTGCCAAAAAGCGAATCGTCGTTTATGACGTAAAAACGCAGCAGCGTCGCATTCTGCCTCCGGAGGATCAGCCAACGCCATACAAGGCCATCGAGAAAGGGCTTGGATGGTCTCGCGACAGCAAGTCGCTGGCCTTCAAAGCACGTCTCACAAAGGACGAAGGGAACGCCGTTGCGATCGTTGCGATGGATATCGATAAGCCGGACAAACCAGACGTGCTCTACACCGGAGTACGATTGCATTCCGACGTCTCGTGGCATCCGGATGGGAATCAGGTTCTGTTCTCGGGACTTGATCCCTCGACCGGGACGCCGCAGATGTTTATCGTCAAGCGAAACGCCCCTGAGAAACTCATCCCCGTCCCCGGCCAGCCCCGCGACTGGCGAATCATCGATTGCGACTGGTCCCCGGACGGACATCAAATCGTCTTCACGGCCGAACCACCACTGTGAGCCTACTCACGAAATCCCGTACTTCTTGCACTTACTGAAGAAGGTGCTTCGGGGCAGATTGAGCTGTCTTGCGGCGACGGCTTTGTTGCCGTTGGCGGCTCGCAGGGCTTCGCGGAGTTGCTGTTCTTCGGATTGGCTTTCACGAAGTTGAGAGGAGCTCGATCCCGAGAAACTTTCGGGCTCTGAGACTCGACGAGCAAGACTGCGGACGGTGAGCGATGGCAGCGTTGACGTCGAAGATCGGCGAGTGCCAACCATGGGGCGTCCGTCTTCGTTGGCGTGACGAAGTTCCGGGGGCAGATCGGCCAAGGAGATAATGTCGCTGTCGGCCAGCACGACGGCTCGCTCGATCACGTTTTCCAGTTCACGAATATTGCCGGGCCATGGATGATTCTCCAGGGCGGCCAGAGCACTGGGGTCGATTTGGCGAATCTGCTTTTTGGACTTCTGGGCTGCTCGACTGAGAAAGAAGAAGACCAGTTCCGCAAGATCACCGGGACGCTCCCGCAATGGTGGCAGTGTCAGCGCGACGACGTTCAGACGATAAAACAGGTCGGCTCGAAACTGACCTTTGGAAATCATCTCCTCGAGGTTGCGATTGGTCGCTGCAATCAATCGCACGTCCACCTGAATTGTCTTGTCGCTGCCCACAGGTTCGAAACATCGCTCCTGGAGAACTCGCAGAAGCTTGACCTGTGTCTCGTGCGAGATATCGCCGATTTCATCCAGAAACAAAGTGCCTCCATCGGCAGCCAGAAATCGCCCTGCTTTGTCGGCATGAGCGCCGGTGTAGGCGCCTTTGACGTGGCCGAACAGTTCGCTTTCCAGCAGTGATGAAGAAAGAGCCGCACAGTTCACGCAGACCAGATTTCCGGTGGCACGATCACTGTTGCGATGAATGACTTTGGCCAGCAACTCTTTACCAGTCCCGCTTTCGCCTCGAATCAAGACCGTCGACGAACTGCGAGCGACCTTGCGGACCTGATCCAGCACATCCAGCAACGCTGGACTGTTGCCTCGAACGCCTTCGCGATCGAAGCCCTGGTCGGAAGCCAGAACCGGAGCCTGTCCTGCATCCGTCTGAAGCGAAGTCAGCTCGGCTCGCAGCGCGGCCATTTGGCGTTGCTGTTCGGCGATGCGATCCATCTTCATCTTGAGTTCTGCATCCAGCTGAGCCATCGCCTGATTCGCGCGGGAACTGTGCAGAGCCAGAACGCTCATCTGAGCAATCGCGTGGAGAAACGTGATATCTTCCGCGCTGAACACTACACCGCCGCGACGACGTCCCAGAATGATGACCCCGTGAACTCCACCTTCGCCCTCCATCACGCAGAGCAGTTCTGCACGCAGGTCATGAAGCAACTGCTGCATCGGCGACATGGCTTCGCGATTGGCTGAAGGTATGCGATGAATCACCGATTCGCCCGGCACATCGACCTGGACTTGCTCTGGTCGCAGCTGAGCCGTCGCGGCCGAAGTTGAACGCGTTCCGATCAGACGAAATACACCCTGACCGTCGCGAACGTACATAATCGCCCACGAGGCATCCATAACATCCTGACAAGTCTTCAGCGTAATGTCGGCCATCCCGGACGGCTCAGCCAGATAAGCGGCCGAACGATTCAGTTGCTGCATCGCCCGATCAAGCTGGTACTTCTCACTGAAAAACTTGCGGTCCACGATCGCTTGCAATCGATCACGCACCCACAGACTGAGACCTGCTGCCAGCAGCAGAATGAAGAACAAAGACAATTGCTGAGTCGTTGTGGAGTTCAGCGGCAGACTGTACGAATGCGTAAAGACTCCGCCGACCGCGAGTAACGTCGCAAAGCCGCCCGACACAATCATCGACATCAGCACATAACGGCGGCTCTTGTCGTCGCCCTCTTCAGCCAGCATCAGACGATGGCGAAAGATGCCGTGCGAGTACGCCGCCATAAACAACATGCTCGCGATAAACATCGGGATCTGAGCATGTCCGAGAGCGAAGTCGACTTTGCGAAAGAACGCGAGGTAAAGCGTGTATCCGATAGGAATTGTCGACAGCAACGCAGCACCAAGAATTGTGGCAACCTGACGACGTTCATGAGGCGTCTCGAGTCGAATCAAGCTGAAAGCCAGTTTGGCCACCGTGATCGCGAAATACAGCGACGCAAACATGATGGCCACATGTACCATCGATCGCAGTAAAGACAACAGCGATGTCGCATGAGCCACCGAGGCGACCGTTGAAGCAGATCCATGAACAGCAATCTGCGAAAGCACGGCCAGTTTCTGAAAGACGTTGAGAGTATCGCTCCCGTTCAGGCTCCATGCCGCCCAATAAATCACGACGAGCGAAACGCAGATCAACCCAGCCACGCCGAACGCGGCGCTCAGTACAAGACCGCGTCGTCCTCGGACGAACTCGGGCTCTTTGGGAAAGACCAGAAAGAAGTTCAGCACCAGGCAAGGCAGCATCGCGGCGCAAACGATGAATGGGATATTCAGCAGTGGGTTATTCGCCAGAATCCACCAGTGAAATCCAGGAACGAACGCCCCCATGGCCGCACAGCACATCAGACAGAAGTTCTGAGCGACTCGATCAAATGGTCGATACCAATAGGACGTCAATGCGATCGCCAGAATCGAAAGCTGGCAAACGAACCAGAAGATCGTCAGAGAGACCTCGCCTACGTTCACGGGATGCACAGGGACATAAACACGGCCCTCGACATCATGATGCGCAGTCCCGGGGCGGCGATAAATAATCTCCACAAGTCGCTGCGAGGGCTGGGAGGGATCAGCACTGTAAACTTCAACCAAAGGGGGAACTCGCAGCTTCGCAGGATCAGACTCTGGAGCCAGTTGGCCGCCCGGCGGAATCTTTGCGGAACGGAGCGATTCCAGTGCTGACACAAAATCCAGGAAGGTCCCGATTTGTCGACCGTTCAGTTTCAACAACTGATCGCCCGCTCGGGGGACCGCAGTATCCGTCGTTGAATCTGGCCGGCTCCAGTCCCAGATTTCGATCCCTGCCGTAGGCCTCACCACCGTATCAGGCTTAGCGGGCTCAGTTGAGGCCAGAATCGGCGCTGGAGTAATGCGCAGAGGGTGAGCCGCGAGCGAAACACTTCTCGGTTTGTGTGTACCAACCGACTGGGAAAGGACGGAGAACGCGGTTGGCAGATTTGCTAACGGTCGAAACTTTGCAACAAGGGTGATTGAGCCGAGTTGCTTTGCTCCACTCCCGTCGCTTAATGAGTGCAGAGCTGGCCCCAGATTGGGAATTCTGGGAGTCGCAATCGGCGCGGGCCCATCTGGAAGCAAACACCGCAAACCAACGTCAGGAAATGTGGCCACATTCCACAGAACCGTCACGCAATAGGTCACCACGAGCCCCGTGCATGTCGCAACGAAGGCGCGGTAATCGTGCGTTCCGCCCTGGTTATTGGAGTACCACAGTTTCACGGAAAAGTCTCCCTAGTCTTCCCATCCCAGCTCGCCTCGGCGCTGACGAATTCGATGAACGGTAGGAGTTCAGCGCTGAAGTTTCAAGCGTCTGGGGGTTTCGGCGCCGAAGTGTTGAGCGCCATCTGCTTGTCAGGCTTGTTTTTGCGTCAGATGGTTCACTTTTTCGAGGCTTTTGTAGAGACAATAAAAATCGGCAGAATTGGCACGTTCAATGCATATGCCAGAAAATACCCAGCGCCCTTCGGCATGGATGAGTAAGTGTTGAACGAAGAATACACTCGCTGCTCACGGTCACCCAGCCAGATGCAGCTTCCCCAGCCTCTTCGACGTTCAGTCCCCGCACCTGCTCACCGCCGAAGGGCTTTTTTTATGCGCTGAGGTTGGATACAGTCGCGGCTTGTCCTGACTGACCGATCAACCTCTACCGCTGGAGCCGCCATGCTGGCCGGTCAATTTGTTGGTTGTCGAGACCTACGACTAGTGGAAGTCCCCGAACCTCAGTTGCCGGATTCCTCCAGGTTGCCGGGTCAGATTGTGTTTCAACCCGAGATGACCTGTCTGTGTGGTTCGGATCTGCCGTTCTTCGACGGTGAATTCGAGGGACACCCGATTGAGTATCCTCAACCAGTTGGCATGTCATTGCATGAAATGGTCGGGACCGTCATCGCCACAAATGGCCAGCGGTGGACGCCAGGAACTCGTGTGCTGGCAGTTCCCCTGAGGCAACAAGGGCTGTCAGAACGATTCGTGATGCCAGAGGCACGAGCCATCTCGTTGCTTCCCGGACTGTCGGATGAGCTGGCGATGCTGGCCCAGCCTTTCGGGACCGTCGTGTGGGCCCTTAAAAAACTGCCCAATATGATCGATCGCGATGTTGTCGTCGTTGGGCAGGGACCGATCGGCCAGATGTTCAATGCCGGGCTGCGGAACCTGGGGGCTCGCCAGATTATTGGCATTGATCCGGTCGCATCACGACTTAAGGTCAGCCGAACGATGGGCGCGACTGCAACTGTTTGCGCGCGGGGGCTGGATTCTGTCGAGGCCGTTCGTGAGCTGTTGGGTGGTGAATTACCAGAGGTTGTCATCGAAGCGGTTGGCCATAAAGCTCAGGCACTGAATGACGCCATCCTGCTGACTCGCGAATTTGGGCAGGTTCTGGTCTTCGGCGTACCTCCTGAGCGAATTGATGGAGTCATGTTGCGAGCGGCGATGTGGAAGAATCTTTCCATCACCACCAGCCTTCATCCGGATTATGAACGCACGTTCCCGCTGGCCATGCAGTGGATCGCGGAAGGTCGAGTCAACCTCGCCCCGCTGATTACTCATCGTTTTCCTCTTCGTGACATTCAGGTCGCTTACGAAACGTTCCGCGATCGGATCGATGGGGCTCAAAAGGTGTTGGTGGAGTTTCCCTCGTGGAAACCGCAATTCACCTGAAGCGACGATTGGCACGGGCAGAGAAGTCAATCACTGAGTCTGACAGGCGTGTGTGAATGCTTTGTGCACTGCTGCGTGCCGCCATCTGACAGCGAGTTTCTAAATTCGCCCACCGCAATTTGCTCACCTCATGTCTTGCGAAGTTTGAGACAATGTGAGCCCGCCGAAAAAGGAAGTTTCATGGTTTTGCTCGACTTCCGGTTCAATTGAGAAATTCGCGTTCAGAGTCATCCTGATGACGTTGATGTAACGGATCATTCTGGCTACACTGAGCGCTCCTCACGGAATTCTTTGTTGTCGAATAATACTTTATTGTAAGGGTGTGTCGCATGTTGATTGAGCTTAAGCGAGACCGGCGTCGCGTCGGGTTTACGTTGATTGAGTTGCTGGTTGTGATCGCGATCATTGCCATCCTGATTGCACTATTGCTGCCCGCGGTCCAGCAGGCTCGTGAGGCTGCTCGTCGTACGCAGTGCAAGAACAACCTTAAGCAGATTGGGCTGGCTCTGCACAACTATGAATCCACCTTCACAACGTTCCCGATGGGAGATTGTACGGTCAATTTTGGTGCGGGTGAAGTTCCACAAGCCTCCGTGCACGCGTACATCCTGCCGTATCTTGAAGGCAGCAATAACTATTCAACGTTCAATTTCAACTTTCAGGTGAACGGAAACGGTAACAATACTCAGGCGAGAATTCAGTTCATTCCATCGTTTCATTGCCCTTCGGATCCCGGTGCCACTCGATATCTGGTAGCGAATTTGATCGACGCCGCCAGTTCAAATTACATGCAGTGTCTGGGATCACACTCCGACCACGCAGGAACTGTGGTGCCCGCCATTACCGGTACGACTATTCCCCGCACGAGTTTGCACGGCGTCTTCTCACGAAACTCCAGAACGCGGATGGGTGATATTACGGACGGAACAAGTAACTCTGCTATGTTCGGGGAGATTAAGAAGGGGCCGAACAATACGACTTCATTTTTGGTTGTTGCCGCCGGAGACCAGAAAGATTTTCAGGTTGCTACGAATGGTACAGGACCCTGGACTGGAAATGACCAGTTGACACCTCCCGCAGCCTGTGAAAATCGTGCCACAAACGCGTGGGCTTATCGAGGGCTGCAGTATTATCGAGGCTTGCTGGTTGCTACCTACTACAACCATACTCAGCCGCCGAATGCTCGAAAACGCGACTGCGTAACGTCAGCTCTTTGGCAGGGACACATGGCTGCTCGAAGTTATCACGTCGGTGGAGCTCAGATTGTCCTTGCAGATGGATCCGTTCGCTTCGCCAGCGAGAACGTGGATTCTGGCGTGTGGAGAGCGATTGGTTCGATTTCGAACGGTGAGATCGTAGGCGAATTCTAGTCGCCTCACCCGTTCTGGTCAGAGCTTCAGACTGATTCTTGAGAGAATACGCTCCTCACCTTTATTGGGCTGAGGAGCGATTCTTGTTTTGTGGCGTCCCATGAGAATCGAATGGCACTTCCTGCGGCTGCATTGAAGTTCATTATCAGAGAAACACCGAATCTGCGGGTGTCGGCTGATTCGCCACCTGAAACAGATTGACTGACAAACCTGCATACCGTTGGATGCAGCTGTCCGCATGTGGACTTTGGAGAATGCGAAAATGACTAAATGGAAATTGATCTTCGGACTATCGCTTTGCTTCATGGGATGTGCCCCGACACAACCCACGGGCGACGTTATTGACACAGTCCCAGCCAGCGGAATTCTGACTCACAAAGGTGCGCCGCTGGAGTTCTATCGAGTGTCTTTCTTCCCGAAAGACGATCGCCCGGCGATGGGCGAGACGAATGCCGAGGGCAAGTTCACTCTGGGAACTAACAAACCTGGCGACGGCGCCGTTGTTGGCAGCCACAAAGTGGCGGTCACATGGATCGGGCCACCAAGCACGAATCCCAACGAAGGAATGACGGAGTTTACTTCGCCGCCGCCTCCGAAAGTGAAGCTTGATCCGAAGTACTCCGATCCAGAAACATCAGGGTTGGTTCTGGAAGTACCTGACGGTGGTTCTGCTGAACTCAAGGTTGAACTGCCCTGAATGGTCTGTTACTGCCTTCGTCGGGAATGCTAAAAGTGCGAAGCCGGAGATATTGGATGATCAGCCTGGTCTCGAGAACGTTTGTCCGCTTTCCCGCACTTTGTGTCTTTGCCGCAGTTGCGATGCTTACTGCTGGTCAGGGGCTCTCAGCTCAGGAGCACACACTGAGAATACTCTGCTACAACATTCATCATGGAGAAGGCGTTGATGGCAAAGTGGATTTGATCCGGCAGGCTGAAGTGATCAAGTCGTGTTCTCCGGACCTGGTTGCTCTGCAGGAGGTCGATGACCGAACAGAGCGGACAGGGCGAATCGACCAGACGACTCGTCTTGCGGAACTGACGGGACTGGAAGGCCGATTTGTTCATCAGTTGGATTATGAAGGTGGGCGTTATGGCCAGGCCATATTGTCAAAGTTTCCAATGTCCGAAGTTGCTTTACACTGGTTGCCAGGCATGCCGGATCGAGAACGGCGAATGGCCGGTGCCGTGGAAGTACAGGTCAACACTCTGAAACTGATTTTTGTGACAACCCATCTGCACCACAACAATGAGACTTTCCGTCAGCAACAAGCGATTCAGCTGAATCAGGTCTTCGCAAAAAACACCGGGACAATCGCTTTGCCTATGATTCTTGCCGGCGATCTAAACGCCACTCCCGACAGTTCGCCATTAAAAACTCTGCGGGACGAATGGCAATCGGTGACGGAAGACCAGACAAAGATGTTGACGTTCCCTGCCGTCAAGCCAGAACGACAACTGGACTACATCCTGAGTCGTCCCAAAGGTCGAGTCATTGTTCGATCCGTGAAAGTGATTGATGAGCACGTTGCGTCAGATCATTGTCCATTATTTGCTGAAGTCACTATAAAGTGACTGCGTTCTTGTTTGCGGTAGGTGTGTCGAACGCGAGTAGCCACATTCGGCGCCCCGCTTGCTTTTGAGATAAGCCGTCTTTCCGCCAGAAGTAGTCTACTATCTCGGTGCCTGTGGGCAGGCTCTCAACCAGACACAACGTTACCCAGCATTTCTGGTCAGAAATCGCAGCAAGTCATAGACGACTGTGCTTGATCTTTTTATTCCGTCCATGTTCTGCTGGATTCTGATCGGGTATCGTTTGTGATTCAGGGAGATGATGCTGTGGATTACATGGCGCATAAAAGGTGCAACTTAGCTCTTCTGAGCTCTGCCCACATCTTAACCCAGCAAAACCGCTCTGCTGATCATGGTCGTTCGTTGCTTTTACTCCAACATCCAGGCGTGGTCTGTAATGATAGAATCCGTGACGACTTTACCATTCAATCGCCACATCGGCATTCAGAAGTCGTCGACTGGCGAAGGGCTGCTTGAACTGCCTTCAGGCGAGCAATTCCTTAACCACATTGGAACCGTACACGCAGGTGCACAACTGGCACTGGCCGAGGCGTGTTCAGGGGAGTTTCTCCTGAATGTTCTTGCGAACGAGACGGAAATTCTTCCTGTAGTGCGTCGTGTCGAGGCCAAGTTTAAGAAGCCCGCGAATGGCAGGGTCACTGCAAAGATAAATGCATCACTAACGGCAATCGATCAACCTCTTGCCGAATTGGCTGCAAAGGGACGGTGCTTACTGACAGTCCATGTCGATGTGTATGATGAGCATGGGCAACATTCCCTTTCGTCCAGTTTCGAATGGTTTGTCGCGAAGGCACCGAACGGCTGACAGCAGAGTAAGAAGCGAGATAGAGGTCGGCCTTGAGGTTGAGGTCTTCCCTGATCATCCCTTACAGTCGTCAAAGTAGATTGACGGAGCTTGAGCCCATCAGGCGGTCTTTAAAGCGCCTGGTCCGGATATTAGCAAGCGGGGGAGACCTCTTGCGGAGCAAGAGGAGTGCATTGGAGGCGGTCGAGACTCTGAGTTATTTCGCCTTTAGACGCGCGGATGTGCCTTCGAGATGTTCGAGGCCCCAGTTCTTGATGGCTTGAACCAGCGGTCCGAGGGTCTTGCCTTTTTTTGTGAGTCGATAGGCGTCGCGTCCGGGTTGCTCGGGCGATGGAACTTTCTCGACCAGTTCGGCTTCGACAAGTCGTGTGAGTCGATCGGTCAGAATGTTGGTTGCGATGCGCTCCGGGGATGATGAGAACTCCCGAAAATGCGATCGTCCCAGCAGCAGGTCTCGAACGACCAGCAGCGTCCATTTGTCGCCAACCAAGTCCAGCGTGCAGGCCACTGGGCAGGAAGAACGAGGATGTTTCATGGAGTTCGACTTTCACTCGAGACGCTGAACGTTTCAGGCGTCTGGCGGCGTACTTCGTTACATAAGAGTCTGATGATTCTGTTCAAACCCTCTTGACAATATCCCTTATGCTTGCAAAATGCAAGTGTTTGCTGTGCTTGCATTTTGCAAGTGAGCGGTTCGGCGCTAGCCGCCGGTGTTGGCCGTTCCAGTTCGTTTTCAATTTGAAGCGGAACGGCGCGAGCCGTCCGGTTATGGGACTGATTGGAAGTACCGTCACCGGACAGCTCGCGTTGTTCCGCTATCAGTGATTGACACTGGCGGCTAGCGGTCTGTTGATTTAATACCAACCCGAAGCGCAAGCGAGGCAAAAAATGCAGAATTCCTCGCTGGCGCTTCGGGTTAATGTGCGTCTCAAACCAGAATCTCGACTAAATCAACAGACCGCTAGCTCCATTCCGCTCACAGTGTCAGCGGCTTTGCATTCTTTGGTTCATTTGAAATTAGGAACTTGCAGATGGGACGAATCGACGAACATCCGACAGTGATCAAAGTCCGCTCGGCCGCATCAGGCCGGCCGACGCCAGCGTTGACGGCGGCCGATCTGAAAGAACTGTGCCTGGCCTGCGGAGCCGATGATGCCGGAATCGTGTCGATTGGCCGTGCGGAACTGGATGATCAAAGAGCCGAGATTCAGAGCTTTGCCCCGTGGACGAAAACGCTGCTGGCGTTCGTCTGTCGAATGAATCGTGAACCGATTCGCAGCTCTGCACGTTCAGTGGCCAACCTTGAGTTTCATCATACCGGCGATCACGTCAATGACGTCGCGAGGAACGTTGTGACGGAGCTGGAGGCTCGAGGCATCAAAGCCGTGAATCCATCGATGGGCTTTCCGATGGAAATGGATAACTTCCCCGACAAGATCTGGGTAGTGTCGCACAAGCCGGTCGCGGTTGCGGCGGGGCTGGGGCAGATGGGAATTCATCGAAACGTGATTCATCCAAAGTTTGGCAACTTTATTCTGCTGGGGACAATTTTGATTGGTGAGACTGTCGCCGAGGAATCTCAGCCCATTGAATACAATCCTTGTCTGGAATGTCGCCTGTGTGTGGCGGCGTGTCCTGTGGGAGCCATCGCCACCAACGGCGATTTCAATTTCAGTGCTTGCTATACTCATAACTATCGTGAGTTCATGGGTGGCTTTGGAGATCTGACGGAGCAGATTGCATCCAGCAGCAGTCGTAATGAGCTGCGAGCAAAAGTCTCTGATTCTGAATCGGCATCGATGTGGCAAAGCTTATCCTTCGGTGCCAACTACAAGGCCGCATACTGTCTTGCGGTTTGTCCGGCCGGTGAAGAAGTGATTGCACCCTGGCTGGAAAATCGCAAGCAGTTTACCGAGGAAACGCTGAGACCTCTGCAGGACAAGGAGGAGATCGTTTACGCTGTCCCGGGATCGGATGCGGCCGAATATGTCAAAAAGCGATTTCCTCATAAGACGCTGCGGCCGGTGCGAGGAAACCTCAACGTGCGATCGATCGACAGTTTTCTGAAATACATGTCTCTGACGTTTCAGCCGGGACAATCAAAAGGCCTTAATGCGGTTTATCACTTCACATTCACTGGATCAGAGAAACGATTGGCGACAATAACCATTCGAGATCAGAAGCTGCTGGTCGAAGAAGGTCATTGCGGCAAAGCCAATTTGCGGATCACCGCCGACGGAAAGACGTGGCTTAAGTTTCTGTCCCGTGAGGTAAACCTTGCGTGGGCTCTGGTTACGCTGCGAATTCGCCTGCTGGGTTCTCCGCTGTGGCTGGTGAAATTCGGGAAGTGTTTTCCGTCATAGGATTCCTGCTCTCAGAAACTCCCAGCGTGATTTCCAGTCTTATGAATTCTGCGGGAGAAACGGCCGATCGTTGTCGGATGCGTTCCGGTCGGTTAGTGTCCGCGTATTGACTTATTCGGCGAAGGAGTCCGTATAAGCATCCACCCGCGAAAATACGCAGAAAACGCAAAGACAGGTTTGTGACATGACTGAAAAGGTCACCATCATCGGTTCTGGTCCTGCTGGCTGGACGGCCGCCATCTACGCGGCTCGTGCGGAGCTGAGTCCGGTTGTTTACGAAGGCGCCTTCAACGAGGAAAATCGCCAGAAGGGGACTCTGCCGCTGGGTCAGTTGTCGCTGACGACGGAAGTGGAAAACTTCCCGGGGTTTCCTGCCGGTGACATGACGACGTATCTCGATACATCTATTCAGGATGACAAACGCCGTTACATGGCACCTCATGGCAAGCACGGTGTCAGTGGTCCGGAACTGATGGAACTGATGCGACAGCAGGCGACCAACTTCGGGACTCGAATTGTCACCGATGACATCGTCGACATTGATATGTCGCAGCGACCATTCAAGTTGAAAACTCTGAGCGGCGAAGAGTTCACATCTCACGCCATCATCATCGCCACAGGGGCTCGAGCCAACTATTTGGGTCTGCCCTCCGAAGACAAGTACAAGAACATGGGCGTCTCGGCCTGTGCCGTTTGCGACGGCGCGTTGCCTCGATTTCGTAACAAACCCGTCGTCGTTGTCGGCGGCGGTGACAGCGCGATGGAAGAGGCTACTTTTCTGACGAAGTTTGCGTCTGTTGTTTACATCATTCATCGACGTGATTCGTTTCGAGCCAGCCGCATCATGGCTGAGCGGGCACTGAACAACCACAAGATTCAGGTGAAGTGGAATTCGAACATCGACGAAGTGCTCGGTGATGAAAAGAGCGGGGTCACCGGAGTTCGCATCCGCAGCACAACGGATCCTTCGAAGACCGAAGAACTGGATGCCGTCGGTTACTTCTGCGCAATCGGTCATACGCCCAATACAGACTTCCTGAAGGGCCAGTTGCAGACCAACGAGAAGGGTTACGTGGTTTGGACGACTCCTCAGCGAACTTATACCAGCGTGGATGGAATCTTTGCGGCTGGTGATGTGGCGGATGATTATTTCCGTCAGGCGATTACAGCGGCGGGAACCGGTTGCATGGCGGCTTTGGATGCTGAGAGATGGCTGGCGGCGCAGGGGATTGAATGATCGCGAATCCGCCAGGACTGAAACTATCCGTTTAACCCGTGGCCGACAGGCCAGGCTGTTTGAGTCCTGGCCTGTCGGCCACGGGTTAAACAATAGAATCACGGACCGTTGCAGACTCGGAGGGCTGACGCCCTGCCCCTCGCCTTTTGGGAATGAAATTGGTTTGGACTATGTTGACGAATGAGGGTTGTCGAGCACGTCGGAAGAGGCTTTGGGAGCGATTGCCGGAGGAAATCTCCTGGGTGCTGATTGGTGATCAGCGGCATGTGCAGTACTTCACCAATTTCCGCATCAATCCGATTTCGTTTTCGGCTGACCAGAAAGCTCTGGTCCTGATGACTCGCGATGGCAAAGCCATCCTGCTGGCCGACAACTTTGGCAAACGATCGGCGACGGTTCCGTACTTCGTTGATCAGGAAGTGATCACAGCCTGGTATACTCACAAAAAGTCGGTCACCAATCGTGACGATGCCCTTTGCCTGGCACTCAGTGAAGTGGAAAAGATCTGGCGTGATGAAACCGGATTGATCGAACCGGAAGGCCTGTCCGAAATGACGGCCGCGATGGTGTCCGAGAACGCCGCGTGGCAGTTTGCCGAAGATGACTCGGAGACCCCGACGACTCTGGGAACCATCATTCGATCTCTGCGTCGTTCAAAGCATGCGGACGAAGTGGAGTTGCTGAAGACCTGCATGCGAGCCTGTGAGGCTGGACATCGTCGAGCGTTCGAGGTGATACGTCCGGGGATTTCTGAGTTCGAAATCTACCTGGAAGTTCAGCGAGCGGCACAGGAAGCCGCCGGTGTTCCGTGTGTTGTCTACGGGGATTTTCGAGCCACCAACGCGACTCTGCATAAAGCGGGCGGGCATCCGACTCATTACCGCCTGCAAAGCGGAGATCTCTTCATTCTGGACTACAGTGTCATCATCCACGGCTATCGCAGCGACTTTACAAATACGATTTCCGTTGGAGCTCCGTCCGACAAAATCGTTGCTCAATTTGAAGCGTGTCGAGATGCAATGAGTGCGGCGGCGGCGATTCTGAAGCCGGGAGTTGCGGGCCGAGAAATCTGGAAAGTGGCTTCGGGAGTTCTGGAATCCCGAGGTTTTGGGCCACTGGCACATCATGCGGGGCATGGTTTAGGGCTGGAACATCCGGAACCACCGGTACTGGTTTCAGAAAGCGACGACGTTCTGGTCGAGGGAGACGTGATCACTCTGGAGCCAGGCTGTTACATTGAGGGTCAGGGCGGAATGCGTTTCGAGCACAACTATTTGATTACGAATGCTGGCAGCGAACAACTCAGTCAGCACCGGATCGGCCTGACGCTTTAATGGACCGGAGTCCAGAGAAGCGACAACGCGTTTTGCCCCGCTGACCGAAGAAAAAAATTGAGCAGCCGGTAAGAGGGGCGATCGATTGTCAGATCAGAATCTGTTTCATCCGCCGGGCTCAGCTGAGCCCGCAAATCCGCGATCATCAATGCGGCGTTACGTCTATGGCCTGCTGGGAGCGGAGATTTCCGCGACGGCCAGATTTTGTGATCGGTTGATTCAGGTCGCTCCGCTCGAGCATGAGGATGGGCTCTTGCTGGAGTCAGTTGAGTGTCGGGACAAGTCGGTTGTCAGGGCAATCGACGAGCTGGACCTCGGTTTCGATGCAACCGATCGTACAGGGCTGCTGCTGAACGGTAACTTCAATGCCTCCCAGGATATACAGGAGATGTTGCAGCAGGTTCGAGCGAAGATGTCGGCCGGGACAAGATTATTTTCAGTCTTGTATTCGCCCTATGCACATGGTCTCTTTCGTTTTGCAAACTGGCTGGGTATTCGCAAAGGCGAATTGCCGTCAACGTTTGTTACGGAAACCGAACTCAATTCAATGTTAAAGCTTTCCGGTCTGGAAGCTGTACGCATTCGTCCGGCGATTTTCCTGCCGATCTGGATTCCTCTGATCAGTTGGATTGTCAATTCGATTCTGCCGGCGATTCCGATCATCAACCGGCTCGCCATCATCTGGCTGGTCGTCGTCAGAGCCATCCGATTGCCGGAGACAAGTCCATCGCTGTCAATTGTCATTCCCGCTCGAAATGAACGAGGGAATCTGGAAGCGGCTCTGCAACGAATGCCGGCGTTCGCGACATCAGATGTCGAGATCATTTTTGTCGAAGGAAATTCGACCGATGGTACGTGGGAGGAAATCCTGCGACTGTTGAAGGTCTATGGTCATCGCTGGAAGCTTGCCGCGTATCAGCAGTCAGGACGAGGAAAGAATGATGCGGTTCGTGTGGGCTTTTCGAAAGCCTCGGGTGACTTGCTGACAATTCTGGATGCGGATCTGACGATGCCTCCGGAATTACTGCCGCGATTTTACGATGCGTGGCGTCAGGGGCATGGCGATTTCATTAATGGCAATCGTCTCGTTTATCCCATGGAGGATCTGGCTATGCGGCGCCTGAACCTGCTGGGCAACAAGTTCTTTGCCAAGGCCCTCAGTTACGTGCTGGGGATTCAGGTTGGCGACAGCCTTTGTGGTACAAAATTGTTGTCACGCAGGGACTACGAACGACTGGTTCAGTGGCGTGCAATCTTTGGCGAATTCGATCCATTCGGGGATTTTGAACTGTTATTTGCGGCATCGGAGCTGGCTCTGGGGACCGTCGATATGCCCATCCGATATCGCGAACGCACATACGGTACGACGAACATTTCGCGATTTCGCGACGGATGGCTCTTGCTGAAAATGACGATCTACGGATTCTTCCGACTCCGTTTGGGACGCAGCCGATGAACCCATCGCAACCGCTTGATTCCCAATATGACGTCGTCGTCATCGGGAGTGGACACAATGGTCTGGTGGCCGCAGCGTATCTTGCTGGTGCCGGAAAGTCGGTGTTGGTTCTGGAACGCAATGACTATCTCGGCGGTGCCACAACGTCGCACCGCGTGTTTCCGGATTATGATGCTCAGTTATCTCGGTATGCCTATCTGATCTCGTTGTTGCCAAATCAGATCGTTCAGGAACTGGGTTTATCATTTGAAACTCGAAGACGTCAAACCGCATCGTTCACTCCTTATCTTGATTCCATGGGAGTTGCTCGCGGGCTGGTTCTCTCGAATGTCGATGAGCAACGGTCTCGATCGTCAATGAGGGAAATGACAGGCAGTGAGCGGGCGTGGGACAATTATCAGCGCCTCCTGTCGCTGGAAACCACGATGGCCCGCATGGCGTGGCCAACGATGATGCAGCCATTGAGATCTCGACAGGACTTCGAAAAAACACTCGTCACGCCGGAACAAAAGGAGGCATGGCAGTCCTTTGTCGAACGTCCGCTGGGTGAAGTCATCGAACGCTACACAGACCATGATGTTCTTCGCGGTCTGCTGATGACCGATGGGAAGATCGGCGTCTTCACGGATCCTCATGATCCCTCACTGCTGCAGAATCGCTGTTTTCTGTATCACGTCATCGGCAATGAAACGGGTGAATGGCGAGTTCCCGTCGGAGGCATGAAGTCTTTGGTGAGTTCGCTGATTCAGCGTTGTACAGAGCGCGGAGTTCATCTCCTCAAATCCGCGCCGGTGGAGCGAATTGTGCCGGGCTCATCAATGCATACGGTTCAGTTTCATCAGGATGACACGACACAATGTGTTGATGCGCGTTACGTTTTGGTCAATGCCGGGCCGCGAACCTTTACGTCGTTGCTTGGGGAGGCCTGGAGCCCGTGTGCTGAAGACGAAGGTTCTGTGATCAAGATGAATATGCTGCTGCGTCGATTGCCGAAAGTGAAAGCGGCCGGTGTGACATCAGAAGAAGCCTTCGCCGGGTCGTTCCATATTGATGAAGGTTACGAACAGATGCGAGAGTCGCATCAGAAAGCCATGACAGCAGAGCTGCCTGATCCGGCTCCCGGCGAAATGTATTGCCATACCCTGACCGACGATTCAATACTCTCGCCGGAACTTCGCCGACAGGGATATCACACGCTGACGTTGTTCGGACTTGATATGCCCTATCGGTTGTTTGCTCGGGACCACGATTCTCGGCGTGAACAGGTGAAGCAACTTTATCTGGCCGGATTAAATCGCATTTGTGCTGAACCGTTTGAAGATTGTCTGGCTCGGGACAAAGATGGAAGTCTTTGCGTGGAGATCAAAACACCGCAGGATCTGGAACGTGACGTCGATCTGGATCTTGGAAATATTTTTCACAATGCTCTGTCGTGGTTTTTCACGGATGATCAGGAGCAGGTTGGAAAATGGGGCGTGGAAACGCATCACGATCGAATTTATCGAGCGGGTTCTTCGGCCATGCGAGGTGGTGCGGTGAGTGGAATTCCCGGACGAAATGCGGCAATGTGCGTACTTGAGCCGGATCGCCACAGAATCGAGGGCTGATTTGGCAGTCGATGTGGCTTTGTGCGAGCCCGGCGATCAGGCTCTCAGGATCGCAATACAACGGCTTGATTGTGTGAAGCCGAAATTAACTTCTAAGGCAATGTTATGCGTGCAAATCTGGTTACTGTCCTCATTGCGACAGCCCTCGTGTTTTCTCTTTTTGATGCCGTCGGTGAATGCGGAGAGTTTCGTTCCGGAGCGGCATCGCGAGTGATCACGCCGGACCCACTGCTGCCCGTTTCCGGTGGAGTTGGCGAGCCCAAAGCAACAACCGAAAAGCGAGGCGAACTGACAGCACGAGCGATGGTTTTTAGCGACGGGACAACCACGATCGCGGTCGTCGGGATCGATGTGCTGGGCTTTCCGTCTGTGCTGGGGGATCGAGTTCGTAAGCTGGTACCTCGATTGCCGGCCGACAATATTCTGATCGGCGCCAGTCACACACATAGTGCTCCGGATTGTTACGGGTTTCCATTACCTTCGGGCAAGTTTACGGGTGATCTGAACTTCATGCAGAGTGTTTGCGAGAAAGCGGCCGCGGCGATTAATGAAGCGATCGACAGGATGCAGCCCGCAACTTTGAAAACTGCTGTGGACAAAGCGGCTGAAGGAATCGCCTACAACTACTATGCCCCACAGCTCTACGATCGACGTATGGGTGTTCTGCAGACGGTGGGGACTAATGGAAAAGTGATCGGCACACTGGTCAACTATGCGATACATCCCGAAGTTCTCGGCAGTGACGTCGGGATCATCAGTCCGGATTGCATTGGTCCGATGTACGACCAAATCGAACAGAAGCTCGGCGGCGTTGCGGTCTTCATGAATAGTGCTCAGGGAGGAATGGTCACGGCAGACAATCGTGATCTGTCGAAACAGGGCGACGTTCGTGATGCGGTTTGGCCGGATCAACGCAGCTGGAACGAATGTCTGCGGATCGGACATCTGATGGCCGATGAAGCAGAGCGAATTATAGCAAAGGCCGAAAGTCAGAAAGAGCCGGCTCTGGCGAACAGGACACGTCACGTGGAGTTTCCGGTTGAGTCCGCCATGATGAAAGCAATCGTAGCCGGTTCGCCTCTGAAGTATCCGCACACCGATGATTTCAGGATCAAGGTTCAGATCAACCTTCTGACCATCGGAAAGGCGCAGGTTCTGACGATTCCAGGCGAGGCGTTGCCAAATATCGGGTTCTACCTGAAACGAAAAATGAAGGGACAACATAACCTTCTGTTCGGCCTTACGAACGACGCCTTTGGTTACATCCTGACAAAGGTCGATTTCGAAAGCTTCGATCGCTACTCGTATGTTTCACGGACGAGTCTGGGTGAGATGACCGGCGAAATCCTGATCGAAAACGCTATGCAAATGATTGAGCAGCAATAGCCAGACGGGAATAGAAATTCTTGAGGCGTCGGTCTTAATCCACGAGGCTTCTCGGGTTTTCGCTCAGTACCGTCCCCGAATGAGGCCACGGGAGGCCAAATCTGCCGAGACGGGCGATAATTCGTTCATTTTCTCGTGTCGGATCGTCGTCATGCACGGACACTCTTGCAGAACCCGCGTTAGAGTCTTACTTTGAGGATCCTTTCTCTGTCATCGTGCCCCCGGGAAATTTGGCCGATTAATTCGCCATAGGTCGGCATTGACCGGATTTTTGGGTGATTTAGCCTGGTCCGGAGGCTTCGCCTTTCGCCATCTCGCAGCGATTTTGAAGATCTGTCCTGTCATCTGAGCTCTCTCACATGTCCCAGCAGTCTGACTCCAATGTGGATGTCGTCGACGACGAGGAGATTGATCCTTCGTTGCTGGAGGCGTTTCAGCAGAATCAAAAAAATGCTCAACGACGTAAGTCTGTTCTGAATGAAGTTCAACAGCGGACGGCTCAAAAGAATCGTCGTCGAAAACCGCCCACATGGGCGATGACGATTGCAGCCTCGTTTCAGGCCGCCCGACATTTTATTCGGGTCACGATTCCTCAATGGATCAGATCACATCGTGAGGAAATCAAAACCGCAGCGATTAGTACAGCGGTGCATATTCTTGTGCTCGTGATCATGGCCTCGTTACTGCTCCCTGGTCCTGGCGAGGATATTGAGCTGAAACTGATTGTTCAGAATGATCTTCCTGATGCGATCGAACAGCCGGTCGAACTGGCTGAGATTGTGCAGCCAAAAGATATCGTGGATTTGAATGTTAACAGCACGATGCAGCAGATGCTGGCGGAGCTGGATAAAGGTCAGCATCGATTGCAGGTCGATTCGAATGAGGATCGTGAACTGTCCTTGCCTCTGGACGAGTTCGTTGACATTTCTGATATCCCTTTCGTGAAGGGGCATTTCGGAGGTCGTTCAGATGCAGGACGTCGGGCCGCTGTTTCGCTGTATGGTGGAAACGCGGAAAGTGAACAAGCCGTAAGTCTCGGGCTGAAGTGGCTGACATCGATCCAGCGTCCTGATGGGTCATGGAACTTTGCTGCGGTGGGTGATCCTGCGAAGACGGACGACCTGACGACGACGGAGATGGGGGCGACATCTCTGGCTTTGTTGTGCTTCCTCGGTGCCGGCCATACCCACATGAAAGATGGACCGTACAGAGAAAATGTGCTCAAGGGACTGAACTACCTCTACCAGAACGCCGAACGCGGTGCGATGGGATCTGACTTGCGAGCTCGCAGCCAGGGAAACTCGAAAATGTATGTGCAGGGGATTGCAACCATTTGCCTTTGCGAAGCCGCTGCCATGGAAAAGGATGATAAAGAGCTGCGAAAGCTGGCCGGAGATGCGATCAAGTTCATCGAGAAAGCTCAGAACCGAGTCGATGGCGGATGGAGATATCGCCCGGGCGAGGAGGGAGATACATCCGTTGTCGGATGGCAGGTGATGGCATTGCAAAGCGCCAAGGCGGGGCGAATTAAGGTTGACGGCAATACCATTCTGGATGTGAAGCGGTTCCTGAAATCCGTTCAGCATTTCGATGGCGCCCAGTACTCCTACGTACCCGGGGAGGGTCCGCGAGATTCAATGACCGCTGTCGGATTGCTTTGCAGAATGTACTTTGGCTGGAAACGCGATAACCCTGCTCTGAAGGCAGGAGTCGAACACCTTTCCAGAGTCGGACCTCGGCCAGGAAGAATCTACTACAACTACTATGCCACTCAGGTACTTCATCATTGGGGTGGAGATCTCTGGAACCAATGGAACCTCAGGATGCGTGAAGAGTTGGTGTCGACTCAGGTGAAAACGGGGCCCAGTGCAGGAAGCTGGGAATTCCGCGACGATCATGGTTCACAGGCAGGTCGGCTCTATCAGACAACATTGAGCCTACTGACGCTCGAAGTCTATTATCGTCATCTGCCTATTTATCAGCGTTTTGACGAGAACGAAGCCGCCGCTGCGGCAATTCCGGAGAAAGCTGAAGCGAAGTGAATCGCGGTTGAGTTGCGTCTCTAAGAGAATCGGGGCGTTGCGACATCGAAGACGTTTCTCACGCGAGGAGGACAAGAGTCTCATGAGCTTCGCGGCATGGCGGAACGTCAGTATTTCTCAAACCGTCGGCCACGGCAGCAGTTTGGCGGTGCCAGTATGTCTGGCTCGGTTCTGTTCATGTGAATCAGACCTGAGTGTCTGAAGGGGCCATGCAGAAATTATCCTGATCGCTGACAGACGAGGCTTCAAAGGCTATGTTGCGGAGGTCCCAGTACCGCCTCAATAGACAGGACCTCATTGATCATGGCTGATTCCGCTTCCTCGCCGACAAATCCACATGGATCTGGTGGTCACATTAAGATTGTGATTGGCCTCGTGATTGGGCTGATTCTGGGTATCGCTGGTAACTGCCTGCAGAAACCCGATCTGGGTGGCGGATGGGTGCAAAAGGCACTGGGCGGAATTGTTGGTGTTGTTGATCGCAGCCTGCTGAAATCAGAAGCCAACGAGCCAGAGGGGACGGCAAGAGGTCGCGCGGTTGCGTTTGTGGTTTCAGTCGCCGAGCCGATCGGGAAATTGTTCCTTCGCTTGATGCAGATGATGGTTTTGCCGCTGGTGTTCTCAGCGTTGTATCTCGCCGTTGTCGATGTCGGCGATCTTCGCAAACTGGGGCGAATTGGATTAGTCACGTTGTTTTATACCGGCATCTTGTCGATTTCGGCCGTGCTGATTGGAGTGACCCTCGTCAATGTTGTCCAGCCGGGAAAGACGATTTCGGATGAAGTCCGCACGACATTGACGGAGAAGTATGCGGCAAAGGCCACCGAAGGCGTTGCCAAGGCTGATGCGGCCAAGACACTAGGCCAGACACTGGTGGATCTGTTGCCGGAAAATCCTGTGCAGGAAATGGTCGGAGCGGTTGATGGATCGTCCAAAGGGAACGGCATGCTGGCCGTAATGTTCTTTGCTCTGCTCTGTGGAATTGCAGCGACAACAAAGCTGTCCGAGACGGCCACGTTAACGTCCGTCATGCGGGGGATGTATGAAATCTCCATGACGATCATTGGCTGGGCCCTGAAGCTGGCTCCCTTGGGGGCAGGCTGTCTGGTGTTTGTTGTCTCCACGCAAATGGGCACTGATGTGCTATGGGCTCTGGCAGCTTTTGTTGGAGTTGTCATTGGGGGGCTGGCAATTCATCTCGTGATCGTTTATTCCACGGTGCTGCGGCTGTTTGGTCGTCGATCTCCTGTGGCATTCTTTCGCAGCATTTCTGATGCGATGTTTGTGGCGTTCAGCACGTCTTCGTCGAGTGCGACACTCTCGACGTCACTCAAGGTTGCTCAGGAAGAACTTGAGCTGCGACCGGAAACGTCAAACTTCGTGTTGACCGTGGGAGCAACGGGCAATCAAAACGGTACGGCCTTGTTTGAAGGCGTGGTTGTGCTGTTCCTGGCACAGGTGTTTGGAGTTCATCTGACTTTGGGACAGCAGTTTACTGTTGTGCTGATGTCGGTACTGGCAGGAGTCGGCACGGCCGGTGTTCCTGGTGGGTCGATCCCGCTGATCATTGTGGTTTTGAAGTCTGTCGGAGTTCCAGCGGACGGAATCGCGATCATTCTGGGGGTCGACCGATTGCTGGATATGTCACGCACTCTGGTCAACGTCGTGGGAGACCTGGTCGTTGCGACCTGCGTTGATGCATCCACTCCGCAGCAATGATCTTGAGGCCCGATGTCCGCACGTGGAGGGACTCGTCTGAAGCCACATGATTGACGAACGAACAATTTGCCGGAAAGAGGATCATTTTTGAACCGCGAAGAGACGCGAATGAACGCGAATAAGCTCTGTAATGCAGATTCGCACCTGACGGTGATTCTTGTGGCAGTATCTTCGGTTCTCCAGAATGCGTTCCAGGATTTCCGCGCTCTGTTTTCATTCGCGTCTATTCGCGTCCATTCGCGGTTAAACTCTTTCGTGTATCACTGTTTTCGAAAGATCGGACGATGACGCTGCGACTGATAAAATTGTTCACGACCCTGAGTCTGTTGTTGTCAGGCACGGCATTGCTGGGGCAGACACCGGACCCTGTTGTCGCTTCCGTGCCTTCCGGACCGGTCGTTGCGGACATCGCTTCGCTGATCGAGAAATCACGAGCCGAGTGGGATGTTCCGGGGCTGTCCGTGGCAATCGTCAAGGACGGCCAGGTATTTTTTTCGAGCGGTTTCGGCGTGCGTGAATTCGGCAAAACAGAAGCGGTCGATGGGGATACGTTGTTTGCGATCGCGTCAAACTCAAAAGCCTTCACGGCCGCGGCCCTCGCAATGCTTGATGAAGAAGGAAAGCTGAAATGGTCTGATCGAGTTCAGCAGCATCTGCCCTGGCTTGAGCTCTATGATCGATATGTTTCGACGGAACTACGCGTTGATGATCTGTTGTGTCATCGCAGCGGGTTGGGGACGTTCAGCGGCGATCTGCTTTGGTGGGGCACCCCGTATTCGCCGGAAGAGGTTTTGCGGCGAGCACGCCATGTGTCAGCAAAGGGGCCGTTTCGTGCTTCGTACGGTTATTCGAACCTCATGTATTTGGCGGCTGGTGAGGTGATTCAGAAAGCCAGCGGCCAAACATGGCAGAGCTTTATCGAACAGAGAATTCTGCAGCCTGTTGGGATGGAACGGTCGGTCACGTCAATCGTCTCTTGACTCCAAAGGAAACTTCGCAACTCCTCATAAATCGCTGGTGGGAAGGTGTGCGAGCCATCCCATGGTACAACTGGGATACAATGGCAGCTGCGGGCGGAATTATTTCCAGTTCGAACGACATGGCGAAGTGGCTGCGAGTGCAGCTGGATCGAGGTCGTATCGATGATTCACGCCGACTTTTTTCTGAAGCCTCCTCATATCGTATGTGGTCGCCGCATACCATTATTCCCCTGAGTGCTGCGGCCCAGAAGCGTTCTCCCACTAATCATTTTCGCGCGTACGGACTTGGCTGGAATCTGGCGGACTACAAAGGTCGGCTGTTGGTGTCTCATGGCGGCGGCTATGATGGAATGTATTCGCAGGTGATGCTTGTCCCGGAAGAGAGGCTGGGGATCGTCGTGTTGACGAACAGCATGACCGGACTTCCCTCCGCACTGGCGAATACAATTGTTGACGAGTTCCTGGGGGGCGAAAAACGTTCGTTACTTTCGGAGGGATTGGAACGTGATCGAAGCGATCGAGAAGCGTTTTACAAACGTGTGAGTGAAGCAACCACACCGAAAGCTGCGGGGACTCAATCCAGCCGCAGCATTGACGCCTGTGTCGGAACCTATCGATGTCCGCTGTACGGCGACATTACGGTTGCGAAGGACTGTGATCGGCTCGTTTTGAGTCTGTTACCTAACCCGGAACTGGTGGCAGATCTGACTCATCTGCATTACGACACCTGGAAGATCACATGGCGGAAGGAGTTTGCCTGGTTCGCTGAAGGGACGATTCAGTTTGTTCCCGATACGAACGGCGATTTTCAGGAATTGCGATTAAATGTTCCCAACGATGATTTGTGGTTCGATGAACTCAAACCCCTGCGAGTTCAGTAGGATATGGACACGAATCCTTACGAAGTCACGTCCGGTGAGGCTGAGATCCGTCTGACAGCTCGCCATAAACTTACCGCGATGGTCGTTGGGGGCGTTGTCGCTATTTCGTCCGCCGTCACCATGGCCGCATTCTTGTTTGGTCTACTCGTGGCTTTCGGGGGAAAATCGATGCCCGCTCCTGTCAACCTGACTGAAGTGTGGGCTGGCTCAATGGGTCCTGTTTTTGGACTGATTGCCTTCACGATCATCCCGATCGCCATCGCACTCGGGATTTATATTTCGATTCGATTACTGCGAATGCAGCGTATCCTGCTGGAAGCAAAATTCCGTCGCCTCGACTTAAACCGTCAGGTCGAAGAAATAAAGCAGTCGCTGGACCGATAGGTTCGCGGCAACAAATCCAGTTGCAACAACTGGATCCGGACGTCTGCTTGTGGCACGCCACTGTATGATCGCCCTTCACTTGTGGATTCAGAACTGTATACTCGGGGACCTGCAAAGGCGATTTTCCTTCCTGCCATCCCAATTTCACAACGGGAGTTTATCATGAAGTCTGAGAACAGAGTTGAATCTGGTGTTTCTGAGTGCTGTTCAGTGAATCGCCGGTCGTTTGTCAAAGCCGTTGCTGCGGCCTCATCGCTTGCGATGCTTCCGGGACGAACATTTGCAGCTGGATTATTTGCCGGACCGTCCCGAACCAGCGCATCGGAGACAGCTGTTGCCGAGTTCTACGGGTCTTTGACCGATGATCAGAAGAAAGTGCTGTGCTTCGACTTCGAACACGAACTGCGACATCGCATCAGTGCAAACTGGCACGTGACCAAGCCAACGATGGGAGAAACTTTTTTCACCTCTCCGCAGCGTGAGATGGTAGGACGGATTGTGAAAGGCTTGTGCAGTGAAGAAGGATACGAACGGATGACTCGTCAGATGGACGAAGACGCTGGCGGTCTGCATGAATTCAGCGTTGCGATGTTTGGCGAGCCGGGCTCAAAGCAGTTTGAGTTTATGCTGACCGGTCGACATCTGACCTTGCGAGCAGATGGAGACAGTGTCGACAAGGCGGCCTTCGGTGGTCCGATTGTCTATGGTCACGATCAGATCGAGAAAGACGCGTCGAAGAACATCTACTTCTATCAGACGCAGCAAACCGATGCCGTTTTTAAGTCCTTGACTTCGGAACAGGCCGCGAAAGCTCTATTGGAAAAAGCACCAGCTGAAGCGGCTGTGCAACTGCAGGGTGAAGGCGGCAAGTTTGCCGGGATCAAAGTTGGTGATCTGAAGGCTGAACAGAAGGCAATGGTCGAGAAGACTCTGGGCGTTCTTCTGGCGCCATATCGCAAAGAAGATATTGACGAAGTGATGCAGGTTCTGAAGGAATCCGGCGGTGTTGATCAGCTGCATATGGCCTTTTATCAACAGGAAGATCTTGGTGGAGACAAGACCTGGGATATCTGGCGTGTCGAGGGGCCATCATTCGTATGGCATTACCGTGGTGCCCCGCACGTTCATGCTTACATCAATATCGGCCATGTGAAGAAGGCGTAATTTAACGTTCTGTTGTTGGCACTCAATGAAGGCCCGGTGCTCAGCAGGCATCGGGCTTTTTGCGTGGTTATGGCGGGCGAATTTTAGCCAAACGACTCGTTCGATCTTTCTCGAATGGTTTACGATTTAGTCGTTCGAAATCGCATCGATAAGAACTCCCAGTCCGGATTCTGCTTCTGAGAGTGCTGAGCTTCCCACTCGGAGTTAAACAGAACAGCCATCTGATCGTACTGATCAACGACCTGACGACTGGAGGACAACAGGTTCAGCTCAGACTTGCAACCAGGCTTCTGAACAACCCAGCGAGCCACTTTGTAGTTCAACCATCGAACTTCCGTCTCTGTGTCATACTCCGACTGCAAACGAAACTTCACGACATCAAACTGGAGTTCTCCGACGGCCGCCAGAATCAACTGTTTGACAGAAGTACTGGGGGTCTGGAAAACCTGAATCGCGCCTTCTTCCAGCAGCTGCGAGAGACCTCGTTCGAATTGCTTACGGCGCCCCGTATCGGTACAGACCATCATCGCAAAGAATTCCGGAGAGAACTGCGGCAGTGGTTCGAAGTTGACCGGTGCTCCTTCGCAAATCGTATCGCCTAACAGGAATTCACCCGGATTAACCAGACCGATGATGTCACCCGGAAACGCTTCATCCATCGTCTCGCGTTCCTGCCCGAACAATTTGTGCGCACGTTTGAGGCGAATCTTTTTGGCCGTTCGAGGGTGATAAACCTCCATTTCGCGGCGGAAAGTCCCCGAGCAAACTCGCACGAAAGCGACGCGGTCACGATGCTTGGGGTCAAGGTTTGCCTGAATCTTAAACACGAAGCCGGAAAACTCCGGTCGTGCGGCCGGGATTGGTCCGTTGTCACCCATTCGATCGCGCGGTGTGGGGCAGAGCTTAAGAAAGCCGCGCAGGAATTCTTCCACGCCATAGTTCGTCAACGCACTGCCAAAGAATACCGGAGAGACTTCGCCTGCCAGAAATCGATCTCGGTCATATGTTGCGCCAGCGGCTTCGAGCAGGTCCACTTCTTCACGAGCCTGTGCGACGATGCCCTGAGGCATGTTCTCCGGATCAACCTCCGAGAGCGGCATCAGCTTTGAGGCAAGTCGATGCGTATTGTCGCGCGTTTCGAAAACAAACGCGTTGCGGCTGGCCAGATCGATGACACCACGAAATTCAAAGCCGGTTCCCAGTGGCCAGTTGACCGGAACAGGAATAATCCCCAGCTTCGATTCGATGTCTTCCAGAATTTCCAGCGTCTCTTTGCCCGGTCGGTCCACCTTATTGACAAACGTGATCACCGGGATTTTTCGAATACGGCAGACGTTAAAGAGTTTCTCTGTCTGGCTCTCCACACCGTTGGCCAGGTCGAGGACCATTACGGCACAGTCAGCCGCGACAAGAGTTCGATACGTGTCTTCGCTGAAGTCTTTGTGCCCTGGAGTATCCAGCAGGTTGACCTGGCAACCATCAAATTCGAAAGTCAACACAGTCGAACTGACGGAGATCCCGCGTTGTTGCTCGAGGGCCATCCAGTCGGATGTAGCGGACTTCTGATTCTTGCGGCCTCGAACAGCGCCTGCAGTTTCCAGCATGCCGCCGTACAACAGAAGTTTTTCTGTCAGAGTCGTCTTGCCCGCATCCGGATGCGAAATAATGGCAAAGGTTCTTCGGCGAGCAATTTCTCGCGCGACCACGGGATCAGTAGAGCTCATCGGGATGGATTCAGGGTCAGGATAGGGAAGGGGCGACGTCCAGCAGCAACATTTTCTGCTGGAGTAATACGGTTCAGGAGCAGCGATTACAACCGCAATCGCAACCTGTGCCCGGCGTGTCTCAGAGACGGCGCAAACAACCTGCTCTGAATAAAAAAGACGAGCCATGGTCGACTCGTCTTTTGGAAATTCAGGATTCAAAGTCGTTTCAGGATCCGGTGCTCACAGAGACGCTTTTCCCGTATTCGACATGCGATTTCGAACTTCTTTTGAGCGTCCGGCAGGGGCTTGCTCAGTCCTGACGGCGGTTCGAATCCGTCCCTGTACGGAATCTGGATTTTCCGGCAATGCTGTTGTGTTTGCCGGAACTCGCCTTTGCTGTTGTGGTTGTGGAGGTATTTCCATTGGAGCCGTTTCCGGTACCGATTCCGGCTGTGGGGCAGCCTGATCTTCTGAAGGAATTTCGGGTACGTCAGGAACCTGTTTTGGGCCGCCGTTATTCCCCGGAGCCGGCCGCGAAGGAATGCCATCGACAACTCCCGGGATGTGTGGGCGATCCGGACTGCTCTGGCTTTCCCATGCGTTGACACCAGGGCCGGCAGTGAACTCAGCCGGAACGGCTTCTACGTGGGTGTTATCGAGGGCGTGAGTCATCTCTTCGCCACGTCGTTTTGCATCATCGTAGGCTGCTGGATTCCATTGACCTTCGGCCAGATAAATGGAGTTTTCCTGAAGGAGTACTCCTTTGCGATAGTTCAGCTCAGTGATAGCTTTGTTGTATTCAATGATGCTGCGCAGGTAGCTCTGATCCGCATCACGACTTGTGATCTTGGATTCCAGTACGCGTCCCAGCGAAATGGGATCGCGCGTTTCCATGATGAATTCTCGCTCTGCTGTGGTGTCCGTAAAGTCGGCCGCAACAGTAGCCCGCTTGGCGCCACTTTCCGCCAGCAGATACCAACGGTCCATTTCCAGGATCGCGTTGTTGAGCTCACGAGCAATTTCCTGTTCCTGCTCCTGCAGTACGGATCTGGCTTTACGAAGTCGGAGTTCGTAGTTTCGTACCTGCGCTCGGGCAAGTCTCAGACCAAGAGGCATGGAAAACTGAAGCCCGGCTCCCCAGCCGGTGTTGGCTCCTTGCGTCATGACCTCATAGGCACTCGCATAACCAGCGTCCGTCACGCCGTCGTCATCCTCCTCACCCAGCAGCTGGTCGCCAAATCCATTGATGCGATACTGCGAAACAAGATCCAGACGCGGTCGAGAAAGATTCTTCGCTGCGGTCAGCTGGAGTTCCAGACTCCGAATTTCCCACTTTTGTCGTCGTAATTCGGGTCGATTGGCCAAAGATTCGAGAAGAGAAGATTCCCAGTTGGGAACCAAAGGTGCTTCTGTAGGCTTATCAACCGGAGTCAGGAACTCGCCGTCGTTCAACGGCAATCCCAGGAGACGCCTCAATCGATACTCGGCGCTCATCACATCGGCAAGGGACCCTTTCATGCGGGCATCTGCTTCATACAGTCGATTGGCGGCCTGAGCCTCTGCATCTCTGGCATCGATACGTACGGAGATCAAATCCCGGAACGAAACAATGTCCTCAAAAGTCTTGATTTCAGACTGATACAACTGCAGTGCAAGATAGAGGTCCCAGTACTTGGTCTCCACGTCGCGAACCAATGTTGTGACAGACTGTTCAAAGTCAACGAGCGAAATGTCTGTATTGATTCGAGAGATCAGGACACCCTGAGATACGCCGCTGACGCCTCGAATCCCCTGAGAAAGAGGTCCGGCGATCCGAGTAAACTCTGTGCCTGCGCCTGCCAGAAGTGGCTGACGATACTCTGCCTGAAGCGACCCTGTATACGCCGATGGAAACAAACGTTGCAGATTGTTTGCGCTGTAGTTCCATTCGTGCTGAATGGCGACGGTGCCCGAATTGGCCAGTGCCTTTTCAAGACGAGCATTGAATTGGCCTGTGTCCTCCTTCAATACATCTCCAGCCTGCAAACCGAGATTTGCTGTGTTCTGAGGATCCTTGGATTTCCCTGCCTGCAGGTTCGAGGTAAACACGGGGTCAAAGTCAGAAAGCGCGGCCTCTGTGCCGCGATTTCCGTAGAGAAAACTGGTGTCCTGAATCGCCGAATCATAAACCGATGCGACACGGGCCGGATTTGCCAGCAGCGAATTTCCGGGAGATCCAAATGACTGGTCATCGCGAAGAATCGTGGCATTGGACAATGCCATCTTGATGCATTCTTCAAGCTTAATGTGTCGCTGGGAAACTTCTTCAAGGCTGGTGATTCGGCGTGGGGCTCGGAACAGATTGGGATCACTCTCGCGGGCTTCAGATTCCGTTGGATACTCAATCGACGTTGCATAGTCCCGGTAATGCTCGATCGTCTTGTCCTCACCGATGAGATATTGCAGCCTCGCACCCGGCGCGGCACAGCCCTGACTCAGCAGTGCGGCGAGCAAAACAGTCGCCGTTGATCGCTTCCATCGGGTCGTTTTCACGCGGACAGCCTCCTGCAGGCACAGACATCATGTCTTTGACAACTCCCGACGCTGTTCTTATTTTTGCGTCGAGCTTCCATTCTGGTCCCCACCCAACAACAGCGCAACGCGCCCCTGTCGGGTGATCTCCTAATCGTTATCGTCAGAATAACCGTCAAACTTAGCCCAAACTTCCTGACAGGAACCTTTGAACGGTCCCGATCTGTGCGTCCGGCAAGTATCGCCGCCCGGAATACCAACCAGCAGATCCTGCTCGATCGCTTCATGGATCGAGTTCTATTAACATTCCCGCTCGACGCGACTTGACTTGGTAGAATCGCGAATTTGCAGGGATTTTGCGGATTCCAACGGTCAGGCTGACTTCGGATCACCGATCTAGGGGACTTCACATCGCAAAAATCCCGACGAGATTTTGCGTTCTCAGGAAGCGGTGATCAGGGAAACGCAGGGAAGTTGAACTCTGTCAAACTTTCAGGACTGAAGTTGAATGGGTCAGCGTGCCCATCGAACGGCAGTCGGACGGGAATGTCCAGCCTCCAATCGTAATGATGAACTTTGGAACCCGAACTATGGAAACAGCCATACAACCGTTGGTGACGCGAGAAACGCTGAAGCCCGGCGAAGTACTCTGCAGCTACTGTACAGCGCGATGTTGTCGCTACTTTGCGATGGGGATTGATACGCCGAAAACGTGGGAACAATTCGACAACATGCGATGGTACATGATGCATGGTCCTTTTTCGGTCTTCGTCGATGGCGCGACTTGGTATCTGTTGATCCCTGGTGACTGTCAGCATTTGCAGGCCGACCATATGTGCGGAGCCTACGAAACTCGACCACAGATTTGCCGTGATTACACGACCGACTCCTGTGAGTACGACAACGACGGCGTCTATGACCAGCTGTTCGAGACGCCTGAGCAACTTTGGGAGTACGCACACGCGATTCTTCCGGCTCGACCGCGCCGTTCGGCTGACGGCCGTGTCTCACTTCCTGTGTTGCAGGTCAACTAGTGTTTTGTAAGACCTGAAAACGTAAGTTGGACATTCTTGTCCGACAACATGGCGACGGGCAAGAACCCCCATCTTACCCTTACTAATTCTGAATCAGGTTCACCATATCAGCAAATCTGAAGATACTTCGGGTGGGACTGCTGATCTTCGTTTCCTGCTCCCGTCTATTTCGATTGGCTTCCTCTCGTGTCCGACAAGAAAACTCAGCGTATCAAACCTCAAACCCTGCGTGGGTTCCGTGACTTTCTTCCCGATCAGATGATGGCACGTGAACATCTGATCGATATCGCTCGTTCCGTTTATCGCAGTTACGGGTTTGCTCCGATCGATACGCCTGCGCTGGAGTATGCGGAAGTTTTGCTGGGTAAAGGCGGGGAAGAATCCGACAAACAGGTTTTTCGCTTCACTGATCAGGGTGATCGAGATGTCGCGATGCGATTTGACCTGACGGTTCCTCTGGCTCGATTTGCCGCACAGTATGTTCAGGAATTGGGTGTTCCGTTTCGACGCTATCACATCGCTCCTGTATGGCGTGGCGAACGGCCGGCTCGAGGTCGCTTCCGTGAGTTTATGCAGTGCGACTTCGATACGATCGGCACCATGAGCAATTCGGCCGATATCGAAACGCTGTTTGTGATCAACGACTTGTTTGAGAAAATCGGGATTGAGCGTTTTACGATTCGCGTGAACAATCGCAAAGTGCTCAATGGCCTGCTGGAAAAGTGCGGCCTCAGTGAATACGCCGTGGGCATCCTGCGATGCCTCGATAAGCTTGACAAGATCGGCCGTGATGCCGTCGCGGCAGAAATGGTGGAGCGAGTTGGCATCACGGCGGCTGGTGCATCGCAGGTTCTGGACATGGCTCAGTTGAAGGGTACTCCGGACGAGATCCTTCGTGCTCTGGATGGAATGCTGGCTGGTAGTCAGGTCGGCGAAACGGGCGTGAATGATCTGAGGGAGCTGTTTGCATCGGTTGATGCGTGCGGCTGGCCAACGGGGCGAGTTTCTCTCGATGTCGCCATCGCGCGTGGTCTGGATTATTACACCGGTACGATTTACGAGACGCTGCTGGGAGATCTGCCGGAGATTGGCAGCGTCTGTTCTGGTGGTCGATACGATAATCTGGCCGATCTGTTTACAGCTCAGCAGCTTCCTGGCGTCGGCGCGAGTCTGGGGCTGGATCGCATGCTCGCGGCTTTGGAAGAGTTAGGACGCACAAAGAAAGCCACGACTCCCGCTCCTGTTCTGGTGACGATGTTTGATGCAGCGCGTGTTTCCGATTATCTGCAACTTGGTCGTCGCCTGCGGAAAGCCGGGATTGGGGCCGAGGTTTATCCGGAAGCAAAGAATATCGGCAAGCAGATGAAGTATGCGGATCGTAAAGGATTCCGACTGGCGGTGATCGCTGGAGGTGATGAATTTGCGGCCGGTCAATTTCAGGTCAAGGATTTGCAGAACGGGACTCAAGCCTCTGTCGCGGCGGCGGACCTGGTCGCACACATTTCTGCTTTGTTGTCGCCGCAGGAATAGCTGTCAAGGCACGAAGTACAGTCACAAGAGATGGCTGTGTTGTAAAAATCAAGCTGCCGGTTTGACGGCAATCAGACCGCTGGAATAGTTACGCACTCATGGTTGAAAATCTTCCGTTCGACACCATTCGCCACAAAGCCCTCACGATCGACGGCTACTCGCGTGCGGCTGTCCAGAGTTATTGGCGAGTTCAGGAGCTGAAGCTGGGCTTCGAACTGGGGGCGAGTCCGTGGAACTTCATGGGAACACAGGTCTTTCTGGTCACACACGGTCATCTCGACCATCTGGCCGCGCTGCCGGTTTATGTCGCGCGGCGACGAATGATGAAGATGGATCCTCCGACAATCTATCTGCCGGAAGCCATCGTTGATGATGTCTGGCGAGTGGTGAAAGCCTGGCAGAAGCTGGATCGCGGGCGCATGATGTGTGAACTCGTCGGGGTCAAAGAGGGCGATATGATCACGCTGTCGCGTGAGCATCGATTTACCGTTTTCCCGACAAAGCATACGGTCCCTTCCGTCGGCTACATCGTGTACGATGTCCGCAAGAAACTCAAGCCCGAGTACCATGGGCTCAAGGGCGATCAGATTCGAGATCTTCGCCTGCAGGGTATAGATGTCGCGGCTGAGACGCTGACACCGTTGCTGTGCTTTACGGGAGATACTGCTCCGCCGGGACTGGATGCTCATCCGGATGTTTACAAGGCGGAAGTGCTAATTACAGAGATGACTTTTTTCCGACCAGAGCACCGCAAGGAAAAGATCCACAAGTTCGGCCACATGCATCTCGACGACATTCTGGAACGCGCAGAGAAGTTTGAGAACGAGCTGATTATTCTGGCCCACCTGAGTACTCGCACGCATGAAGCGGAAGCTCGCCGACGGCTTGAACAGGTGTTACCGGAGTCGCTGCGATCCCGTGTTAAGTTGTGGAACTAGAGACAGGGGTTCTGAAACGATTTCCCGCTGGACATTGTGTGTCACAGAGTATTGAGGCAGAATCCCGTCGTCGGCCTCTAACGATGAACAATTGCAGCGAGTGAGGATATGCCAGCACAGGATTGTGTTTCCGGTCAGCGTTTAACTGTCACTGACTTTTATCGGTCGTTTCTGAGATTTCGAATTGACCTGAATATTACTCAGCCACGCACAGTCAGCCAGCCGCCTCCGTTCACACTCAACAATGCTCGGTTTCCGCTCGAGTGTGTATTGCGGCTCACGCAATCGGAAGCACTGGGCGGAAAAACAACTCAGTATGTTCTGGGTTCTTCGTGCAAAGCCGAACAGGTACACGTGACCGAGAATGTCTGGCATGAACCTGCCGCTGACATGTGTCTTGTGGCCTCGCCGGACGAGTTTCTTGTCATCAAAAGCTGGGACCGCAACAATCGCGGAGTCATGCTGAGTCCGCCAACACTCGGAGAACAACCGGAGCGTCAGGCCGGTCGCTGTTCGGATGCGTTTACAGCACTCAATCTGACTCACAAGTTTACTCACGCAGGACTTTTGACTTCAACGGAAGCGATCGTTGATGCCGTGCTGAATGATCGGCCTCTGGTTTCTCAGACGGAGTATCAGCTGGAAAATGGCACTCAAGTGTTTCTGGAGTACCCCGTTAAGGTTGTCAACGCGAGTGAGCGTGAGATGTTCTATCAGGTCGATACCGGGCCCGTGCTGATTCCCGACGTCGCGTCATTCGACGGCGTCCATGAGATCTCCATGCTGCGACAGGCCTTCATGGCTCACAACACGCTTAACTGCACTGAGATGCTGATGAACGTACCTACTGCGATTGGCAGTGGACTGAGCGTCAATCATTATTCGAAAGTTGTGAAGGCTCAGGCGATCAATCGTATGCTGGCTGTAGAATGATCTGGCCAGATGATAACGAATCAGGAAGAGCTGGATGGCGAATACTCTGAACATCGCGGGACTACGGCGCCAGAACCCTGGCTGAGATCACCACTCGACACCGTGGGCGTTGTCGTGCAGTTGACGCATGTGGGCAACCGAATAGACTCTGGTCTTCGAGCTCTTACACCCTGGTTTTTTGAGGAAGTCTGGATCCTATGAGCGAGTACAATCCATTTGCAGCCCCGACGACAGGCGGGTATGCCGCGGAGAATTTTCAGGGGCGCACATACGGAGGCATCAGGAGACTCCCGTATTTCGGTTATTCCCTGCTGATCAACATTGTTTCCATGGTCTTGCAGTTTGCTTTGGCTGCTGGCGATATGGCTGGCCTCGTAATCGTTGTTTCATTAGCCGGTGCCGTATTTGGTATCTGGATCGCCGTTCAGCGATTGATCAATGTTGGGCTGAGTGGTTGGTGGGTCCTTGGGCTGATCGTTCCAATTCTGAACATATGGGTTGCGCTCCAGTGCATTGCAGCTCCGGAAGGCTACGCCCAGCACAAGACTCTGGATACCGCAGGGAAGGTGATCATTGGCCTGTTCCTCGGTTTCATCGTTTTGGTGATCCTGATGGCCGTTGTGGCAGGCTCCAGGTAGTTGCTCTTAAACAATAACAATAGCGGGAAACCGCACTCTGGTCAGCAGCGGGGCATGGAGCATTCCATGCCCCTTCTGCATTTCAGGCGTACCCCCCCGGCACCTTATTCGGGCTTGAACTCTCCGTTCGCCGCGAATTCCTGCCGTCGCCCTGACGTCGACGTCCAGCTGACCCTACCCAATAGCCACGAGCAAATGAAAAAGTCTCGGCAACTTTGCAGCTGCCGAGACCTGGTTCCGTTGTCGAAGAAACGTTTGATTCAGAAACGAGCAGTTTCCGGAATCAACGTTCTCAAACCCTTATTCTTCAGGCAACGTATCGCGATCGATCCCGTACTTGGACCAGATGCTTCTTTCCCAGGCGATGGATGCCGGGTTGCTGACGGAAGCGTTGAGCATTTGCTGTACGGCAGTGCCATCGAATCCAGCCTGCTTGCCTTCCGTCATAAACTGTTGACGGAGCACTTCGTCGTCTGCGGATCGCTCGACCGGCTGAACGACATAGAACGTGCTCAGGTCTTCTGTGGACACGATCCCGACTTTGTCATTTTCAATCTCTTCGAAAACGGTCTTCATGAACTTATCGCCAGCAAAACGAATGCTGCCACCGACTTCATCGTTGAAGCGAACTTCAGAGCGACGCAGCTGTGGTCGCTGCTGCATAAAGTTCATCTGAGGAGTAATCGACTGTTCCATCCACGAAAACGACTGTGTCTGACGAACAGTCAGGGCGGCTGAGTCGGCCTTGCCCAGCACTGTCTGGCCTTCAATCGAAGCTGACATGTCCTTGCGTTCGCCTTCAGGCTTAGCCAGTCCTTCACTGACCAGCTTCACCAGCTCCTCCGCTCGCTTCTTTACAAGGTTACGAGCCTGGATACGTTTCCATGCCTGAACGACCTGATCCTTAATGCCCGGATCTTCCAGCTTCGGAACATGAGTATCAGCGAACTCCACAATCCACCATGCGAAGTGAACTTCACCACCGTCGAGGTCGAAAGCGTTCTTCACACTCTGATTGCGAACAAACAGATTGGTATCGTCCGCGATCTTGTTCGGGAACATACCAAAGACCTGTTGAGCAACAGTGACACCGGCCTGCATGAATGGATTCGCTTGAGGCTCAGCCGCCGCACCAATCGGGTAAGTTTCACCGTCCGCCAGCTCCTGGAAGGTCACCAGCGGAGTTTCGACAAAACTGCAGCCATGTTTGGTTGCCAATTCCTTCATTCCGTCATTCATCACCTTGGCGTGTTCACGCATCTTTTCGTACAGGTCTTCGTCAGAGATATCGCGATTCTCGCTGACAATTGCACGTCGAACGCTCGCTCGTTCCGCCTGCAGAGTCTTCAAATCCTTCATGATCGCCAGCATCTTCTCATCCAGCGTAGTGCGAACCTTCTGGTCCAGCAACTGGTCTCGAATTTCACTCTTCAGGTCGTCATCCAATGGCTGGTATTCGACCTTCGGAATCACGAAGTCAGGTTTTGTACTATCAGCCGCCGCTGGATCAGCTGGTGCTTCTCCTGCTGGAGCATCGGCTGGCTTTGTTTCTCCCGCAGGAGCGGCTGGTGTCTCAGCGGCTGGTGAAGCTGGTGTTTCAGCCGGGGCCGCAGGCTTTTCGTCAGCAGGTGCAGCTGTTGCTGGCGTCTCCGCAGGAGCAGCAGCTGGTGTTTCCTGCTTTGCAGGTTCTGCTGCCGGAGCTTGCTCTTCTGGCTTTGCTTCATCAGCAAACGGCAGACACTGATCCGCGGGGGCATCAGCTTTGGGCTCTTCGGCCTTAGGCTCTTCTTTCGGAGCCTCTGCTTTTGGGGCTTCAGCAGCCGGTGCTTCTGGTTTTGCTTCTTCCGCCTTTGGAGCGTCCGTACCCGGCTCGGCTGGTGTCGGATTCTCTTTCGGAGCTTCTCCTTCCGGAGTTGCCGGAGCACTTCCTTCTGGAGCAGCAGGGGCTTCTCCTTCCGGCTTTGCAGCACCTTCCGGAGCCGCGCCTCCTTCGGCTGGCGGAGTTGCCGAGTCCAGCTTCTCTTCGACCTCAACCGGCTTCTTATATAGTCGATCCTTGTTCTCGTTGTAGTACGCTTCAACTTCGGCATCGGTCGGAGCAGTTGTGGCCTGTTCAACGGCCTTGTATCCCAGTTCCAGGTAAGCCAGTTTGGCCTTTTGCGGCTGGCGGAAGCCTGGAGAACCCGGCTCATCCATGTGAGGAAACTTCAGACGATTTTCGGCGAACAGCTTGCCAATTTCGGCATCAGACGGATCTGGCACTTCGCTCGTGAACGCATCGACGTCCAAACGCACAGTATTCAAACGCTGGCTGATCTTCGTTCGCTTGTAAAGTTCGTAGTAGACCTCCGGCCCCTGTGGCACCGCAGAGAAATGCGGGTTCAGATGCTGGTAAGCCATCTGAGCCTTGATTTCGTTTCGAAAGGCTTCGAACAGTTCTTTCTCCGTGACAACTTTGCCACCAAAACTCAGCCCACTGCGAATCTCGGCGAACATTTCCTTCGTGAGTTTGTTGTCGGTCCGCTTGTTGATGTAGTCAGACACCATGCGGTCAGTCACAACAATCTGCAGTTCATCGGCTTCGGCTCGCATCAGCTCACCGAAGGTCATGTCGTCTTCAACGTTGCCGCTGTAGAACTGGAACTGAGGAGCAAATCGGCCCATTCCGGGGCCAATCGTCTTTTCGAACGCCTGAAACATAAAGCCGTTGGCGACGTTTCGCTTCAACATCAGGTCGGCAATCCGACGCTCGTCAAATGTCCCCAGCGTTGAAGTACGAATCACGGCATTTGCGGGACTGATCAATTCTGGCAGAACAAAACCGCTGACACCGCCAAGGACAGCTCCGGCAATGCCGTACTGCAACCAGCGTCCAGTGCTGACGCCAGCAAAGGCAAACACGATTCCGCCGATGAGCACGCCCAGCATCACGAAGTGCGAGCCCTCCTGAGAAAACACGGCGTCCAGAGTGAAGGCCATCATCGAAAGGATGACGATTGCCACCATCCATACGTGCTGATTTCGACGGAAGAAAGTAAATGGAGAACTCATGTCGGGACGCTCGTACCGTTTGGAGGTTTCTTGTTCTGACCTTCGACCTGATCACTTGACAGAGGTCTGAAGAATGTTTTATCCCATCACCCGAAAGGTCTGTTGATCTTGTCAGCCGGAAAGCGTCAATGCTGTTGGCTCAAGAATTTTTCTGTGAGCGGTACGGCGCTAGCCGCCGATGTTTTCCCGTCTTTTGACAGACAGTCACCGGTGGCTAGCGCCATTCCGCTCACTCATTCCACACCAATGGCCTGACGCCTTTTGGCTGATCTACAAAACAAAATCAACAAACCGCCCGAACCGACGGGAGTCGCGGATTCTAGCCGTCGGGAGGGGACAGACAAGGTCAACTGAAGTCCGACTTCCCCTCAGTTCAAGGATGAGGCACCCCGAAGTTTCTTGACTTCTTTGCCTCCCGCTGTCACGTTCCGTCCTCCTTATCTGAATCTCAAGCTTCTCGAAGCCTGCCGTTCCTGTCCAGTTTTGAAACCAAAGTTAGTCGTTCATGGCATCCCAGAAAAAAGCACTTGTGATCGTCGAATCGCCCGCGAAAGCCAAGAAAATCGCAGGCTTTCTGGGAGACGATTACATCGTTAAGGCCAGCATGGGCCATATTCGCGACCTGCCGTCCAGCGCGAAGGAAATCCCGGCAGAACTCAAAAAAGAGTCGTGGTCGACTTTGGGGGTGAACGTCGATAACGACTTCGATCCGCTCTATGTGATCAGTCCGGACCGAAAAAAACTGATTGCCGAGCTGAAAGATTCTCTGAAGAAGGTTCGCGAACTGGTTCTGGCGACCGACGAAGACCGCGAAGGGGAAAGTATCGGCTGGCATCTGGTTCAGGTTCTGAAGCCGTCCGTGCCTGTCAGCCGCATGGTATTCTCAGAAATCACAAAACCGGCGATCCTTGAAGCCATCAAGAACACTCGGCAACTGGATGAAAACCTCGTCCAGGCTCAGGAAACTCGCCGAGTCGTCGACCGACTTTACGGCTACACCCTCAGCCCTCTGCTTTGGAAAAAGATCGCTCGTGGTTTGTCCGCCGGGCGAGTCCAAAGCGTTGCCGTTCGTCTGCTGGTCATGCGTGAAATCGAACGCATGAAATTCCGCAGCGGGACGTTCTGGGACCTCAAAGCGGCTCTTCAGGCAAAAACCGGAGGGGCGTTCGAAGCGGTCCTTCAGACGCTCGGCGGCAAACGTATCGCGTCTGGACGGGATTTTGATGAATCAACAGGACGCCTGAAAGATGGCTCGGATGTTCTGCTTCTGCAGGAGAGTCAGGCAAAAGCGCTGCTGGAGAAAGTCCGTTCCAATCCGTGGACGGTTTCCAACATCGAACAGAAGCAACAGGTTCGTCGCCCCTATCCTCCATTTACAACGAGTACCCTCCAGCAGGAATCCAATCGCAAGCTGGGCATGACGGCGCGTCAGACCATGCAGACAGCTCAGCGTCTGTATGAAGATGGTCACATCACTTACATGCGAACCGACAGCGTCAGCCTTAGCGGTGAAGCGATCGCAGCCGCGCGGTCCAAAGTGGATGATCTCTACGGCAAAAATTTCCTCAGCCCATCACCACGCCAGTTCACGAACAAGTCCAAGGGGGCTCAGGAGGCACACGAAGCGATTCGACCGGCTGGTACGGAAATGAAGACGGCCGATGAGATCGGCCTGAGTGGTGGCGAATACAAGCTGTACCAGATGATCTGGAAACGCACGATGGCGACTCAGATGGCTGACGCCTTGCTGCGATTTGACACAGTCACAATCACTGTGGCCGATGCAGAATTCCGTGCCAGCGGCCGAACGGTGGAGTTCGCGGGCTTCTTCCGTGCGTATGTTGAAGGCTCCGATGATCCGGATGCGGCCATCGAAGATCAGGATTCGCCACTGCCTCCTCTGGCCGAAAAAGACAAAGTCGATTGTCAAAACGTTGACGCGATTTCCCACGAAACCAAGCCGCCAGCTCGTTTCACCGAAGCCACACTGGTGAAGTCCCTGGAATCGGAAGGCATTGGTCGCCCGAGTACTTACGCGAGCATTCTGAGCACGATTCAGGATCGTGGTTACGTCCGTAAGAATGGGAATCAGCTTGTGCCGACGTTCACAGCTATGGCGGTCACGAAGTTGCTGGAAGGATACTTCTCGAATCTGGTGGACTTCGGTTTCACTGCGGGAATGGAACAGACTCTGGACGATATTGCGACGGGTGCCGCCGATCGGCTGCCGTATCTCCGCAAATTCTACGCAGGCAAAGACGGGCTCGACGAACAGGTCAAGCAGCGCGAAGGGTGACATTGATCCTCGCGAAGCCTGCACGTTGCAGATCGACGGTCTCGATGCGGCAGTACGAGTTGGCCGCTATGGTCCGTACTTCGAAAAGACTCAGGGCGAAGAGAAGCTGACCGCGTCGATTCCTGACAGCATCGCTCCTGGGGAGATTACGAATGCAGTCGCCGATCGTCTGATCGAAGAAAAGCAGCGCGGCCCGCAGGCAATCGGCATGCATCCGGAGGAAGGCCTGGCGATCTATCAGATGCGTGGCCCGTTCGGGCCTTATCTGCAGCTTGGCGAAGTGACGGAGGAAACTCCAAAACCAAAACGCTGCAGCATCCCGAACTGCTTTGATCCGCTGTCGATCGATCTGCCCACCGCCATGGCCCTGCTGGCTCTTCCGCGACGTATCGGCAAACATCCACTGACCGAGAAAGTTGTCAACGCGGGCATCGGCCGATTTGGGCCGTACGTGACTCACGACAAGGTCTTCGGGAGCTTCGACAAGAAGACACATACTTACGAGTTCAACGGCGAAACTTACAACGTCCTGGACATCACGATGGATGCCGCCGTCGAGATGTTGCGGAACACAAAGAAGCGAGCCGCCCCGACTCGCAAGCGCGACCTGGCAACCATCCCGAAGACAAGAGTCCGATTCAGATCTTCGAAGGCAAGTTCGGTCCTTACATCAAACATACGACTACCAATGCCACGATTCCGAAGGATACGGATATCTCGACGGTAACTCTGGAGCAGGCTGTGCAGTGGATCGCCGACAAGATCAGCAAAGGCGGCGGCAAACCCGGAAAGAAAGGTGCCTTCACAAAGAAGGTCGCCAAGAAAGCCGCCGGAGCCGCCAAGAAGGTGGCCAAGAAGAAGCGGAAGTCGGCGCAGGAAGAGTAGAACGTTATCACTCGCTCGGAGACCATTGCAGCGATACCGATGGTCGTTCGCTGCTGCGGTATGTGACGTTTTCTTACTGCTTGAAGGGAATCTCATCAGACTTCATGTTGTTTGCGCAGAAAGACAATGTCGCCTCCGTTTAAGAAACTGCTCGAAGAGAAGAAGGTCGTCTTCGTTATTCGAGGTCACAGTCACAGGTCGAATCCAGTTGCGGCGTTCTCGTGTGGACTTCAGGTCCTGAATGTGGATGCTCGGGACGTTTTTTTGACGGATAAGCATTTGTGCATAAGTCAGCGGACTACAAGAGCAATTTCGGTGACGTCCCGCGATCTCAACAGAAACGAACAACGCCTTTTGGAGTTTGCAGTAACGCGGTGAATTCGATGCTGGTGCCATCCGCCGGAGCCTGAAGATTCAGAGTTCCCTCGAAGCCAGCGTTTGCCAGCCAGTCATTGATCTTTCTGGCTTGCGGATGCCGAGCTTCAAGTCTGACCAGAGAGATATTCGAATCGGAAAGCCGTGACGCAGGATGTATTTCGCCCTTCCATTGGATGACAGATGGCGCGATACCATCACAGCCAAGTCGTCCGTCGACGGGAATTGTGATTTGCCATTCAAGCGTCCCTCGACTCATCTCCACGACAGGACCAACGTTCAATTGTGCCAACTGAGCAACTCTCTGAATGTCCGTTGTTCGCATCACCCATCCGGCCAATCGAGGCGCTTGTTGGCTGCAAGAGTATCCAGTTCGAACCAACGAGGTCTTTGAGGGTGAGCCGCATTCGGGTCGATCGCGATGACTTCCAGATAGCTCTGGTCACCAAGTTTCAGTAGCGCGTTATGGGTTCCCATGCGGGGGTGCTGGCCACCGGACTGCATTTTGCATTCAAGCGTCTGTTCGACATAGTCAATGCCGACAGCCAGGTTCGCCGCCGTTACCACCAAATGGTCGATTGCACTGATTGGCATGTTCCGCGGATCCTTAACGCCCTGGATTCAAAGCCGCTATTTCAGCGAAAAACCGGTTTTGGGTAGTTTTTCGATCAGCCGCAGTTCGTTCTCGACGATCGCTCGATTTTGCGGGGAAGTCTGCCAATTGCTGGCTGTCACACCTTCAGTGGCCGCATGACAATAGAGAGTAACTTTGTTGGGTACATAACGCTTCATCACGATATACATCCGCAGCAAGTGCCACGCAGAGGACACAAGAATGGCCGACCTCACCGACTGCAAGCTACTGTCTGACTTCAGCAAGCGACCACAAGCTTTCGCCTCTCAATGGATCATGGCCAGTGCTCTTCGATGATGATGGAAGTCTCGGCGATGCCAGACTTCACGGCAAACTCTTTCATCCGCACGGCTTCAGATTTTTGTAGGGAATCCTTCTCGGCCATCGCCGCGACAGTGAGTTTCGGAACTGCCAGCTTTGAAGAGAGTGATCCAGGCCGCAATTCTCTGACGCAGATGTTCCGCGTCGGGAGACCCCATCACGATGCCGATGTCCGCTCGTGCCGCATCGTCGTGGCGAAAGACATCCTTTGGCAAGAGCGAGTTCTTAATTGCAATCTCCACACGAGAGAGAATTCGATCGGATACATTTTTGTGAGCGGTACGGCGTTGCCGCCGGTGTTTCTTCGAGATTGGGGACCCAATCACCGGTGAGCAGCGCCATTTCGCTCGCTAAGTCCATTCCTTTGATATTCTAAAGGGACGCGCGAAGTGACAGCAAGCACATCTTCTGCGGTGAACCACATCAGTCGACGTCGTTCGCTCCAGCGTATGCGGCCTCACGTCAAACCTGAAACCTCTTTGCGTCAGAACTTACAGCTGTCCTTCAGATCTTTGCGATAAATCAGAGAACCATCAAAGATCTGGCGATGTCCAGTGACTTGATTCATCGATGTTGCTTTCCAGCAGCGTTCAGGTGACCTTGAGATCGTCACTTCAATGACGCTCAGGTTTGCTCCTGCATGTTCTGTTTATGGTTTCTGACTGGCAGCATCGACGACGGTAAGCTCAGCGGTAGAGCACCAGATTCAGAATCTGGCAGTCGCAGGTTCGAATCCTGCACCATCCCAAACGAGTTGGCTGGAGACCAACACCGACCCTTCACGTCGGAGGCGTTGCTTACGCCCACAATAACCAAAGGAAGGCAGTCATCTCGTCGATCGGCCGAAACATTCGCAATCAGGAACCACCTTGTGGATTTCAGGTCAGCGTTGCTCCGGCAGCGTGGAAGATCGCTCTGCAGTGCGCAGATACCGCGTTCAACGTTCAGAAGCCGACACTGTCATCAATGATGAGCAAGAAACGATGCGGCCCCCTGCGGCTCATCGCTGCCAGCTCATTCCACGAGTCAGTCGACACTGCTGAACCTCGTCCACTCAAACGCACTCCGTGATTATCCACGTGATCTGCGGATGATCTGTCTTCCAATGGTGTTTTATTGTTTCGTATCCACGGCGATACGACTGAAGATCTTCGCCAATCAGAGGCGAAGACAAAGAGAACCGAGCGATCAGCTCGGGGAGGAAATCATGTTCTTCATTAAGCGTGTTAAAGTTCGGACCTGGGAAATTGGGCTGCTGTTTCGCGACGGTGAATTCAAGGGGCTCGTCGAACCGGGCACCCACAATTACTTCGATGGGCTCGGAAGAATCCGTGTCGATATCGTGTCTCAGCGGGAACCATGGCTGACTCATGAAAAGCTGGATTTGATCGTAAAGTCCGGCGCATTGACTGGTCGAGCTGTCGTCCTTGACCTGAAAGACCACGAACGAGCTCTGGTTTGGATCGAGAACCGATTCAGCCATATCCTGCCTTCAGGGCTCTACGCGTACTGGACGGGCCAGAAGAATGTACGAGTCGAAATTGTGGATGCAAGGAATGTTCGTTTCGACCATCAGGAACTCAAGGTGATTGCTCGTTCGCCTTTGGCGCAGCGAGTGCTTGATGTCTGCACGGTTGAACGAGATCGCGTCGGAGTGCTTTTCATCGACGGTCGCTACATCGACACATTGACGTCAGGGCTGTACGCGTTCTGGAAGGGACAGTCAGATTCTCGCGTCGTCGAAGTTGATCTGCGTGAAACGATGGTTGATGTCGGCGGACAGGACATCATGACGTCCGATAAAGTGACTCTGCGTCTGAATGCGGTGGTCACGTACCGGATCGTGGATGCTCGCAAGGCCGTCAGCCAGACTGATGACGTCCGTCAGGCTCTGTACAGAGAAACGCAGCTGGTTCTGCGAGCCGTTATTGGTACTCGAGAACTGGATACGTTTCTGTCCGACAAGGATGTGGTTGCGAAAGACATTGAAACCAATGTCGCGCGACGTGCGGCAGAACTTGGACTGGCGATCGCATCGGTCGGGATTCGAGACATCATTCTTCCTGGCGACATGAAGGATCTGATGAATCGAGTTACGGAAGCTCGCAAAGCGGCCGAAGCCAATCTGATCTCACGTCGTGAAGAAACGGCTGCCATGCGATCACAAGCCAACACGGCCAAACTGCTGGCTGACAATCCGGTTTTGATGCGGCTGCGAGAACTGGAAGTTCTGGAAAAGATTGCTGCCGCCGGGAAGCTCAACGTCTTCCTCGGTGAAAAAGGTTTGGCCGATAAAGTTGTGAATCTGCTTTAATTGCCGAGACAGTCAACCTGACACACCTGGCGCGATCCCTCGCACCAGGTGTGTTTTTGCGCGCAATTGACAGTCGTTCGACTGTCCTCAGCCTTGTTCGTTGACGTCACTCAGCTTGCCTGAGTGGTGAAGCGTTTGGAAACCAGAACCAGAATTTGCAGGGAGGTCGAGTATGGCTGCTTTTCTGTTCGCCAAACCATCTTACCATCGGCACGAGGCCGAAGGGGGAGACTTGGGAACGCCTTGAAGATTCGACTCAAAAATCCACTCCAGAACGACGCGTCTTGTTTGTGCCAGCCGAAGCTTCAGCCTTCTGCCGACATCTGTCTTCAGAATGCTGATTATAACCGCCGCCAGAAAGCTGATGCCTCCAAAGATCACCTGCCGCATTCCGCTCTCCATGTGTGTGGTCGAGAGTGTCCAGAATGCTCCGACGAATCCACCAACGAGGCCGGCACAACAGTTCAGCACTGTAACAACAAGATACCAGCGTTCGTTCAGCCAGCGATAACACATCGCTGCGAACATGGTGACGGTCACAAAATATATGGCCAGAACAATCGGAGATTCATGCCGACGAATCAACATGACAAGCCCAATGATCAAGGTGGCCAGAAGGAACACAGCACTAGTTCGACGCCACTCAGCCTGATCGATTCGAAACCTGGCCACGATCAGAACGGCGACATACGCGAGGTGCAGGCTGAGGAAAGATTTCCACGGCAGCAAAGCCTGAGGAAGTTTCACAAGCATTGGCAGCAGTGCAAAGATCACCAGGCCTGTCAGGAGATCGCCAGTTCGATTGCGATAGAACGCACTCGCCAATTTCAGCGAAGCGAGCATCATCACCGGAAGCACCTGAAACTGGTCGGCAAAGAGCGGGGCATAAGGGTGAATTAAAGTTCCTGGCCCGACAAGAGTGGCCAGCAGCAGAAAACCCCAGGTCATGGATTCTCCACGAGCAACTCCTCGTCGCCACGCCCATGCAGAGATCACAAGCAAAGCGACGAGCGTGAGGAAAACGGGGGAACCATAAGAGTTTGAAAACTCCGTGGCAAAGCGATAATACGAAGGCAGGCGACTCCAGGGAACTGCCCAGGGCCACGCCATTAGCATCAACACCGGAGAGCAGGTCAGCACGGTGGAACACATCTGCGGGCGTTTCTCAACGATTCCGATTTCAAGCAGCAAGACGATCACGGCCAGGGCAAGAGGAACAAGCAGGTACAATCCAAAGATCGTATCCCAGAAAGAAGCGTTTCCGTCGGGTGCATCAAACGAGATCGTCAGTGAGTAAGATCGGAAGCAGATGGCGACCGCGAGGAAAACAAACGGCGTCCACGGCAGCCACGGCCAGGTCCACGGCGTTCCGTTATTTTTCACAGAGGCTGATCCGCGACGAATTCCGGGAAGCAGCAGCAGAGAAACCAAAGCCGCCGCTGTCGGAAACACTGCGATCAGAGTTTGCACCTGAGCGCTATCGAATGGCATGATTTCGGGCAGCAACAGCAGCGGCCAGCCAAAGAACAGAGTCAACAGCAAATACAGCGGTCCGCGCCAAAGCCACGACAATCGCACCTGCAGTCCGCGAATCAGGAGTTCGACCATTCCAACCGCGATTGCAGCGCCGGACAGGACCATGCCGCCAATTTCCAAAAGGCCTTTTTCCTGTTCGGAGGCCATCGACAGCAACTCATCCAGACTGACCGAAATCGCCAGCAGCATCAAAAGTACAATCAGCACCAGCGACCGGGCATCTTCCCAGACTTTTCCCAGTCGCACGATCAAGACCGCGGTCACAGCCATTAATAAGGTCACGGCTGCAAGACTTCCCATGAGCCCTGTCGGCGACATGTACTCAACGGTACCTCGTTGAAAAAGCACAGCGGAGTTGCCAGCGCGGAACAGCAACTTCAACCCGTAAACAAACAGGCAGGCACTGATCAGATAGAACGGGTTGTGCGTGTATAACAATCTGACTAACCAGGGGACTCGACATTGCGACATGATCCGCCTCCATTGATGAAAAATGATTCATTCACATGATCAAAAGGCAGGGCACCAGAGGTTCGCGCGATGCGGTGTCGAAACATCTCCTTTTCAGGACGGAAGTTGTAGGCAATTGGACAGCGATAGTCGTTGCGGCATGGGAAGGTCCCGAACGAACGACAGGCAGACAATCGTGTTTGTGGATAGAGGCACGACAGGAACAAAGAGAGGGCTAAAAGAAGACGGCAATCGGAAAGGTGTCAGCGATTGAATGACCGTCTGCCCCAGTGATTCATCACTGGAAGAAAATTGTCTGAAAAAGTCCACGAGAACCGATGAAACGCTCCATTTGGCAACTCCATCAGGAATGGAAGCTCTGAAATAACTGCTCACCAACGAAAAAAGCCCCTGGCACGAAGAACACGTGACAGGGGCTTTTAGGCGGGAAGGTCCGTTTGACTCAACAATCTGATGAGGCTCGTTTGGAGCCTGCTGTCAGATGTGTTTGTAGACTGATTCGAAGTCGATATCGTAACGCTTCATCTTCTTGTACAACGTTGTGCGGTTGATACCCAGTGCTTTCGCGGTCTTCTGACGATTCCAGCCGCTGGTTTCCAGGGCCTGGATAATCAGGTGACGTTCTGGTTCTGTCAGGGCCACCTTGAGTGACGCACCACCAAGCTGAGCTTCGATGTTGGCCCGGTGCTCGTGATTTGCGAATAACTTCTCTGGCAGATCTGCGACTGTGACTTTCGTGTCACGGCTGAGCACGACCGCTCGTTCAATCACGTTAACCATTTCGCGAACGTTACCTGGCCAGTGGTAATGCTGCAGAGCCTGCATGGCCATTTCATCGATGCCGGTTAGCTTTCGTCCGGTCTGCTCGTTGAACATTTGCAGATAGTGATCGGCCAGCAGCGGGATGTCACCAATTCGGTCACGCAACGGTGGCTGAGTCAGCGTAATCACGTTGATACGATAGTACAGGTCTTCGCGGAAGGTGCCCTTCTTGACGCACTCTTCCAGGTTCTCATTTGTTGCCAGAACGAGTCGCACATCAACCTTATGGGTTACGTTGCCACCGACAGGTTCGAACTCGCGATCCTGCAGAACTCTCAGCAGCTTAACCTGCAGTGAAGGGGAGGCTGTTGCAATTTCGTCCAGGAACAGCGTGCCACCGTCAGCCTGCAGGAACTTCCCGATTTTGTCATGAGATGCCCCGGTAAAGGCCCCCGCAACGTGTCCGAACAGTTCGCTTTCCAGCAGCGTTTCCGGAAGTGCACCACAGGCAACTTCCACAAACGGCTTGTCGCGTCGATTACTGAGCTGATGAACGGACCGAGCCGTCATAGTCTTACCGGTTCCGCTCTCACCCAGAATCAACACGGTTGTTCGAGTATCAGCGACACTTTCGATCAACTCAAACATCCGCAGCATCTTGTAATCTTTGCCGATGATGCTGGAGAGACCGTAACGCTGAGTCAGCTGAGCTTTCAGCTTCTTGTTTTCTTCGATAATCGACCGCTGACCGATCGCTCGTTCGATGGAGAAGCGGAGTTCTTCATCAATGACGGGCTTGGTCAGGTAATCAAAGGCTCCCATGCGAATCGCTTCCACAGCGCTTTCGATGGTGCCGAACCCTGTCAGCAGAATGATGGATGTTTCCGGTGAATTCTCGCGAGCCCACTGCAGAAGCTGGAAGCCATCTTTGTCTGGAAGATTCACATCGCAGACGACGACTTCAAAGGGAAACTCTTCCATGCGTTCAATCGCTTCATTACACGTTGAAGCGGTTTCGGTGCGATGTCCCAGACTTCGCAGATAGTCGGCCATCGCCGCCTGAATGTAGCGATCGTCGTCAACAACCAACAATGAGCCCGAAGTATTACGAGCCATGTACTATCCCCTCACGATTTGTGCGGCAACCGCTGCGCCTGTGCATAGAAGGGCAGGGTTGAGAAAAGAACGGAGTGCTGTGCTTGCTCTCGTAACAGTGAGGATCCGGACAAAATTCTTTGTCCGGCCTGTGTCTCCAGTCCGTGGTGACACACTGCTCGAAGCGATAGAGGGGATCTCTCAACGTTAGGTTGCTATTTCCAACCAGGTCGGTGTCGGTTCGCCACATGCGTGCAATTTTGAAACGACACTGTTCGCACAATCATTCATTTGCAAAAAACGTCACAACCGGAATAACTGGCACCGGATCCAGCCTGCATTGCGTACCGCGACCGGAGCAAATGCAACCGGCTCAGATAGGGCCGTCCGTTGGCCTTTATCACAACCCGATGTTTCAGTCTTGAAGTTGCGCATTTTGGTCAGGGCTGGAAGCCCGGCACATCCTCTGCCGGTGGCGTGAGCCGGCGGACTGCAAAAAACACTGAGATTGAGGCCTGAAGGGCCGACACTTCCGCCCTTGTGTCGACCCTCCGGGCCTCAGAGTCCTTATGCTCGAATACCGGTGGCTCACGCCACCGGCATTGGATTTGTCGACCCTCCGGGCCTGAAAATGCAGAACTTCAAAACTAACGCGTCAGGTTGAGAAGGTCGCAATTCGCAACATCGGCCCGCAAAATACAGGCATGCGCTGAGCATTGCGATCATCTCTGAGACTTGAGTCTCACCTGAAACCAGCATCCGGCGGCCGAGTCCTTCAGCTCAACGTCGCCACCATGCAGGCGAGCCAGCTCACGAGTGATCGATAATCCAATCCCCGTTCCGGTTGACGCTCGCAGGTCACTGCTGAGCCGTGAAAAGGGCTGGAAGACGCTGGCTCGATGAGCAGCCGGAATCCCGGGCCCGGCATCGATGACATCGATCGTGGCAAACTCCGAACTGACCGCGACTCGAATCTCAAGATGTCTCCCCGTTGCCGCGTACTTCTCCACGTTACTGATCAGGTTGCCCAGAATCTGTTCGACGAAGTCCGGATCCAGCCACAGATCATTGCCAGGCTCGCCACTGACCTGAATCTCAATCCCGTGGTTCTGCAATGACGGAGTGAACCGATCGGCAATCTGTCGCACCAGTTCGATCACATTGACTGAAACCGGATGCAGTTGAAGCGTCTTTCGCTGCTGTCGAGCAAACGTCAGCACGTTACCAATCAGGCGACTCAATCGCTGCGCTTCCGATGAAATCACTTCCAGTCTTCGCAAAGGCTTTTCCGACTGATCAGCTTCGACCTGTTCCAGATCATGTTCCAGCAGATCGGCATAGAGTCGAATATTCGTCAGCGGCGTCTTGAGCTCATGCGACACCTGATTCACAAAGCTGACCTGCTGCGATGCTTCCCGCATGTCCCGCGAGTAATCTCGATACAGTAACCACGCCAGCGAAGTCAGCGTGATCGCAAACGCACCAAGGCCAGCCGCGAAACCCAAATACGCACTTCGGCCACCACCCGTGGCAATTTGATCGGGCGGAATAAAGCATTGCAGTCGCCAGGAAGCCAGAGGCGCCGCGACAGGAGCTTCACAAAAGGGCATTGCATCTGTCGGGACATCGTCGCCCCATTCATAGACAACCTCCGACGATGAACTCAGCACTCGAAACGCCGTCTGAACATCGGACGATTCCAGTTTCGAAGCAGAACGATCGGTCTCCGGCAACCAGGAGATCAAGTCCGAAATCCATCGAGCCCTCTCGAGGGCAGCACCGACAATATGGCCCGACGGCCTGCGTTGCCAGTAGATCAGGTTGAGTCCTCGATCCCAGTACCACACAAACCAGCCATTGGAAGGCAAAACGGAGCCGGCTGCTCTCGAGTCTCGGCTCGAGGCGAGAACTCGGGGGCAGCCATCTGCGGTGCGGCCAGCTCCAAACCATTATTTGCGGACTCCACGGACATCGGTGATGGCAATTCTCCAGAGTCCATCGCCGGATCAGCGGCGTCTACCACCGGCTCGTTCTGCTGTGGTGCGGCCGCTGCTGCGGCTTGAGTTGTTGCCTGCGTCTCTTCGGCAGTTCCGGTCGCTGGGCCCGTTCTGGCACTTCTCGCTGCAGGTGGCCTCAAGTCACCGCGAGCCCCCTCGGACATGGCCGGAGTCGCGGCGTTCAACGGCTCGGAAGGAGCGGGCTGCTGCGACACTTCTGCTTTTGATCGAACAGAATTCCCCGGCGGAGCAGCCATCCTGACACTGGGGCTGGCATTCTCATCCACAACCGCAGAATCCGAATTCGTCAAGTTCTTTTCTGCCCCAGCTCTTTTGACGGACTTAATCGCTGCGACAAGTTCCTCCAAGGCGCTCGGAGCCTGAGTTGCATCAGCCACCATCGGAGCCGCCTGCTGTTGGATCGCTTGCGATTCTGCAGGGAATGGACCTCCCGCTACCTGATCGTTCAGAATATTCTCCGAAGACCCATAGGACGGATCTGCTTGCTGCTGCGAACGAGATTGCCGCTGTTCGACTTCCGAGCGAAATGCTCCACCGGCACCTCCAGACATCGCGATGGCAGAGCGATCACCACCAACGCCGGCTTCCGTCCGCGCAATGGCGTTCTGGAGATCCCACTGAGTAAACATTCTGGCGGCCTGATTCAGAAATGTCAGCTCAGACCCGTTCAGGACACCGGCCGGGTTCGGATACATCAGCCGACCGTCGGGAGAAAGCACAAATAACTGTGTCACCTGCGGCTCAGACCGCACAACTTCCCGCAGCAACGGCAGGTCAAAATCATCCACAGAGGTGATCTGATGAAGTCGCCGCTGAGATTCCTCAAACCGCAATGCGACCTGCCGATTGACGTCGTCCAGCCTTTGTTGCATCACACTGCGAAATCGCTGCTGTGTGACCGACTGCTCATCCCGCGCCATGCGAACCCCAAGCCAAGTCAGCAGACTGACGGGGAGCAGCACGATCAGGATCATGAGAATCAGGGAACGACGTTTCATCCGGGCGACCAGCCAGCAGAATTCGAAAAGACCACCGTCAGCATTGTGGCATGATACTCAGGTCAACCGAACTGCAAATCAGCTTTTCCGCATTCCGCAGCGAGTTCACTCAAACCGGTCCCGACAGCGACGGCCCCGAAACTGCAAACCCCTGTCTAATCATCACATACGCGGATGTCAGGAATTTGTGAAGTGTCCCGGAAGTGTCCCAAACGTAGTGCCAGTTGTAGTGCTGGCTTCAGCCAGTATGTGTTTTGACTTTGAGCAACAATGGACTCCACGCGAAATAGAGTGTGCGGCCCAGCATCGCAAGGTGTAACCGCAGTTTTCGGCCCGGGGGAAGATTGCTGCGATTCACCGTGAAGCGGTTTCGGAGGGTGACCGGTGGTCAGCGCTGCGCAACCACCGGTTCGTACTGAAGCCTGCGATTGCACACTGAAACGGGTGCCAGAATCGCGGTTTCTGTCATCCCTTCGGGATGAGTCTTCTTCATGTTCAGTCACCGGCGGTGCGCCAGTCGGCGACCGCCGGCTACTCTCTTAAATCCTTTCAGGATTAACCGCAGGGAGTTCCACTGGCTACGCTCACGCACCTGATTTCGCGTTCAACCCAACGCTTCCGACTGAGGTCAGCACTACGATAAAGAACAACGAAGTAACATCGCCAACCGGCTATGCCTGCGAGGTCTCGCCGTGAGCATTCACGGTCTGCAGAATCTCGATGCTCGGGAAGCGATCTCGGTAGCGAAATTTCTGCCACCAGTTGGCTTTTCGCAGCAGCGGATCCGTCGCATCGACAACGCGAGTCTTCCCTTTCCGCGTCACGATTGTGAGCTTGTTGCCGGGAGCAGGTCCAACCACCATCCAAAACTTGTCGACAACGTAAGAATAGTCTTCGCCTAACTCCGCAGGATGCACAGAACGAGCGCGCGGCCCCGGGTGAGGACTTTGTTTTGTGACGGTATAGACGACAAGATCGCCCGACTGAAATCCCTGGTTCGGCAACACGGACACGCTCTGAACTCCACGCGGTGACTTCCTGGTCACTGAAAACAGTGGTGGTGAGGACCACTGAATCTCGCACGTTTTACCCCGCATTGCGAATCAGCACAACAGGAATCCCGGCTTTGGCACACTTCCGGCGGCCTCTGAGTGCACTTCGTCGTGCCGACTTCTGTTGGCTTTTCGGCTTCGCCGGACTCTCGATTCGAAGCGTAAGCGGACGAGCCCTTCGAGGTGTGAATTGAGGTGGGACGCCCTTTTCAGGGCATCGAAATCGCACCTGCTTTTGTGGCAACGACGGCCTCAAAAGGCCGTCCTACGAATAAATTCATAGCCTCTCCGGTCTTCGCACGGACTTGAAGCAGCGAAAACCGGACGCTAACGCGTTCCGGCTGATCATCGGAAAACACCGCTCAATTCCGCATCAAAAATTCATCCGTGTTGAACAGCGCCCGGGCTACGCTGGTCCAGGCGGCCAACGTCTCGACCGGTGGATCGGTTTCAGTCCGAGCAACAAACTTAGCGGCCTCCTCCGAAGCGGAGACAAATCGAGACAGCTCACGGCTCAAAAAATCCTCCAGAACCTCGACTTCACGCGACGACGGTTCTCGAGTCAGGCAGGTTACAAACATCTGCCGGCAACGATCTTTATCAGTCGTCAATTCGGAAGCAGCTAAAGTCCGCCTCGCAAGCCCCTCGGCCAGTTCCGTAAACACCTTGTCATTGGCGACGGTCAACGACTGTACGGAGTATTCCTGAACGCGATCGGCGAGTACACACGGTACTAAAATCCGCCGCATCGAAAGTCTGCAACAACGGATACGGAGCACTTCTGATGAAACATCGTGTACATCGTGCGGCGATATCGATCAGGCCCCGTTGATGTCGGCCAGTCCTTTTTGTTCTGCGAAATCATAAATGCCGTCGGGCTGAGGCAGAGCCGCTGGGGCCGCCGACTTCCTTTCCGGAAAACAATCCGCTCGCCACGACAGCAAGGTCACGCACAATCTCCGCCTCAACTCGAAAACGAGTCTGACGTGACAGCAGATAATTGTCCGGGTCTACTGTCATTGCCAGGTGATTCTCCCGCGACAACTGAGAACTCTGGCGATAGGTCGCTGAGTTCAGAATGGTGCGATGCAGATGCTTCAATGACCACCCATTCTCCATAAACTCGACCGCCAGCCAGTCAAGAAGTTCCGGATGCGTCGGCGGAGTTCCCTGGTAGCCAAAGTCGTTTTCAGTTTCTACAAGCCCTCGTCCAAAGTACCGTGTCCAGACACGATTCACAGTGACTCTAGCGGTCAACGGATTATCTCGATGCACCAGCCATAGCGCAAGATCCTGGCGATTCGAAAACGTTGGCGATGAATTCTTGCTCATCAAAGCGGCAGGAACTCCAGCCTGCAGCGGTCCATGATCTTTATCGGGACTCAGGAAGTCACCGCGAGTTAACAAATAAGTCTCCGGTGGCTTATCGAGATCTTTCATCACCATCTGTTTGAAGGACGCTCCCTTGGCGGGCAATGCGGCTTCCAGCTCATCAATGCGTTTCTTAATCTCCGCCAGACGCATCGCCGACACACTTCCCGGCGAATCAAGTGAAACACGGGCCGTCGAAAAATCGATCGCAAAGTGCCCGGTCAGATAATTCTTGTTCAGATCATGTCGCATCAGGACATTCAGAACTCCATCCGTAAATGCGACGGGGTCAGAAAGAGCAAAGATGGCTTCATGGGGAGCATTCATTTTTGCTCCGGCCGCCTTTTGTGCGTCGTCCACATTGATCGCCCAGCCAGTCGTTGGCAGCTCATCGATCGCGTCCACAACCGGATACTTTGGCTGACTATGATCCGCCCAGGCTCGTGCAAAGCGATGTTCATTAACACCGGACTTCAAATAGAAATCTGTCAACACAAAATTACCGTTGCTGGCCGTTCCAGGGCCTCCATTTGGAAGACTGGGGTCTGTCATTGTTCGCAAGCGAATAGCCGTAATCTCCGTCGAAGCATCGGCAGCTTCCGGTTTCTGAATGGTAATTGTATACGCATCGTTGGCGTTCGGTTCCGATTTGACCAGCAGAGAACTGTCCGGGTTAATCTTCAGAATAATACTGCCCGAAGCGCGTACGGCAGCCACTTTGGCTGACTGCCATTGCCAATCCAGAGTCGAAAGATTTGGCTGATCCGGCGCATTCTTCTCCAGTTGTGATTTCTCCTTCTGCAGCGTCTGCAATTCTTCCAGTTGCTGAAACTGAGCATCGGACCAGCCAAACATTTCATCAGCTCGAACCTCAACCAGCTCACCCGCACTATTGGCGTCTGCAGCACCGTTGAAGAACGCATAGAGCCGATAAAACTCATCATGAGTGATTGGGTCAAACTTGTGCGAATGACACTGAGCACACCCGATGGTCAGCCCCATCCAGACGGCTCCGGTGGTGTTTACGCGATCAATCAAGGCTTCGTGACGATACTGGTCGGGCTTCACGCCGCCTTCTTCGTTGATCATCGTGTTGCGATGAAATGCCGACGCGACGAGCTGCGACTTGGTCGCATTTGGAAGCAAATCGCCAGCTAACTGCTCGATCGTAAACTGATCGAATGGAACATCTCGATTGAGTGCATTGATGACCCAGTCACGATATGGCCACATCACGCGAGGTCCGTCGATCGTGTAACCGTTGGAGTCCGCATACCGAGCCTGATCGAGCCAGTGACGGCCCCAGCGTTCGCCGTAATGAGGACTCTCCAAAAGTCTATTGATCAGTCGACTCCGTGCATCCGGAGCAGAATCCTCTGGAGAAGGCCTTTGCCTCTTGCACCGTTGGCAGTAACCCGAGCACATCCTCGGTTGCTCGACGAATCAATGTCGCCGAATCCGCAGCCGGAGAAGGCTGCAGTCCGCTCTGTTGCAGGCGTTTCAGAATAAATCGATCGATCTCGTTCCGGCTCCAGGTGTCGTTCTCAATCACCGGGACAGCCGGTCGTTCCACACGACGAAACGCCCAGTGATCCTGATACTCTGCACCTTCGGCAACCCATAGTCTGAGCAAGCTGATCTGCTGTTCGGTCAGAGGCTTGTTAGTCTCGGCGGGAGGCATTCGCTCAGCCGGGATCCGTCGCCAGAATTCTCGCTAACAGAGAACTCTTTGTCTGGAGTGTTAACATCGATCGCACCATGCTCCACAGCTGACTCACGAACATCCAATCGCAGATCTGCCGCACGAGATTCCTCATCGGCGCCATGACATTGGAAGCAGTGATTGGAAAGAATTGGCCGAATGTCTCGATTGAAATCGACCTTCGCCGGTTTGCCGGATACCTGCTGACCAACAGCGTCCCGCTGCAGGATTAGCAATACGAAGAACAGGCTGGAAAAAAATCCGAAGCGTCGAATTCTGCAATGATTTCGCCGGAAGAAGTTTGGATTCATCGGAGGGCTCACGTCACGAAATGGTGAGGCTGGGCAAGATCACTGGAATACTCGCGGGCCGGTAGTCTACCAGGAATCTCAGCGTGTTCCCAACAATAAGCACTTCAAGTAGGTCACGCCTGCCGGGCGGGACTTCGCGGCAGGCCGCGACCGGTGCATGCGAAATTCCGATGCCCTCTGCAATCCTCTCCAGCAAATTGCACACAGAGTTCGCCTTGCGGCGAAAGTCCTTTTTGGCAGAAGGGACCTGGACCTACTTTAACAACCGTCCACGACGACACCCCGGGCCTGATCGAATTCCATGGTTCTGTACCAACATCTTTCTGTTCGGACCCGTCGCAAAACGCACAGCCATCAACCGGAGGGTTTCGAGACCGAAAGATTTGAACAACAGCGATTGAGAACTCAACGCTGAGTGTTTTCCCCTCATTCACACAAAGTTCCCTGCGCTAAGGGGTTTCACCACTGTTTCAGTATGACAGAACCTTCGCCGGTCAACACAACGCAGGCGTCAGAGTTTACCTGATCGGCAAATCCACTATGTGCCTCGAGAACAACGGTCGATTGAGAAGACACGGGCAGATGCCAGCCGCATAGACGGCTGGCGGCTGCTTTGTTTGTCGGAGAGATCAGTTCGATGGACCGAACCGACGAAAACCTAATCAGTCAGAACAAGAGTTGTTGTCATGTCAGACCATGCTAAACAGGAAATACGCCCGCTGCAGAAGGTCACGAAAAACCTTCTGTGGTGGCAGCATTGTTCCTGGATCGCGGTCGGAGGACGCCGCGGGGCTGGGAATGCCGCGATGCTGTTTATGCTGGCGGGACAAAGTCACGCCCCGGCCGATGCGGAACATGCTGAAGAAACAACCGAAGGCGAACACGGAGAACCAGCGTCGAGGAATCCCACGGCAGTACTCCAGCCGCGACGGCTGGCCACGGCAGTTCCTCAAAGTCGTGAAGGTGAAAGCCTAAAGATGAAGAAACAATCTTCCAGCCGTTTGGCGAGCCTGACAAAGATCAACGCATTGCAGTCAATTTGAACGAAGGCCGCCTCACACGGTTCTTGCTTCTCGATCACCCTACAGATTCCCAAGGCGGTTGAAGAAGAATTCAAGAAGAAGGTCGATGCCAAGAAATTCGTGCTGCGAAACTGGCTGCTCAGCAAGGTTTCGGACCTGAGTATCGAAGACATTTCGCGGAGCGGCCGGACAGAACCGGCTGCGTCGAGAAATTCGAGATCACTTCAACAGTGTGTTGTGCCCTGATGGTTACGACCAGATTTATGACGTCCTGTTTGAAGAGTTTAACGTTCAATGACAAGTCCTGATTCACTCTCCAGTGTTGACTTCTCCGCACCGCGCCGTCTGGCCGGTTCGGCGAATCGCGCGCTGTTCACATGGAATGCGACGGCTACGTCGATGCTCCAGGAATACTGGCAGCCGCTGGCCGGAGATCAAACTCTGGCGCAGCCAGCTCGCATCGATTCGTCGGTCGCACAGAAGGCTCAGCAGACTCTTCCGGATCCCGGCTATGCGGCTCACCTGAAGATCGGTCCGGATCGCTTTGACGGCATGGTCGCCTTCTCGAATCGGCTCGTCCTGACTGTCGTCAGTGAGATGCTGGGAACGCTGGCGAGGAGTGGCCGGAACAGCACTCACCGCTGCGGAACTTTCTGCTCGTGGAATTGCTGTTCGGCGAGATCGCTCGTGCCCTTAGTCAGGGCTGGCCGGAAGTGGGATCGCTGCCCGTCGAAATGGAGCAGGTCATCGTTCGGCCGTTGCGCAGCCGTGTCTTTCAGCCTCGCGAAAATCTTGTTCGTATCGTCGGCCTGATCAACACGGCTGTCGGCGAAGAAACATTTGTCATGCTGATGCCTCAGGCCGGGCTGGCCTCTATCGGCATCAACGAATCTGCAATTCCTCCCGCCATTGATCAGTCTGTTTCACCACAGATGCGAGCACTCGCGGAGACGCTTCCGGTCACCATGTCGGTCAGTCTTGGCAAAGCCACTCTGACTCTGGGCGACATGAATAACCTGGCCGTGGGCGACACTTTGATTCTTGATCAGTCATCGGGCAGTCCTCTGGAAGCGAGAATTTCCGGACATCTGCAGTGGTTAGGTTTCCCTTGTCGACTGGGGCAGCGACAGGGGTTCCGTATTTTGGCATCCAGGAAAGATTGAGGAGACAGGCGTGAACGAACCGTCAGCCGAGACCCTCGAAGCGACCGAATCGGCGCTCGACCAGATTATGCCGGGCGGAGATCCCTCCGTTCCTGAGGCACATCCGGTGGAGTTTCCGCAGGTGTCGCGAACTCGAGCCAGCACGGCTATGCCGCTGGAACGTTTTGCAGAAGTGAGTATCGAAATCTCTGTGGAGATTGGTCGAGTCACGATGCCAATCGGTGAACTGTTGAAATTAGGTGAAGGAGCGGTCGTCGAACTGAATCGAGCGGTCTCGGAACCAGTCGACGTCATGGCTCAGGGTGTCAGAATTGCCAGCGGCGAAGTGGTCGTCATTGATGATCGATTTGCCGTTCGCATTACAGAAATTGTGAACGCGGAAGAAGGACGAGATGCGTCTCGCGCTTCGGCCGCGAGGAAAAGGTAGACAGGGTTTCAGGGAACCGGACGCTAACTAGTCATCGATTCAATTAGCCAGAACGCGTTAGCGTCCGGTTCTCAGCGCAGAAACCCAAAGCAACCGGGGGCTAACGCCCGGCGGCTGATGAAGCGACACAGAAAAGAGCGTCAGGAGACGCTCTCAGAGTTCAAGGAAGAAACTTACCATGCGGCCTTTCGAATCAGCATCCGGCACGAGCGGAATTCAGGGTTCAACTCTGAATCATCGTCCCGGTGCGCGATTGGCTTCGCCTGTTATCCTGGTTGCTTTAGTCGGACTTTTGACGTCGATTGTGTTGAACTCTTCGGCCATGGGCCAGCAGTCACAAAGCGGTTCGGGACAATTTCGAAAACGCCCAGCAACAAGCACCGGGACTCAATCCGCGATTGATCCAAAGCTCAGAGGATTCCTTGAGCAGCAAGCCGGAATCGAACGTTCTCAGCCGAGCACAGCGCGAACGCGGGTTTCTTCTGGCGACAGCACTCCTGAATCTCGCAGAAACGCACCGTCGAGTTCTTCAGCGGTCCGCTCAGCACGTTCAGCGACTTCTGTGAATGGCAGCCAGAGCACTGATCGAACAAACACGAGAACGGCCTCCGGTGTCGACGAGGAAACAGAATCGTTCGAAGTGACATCTTCTCGAGTTCGAACCTACAGTGATCAGCGTTCAGACTCGCAGCCGACATCGCAGTCGAAGATTGAAAACGCTGGCGGGACAATGACGCCTGACGGGGAAGAGCATTCGTCGAGTATTGAGCAGACGGCATGGGAACCTAAGACAGAGTCTCCCTCAAAGAGCTCTGTAGCCGCAGGTAAGGCACTGACCGAGTTCAGTGAATCTGCAGCCATTTCTGAACTTCAGCCGACTCCCCCAAACGCGGCCGAGCAGACACCTGCTGATATCTCAGTGCCGCTGAAACCGTCTGCCGAAGCTGGCATGTTTCTCGACCTGCGAGATGAAGCGAAGCCAAACAGTACCGCAGCCGCCATTCGAGAACGTGGTGCCGAAGTGTCCATTGAAAGCAGTCCGATGCAGGTGCTTTCGCGGGCCGTCGCCTGGATTGTCATAGCATTGTGTCTGTTCAGCCTGGCGGCCCTTGGAGTTCGCCGCTGGCAACGTCAGCGAGGCTTGTTACCGACTCCGGGTTCGCGGTCTCGAGTCATTGAAACACTATCACTTGGACCAGGAAGGTCCGTGTCGCTGATCGAAATGGCTGGCCATCGAGCGTTAGTTGCGTTCGATGCCGGCGGTATCAAACAACTGGTTCTGACGCCGCCGTCTTTTCAGGATGAATTGACGGAAGCCGACGAGCCTCTGATTTACGAACGTCCTGCAAAGACTCGGACAGAGCTCACCGTTCTTGCCACTGAAACGCAAACCTAAGTTCCTGCCAAGTACCCTTTTTAATCGTCTGGGTGTCGGAATGGATTCCGCACAAACAGTTCAACAAATCCTCGAGTCTGAAGCATTTCAGGGACTCTCTCCGCAGATCAAGGTTGCCTTGTTCCTCGGCGGGATGGCTCTGATTTCTGCAGCACTCGTCACGATGACGGCGTTCACTCGGATTGTGATCGTCCTGTCTTTTGTTCGCCGCGCGCTGTCGACACAGGAAATTCCGCCAACTCAGGTTGTCCTTGGTCTCTCGCTGTTTTTAACGCTGTTTGTCATGGGGCCGACGCTGACAAAGATTGAACAGGAAGCCGTTCGCCCCTATCTGGCCCAAAGCATCGAAGGGCCTGTCGCCTGGGACAGAGGCCGCACTGCGCTGCATGATTTCATGATCCGGCAGACTCGAAAAACGGACATCATTCTGTTCGCACGCATGGCCAATGTGAGCACCATTGAACGTCCCGAAAGTACTCCGTTTGATGTCCTGATTCCGGCTTATGTCATCAGCGAACTGAAGACAGCCTTCATCATGGGTTTTTGTCTCTACATCCCGTTCATTCTGATCGACCTTGTGGTCTCCGTCATTCTGATGTCACTGGGCATGATGATGATGCCACCGATGGTCATTTCGACTCCGTTCAAGATTCTGTTGTTTGTGCTGGTCGACGGCTGGCAGCTGATCGCCAAAGTGCTGAGTCTGAGTTTTCATTGAGGACTATTGAAGTCTTTCGGTTCGTTTCCGCAATTCCAACTTTCTGCTGAGTTTTCAGATCACCTATGTCAACGCCCGCAATCGCCATAACGCCAACCGGCAGCTGGATGAAGCAGAGCGAAACTCTGCTTTCGTTCGGTATGATCGTGGGTCTGGTGGTCATGCTGGTTCCGCTGCCGCAGTGGCTGCTGGACTTGCTGTTGGCGGCCAACCTGGCGGCAACAGTGTTGCTGCTGCTGGTAACGCTCAGTGCGAAGCGGGCTCTCGAGCTGACGGTATTTCCTTCGCTGCTTCTGCTGCTCACACTTTATCGCCTGTCGCTGAACGTTGCGACAACGCGACTGATTCTGCTCGAAGGCGATGCAGGGCATATCGTGACGGCGTTCGGAAACTACGTCGTGGGCGGCGAGCTTGTCGTCGGTCTGACGATCTTTCTGATTCTGGTCACCATTCAGTTTATGGTGATCACCAAAGGTGCTGGCCGT
>JAXMBU010000029.1:0-83501 GCA_046349735.1 Planctomycetaceae bacterium
GAACGACAGGGTGGTAACTCTGCGTGTCGTCGCTGGTAAGCTCGCAGGGCCAACTCCCTGCCGCTCGCCAACGTCTGAAAGACAATTGAACGAGGATCACTCACATGGAAGATATTCGCGGTAATCAGTATCCAGCTCCGTTCCGACCTTCCTTCGGTGCGCCAGAAGCGACGGGCTTGTACGACCCTCGTAACGAACACGACAACTGCGGTGTGGGCTTCGTCGCGAATATCAAAGGGGTGCGATCACATCAGATCGTGGATGACGCTGACCGAATTCTTCGCCACATGGATCATCGCGGGGCATGTGGCTGCGAATCCAACACAGGTGACGGCGCCGGGATGCTGACGGCTCTGCCTCATAAATTTCTGACTCGAGTTGCCAAGTCGGATATCGGGGTGGATCTACCCGAGGCAGGCAAGTACGGCGCCGGGATCGTATTCCTCCCGCAGGATGAAACTCAGCGAGCTTTCTGCAAGAAGACCGTCGAAGAGTTTATTGCTCAGCAGGGACAAACATTGCTGGGATGGCGTCCGCTGCCAGTCGATTTCGACAAAGCCGACATCGGCAAGTCCGCTCGAGCCTGTGCGCCTCACATGGAGATGCTGTTTGTCGGTGGAGCTCCGGGTCTCGACAAGGATGCACTGGAACGCCAGCTGTTCATTATTCGCAAATTGTCCAGCCACAAACTTCGCAACAGCGAGATGTCTCAGGCTCTGTTGTTCTACGTTTGCTCGTTGTCAACGAAGCTGATCATTTACAAGGGCATGCTGACATCGTTCCAGGTTCTGCCGTTCTTCAAGGACCTGCAGGCACCTGACTACGATACGCATCTCGCCATGGTGCATTCTCGATTCGCAACCAACACTTTCCCAAGCTGGGACCGTGCTCAGCCACTGCGGTTTATGTCGCACAACGGTGAAATCAACACCGTGAAGGGCAACTCGAACTGGATGTTTGCTCGGCAGGGCATGATGAAGAGTCCTTTGTTCGGCGAAGACATCAAGAAGCTCTTCCCGATTGTTGAACCGCATACGTCTGACTCCGGCTGCTTCGATAATGCGTTGGAAATGTTGTATCACTCCGGCAGCACGCTGCAGGAAATTGTGATGATGATGGTGCCGGAAGCATGGCAGAATCATCAGACGATGCCGGAAGAGAAGCGAGCATTCTACGAGTACTACTCGGCGATTCAGGAACCGTGGGACGGACCAGCGTCGATCTCCTTTACCGATGGCCACTACATCGGGGCGACTCTGGACCGAAATGGTCTGCGTCCAAGCCGCTACTACGTGACGAAGGACGATCGCGTTGTGATGGCCAGCGAAGTGGGTGTTCTGGATATCGAACCTCAGAACGTTCTGTACAAGGGACGTCTGCAGCCTGGTCGTATGTTTCTGGTCGACTTCGAACAGGGCCGAATCATCGACGATGAGGAACTGAAGTCGGATGTGGCCTCACGCCGTCCGTATCGTCAGTGGGTTCAGGAACAACGAATTCAGCTGGATGAATTGCCGAAGAAGACACCGTCAGAACGTCTTACCGGGCAGGAACTTCTCAGCCGCATGCAAGCGTTCGGTTACACCGCCGAAACCATGAACTTTATGCTGCTGCCGTTGATCAAAGCGGACAAGGATCCGATTGGTTCGATGGGGAACGATGCGGCTTTGGCGTGTCTGAGCGATCAGCCTCGCATGCTGTACGATTATTTCCATCAGCTGTTTGCTCAGGTGACGAATCCACCGATCGACTCGATCCGTGAAGAAGTCATCATGTCTCTGGAATGCTACATCGGTCCGGAAGCCAACCTGCTGGATACTCAGAAGGAAAGCTGTCATCGCCTCGCGGTGCCTCATCCGATTCTGACGAACCATCAGATGGCGAACCTCAAGGGCGTGAACCATCGAGGCTGGAAGTGTCAGGTCATCGACATCACTTATCCAAAGTCGGAAGGTGTTTCCGGGCTGCGAACTGCAATTGATCGCATCTGCAAGGAAGCTCGTGACGCGATCAAGAATGGTTTCAGCCTGATCGTCCTGTCTGATCGAAAGGTCAGTGCAGATCGAGTGCCTGTGAGTTCTCTGATGGCCACCGGTGCTGTCCATCATCATCTCGTGCGACACGAAGAGCGAACTCAGATCGGCCTGCTGGTTGAATCCGGTGAAGCTCGCGAAGTGCATCATTTCTGTCTGCTGATCGGCTACGGAGCTGACGCGGTCAATCCGTATCTGGCGCTGTATGCTCTGCGACAGGCTCGCCTTGATGGCAAGCTAACCGACGACTGGGATGATGACCGCATTATCGCGGCGTATCGTTCCGGTGTGGCTCACGGCATGCTCAAGGTCATGGCCAAGATGGGCATTTCAACTCTGCAGAGCTACAAGGGCGCGCAGATCTTCGAAGCCCTGGGACTTGCTGATGAAGTCGTCAATCTGTGCTTTGCTGGAACATCCAGCCGAATCAAGGGCGTGGGTTTTAACGTACTCGCGCAGGAAGCGTTGCTGCGACATCATGTGGGCTTCCCGGAGAATCCGGACAGCATCTCACAGGAACTGCCAAACCAGGGCCTTTACGCGTGGCGTCGACAGGGTGAAAAACACGCCTGGAATCCACACACAATCGGCTGGAATCTGTGCGCAGGCGGTTCGAACCGGCGATAAGTCAGCATACAAAGACCTTCGAAGCTGGCGGTCACCGAACGCTCGGCCTGCCATTTGCGTGGCTTTGTTGTGTTCCGCAAAGCAATCTGGTTCCGTTGGCTGGAAGTCGAGTCTGCTGCCGAAATCGCAAAGCGATTCTGCACTGGTGCGATGAGCTACGGCTCGATTTCCGCAGATGCTCACGAGTCTCTGGCGATTGCGATGAACTTACTGGCGGTAAGAGCAATACCGGGGAAGGTGGCGAGCGATACGATATCGTTTGAGCGATGGAGAATGGTGATTCTCGTCGATCGGCGATCACAGATTGCCTCCGGTCGATTCGGTGTGACCTCCTGGTACCTGACGAATGCCGACGAATTGCAGATCAAGATTGCTCAGGGAGCGAAACCTGGTGAAGGCGGTGAGCTTCCAGGTCACAAGGTCGACAAGACAATCGCCGAGACTCGTATGTCCACGAAAGGTGTGGGACTTATCAGTCCTCCGCCGCATCACGACATTTACTCGATCGAAGACTTGTCGCAGTTGATCTTCGACCTGAAGAACACGAACCGTCGTGCTCGAATCAGTGTGAAGCTGGTGTCAGAAGTCGGCGTCGGAACGATTGCATCGGGTGTCGCGAAAGGGCACGCGGACAATATTCTGATCTCTGGCTTCGAAGGTGGTACCGGAGCATCGCCTCTGACCAGTATCAAGCACGCGGGTTTGCCGTGGGAACTGGGGATTGCAGAAACTCACCAGACGCTGGTGATGAACGATCTGCGAAGTCGAGTTCGACTGCAGACTGATGGACAGCTCAAGACAGGTCGCGACGTGGTTGTGGCGACGATGCTCGGTGCGGAAGAGTACGGCTTTGCAACGGCTCCGCTGATTACTCTGGGCTGTATCATGATGCGGAAGTGTCACTTGAATACGTGCCCAGTCGGCATCGCAACTCAGGATCCAGTGCTTCGCAAGAAGTTCCAGGGCAAGCCAGAGCATGTCGTGAATTATCTGTTCATGGTGGCCGAGGAAACTCGAGAAATCATGGCAGAGCTTGGTTTTCGTACGATCAATGAAATGGTCGGTCGAGTCGACATGCTCGAACTTGACTCGACAGTCACTCACTGGAAAGCCAGTCAGCTTGACCTGTCTCCGATTCTGACTCCGGCGAAGAAGCCGCATGATGCTGTGCAGACTTACTGCACGATCAGCCAGGATCATGCTCTGGACAATGTCCGGGATATGGAATTGCTGCAGAAGTGCGAGCCTGCTCTGAAGGACAAGAAGCATGTTCGCATCGACACAACGATCCAGAACATCGATCGTGCGTTCGGAACGATTCTGAGCAACGAAGTCAGCCGGGCTCACGGAGCCAACGGACTTCCTGCTGACACGATCCATATCAAGGCGAAGGGATCCGCTGGCCAGAGCGTTGGTGCGTGGCTGGTGCATGGTATCACGATTGAAGTCGAAGGTGATGCGAACGACTATGCCGGCAAGGGATTGTCGGGCGGTCGCTTGATCGTCTATCCGCCGAAGGATGTGACCTTCGTTCCTGAAAAGAACATCATTATCGGCAACGTAGCTCTTTACGGAGCAACATCCGGGGAAGCGTATTTCCGAGGTGTTGCGGCAGAACGATTCTGCGTACGAAATTCCGGGGCAACGGCTGTTATCGAAGGCTGTGGTGATCACGGCCTCGAATACATGACCGGCGGTCGAGCCGTAGTCCTTGGCCCGACAGGACGCAACTTCGCGGCGGGAATGTCCGGAGGGATTGCTTACGTTTACGATCCGGAAAACCAGTTCCTTGTGAACTGCAATCTGGAAATGGTGGCTCTTGAAAAGATGACCGAAGAGGCCGACATTCAGGAGTTACGAACACTGATCGAGAATCATCATCGCTATACCGGGTCCGGTGTTGCGAAGAACATCCTCGACCACTGGCAGAAGTCATTGGGTCAGTTCCACAAGATCATGCCGGTTGACTACAAGCGAGCTCTGAAGGAACTGGCCGCAGAACAGATGGTCAAGGCGTAGTAAACGACTGTTCCGAATCGACCCCTTCGGCCTCGTGCCGAAGGTGAGATGGTTTGGCAACCAGAAAGGCGTTCTTTCTTGACTCCCCAATCCCCTCAAACCACTGCCTACGGCAGTGGTTTGAGGGGATTGGGGTAGTTCCCGCTAATTTCGATTCTGGTTGCCAAACGGTTCACCACTCAGACAAGCTGAGTGGCGTCAATAGACAAGATTTGGGGAAGACAGTTGAACCAGACGCTAACGCGTTCCGGCTGAGGAACTCCAACAGCCAGACAGCCGAGTAACAGGCACGCGAGATTGGGAGTCTTCTGACAAACCTGACTCGAAAAATTGACCAGCGAATTTTGCATTTCTAGAATTATGAGATTCACAATACCTCTCTGCCGCTGAGTTTTCCCTCAGCGGCAATTGCATCTCCACTCGACTTCTACTGAGGCCAGTTGTTCGCGGGACACCCTATCGCGGAAGGCCTCAATCGTGGCCGCGTAAAGAAAATCTTCCCATCGAACAGATCGCCATGCTCATGAGTTCTTCTATGCCCCTGCGTGCGCTTGTCAGTGTCAGTGATAAGACCGGACTTGAGTCCTTCGTGAAGGGGCTCGTGGCACTGGGATATGAGATTCTGTCGACCGGGGGAACTCGCAAGTTTCTGGAGCAGGCCGGCGTTCCGGTCATTGACGTCACGACCTACACGGGATTCCCGGAGATTATGGATGGGCGAGTCAAGACGCTGCATCCCAAAGTTCACGGAGCGATTTTGGGGCGACCCACATTGGCCTCTGATGCAGCCGCCATTCAGGCTCACGGGATTATTCCGTTTCAGATTGTCGTGGTGAACCTGTATCCTTTCCAGCAGACCGTCGCGAAGCCGGATGTCAGCTTTGATGAAGCTGTGGAAAACATCGACATTGGCGGCCCATCCATGGTGCGATCGGCTTCCAAGAATCATGCCCATGTGGCCATAGTAACTCAGCCATCGCAATATGAAGAAGTCCTTCAGCAACTGCAAGCAGGCACGATGGGTGAAACTTTCCGTCGACGCCTTGCTGCGGCAGCTTTTGAGATGACCGCCACTTACGACCGCGCGATCAGCGATTACATGGCGAGTGTGGTCGCCAAAGAGTCGGGCGAAACCAGTCCCTTCGGTCAGCGACTGTCTCTGACTTATCGACTGCAGCAGGAGCTTCGCTACGGCGAGAATCCTCATCAGCGGGCTGCGTTCTATGTGGAAGATCGACCATCCGCGACGTCACTGGCGAGTGCTCAGCAGTTGAACGGCAAGGAGTTATCCTACAACAATCTGCTCGACCTTGATGCCGCCAAGTCGATCGTGTCGGACTACGCTCAGCCAGCAGCCTGCGTGATCAAACACAACAACCCTTGCGGCTGTGCGGTTGCGGAGAATCTGGCTGACGCCTTCGAAAAAGCCTACGAAGGAGATCCTGTCAGTGCGTTTGGGTCCATTATCGGACTGAACCGCATCGTGGATGTGGCCACCGCCGAACGTATGTGTGTTCCGGGCCGATTTATTGAAGCGATCATTGCTCCAGGCTACGAAGAGGCAGCTCGGCAATTGCTGACCACAAAGCCCAAATGGAAGAGCAACGTGCGTCTGATGCAGGTTGAGTTTGCTGATACCGATCGCGGGGCTCCTGATTATCGTCGAGTCAGCGGTGGGCTGTTGGTGCAGGATCGAGATGACCTGCGACAGTCAGACGAAGGCTGGAGAGTTGTGACCGATCGTCAGCCGACGGCTCAGGAATTATCAGACCTCAAGTTTGCCTGGGCTGTCTGTCGCCACGTCAAATCCAATGCGATTGTGTTCGCGAAGGATGGCATGCTGCTTGGAGCCGGCGCAGGTCAGATGAGCCGACTGGATTCATCGATGATTGCAGCCTTCAAAGCGGGTGATCGCAGTCAGGGCGGGGTTGTCGCGTCTGATGCGTTTTTTCCGTTTCGCGACGGGATTGACGCGGCCGCCAAAGCCGGAATCAAGGCCGCCATTCAGCCGGGTGGTTCAAAGAATGACGACGAAGTGATCGCCGCTTGTAACGAGCATGGAATCGCCATGATCTTTACCGGGATGCGACATTTCCGGCATTAATGAATTCGCGCTGCCAATGTGCTCTTCTCGCTCAGCCGAGATGTGCCCTGGCAAGGTGCACATTATGCGCAAAGCCTGCGCCAACTTCAAGCCTGAAAGTCGTGGTGACGATTTGGGTGGGGATCCGCCCGGAGTTTCTTCAACGGTGAGGCGGATCCCGGACTCGTCTCGGCGGGGCGGACGGCTACTTTAAAGTCAATTCCTACGGTATCACATAGATCGCACCAACAGTTGCTGCCGCCTGAACGGCGATGGCTTTGACGGTGGGTTTCGGAAGATACGCGTCCGGCCCAAACTGCTGACAGGTTGGACAATCAGGAAGTGCTCGCACGCATTTGCGTGGCGAATCGGAAGCCATCATGTATGGCAGAAGAGGAATCCTTCCTGCGAAGTGCGCAATGGATTTGACCTCGGTCAGACAGCCGCCGGTCTCGCCACATCGCTCCATGTTCGGATCCTCGAAATAGAGCGGCTGATATCGAATCGGGTAGGTATTTCGCGATGCATGCGAACGATGCCACGGTGCGGGAACGTAATGATGTTCGACTGGCACGGAGGATGTTTGTTGAGGAATACTATCTTCGGGTTTAGCCAGAGGTTGGCCGGAGTCATCGAGTTGGACGATTGAGTCGGCAAGTCGGATGGCGGTCAGTGGTCGACGTCCGGAAGCGACCGGCGTAGAGGATTCCTCTGTCGTGTTGGCATTCTCATCAGCTGCGTCAGATGAGTTTTCCGCTGAGGCGTCCGGAGCATTCTCTGGTTGTTGCGAGCTGGCGAAACGGAATAGTCTTGCAGGGAACTGATCAGGATCGTCGAGAGCCGACACACACGACATCGTGACGTAGTTCAGATAGCTGTACACAAAGAAGGTGTCTTCTTTCACCGCGGCGGGTCCATTGTCGTTTTCCGTCAACGCGTCGTCCTTCAGTTGTTGATTTTCGGCAACGTCAGGAGAAACTTCCGGTGACGGGAGAGTTGGCAATTCCTCGCTGACCAGAGGTGTTTGTTCAGTAGCCGCTATCTGGCTTTGCGCGCCGACAAGGGGTTCTATTGAGCTGGCTTCGGGCGACTCTGCTGGGATGGGTTGCAGCGTGTCGTCGCCGAAGATTGCCCCGTTTAGAAACAGGCCCAGAAGGGGGCTGAGGCAGAATGCTCTGCAAAATAGTGCATCCAGCATGGAAAACTCCGTTCTTCCGACGCGCGCGAAATCCTTTCTTTTACTGATCGACAGCGGCGAAAAGCGAACCTGAGCCTGTCAGGATTGACCGATTTCATCGTCCCAGGTGGCAGAATCCCTGCAACTGCACGTCAGCCTTCAGGGCAACCGAAGCGTGCCCCTTCCGTGTTCGGGCACAGTTCTTGCCTGTTAAGGGTGTCGGTCGGCCGGCAAAACCAGTGTTCCAGCTTGCGTTGGGGGTGTTCAGAGCCTGACAATCCAGTGACCGAATTGTTCCTTGACGCTTATTTTCCGCGGACGTTTTCATGAGTCTTCCGAACTATCTTGATCGACTACGTGAAAAAATTGCTGTCTGGATGAAACGACATTACCGACTGAGGCAACGGCAATTGAAAGTCGTGCGGTTAGAAGACCGTCGCCTGCCAGATGCCAGCTTCGCGCTGGTTGGAGATGTCCTGACAGTGGAAGGCTTTGATGGAGCCTCCGACGCGATTGACGTTTCATTTGATGCGAACACGGACGAGTTTCAACTGGAGTTGTCGTCCGGAACCTGGCTTTCTGAGAATCCCGGTCCACTAGATCCGGCTGTCAGCCTGAACGGGAATGTTCTGACGGTGGCCTTGCCGTCGCTGAGTGAACTGCAGATTCATGGCTCCGGAACTCCACTTCATGTGACCGATTCAGGAAACGCGTTTTCTGTTGGTCGGCTGACAATTACTGGTGCCACTGACGTGGTGATGGACTCCGCCAACGATTTCGATTCCATCAACATTGAAGCCGACAGCCTGACGTTGAACGACTCGGATGATCTTGAGATCTCAACACTGCAGGTCGCGGATTCGGTCGACCTGGCAGTCGCTGGGTCGTTGACGAACAGCGTCTCTGCGCAGATTGAGGTGGGCGGACACGCGTCGTTTGAAGGCTCGTCAATTGTCCTGGGACAGCATGTTGCAGATCAGGTTGAACTAAATAGCTTCTCGGTAAACGCTGCCGGGACCGTTGAGATTGATGGCGATTCGGTGTTGGAACTGACGGGCACAAATACGGCTGCTCAATTATCTCTTGAGTCAGCGGAATCGATTGAAGTCGCCGACGATGCGACGCTAGCAGTTGACGGCAACACCGATCTGACAGCGGACGAGATAAACGTTCGAGGTGAATTCCAGAGTGGCAGTGTCACGTTTCATTCCGCAGGCCATGTGCAGATTCATGAAGCCTCGGAGATGACTCTGACCGGCAATAGCTCTGCAGGTTCACTGACGCTGGAAGTTGACGGCCTGTTGACTGATACCGCGAACAGCTTGTTGCAGGTGACCGGGCACGCAGAGATTAACGCCGACGGCATTACTCTGGGTAACGGTGGCGTTGAGATTGGCAGTCTGCAGTTTGATTCGGCTGGCACAGTGACTCTGCTGCAGGAGTCAGAAGTGCGGTTGTCGGGGGACAGCTATGCCGACAATCTTATTGCTGAACATGCGGAGTTGATTGGAACTGGCATTATCCACAATGGTATCGAGATCACAGATGGGGGTGTTCTGGGAGGCTGGCTGAACGTTGCCGGAGCTCTCACGATCGGTCCAAACGGTGTTCTTTCTCCGGGAAACATCCCCGGGATCACGACATCTGGCAATCTTACTTTGGCCGCCAACTCGACACTGCTGATCGAGCTGGATGATGATAATTCAGGCGGACATCCAGGAGCCGTTGCCGGAGTCGATTACGACCAGACGCAGGTGACGGGCACAGTCACGATCAATTCCACCGCGACTTTGAATCTTCAGGATCTCGGGTCGACTCAATCTTTGACGGGAGACGTCTACATCATCATTCAGAATGATGGCGTCGACGCCGTTGTCGGGACTTTCGCGGGGCTTGCCAACGGAGCTGTCGTCACGGCTGTGGCTGGCGGAACCTATAGCATTTATTACAACGGCGGTACCGGCAATGACATCGTGCTGATCCGTCGACCAGCCGCAGTCACAGACGTTTATGTTTCCAATACCTTTGTTGGGCTTTCGAATGGCGCCGCTGTTGCAGATTATGACTTTCTAACGGCTGGCAATCAGGCGGGGGTCTATGGACTGAATGCTTTTGCAACGATCCCAGAGGCTATCACAGCTGTGACCGCCGGGGGAATCATTCATGTCGATCAAGGGACATACCTCCATGCATCGACGCTGGCTGTCAATAAGACCGTTACGATTGATGGTCAGGGGATGGGGCTTACGAATATCCTGAAAGCGGGTGCTCCCACTGGCAATTTCGATGAAGCGATACGCATCACGGCTGACGAGGTCATCCTAAGTGATGCCAAGCTTGGCTGGCAGATCCACAATACTACTGACTATCAGGGCTATGTTGTCATCACGACGGCCGACTTTACCTCGATCAACCGTATTTTGTTCGGAAGCAACGCAACAGGAGAAGGTTATCGCAGCGCGGTTGTCTTTGAAGGCAACGGTGCTAATGGGGCCGATGGGCTGGAAGTTTCTGATTCGATCTTCGAAGGTCGCTGGGGCCGAGCTGCGATTCGTGATGGAGATGCGGGCAGTGGTCAGAATTTTCTGATCACTCGGAATGAATTTCGAGAAGACCATTTCCGCTGGGGCCCGATTGCAATTGGACCTCAGGACTCCGCCGGGACTCCGAACAACTTCGCCTTCAGCGGTGAGATTTCCTTCAACTACTTTGGCAACGGACTGGATACGCTCGATTTTCAGTCCTTGGGGAATCAAAACTACACCGTCACGATTACGAATCAGGGGCTGACGGCCACTGGGCTCGATATCGTCCACAACACGTTCGACTGGAATGACTCAACAGAGACCAATGCTAACGGCGTCTATGCTCAGCCCGCTGGCGTTTACATTACTCCGTCGTTGACACAGAACACGAATCAGATCCTGATTCAGGACAACATCTTCAACAACTTCGCGTACGCGGGGCCGCAGCCGGGGACCACTGATCCTCTTTGGCGACCAACAGGCGGTGTCTTCGGCGGAGCTTTGGAATTCGATGGAGCTGATGATTTTGGTGTCTGGCAGAGTTCGCTGTTTGATGTGGGAACTGCCGGCACCCTGAACTTCTGGGTCCAGATGCATGATACGAGCCGAAGGAATCAGTTCTTCGAAGGTCCCGGCAATGCTGGTTTCGAAATGCAGTATCGAAACACAAGCAGTGGTCAGGTTTATGGTCGAACAACAACCGTCGGCGGTGATAATGTTATTCGCTCAGGGCCTGATGGCGCGACGTTACTGAACACGTGGCACAACATTCAGTACACATGGGACTTTAACGCGACCAATGCCACTGGTCGAATGCGAATCTATATTGATGGTGTTGAGTCAGGATATCTGACGAATTTCACTCCAAACGATCTCACCTGGGCCGCCGCGGTCAGCACGGTTAACGGCCTGATGAATATTGGCCGGGACCCCGGCGATACAACGCGCTACTTTGACGGACTCATGGATGATGTGGGTTGGTTCAACTCGGTCCTGAATGCAACAGATCGGACAAACATTCGCACCAACGGAGTCTCTGTACTTGCCACCGATGCTCGACTTGTGTCCCACTGGGATTTCAATCAGTCTTCGGGAAACGTTGCCGTCGACAACAAAAACGGAATACAAATGTATCTGTCGACCACAGGTGTGGTGCCGACAGAATTTGGCGCGGTGTTTCGCCCCGGGCAAGGACAGTTTGGCGGAGCCCTTGAATTCGACGGTGTTGACGACTTTGCCACTTTCCGGAGCAGCGATTTCAATGTCGGTGAACGAGGGACGCTCAACTTCTGGGTGCAGATGCACGACACGAGCCGTCGAAATCAATTCTTCGAAGGCCCGGATAATGCAGGAATGGAATTCCAGTTTCGCAACAACTCAAGTGGCCAGGTCTATGGTCGAACCACAACGGCCGGTGGTGACTTTGTCATTCGCTCCGGACCAGATGGCGCGACTTTGCTGAATAGCTGGCACAATATTCAGTATACGTGGGACTTCAATGCAACTAACGCTGTCGGGAAAATGCGAATCTATGTTGATGGTGTGGAATCCGGTTACGTCGCTGGCTCAACACCCAACGATCTCACGTGGACCGCAATTACAGATACTGTGAACGGTCTTATGAATGTTGGCCGAGACCCGGGAGATCTGACACGTTTCTTTGATGGGTTGATGGATGATATTGCATGGTACGATCAGGTTCTCTCCGCCAGCGATCGCAATTCCATTCGAACATCAGGGGTCACCGCACACAGCGATCTGGTAGCCCATTGGAACCTGGATGACGCCGTCGGAACAACACAAGCGGCCGGAAACAGTGGTACGAATATCACACTTTACATCAACCAGATTGCGCCGACCCCACCGGTATCCGGTTACGGAGTTGTGACACCGCTCGCGGCTCTTGTGCTGAATAACGTGTTCTACAACGATGTGACCGGTACTTATGCTGATTCCAATCAGATTCTGGACTCCAGCAACATTACCGGTGCCGGCGCTAATCCGTTTTTTGCCGGGGACGATCCGCATACCGTTTTCACCGGGACAACTTTGGCCGAATTCTACCGGCTGCGATTTGGATCCTCAGCGGCTTATCAGTCGACGGAGTTTCAGGCCAGTATCGCGACTTTGATTCCTCACGTGGGTGCGAATCAGGAGAATCCTGTTGCGGTCGGTACTGAAGATATTCTTGTCGCAGGCACAGACTTCGACGACCTCGTTGTGATCACATTCACCAGTGACAATGATGGATCGTTCGTGTTTACTCGGAACGTGACGGGGGGACCGCCGGATTACGTTGGCACATTCAACTTTATTGATATCACTTCATTCACATTCGACGGCTACGGCGCTGACGATGTGTTGATTGTCATTCAGCCGACGGCGGCTCAAGGCGGTTTGTACAGCCTGAGCAAGGGTATCGTTTTTCATGGTGGCCTGCAGAATAGTGATGGCAACGCACTGGACAGTGATGGAATCACTGGGGGGGACGCACTGGTCCTGCTGACTTCTGCAAGCGACCAGGCGACAATCGATTCTGTCTCCTATGTACTTGGCAACGATGATCCGGCTGTTCGGCACCAGGGGACAATTACTGTCGCCGATGGACTGCTTTCCACGACAATTACGTACACGGGTACAGAGCCGATTCGTGATGAACTTATCGCTGATACTCGCACATTCTCGTTTGGGTCGACGATCGGTGGCGGAGACGAAACCATTAACGTCTCCGCAGTTGGCGACACCGTGGCGATGGCGGCTGTTGTTCCATTCCGCCCCGCCGTGAGCAGCAGAACTCTTAACAACCGCGTTGTCACTTCGCTCGGTCCCAATATCAGCTTCGCGAATCCTCGTACTCAACTGACGCTCAACGCAGGACTCGGCAATGACACAATCAACATCAATTCGCTGCACACGGATTATCGAGCCGCCTTGACGATCAATGGTGATGGTGGCACAGATGCTGTGAACCTGAACTCCCGTCTGACGCTGGGAAATGCGGTCACTGGCAATACGGGAAATCTTACAGTCACGGCTGAGACAGTCACTGTGGCCAATGGTGTGGCGATTAACACCACGGCAGAATCCTCCGGTGATGGAGATATTCGTTTTACCGCGACGGGAGCTGCCATCATTAACAGTGGTGCAAGTCTGACGACAAACTCCGGTTTCGTCATCGTGACGACCGTTAATGGAGGTATTGATGTCGACGGGACAATCGCTACGGGAAGCGACAATATCCTGCTGATGGCGAATGGGACAGGTCGCGATGTTGAAGTGACTGCCGACGTTTCATCGAGCAGTGGACATTTGACCGTGATGGCGGACGATTCTGTCAGACTGTTGGCCAATATCGATCTTCAGGTTGGCGGTGCCGGCACCGTGATCATCGAAGCGGCCAACGGTGCGATCACAATGGACGCGACGGCATCACTGATCTCTGCGAATGGCGGAATCCGGTTGCTGGCCGTTAATGATATTACATTGGGAGACGTAACGGCCTCCAACAGCCATGTCAGCATCACCAGCAGTTCGGGCTCCATTCTGGATGCCGAGTCGAGCGACGCTGAAGCCGATGTTGTTGCCCTGGGATTAAGACTCCAGGCGGCACTCGGGATGGGCACGCTTGGTGGAAGCAGCAATCCGATTGAAACGACTGTGTCCACTTTGTCGGCACGAGCAGGCAGCGGTGGCATAAACGTTCTGGAAAGCAATGGCCTGACTGTCGGCGACGTCACTGTCACAACTCAGAAAGTGCAAACCAACAATTCGCTGACAGCGACAACTGATGCTATCCAAAGCGATCTTTTGACCACCGATGCCGGTTCGGTCGTGCTGCGATCCACAAACGGTACCGTGACTCTGAGCGACGGCACGGGCAGTGCGAATGGGATCTCGGTCTCGGCAAACGGAGCGGGAAATGTTCTACTCCAGACGGTCTCTGGCGCCGCGGATATCGTAGTTAACGCAAACGTTGAGTCAGGTAATGGCCATGTCTCATTGTTCTCCAGCGACGACATCGACCTGAACGCGAATATCTCTGCAGGGGGCTCCGGAACAGTTCATCTTGCGGCGGGCAATATTGGAAATGATGCCCTGACCGGGATCGACATGCAGAGTGGAACTTCGATCGTGACAGCGGGCGGTAATGTCAGGCTGACGGCGGATCGAGAATCTGATGTGCTTCTGGGACTGATCAACGCCGGGCGAGGCAACGTATCGATTCTGGCCGAACGAAGCGTGCTCGACAGCAACGTCGCCGCGCTCAACATTCAGGCGAACTCGGCACGAATCGTTGCAGACGCGGGGCTCAGTAATGCATCGAATCAGGTTGGCGCTATCGGTGGCTCAAAGACAGGTAATCCTGATCCTGACGGCAACAATAATGCCATTGATATTCAGGTCACAACACTGGCCGCGCAGAGTGCAACCGGGATTTACGTGCGGGAAGCGGATGGACTGAGTGTCGATGCCACGCCGCAAATTGTCGTTCAGTCAGTGAATGCAGACGCCAGTCTGACAGCTCAGACTGATAATACGTTGAGCGACCTGGTTACCACGAATAATGGGCCCATTAAACTACAGACGACTGTTGGGTCTCTAGTCCTGAATGATGGTGACGCAGATTCCCTGGCGGTTTCAGCCAACGGCAGCGGTGATGTGCTGCTTCAAACGCTGGGTTCCAGCGGTGATGTGCTGCTTAGTTCCGCGATCGGCAGCGGCACTGGAAACATCACCGTCAATTCTGCCGACGACATTGTCGTAAATGGTGCGATCACGACGGGAGGCACCGGGACGATATATCTGGTTGCGACCAATGGAGCGACGGATGCCGCCGGAAGCCAGGTTGATGGTATTACACTGAACTTTGGTATCACAAGCAGTTCCGGTGACGTTTTGCTAAGCTCGCAGAATGATCTGCAGCAGTCGGCTCTGATTTCCAGTAGTTCTGGTGATATTGGAATCATTGCCGCTCGGAATATCGATCAGGCGGTGAATGGTGATGTGACCACCACGAGTGGTGATGTGCTCGTTCAGGCGACCGCCGGAAACTGGACGATGGATGCCGACGCAGCTATCACCGCGGGTGGCGGAGATGTTCTTGGCACCGCAGGCACAAATATCGCTCTGGGTGTGATCGGTACTACAAATGGCACTGCAAATCGGATCGCACTACATGCTATTGTCGGCAGCATCACTGATGCCAACGCCGCGTCGATTAACGTGGAGGAGACTGTCGCTGCGGCGACGACATCGCTAAGTCTGCGAGCAGGCACGATGATCGGCGGAGCGAATGGCACAACGTCTTCGGTGAATAATCAGGCTCTGGACATCGACGTCGATACCGTCGCTGCCAATGCGGCGACCGGGATTTATCTGCGTGAAGTCGCCGCGGGTGGAGCAATCACAGTCGACAGCATCAGTGCGGTCACGGTCCATATTAACGATGTTGTACGAGCCGATTTCAGGAGCAGTACAACGAGTGCTGCAGAAACTCGGACCATTGCTTCTCTGGAAGATCTCACCAGCACAAATAACGGACCGATCAAGCTGGTAGCCGAGAATGGCACCATCACAATCGATGGTGGTGCTAACTCGGTTGCAATTAACGCAAATGGAACGGGCGACATTCTGTTGGAAGCTCGCGGAAACAACAGCGATCTTGTTATTGATGGCACAGTCACCAGCGGCAGCGGCGATGTGACGCTGGATGCTGATCGCAGTATCGATATTAATTCGGCTGTGACGGTCAGCAGCGGTGGCGGCACTGTCTATGTGCTCTCAGGGACCAATACCGATGTCGACGCGCAGGTCAGTTCTGCCGATGGAGATATCCTGTTTGAAGCCGGTAATGAGATTCGCCAGACGGCACTGATCCGCAGCACGGCTGGTGACATCGGAATCATTGCGGCAAACTCTATCACGCAGTCAGTCAACGGAGATGTGACCACCACAATCGGTGATGTTTTGATCGAAGCTGGCACAAGCTGGACAATGAATGGCGGAACCACCATCACAGCAGGTGGCGGCGATGTGCTCGGCACCGCAGGCAATAGTATCATTCTGGGCGTGATCAGTGCCACAAATGCTTCTGCGAATCGTATCGCTGTCAACGCCGTGGCCGGAAGCATCGCCGATGCCAACGCCGCCTCGATTAATGTGGAAGAAACGGTTGCGGGAGCGACGACTTCGCTGACCCTTCGAGCCGGTACGATCATCGGCGGAGCGGGTGGTACGACCTCTGCGGTGAATAATCAGGCTCTCGATATCGATGTTGATACCGTCGCGGCCAATGCCGCGACTGGCATTTATCTGCGGGAAGTTGCGGCGGGCGGAGCCATCACGGTGGATACTGCCAGTGCTGTGACGGTGAATATCAATGGCGTTGTGCGAGCCGACTTCGACAGCAGCACAACCAGTGTCGCCGAAACTCGGACGATTGCTTCTCTGGAAGATCTGACCAGTACAAATAACGGACCAATCAAGCTGGTGGCCGAAAACGGCACCATCACAATCGATGGTGGAACTGACGCGACCGCGATCAACGCGAACGGAACGGGCGACATTCTGTTGGAAGCACGCGGCGCGGGCAGCGATGTGATCGTAAATGCCACGGCTGAAAGCGGTAGTGGGCACGTCACTTTGAATGCCGCCGATGATGTTGAACTGAACGCATCGCTGAGTACTGGTGGTGCCGGAACAATATACCTTCATGGCGCCGGAGTCAGCATCAATGGCGCTATTGAATCCGTAAACGGTGATGTGCTGATCACATCGACACAGGAGATCGCTCAAAACGCTGGCATCACCTCGAATAGTGGTGATGTGGGGCTGATTGCAAATCTCTCAGTTACGCAGGCCAACACCGGCGATATCTCGACAGCGTCTGGTGACGTGTTAATTGAGGCCGGGGCAAGCTGGTCGATGTCCGCAGGCACTGTTGTGACCGCGGGTGGCGGCGATTTTGATGGGAAAGCCCTGGCAGGTGATATTGACCTGGGCCTCGTTAATTCCACCCGGGCAGCACTGACGGCGAGCAGCGATATTCGTGATGCGAATGGGGCCGCTTTCAACTTGATTGGTTCCTCAGTCAGCCTGCGAGCAGGGAGCCTGATTGGGAATCATCAAATCGGAAATGGGACGTCACAGATCAATGCCAATGCAATCGATACTCAGGTCACGACTCTGGCCGCCTCGGCAGGGACGGGGATCTATATTGAAGAAGCCAACAGTCTGACGATCGATACTGTCGAGACCGTCAGTGTGTCGGTGAATGGTCCGAAACAGGCGAACTTTGACAGTGCCACAACCGATGTGCCGGAATCACGCAGCTCGGCAATCCTGGAGGATCTGACAACCACAAATGACGGACCGATCAAGATTGTGACTTTGAATGGATCACTCACGATCAACGGAGGTGATTCGGCGGCCTCAGGATTGACAGTTCACGGTACCGGCGATGTGCTGCTGGAAGCTCGCGGAGTCGGCAGCGATGTCACACTGAATGCTGATGTCAGCAGTAACACCGGTGATGTGACCCTCGTTGCTGCTGATTCTGTTGCTATTCGCCGCGACTTGACGACAGCTGGAACAGGAACGGTCTATGTGCAGGCACAACAGGGTTCCATCACGCTGACTGATGGAGACTTAAATTCGACGGGGATCCAGACGGCCTCTGGTGACGTTCTGCTTCAGGCCGCATCAACCATCACACTCAATGCTGAGTTGGAATCGACAACAGCAAATATTGGTGTCGATGCGGGTGAAGATCTGCTTCAGAACAGAGACATCACAGCCGGTGCTGATCTACTTCTCATGGCAGGCCAGAACATCACGATGGCGGGCAGTGCTGTGAGTGAGGCCGTTGGCGGAGAACTGGTGCTCAATGCCGGAGCCAATATTTCGCTTGGTCTTGTGCAGGCTACAAACGTCGCCATGGAATCCGGAGCCAGCATTCTGGATGCTCGACTGGATGAGACGACCAATATTCGAGCGACGAATCTGCGAATGATCGCTGGTGATGAAATCGGTGCCACGGATGCTGTAAGCTCAGCGGATATCAATCTCAACGCGATCGACACGGAAGTGACGAACCTGTCGGCGCAATCTGCTGCCGGAATTCATATTCAGGAAGTCGAGTCCGGAGGAAGCATCGTTGTTCGAGATACTGCGAACATCACAGCATCGATAACCGTTGCCCGTGCGAACTTTAACAGTACTCAGGATACAGTCGCTCGCACGAACACATTAAGTGGACTCGCCGACCTGACGACGACTCTGAACGGGGACATTAGCTCGTTGCCAGAAATGGCTCTATCACAATTAACGATGGCACAACGGCTGTAACCAATGCCGCGAACGGACGTGGTGTTCAGGCTCACGGATCCGGCGACGTACTGCTCGAAGCGCGTGGCACGGCGAGTGACGTTGTGGTCAATTCGAGCATCCTCAGTGGGCGTGGCCATATTACGCTAAACAGCGCCGATCAGATTGATCTTAACGCGAGTGTTAAGACCACTGGTAACGGAACCATTTATATCGTTGCTGGAAACAACATCGATCTGGCGGCTGATGTGACCACGTCTAGTGGTGACATTCTGGTCATCGCGGGACGTGACCTGACGCAAACGGATCTTGTCCAAAGTACTGCGGGAGACGTCGGTCTGATTGCGGGAAGAAATATTCTGCAATCCGCTTCGGGCGATACTTCGACAGCGACGGGAAATGTTCTCATCAATGCAGGGACGAACTGGGAAATGGACGGCGATGCAACCATCGCCGTCGGCGGTGGCAAGATCGTGGGGCAAACGCAGTCGGGCAGAATTCAGCTCGGAATCATTGAGCTCGCAAACGCAACAACCAATCAGGCTGCACTTTCCGCGGGGACTGACCTCGTCGATGCCAACGCAGCGGCGATCAACATCTACGAGTCAACCGCTTCGTCCGCTACGTCGGTCAGTCTGCGCTCGGGTGGTGCAATCGGTAACGCGGATCCTTCAAACCCTTCGCCTGGCCAGAACTTCAATGCTTTGGATTTGAATGTTGATGTCGTTTCTGCGAGTGCAGTGGCGGGGATCTATCTTCGCGAAGGTGCCGCTGGCGGAGGACTCAGCGTATCAAGAGCTGAAGCGGTTAACGTGTCGATTGATGGTGTTCAACAATCTCGTTTCAACAGTTCCAGTACGAATGCAGGGCAGGATCGCACTATCAGCGCTCTGGAAGATCTAGTCACCAATAACGGTCCAATCAAAATTGTGGCTGAAAACGGCACAATTACGATCGGGGGCGGCATCGATTCACAAGCTGTGTCCGCAGGCGGAAGCGGTGACATTCTTGTGGAAGCTCGAGGCGTGGGCAGCGACGTAGTCGTGAATGCCACGATTTCCAGCGGCAGCGGCCACATTACACTGAACGCGACTGATGATGTCGACCTGAATGCATCTCTCTATACAGGTGGTTCGGGAACGGTCTACATGACTGGTGCTGGCGTCAGCATTGATGGAGCCGTAACAACCGATAATGGTGATGTGCAGATTTCATCGACTCAGGACATTAGCCAGACGGCCGCGATCAACTCGACGACTGGCGATGTAGGGCTGATCGCAAGCCTCGCAGTTCTGCAATCGAGCAGTGGAGATGTCACCACAGTCTCAGGTGATGTTCTGATCGAAGCCGGCACAGACTGGACGATGGCGAATGGCACAGTCATTAACGCAGGTGGTGGAGATTTTGATGGAAAGGCACTGACCGGTGATATTGCCCTCGGTCGTATCAATTCGGAAAGAACAGCGCTCACGGCTGGTAGTGATATCAGTGATGCGAACAGTACAACTTTGAATGTGGTGGGAACATCGCTGAGTCTCCGTGCCGGCGGGATGATTGGCAATAGTGATACGTTCAACGGAACGCCGCTTTCCAACACCAATGCGATTGACACACAGATCTTGATGCTGGCCGCAGTGGCGGGAACTGGCATCTACATTGAAGAAGCGAACAGTCTGACAATTGATACCGTTGCCGAAATTAACGTGTCGGTCGATGAGCCTGTGCGATCGAATTTCAAGAGCACAACGACAGACGTCTCTCAGTCACGAAGTACGGCGATGCTGGAAGACCTGACGACCCGGAGTAACGGTCCAATCAAGATCGTCACGCTGAACGGCACGCTCACTGTAAACGGTGGGCCTTTGGCTGGTCTGGCTGTTTCCGCTAATGGAACTGGCGATGTTCTGCTGGAAGCCCGCGGCACTGGCAGCGACGTCATCCTGAACGCGGACGTCATGAGCGGAACGGGACACATCAGTGTGATAGCGGCCGACTCAATCAGCATCGCTCAGGATATCATCACCGGCGGTGCAGGACGTGTGCTGGTTGATGCGACAGGTGGCTCGATCACTTTGACGGATGCCGATGCCAATATCACAGGGATCAAGTCGACCTCGGGTGATGTCCTGTTGCGGGCAGCACAAAATGTGGTTCTGACCGCCGATCTGGAGTCCACGTCGGCCAACATCGGAATTGATACTGGCAGTGATCTGCAGCAGAATCGAAACATCACAGCCGGAGGCGATGTTCTGCTGGTATCCGGACAGGATATCTCGATGGCTGCTATGGCCGAAACGAAGGCCAATGGTGGAGAGATGATTCTTGCCGCGGGGCAGGATATTTCTCTTGGCCTGTTGCAGGCCACTAACGTCTCGTTAAATGCAGGAGCCGATCTCCGTGATGCTCGCGTGTCCGACGCGACCAATATTCGGGCCACGAATCTGCGTATGATCGCAGGCGATGCGATTGGTAACGCAGACTCAATCAGTGCCTCCGGTACGAATTTGAATGCCATTGATACTGAGGTGACTAACCTTGCTGCGAGGTCCGGAACTGGGATTCATGTGCGAGAAGTGAGTTCTGGCGGTTCCGTTGTTGTTAAAGATGTTGCCTCAATTTCGGTGGATGTGATTTCCGGCCGCGTCAACTTCAACAGCACTTTGACTGACGTGCTTTTGACACAGCGACTGAGCGGATTAAGCGATCTGACAACGACCGGAAACGGTGACATCAAGCTGCTGTCTGAAAATGGAACAATCACGATCGAAGACGGCAGCAATGGTGTTTCTCAGTCGTCGAACGCCGTTGGCATCAGCGCGCATGGTACAGGTGATGTTCTGCTGGAGTCGCGGGGCAACGCCAGCGATCTTCTTGTGAACTCGGATATCAAGAGTGGCAGTGGGCATATCACGATGAATGCCGCCGATGATGTGAATTTGACAGCTGACGTGGCAACGAGTGGCTCAGGGACGGTTTACCTGCGATCCCAGAACAATGCGACGGACGGAGACACCGGAATCGTGATGACGAACGGGACCTCGATCACAACCGGTGGTGGCAACGTTCGACTTGTCGCAGATAATGAGTCGGACATTCGACTCGGACTTATCAATGCGGGCACTGGTGACGTCAGTCTGAATGCCGAGCGTTCTGTACTGGACAACAACGGGAGTTCACTCAACATTCAGGCCGATGCCTTGCGAATTGTGGCAGATGCGGGCATTTCCGGGGCTGGCAGCGTGGTCTCCCTGAACGGAAATGGTGTTGGAATCATTGGCGGCGCAGACACAGGCAATGGCGCTCCTGCGACCAACGTGAATGCTCTGGATATTCAAGTTGCAACACTGGCGGCTCAGTCAGCCGATGGAATCTACCTGCGTGAGATGGATGGAATCACAATTCAGTCGACGGGTACCATTGCTGTTCAACAGGCGAACTTCAACAGCAGCACAACAACTCGAACAGACTCGTCGTTCAGCGATCTTGTCACTATCGACAACGGTTCAATCAAGTTGTTAAGTACCGAAGGAACAATAACAGTCTCCGACGGTGACGGAGATGGTGTTGGCGTCGTTGCCGACGGCTCGGGTGACGTGTTACTTCAGACTCTGGAAACAACCGGGGATATCAGTATAGATGCCTCAGTAATAAGCACCACTGGGCATGTGACTCTGCATGCCGCCGATGATGTCGATGTGAACGCAGGTGTCAGCACAAGTGGAGCGGGAACGGTGTACGTCACCGGTGCCGGAATCAGTGTTGACGCCTCTGTGGCAACGGTGAATGGCGGCATATTGATTTCGTCTACTCAAAATATGAGCCAGACGGCGTTGGTGACATCATCCAGCGGCAACGTCGGGCTCATTGCCACCGGCACGATTTCGCAGTCCAATGACGGTGACATCACTGCGACTTCCGGCGATGTGCTGGTCGAGGCGGGGCGAGACTGGACGATGTCGACCGGCACAGTGATCAGGGCCGGAGGAGGTGACTTCGACGGCAAGGCCCTGAATGGCAGTATTGCCCTCGGACAGATTCGTTCGACTCGAACTGCATTGACTGCCGGCAACGATGTCAGCGACGCAAACGGGGCGGCGCTGAATGTGATTGGGACGTCTGTCTCATTTCGTGCGGGTGACCTGATTGGCAACTCAGATCCGACAAATGGGGCCACGCTGACGAACTTGAATGCGATTGATACGCAGGTTGAAACTTTGGCCGCTTTGGCTGGAACGGGAATCTACATTGAAGAAGCTGACAGTCTGACAGTTGATTCCGTAGCTGCCGTCAGTGTTGCCGTCCCCGACCCGGCTCAGGTTAATTTCAACAGTACAACAACACGTGTCCCTGAATCACGTGGCGCTGCGATTCTTGAAGATTTGACCATGACGGGAGTCGGAGAGATCAGGATCACCACTGTCAGTGAATCCATCACTTTGAATCGTGGCATTGCCAGCGTTGGAGATCCGTTACGGAATATTGCTGTTTATGCTCCCGGCGGAGGCAAGGTTTCAATTCAGGCGGCGACCAATATCCTGGTACACGGAAATATTGTGACACGCGAGGAAGGCGTCGTTTCCGCTGATCCCGCGACAGACACTATTCGACTGATTGCCAGGTCTGGTGATATTGTGATTGGTGATCCGAGTGATCTCTCCCGCGAGATTGTGATCAGCACTGACCATGATGAAGTGAACGGATCGAGTGATACGACTGACGATGTTGTGGACTTGATCGCTCGACCTGGCCAGGCTGGTAACACCACGGTCGGCGGAAAGATCTCTATTCAGGCTCCGGTGACGATTCGCACTGATGGTGGAGTCGCGAAGAAATTCGGACCTCGCCCCGACGTTGGAGTCGCCTCAACGGCCTTCTTCCAATACGTGAGCAATCCATTGCCACTGGCGATTGATAACTCTCCGGCTGCGTGGAGCACTGGAAACGCCTACATCAATGCTTTCTCCGTATTGATCGGGCAAAACGGTGAAGAAAACCTTACCGTCGACATTGACTGGCAGGATCCTTCCGAAGAGCCTGGTGTTTTCGTGGATGGCCCTACCCAATCTATTGCGGGAAACATGGGAATCTACAATCAGGTTTCCTCAGAAAGAATTCAGCAATTCCTCGTCGAAAACGGAGGACCATCGGGCCCAGGCAACAATGCAAACGGTCAGATCATTGTCGGCCATCTCTACACCGCGCTGGACTACACGAGATTTCAGCAGCAGCAGAATCGGACGACAATTATTATCGACTTGAGCGTCTCCCACCATTCCTCGATCAATCTGTCCGCTTCGACGATTGCACAGAGCGGTGTTACTCAGGGAGTTCCCGGGCTTGATGCAGCATCAACAGATATCTCGACGACCGTTTCTGATCGAGGTTCTGTCACACCCGACATCTTTGAGAATGGTATTGCGTCGTTCAGGATCCCCACGGTCACACCTGCGCCGCCCGCATTCTTTGCAAGTACATTTGTGCCTCGTGTCGACCGTCCGTTCAGCGTGGCTCCTCCAGAAACTCAGTCAACCTCCTCATTGCAGAACACAGCAGAGTTCGGAAGCGGCGCCACTGGTGGCAGCGTCTTCTCAACGGAGGTGTATTTCCAGATCCGTCGGCAGTATGAAACCGATCGCCCGGCTGAGGTTGTCGTGGAACGTATCGCAGACAGCAGTCTGATTTCGTCTCGCGAAGCTTTTGAAGAATTTGTCGAGCAGAACCCGGAACTTCAGGACGGAGCAGGCTATGAAATCTGGCTCATCTCCGAAACCGGTGGACAAAAAGTGGAGCGTCCGATCGTCGAGTTTGAAATCTCCGGAGGGCTTCCCGGCACAATGCAGGAGTCTGCTCCCGAAAGAAGTTCGACTCAACAACTGAAGGATCTTCCCTTTGAGCAGCCCGCTGAGTCAGAATCAAGTCCGGAGAAACAGAATCCTGAGATCCCGCAGGCCAGCATGGACGCCGAAGCTGACACGACGCAATCAGCACACAAGCGGCAACTTTCAGACTCAACAAGTGCAATGATCGGCGTCATGGGAGATCCGTCGACCGAGCAGGAATTATCAAGTCCGGTTTCTGACGTCCTCGATTCGTCATCGGGTGCCGTCGTGGGATTGATGGTGCGACGATTCCGCAAACGACTGCAGGAGTCAGCAACACCCCAATCGACCTTCTCGCGTGCAGCTCGTTTCCAGCGAAAACATTCATCAACTGGTTCTGAATTTGAAGTTCGAGGTTCCTCCGATGTCTGATCCATTCAAGCAGCCAAATCATGAATCAGATGGCAAGACGTCCCGTGATCATGATGCGATGAACATGGACGCCACGTTCGTGCCGGAGTCTCCACCTGACGCTCCTCAGGAAGAAACGGACTACAGCGCCACGATTACGGGGATGCCGTTGCCGGTGGATGACGATGAAGAGTTCGATTCTCAGCGTTTTGACGACGGTGTTTCGAATGCTGATATGGTTACATTTGTTCCAATCGATGAGGATTCGAAGGAGGAGGCCCCTCTCGACAACACCGACGCGACTTTTGTTGATCTGTCGGCAGAACCTGCTGGGTCCACGAACACTCTGGCGACGATAGTCCCGGATCAGATCAATGAAATCAGCGATGGTGATTCGTTCTCTGGAACTGTGATTTCAGAGGATTCTGAAAGAGTTGCAGATACGTCAACGATCATCAATCAGTCCGGTGAAGGACTTGCAGCGGAGCGAGGCGAACGACCGGAAGCGACGATCGAAGCTCAGCGAAGAGCAACCCCAGAACCGGGAAGGCAACTGTTGGACTGTCGCAGAGCGGATTAAGCGGCCCCGAAGGTTCAAACTCTGATTCTTCACCATCAACTTCGGGAACAGGCAACGGCATTTCGTCCAGTTCGCAATCCAGCGGACCCGGCGTGGGAAGCAAGGTCTCGTCACAGATCTGGACATCTCCAGAGAACTCAAGTCTGGACGAACTCATTACGATTCGGAAGCGGCCCGTCTCGGGGTCCGGAACGTTTACGCAGACGGCAGATGCCGACTTTGAAATCGTTGAGAAGCTGGCGGAAGGCGGCATGGGGGTCGTCTACGTTGCCAGACAGCGATCGTTAAATCGTGAGCTGGCCATTAAGACGCTCAAGTCCGGCGCCAATGCCTTCTCGGGGACGGTGGGAAAATCAAAGTCATCAAAAGCTGTCTCACGAGCGGATCGACAAAAGCGTGAGATGTTCCTGTCGGAAGCGCTTGTGACGGCGAACCTGGTGCATCCCAATATCATTCCAATCCATGAATTGGCCGAGACAGGCGAAGGGACGCCATATTATGTGATGAAGCGTGTTCACGGGATTCCGTGGAACAAACGAATCACATCCATGAAGCTGACCGAAAACCTGGATGTGCTGCACAAAGTTTGCGACGCAATCGCGTATGCCCATCATCATGGCGTCATTAATCGTGACCTGAAACCTGAAAACATTATGTTGGGTGAATTCGGGGAGGTCCTGGTGCTTGACTGGGGCCTTGCTGTGCCGGCACCTCATGCAGCCGAGCAGAACTTCCGATCACCAGTCGCATCTTTTGGAGCGGGCACGCCAGCTTATATGTCGCCGGAGCTTTGGTCCGGACCACCGGAAGCGATCGGTGAGTGCAGCGATATCTATTTGCTGGGAGCGATTCTGTATGAAATCGTTACGGGGCTCCCGCCGCACGAGTTTCCGCGATCGGAAAAGAAGGGAGCTCGCAGTGATATCTGGAAACTGATCGACGATGTACTGCGACAAAACGTGATTCGCCCGACTCAGGAGTCCGGAGAGTTACTTGAAATCGCGATGAAAGCCATGCGAACGAATCCGGACGAGCGGTTCGGAAGTGTTCTGGAATTTCAATTTGCGGTGCGGAATTATGAGCGGCACGAAGAAAGTCGCCGCCTGAGTGCTCGTGCAACAGAATTGGTTGATAGTCAGGCCAATAAGGAACGGGACTATCACACCTGCCAGACTGCCGCCGCTCTTTACGAGGAATCCCTGAGAACATGGCCGCAGAACGGGCTTGCTCGCAATGGACTGCGTACAACACGGCTGCTTTATGCGAACCTCGCAGCCAGCAAAGGTGACTATGACCTTGGGCTGCAAGTGGCAACGCAGGAGTCTGATGCAGAGTTTGTTGCGATTGCCAGCAAACTTCGGAATGCTCGAAGAGTTCGATCAAGCGTCAAGTGGACCGCATTGACAGCTCTGCTGTGCGTCGCCGTACTGGGTGCCAAGGCTATCAATGACCACGGAATCATCACCAATCTGGAAGAGGTGACGAAGGTAGAAATCGCGAAGGCAACAAAAGCACAGGATGCCGCAAATATTGCTACGGCCGAGGCGGAAGCCGCGAGCAAAGAAGCAGAGATTGCCAGGACAGAAGCTGAAAAATCCAGAACGGAAGCCGAAGTTGCCAAAGCGGAAGCCGACAAGGCTGCCAAAGAAGCCATCGTCGCAAAGATGGAAGCGAATGCTGCAGAGATGCTGGCGTTAAAAGAAAAAATGAACGCTGATCTCGCAAAGGCGGATGCAATCAAGGCAAAAGAAGAAGCGGAAGAGGCCAATCAGAAGGCGCTGATCGCCGACGCCAAAGCCAAAGCGGCAGACGAAAAGGTCGTATTGGCCAAAGAACAGCAAACGAAGGCTGAAGTGGCGACCGCGGCTGCTGTTGTAAAACAACAGGAAGCGGAGATCGCCGCCGATATCGCAGAAGTGGAGATCCAGCGTCAGCAAATTCGCGGACTTACACTGACCGAGAATTTCGCCGATGCGTTGAGAGAAATTAATCGACTGCTCGAAGGCGAAGTTTTGTCGTCTCTCCCCGAAGATGTGCGTAAGCAACGGACCGCCGAACTCCATGCTCAGCGAGATCAACTTCTGAAGCGAGCACGGCCGACCGAAGCGCCCGTTCAGTCACAGGCGATAAACTCCGGTGGCAAATTGCTGGCTCAGGGAGATCTGGCGGGACTGGTGGTTGTGATGAATAACCCCGCCAGAAACATGGCCTGGCCAGAGGATGTTCTGCACAGTCTTCAATTGAAGGGGCCAGTTGAGAATTTGGTCTTTGTTTCGCCCAACGAACTGCTGCTTGCGGCTGGAGAAGAACTTTTCCTCTGGACGCTGGGACAGGCCGAAGCAAAAAAACTGACCGGCCACTCAGCACAGGTCAAAGCGATTGATGTGAACGATGAACTGGCCGTGACGGCGGATGTCTCCGGCCATATTATTGTCTGGCAACTCCCTGACTGGAAAATTCTCGCGGATTTAAAGGCGAACACGAGAATTGTCGACCTTGCTTTGATTCCTGGCAGTCGGGACTTTGTCTATGCCGGTGCTCGGGGTGGGCAGTCATCGGAAGTTCTGGCTTATCGAGTTGCCGCCGAGAAGGATCAATCATCGTTGCTGCGACTGGGCCAGTTGCGAATCAGCCGAGCTCACAATTATCCGGCTTCCGGCTTGTCAGTTTCTCCGGACGGAAAGCTTCTTGTTGTCAGTAATCGAACAAACGGCAGCCTTTTTGTCCTCAAAGCGGCCACTCCCGCGGCTGACACGGAAAATGAAAAGTTTCCTTTCTCTCAGCCGGCAGATATGGAGGCCGAGGGAGATATGAGTTGGCTTGTGTCGCATCATTCACGTCCAATCAACGATCTGCAATGGTCCTCAGACGGGACTCAGTTTCTCACGGCATCAGATGATCGTCGGATTGGAGTCTGGTCCGCTCCTCGCGCCGACGATCCGTCAGCCACGTTAACCTTCAGAAGACATCTCCGTGGCCACGGCGCGAGAGTCATGCAGGCTGGTTTTCTGAATCCGGAGGCCTCACAGATTTCATCAACAAGTGCGGATGGTTTTAGTCGCCTATGGGATCTGACGACTCTTGAAGAAGACAGCCGTGAGATTCGAAAAGCGTTCAATCTGTCGCAACGGCATTCAACTCATACGCAGGCCGTATTCTGTGTCATGCCCGCGCAGCCGGGAGTGGCCGAGAATGTCGACTTCACAAGTTCAAATGATCGGCCTGCCACTGGAGCAGACGAAGGTGGCGAATCGTTTGTTTTGAATGCTGACCGCTCTGTTCATCGCGGCTCAGTCAGAGATGTGCAATACAGTCGCGACGGACAGCGACTGGTTTCCGGAGCTGATGATGGCTCGATTGTCGTTTGGGACACCGCCTCACGCACCGTCATTACGGGCCCGCCTGGCGCATCAACAATGCAGGCGTCGGAAAGATTTCAGGAAGGACATGAGTTTAACATCTCTCGCATGCTGCAAATTGGGCCGGACAAATCGGTTCTGGCAACTGCGGGCTTCGACGGAAGCCTTCGACTTTGGAATATGCAAAGGGCAAGCAGCCGCCTCGGTGGCCAGCAACAGGTTCTCGCCGGTCTGGGGCTCGTGAACACATTTGCCGCTTCTCCGGATGGCCAGTTTCTGGTGACGTCGGGGCTCACCGACGATGACCAAAAGAAGGCGGGACGATGCAGCGTCTGGAAAATGTCCGATCTTTTGTCCTCGGTGATTCCGAAAGCCTCGAGTCATCTTGAGGGAAGTCATCGCTCAGAGATTACTGCCATTTCCGTATCAAAGGACAGCCTTCGGATCGCCACTGGTGGACGTGACGGAATTATCACGATCTGGGACTCCACAACAGCTCAGCAACAGGCTCGACTGCGAGCTCATGGCAAAGACACAATCATTACATCCCTGGTTTGGCTTACCGATGGATCGCTGCTATCAGCTGGCCTTGACGGTAAAGTCGCTCGCTGGTCTGTCGTTCCGAATTCAGCAAGTGATACGAACGATGTGGCCAGTAGTACCGAGTCCGACGACGAGAAAGATCTCGAGAACTCAGCGATGCCAGCATGCCGACTCGAACGACTAGCCAGTTTTCAGCGTGAAAAAACGCCGGTCGAACAAATGAACGTCTCCCCGGATGAGACTCAACTGCTGCTGATTTCTGTGGAAACAGACCGATCACAAAAAACATCGACATACCATCTTGATCATTGGCATCTCTCTTCCCCTGAATCTCGAAAGCGACTGGTTCCTGCAACCGTTTCCGGCAAAAAACCATTAACCCTGACCTCAGCTCAGTGGTCGGCAGATTCCCGGCGTGTACTGCTTTGTGCCGACGGCGTTGTGCAGATTTTCGATGCGAACACATGGAAAGTCATACGTGTTTTTTCTGCAGGGGTTTCCGGTGCGAGTGATGCTCAGTTTGTCGAACAAACGGGTCCAACAAAGGCATCAACTTCGGATCAGATGGTTACGTTTGACGGCACAAATGCATCGCTCTGGGATCTGACCACCGGACGGCATCTGGTTAGTTTTCGCGGGCCCTATCCGATTACGAAGCTGGCTTCCATCGACATGCCTGACGTCTCACTCATTCTGGCAGCGGGGGAATCACTCAGAGCCTTCGACGGCAAGGCAACAGAAGAGTCATTCGGGCGTCCGTTGTTTCATTTGCAGAAGGCACATGCGGGACGTATCACGTCCATCGCAGTAAATCCAATTGATGCTTCGAGGATCATTACCGCAGGTGAAGACGGACGAATTCTCCTTTGGCAGTGGTCCGCCTCAGAGCAATCACTTCTGAAAGTGAAAGACCTTGCGAAGATTGATGCGCCTGTTGCGGACGCGAAATGGTTACATGATGCGACAGGTGTCGTGTTTTTGAGCCATCAGGGCCAGATTGGACTGTCGGATGCCGACGGAACCAATCTCAGGATGATGTTCGCTGGCCGTATAAAGCCGGTAGAACTTTCCACCATTGATGTCACCGCTGACGGTCAGTTCCTGGCCATCGCTGGATACTTCAGGGGGACAGAAGAGAGCATCGGCTGGGTGCTTCGCACTGCTCAAATGAGACCAACGCAACCAACTGCGGAGCGCACGGTGAAGGGCACGGTGAATCCTGAATCTTCAGAGCCGTTATCATTCGCAGAACAGATCGAATGCAGCTTTTCAGGCCATGCGGCCGGAGGCATCAATGCTCTCAGTTTTGTAGAGGGAACACCATACCTTGTCTCGGGCGGACAGGATGGATCACTCATTTTGTGGAACTGGAAACACAAACTTCCTGGGGCTAATCCGGTCGCCTATGAGGCTTACCGATTCTTCACCGATGAAGAGGTCACAGCTCACCTCGGGCCGATCACGTCTTTGACGGTGTCTGCCAACAACCAGCTCACCTCCGCAGGAGAAGACGGACGAATCAGCATCTGGAATCTCCCGCTGCTGCAGAATCGTTGAGCCGACAACTCCCTCGCCCCTGAGTTAACCCTGGCACTCACCGAACGCCATTGCTACTTCAGCAATTGTTCATAAAGTCTTTCGCGCTGAGGCTCTGAGATCTCGGCCATGATTTGATCACCTTCGTGCAGTCCTGATTCGATCAGAACTTTCCCGTCTGAGACCTCACCAGGAGTTACCTGACACGGCAGGAAGTCTTCACCGGATTTCATCAGTACAACATTCACGCCGCCGCAGCGAACCACCGCTTCCTTCGGAACGCTGATCGCATTTGCTCTATCGAAAACGGTAACGATTCCTTCTGCTTCCATCCGAGGATGCAGGAACTCCATTTGACCAGCGTCCGGTTTCAGCACGGCATTGAGGAAGTACTCTTTCAAATCCGGGGCATACGAGCTTCTTACAACCGGATAGGGTGAGATTCGAGTAATCTCGGCGGGGACATTCAGGGTTTCAAATCCCACCGGTCGAATTGTGATCTGCCTGCCCACCGCAACCTTTGTGATCAGAGATTCGTTCAAAGGAAGACTGATTCTGAGGTGATCCTGATCCGGGATCTCAAAGATCGGCTGCGAGAAATAGACCGACTTCCCTTCTTCAATCGTCTTGACACCTCGACTTCGCAGATTCCAATTATTGCAGTGCAGCACCTGTCCATCGCGAGGCGCACGCAGTACGCACGCCTTGATGCTGTCAGTCGCGGCCTTCGCATAACGCTCGTAGATGGCAAGACGACGTTCATCAGAAAGCTCGGCAAGGGCCGCTCGCGAAAGCGCCAATGAGTTGGCCAGTTCTGTACGGATCACGTTGAGTCGGGAGTTCGTCAACTGATGCTTCATAAGAACATCCCGACGAGGGTGAGTGTACTGCTCCAGGAGGTTCTTCTGAGATTCCAGTCGGCGCAACTGTTCGGACTGAATCGTGGCTTTGAGCGACTCGGTATCAACCTCCGGGCGGCTTGCATATCCGAGCATCCACAAACGTTCTGCAAACTGCCGATCATACTCAATCGACTGCAATCGATCTTCATTCATTCGGATATCATCCTCAAGCTTTCTGACGGCGTTCGGATGAGTCCCATTCGTATACTCGTGCAAATCCATCTCCGCGTTCTGCAGCAGATGTTCGGCCTCAGCAAGTCGGCGCTCGTTGGCAGCTCGAACGATTTCTTCCTGCTGTCGCGAAGCTTCGAGTGACGACTGAGCCTTAATCAGGGAGACCTCGCGGGCTCGCCGAAACTCTTCGATTTCAGACGAATCGAGGACGCAGACAATATCACCTTTTTTTACCCAGGTGCCTTCCGGAACCAGACTCAAAATCTGCACCGTCCACTGACACTGCGATATCACTCGTTCTGTTCGCAGCGGCTCAAGTGAGCCACTGGTGGTGATTTCAATTTTGAATGGTGATTTCTCGACAGTCAGTAACTGAGGTGGCACGGGCTGTGGTATCAGAGACACGACAGCCGTTACGATCATTGTAAGCGTCAGAAAAATGGCGACTCGACGAATCCAGATGCGAGATGTCGCCCACGCTGATGCACCGTTTCCGGCGGGAAGCAGCGACGAGTAAGCAGAGCTGTTCTGAGGAAGGCAGACAGACATGGAAACCTCGGCGGGGCCAAACTTCAGGGAGCCTGAACTCTGACCAAAGCTGGGGTGGGGTGGGATTCTGAACATTCAAAGCCTGAAAGGCCCGAAAGTCCGGAAGGAATTACAGGAGGGAAAAATGAGGCGAGGACTGAAGTCTAACACTTCCATCGGCTCAGCAGCGCCAGTGAATTTCCTTAAATCGAGTGATTCCTCAATGTCTCGAAATTACGGAAAAATATGGGAAATGAGGCTTGAATCGGGACTTTCTGCAAAATGATTTAGTCCGACGGCCCCCACAACTCCGGCAATTAATGCATCCCCGAGTCTTCCAGATATCCCACAGGCATAATTCAGAACGACTTGCCGCTCTGCAACACCTTACCGACACATGCTCGACACAGTTTGCCGGTCGCACGGAGCTCTCCGGAACATGCGTAGAGTCTGCCATCCAGAACCTAAAGGAAGCACAGAAAGCGAAAAAACACCAACCTCGGTAATGCGCTGCGTCACGCCACCGGTTCCTTCTTGTCCTGATCCCAAGTAAACCAGCAACAAACGCTCCTCGATCAATTCACTCGCATCATCTCTACAGACCGGACTTCGCCACGGACCGGCTCAAAGCTCGCGACGAAATCCACCACTTTTGTGGCTCCGCCGGGCCACACTCGCTTTGCTCGAAGCTCAGGAGGCTTCATTCAGCTCAGACTGAGACAGTCGTCGCATCGCCGGGAACTCCGCGCGGATGGTCTCACTTCGTCAGTTCCCGGCTCTGAGGTTTTCAGGAGATCAGACTCCTCGTAACTGCACGTACGAGCCGGACATCAATCGATCCTCGTGCCCGGTGCCGGCCTTGATCACAATCGCCGATTCGACAAGCAGCTTCGTTTGAGACACGTTAATTCCATAACAACGAGTCTGACAGAGACCGCAGCCGACACATTTATCATCAATCATCAGAGGTGCCAGGAATCCGGTGCCCTCAATAGGTTGTCCCGCATCGTCGACTTCAGTACCAACCTGCGTGAATTCGATCGCGTTGTAGCCAGCGGAAGTACATTCATCGACACAAAGCTGACACGCTTCCTTTCCGGCATGAGGAAGACAGGTTTGCAGATTGAGAAACGCCAGTCCCATGCGAGCATGCCGTTTTTCCTCCAGCGGTAACGCGCGAATCGCACCGGTGGGGCACACCTGACCGCAACCGTTGCAGCTGGAAGCACAGCCGGCCCAGTCAGCGTTGACGTAGGGCGTCCAGAGTCCTTCGAGTCCCTGCTGAAAACCAAGCGGTTGCAACACATCACTGGGGCAGGCTTTGAAACATTCGCCGCAGCGAATACACATCTGCAAAAACTCACGTTCCGGAACGCTTCCCGGCGGACGGACCAGTCGCAGCGAACCCGGTGAATCTAAATCTGCTCCAAACGATCTTGTGGTCAAGGCCGCCACGGTTCCGGCAGCAAGCGAAGAAGCCACTCCGATCCCCGCCGAAAGAAAACCACGCCGTCCAAGAGCCGTCTCGTGCGTTGGTGGTTCATACACCGCTTTCAGGTCGAGCGTTGCCCAACGTCCAACAAATGTAATCGCCTGAGTCGGACAGACACCGCCACATGTCTGGCAGAATGTGCAGTCGGTCGTGCGAGTCGTGAAGTCGGGTTTAATCGCGTCGAACGGACAAATCTCGACGCACTTATTGCAGTGAATACATGATGATTCAACCTTCCGCTCGGTGACTCGCAGCAGGTTCCCCAGCGAAAAGACGGCTCCGCTTGGACAAAGGTATTTGCACCAAAACCGAGGTCTCAACAGTCCCAGACACAACACGCCAATGAACAGCGAAATCGACAGAACATGGCCCCAATGCAGCGGAGGCACCTGATGCCATCCGTTGGCCGCTCCGTTCTGAAATGGTGCGACAACGAACAGCAGCCCTCGTGTGATCACCGGGATCGCAGCAACAAAACCGCTGAGCAACACACCAAAACTCGCCGCAACCAGAACCCCAAGCAACATATAGTATTTGATGTGCACCCACCAACCGTCGCCGGACACACGAAACAGTGTGACTCGACTTCCAACCAGCCCGTCGAACAGATCGATCAACGTCCCCAGCGGACACAGGTAACCGCAAAATCCGCGCGGGATAAAAACGCAAACCGCAAGAATGATTCCCGCGCTGACCAGAGACCAAATCCACGCACGTGATGCGATTCCGGTCGATAGACTAACGAGCGGATCGATCGACAAAAAAAGTTCGGCTGCGATGCTTTCTTTGGCGACCAGATTGTCGGCATAGTGAGACGGCCACGATTCGGGATCACTCGGATGCACAGATATGGGCCCGATCGTAAGTGACAGCAACTCCAGCGAACTCAGATCGCCATCCGCAGCGAGAATCAACTGAATGGAGTTATCACGAACCGATCGAACGAGAAATGGGACAGCTGCGTCGGCCTCCTCCAGTAAAGCCGATTCCTCCGAATCATCTCTCAGGTATACTCGATCGCCTGACGAGAGTTGCTGCTCAAGCCGCTGTTCACGCTCAATCTCGACCAATTGCGTTCCGAGGTCAAACTTCGTAGGCGTCCAACCGTTTGATTGCCACGCGGGGCGAGCGTTGTAAGGCCAACAAACCCAGAGAAACTGCCAAAGGAACAACACGAAGCAAAGAGTCTGAATGCAACGACGAAGAGGACTTGAGTACCAGACCGGGCCAAGCCATCGAAGCACCTTGCGAATTCGTCCGCGCAACTTGGTATCTCGACTGGAAAACCAGGACGCCGGAAGTATCCGCGCAGCCATACGCCTGACCGCGCCAGTCGATCGGTCATCGCGACCGGGCGTAGATTTGCGAAGATACGGCAGGAACCAATCGAAACGCATAATTCAACGCCCACTCGCCAGAGCCTTTGCCGTAGCATTGATGATCGCTTCAGACGTAATCGTTGCCCCCGTCGTGGCATCGACGTCCTTGAAGGACTGCCGCGAGAGGATCTTTTTCGGAGTGTCTGCTATGGACGAATAGAACTGTTTCTCGCGATGCTGAACGACTCGCACATCTTCGATACGGCCATTCTTTACGACAACTTCCACCTTGACTTCAGCCTCATAGCCAATGCTGCTGGATGTATACGTGCCGTCTTTCGCCTGCTTTGGATCCAGGGTGTAGAATTCAATTGCCGTCAAACTGGATTCCGCCCGAGCCTTGTCACGTTTTCTGTGCGGCTTTTCAGCCTCGTCAGGCTTGATGGCTGTAATCGCTTTGCGGTAATAGTCTTCTGCCTCCTTCAATCGCCCCGCAACACGACAGGCATCGCCGGCGTAAAGAAAACAAACGCATGCCTCTCCCGTTTTGCTGAAGCGTTCAGCCATTTCAAGCGCGTCCCTGGTCTCACCGAGATCGCCTAGCAGCTTAATCGCACCATACGGCTTGCTGGACATCGATTTTAACATCGCCAGCGCCATTGGCTTGCTTCCAAGTTGCCAGTAGCAATTGGCAAGATGCAGCCCGGCTTGCGGTCGGTTGCCGGCGTTCTTGTCAATTCCGGCCTGCTGATACCAATACGCTGATCGAGCATAATCCTGATGGAGATTGTGGTACATGCCGCCCAGAGTCAGCATGGCTCGCTGCTGTAGAGCTTTGTCCTTCGTAGTGGACAGGATGTAATGAATGAGTCGAACCCCTTCACGCCACTTCCCTGGATTCGGGTTGATGCGATCCCAAATGTACTGGCCGACATTCTTTGAGCTGTCCCATGGGCCTTCAGCCTTTTCAGGCCATGACAAATCAAGCGACTTCGGATAGTCGAGCGGTGTACTTTCCAACCAGTCAGGCCGAGTAGATCCGACTCGTTCAATTTCTGCGAGGATCTCTGTCTGCGACCGATCAGCACGCTTTATAGAGCCTGATTCGCCGGCAGGAATTTTTGTGAGATCAACATCAACGCCGTCGACGGTCAGCGACTTGATCTGCGTCGCAGGGTACTTTCGTGTCACCGTCCGGGATCCAACTTTCGCTTCGATGCTGACAGATGAACTGTCGTAGGACAGAACTTTCCCGGTAACACGGCTTCCCGTCTTCAGTACGGCGACATCTTCCCCATTCACACCCGTCACAGACATAATGACGCAGAGGAGAAACACCATCCATCTATCCATTCGCACGCGCTTCATTCGATGAACTTTCATCTTCAGTGAACTCGCCAACGGCCTGAGAATCATCACAACTCTCATCGTGGAAGTTATCACGTTTTATGGCATAAGTCTCGCAACAACCGACTGCATACCGAACGCAAAATCAAGACCAGACATCAATCGTCGGTTCGACACAAAGATTGCCCCTTCCGCGCGTTAGTAACGTCGCGTTTCTGCCATTCATTTGAAGGAACAAAACACCGGCAGTTCTTGCCGGTGTTTTGTGTAGAGATTTTCCGTCCACATCGGGGTATCCGATTGTGCCAGCAGTGATCTGCAGCCGTTCGTTTCAAATGGGGCTGCATTCGCAACTTGGACTCACTGCAGGTCGATCAACAGATCATTGCCTTTGCCAGGTTCAGCGAATGTTGTTGTACGGAGTCTTCCCATGTCGGTGAGAATCAGAACCTTTGTAATCGCGGCATTCGGGGGACTTGGGCTTGCTCTTACTTCGCAACTATCACTTGCTGATCAGCCGGAGTTTCTGAGTTGCGGGACCGCGGGCTGTGGAGAATCCGTGACAACGTGCGCCCCGGAAGATGTCTGTGGAGAAGATTCCTGCGGAGAATCTCTGTTCGGTACTATTGAACCATTGACCTGCAACAAGGCCGGCGGCGACTGGCTCGGGCTGCGATCACATCTGCAGGAGTCTGGTGTCACCGTCGATGCAAATGTGGCTCAGTTCTATATGGGGGCCGTGAGCGGAGGTTTGGACAACAGTGGCCGGTACGCCGGGCATGGCGACTACCTCGTCAATATTGACGGCGACAAAGCACTGGGAATGAAAGGGCTATTTATCAAGCTGAGAGCCGAGCATCGATTCGGACAGTCAATTGGTGGCGTAACGGGAGCGTTACTTCCATCGGCGATCGCTTCAGATCTCCCTCTTCCGGACAGTGAAAACATTTACCTGACCAACCTGCTGTTTACTCAAATGTTTTCTGAAACGTTCGGCGTATTTGCGGGCAAACTGGACACTCTCGATGGCGATCAGAATGCATTCGCCAGTGGCCGAGGTATGACGCAGTTTTCCAATATGGCCTTTATTGGAACACCAATCGGGTTGCGAACCATTCCGTACTCAACACTTGGCACCGGATTTGTCATTCTTCAGGACTTGCAGCCCATCTTCACTTTCTCGGTCATTAATCCGCGTGAAACAATCGGCATCTCCGGGATCAATGAGCTATTCAGAGACGGCGTAACGCTGGCGCCGGAACTGAGATTGCCGACGGAATTCTTCGGCCTGCCGGGACACCAGTTATTTGGCGGAACATGGAGCAGTCGCAACTATGTGAGCCTTGATCAGGATCCTCGCATCATTCTGCCCAATATTCCTATCGCCCGCAGCGAGGACTCATGGTCATTGTACTACAACTTTGACCAGCACCTTGTCGTTGACTCTTCTGATCCCTCGAAAGGCTGGGGGCTGTTCGGACGCGCTGGACTGGCTGATGAGTCGACAAACCCGATCGGCTGGTTCCTCAGTGGCGGTATTGGCGGAAACAGCATGATCCCCGGACGCAGCAATGACACATTCGGGGCAGGCTACTATTACGCCGGAACGAGCTCAGAAATTGGTCCGCTTCTGGCAGTGGCACTTGGCGGCATCGGTGACGGACACGGCACTGAACTCTATTACAACGTCGCCGTGACTGAATGGTTCCGACTGACCGCCGATGCTCAGTTCATTACCCCCGCCCGGTCAACAGTTGATTCCTCGATGCTGCTGGGATTGCGCGGAGTCGTCACGTTCTAAGGATCGTTGACGAAATCAATCCCGACGGGACAATCGTTAACAAACCCTTACGTCCATGACGCTTCGTACGCCTTTAACAGCGTGAGTCCGGCGCGTTTGACAAATCGGTCACTGCAACGACTGACCACAGATCACAACCTCAACTACGACTTGTGGGTTGTCACATTGAATGACCTCGCGTCGCGCTAATGGTCGATGCGAGTGGGCTCAACAAAACGCGACCAGAGTAATCCTCGAACGCTTTGAAGGCTGGTTGGCTGCTGGCCCCGGTATTCCCTGCGGTTTGTGCTGTCTGCATTCCGTATTCGCTCGCAGCTCAAAACGACCGAGATAGCGATGGCGAATCTTCGGGTCATGCGACTTTCGTGGAGGGTATTCCCGCATACTCGAACAGAATCATAAGGGGAATCGCTGGCCGGCTGGAACACACCGTCACGCGTCGGTAGTCTAGCGGATCGTCGAGAGTGGATTCGAATCAAGACACGCCGTCAATAACATTTGAGGTGCTTTCTCCATGCGTTTTCTCTGCCTTACCGTGTTTGCGTTTTTCGCAACAGTCCCTGTGTTCGCACAGTCAACGGATCAGCCCAACCGAAAGTCGCTCCCCGTTGCAGATCCGTCCTTCAAAGGCAACATCGGCGAAACATTCAGAAATTCCAAGCCGAGCTTTCCGCAGCCTCTGAAGGCTCCAGCCGGAAGCCCCAATGTACTCCTGATCCTGCTGGATGACGTGGGCTTCGGGATGTCTTCTACGTTCGGTGGCCCCGTTCCTACGCCGCACCTCGATCAGCTGGCCAGCAATGGGCTCAAATATAATCGCTTCCACACGACCGCTCTCTGCAGTCCCACTCGCGGAGCATTGCTGGCCGGGCGCAATCATCATTCAGTTGCGACAGGCGTCATTATTGAGATGGGAACGGGCTACCCCGGCTACACAGGCATCATCCCAAAGAGCACCGCGCTGGTTTCGGAGACCTTGCGAGACAATGGTTACGCGACCGCGATGTTCGGCAAGTGGCACAATACTCCGGAGCCTGACATCAGTCCGGCTGGTCCATTTGATCGATGGCCGACAGGCCTTGGCTTCGACTACTTTTACGGCTTCAATCAGGGCGAAACGCATCAGTATTACCCAACGATCTATCGCAATACGACGTGGGTCCCACAGCCAAAGTCTCCTGAAGCAGGTTATCACTTCACGGCTGACATGACTGATGAAGCCATTGCGTGGATTCGAAATATCCGCGCAGCGAATCCGGACAAGCCATGGTTCAATTATTTCAGCACGTCCGGGGTCCATGCTCCGCATCATGCTCCGAAAGATTGGCGCGACAAGTTTGTCGGAATGTTCGATCACGGCTGGGACAAGCAGCGCGAACTCACTCATGCAAAGCAGATCGAAGCCGGAGTGATCCCGAAGTCGACGAAACTCACACCACGGCCCGAGGATATTCCGTCGTGGGACAGTCAACCTGCAGATGCTCGCAAAGTCTATTGCCGACTGATGGAGAACTACGCGGCTTACATGGCCTATACGGATCACGAAGTCGGACGTCTGCTCGACAGCCTGCGAACCTCCGGCGAACTCGAGAACACTCTCGTCATGTACATCGTTGGCGACAATGGCGCCAGTGCTGAAGGCGGGTTGGAAGGAACCTTCAGTGAAATCGCGAGTCTGATGGGGGTACAACTGGGTCTTCAGAGCTCTATTGAACGCATGGACGAAATCGGTGGTCCGTCCAGTGAACCGCATGTTCCCGTCGGCTGGGCCTGGGCGATGAACGCGCCGTTTCAATGGACGAAGCAGGTCGCGTCACACTTTGGCGGAACTCGTAACCCGATGGTCGTTCACTGGCCGAAGGGCATCAAGGCGAAGGGCGAGTTGCGTGAGCAGTTCCATCACGTCATTGATGTCGTGCCGACGATTCTGGAAGCGGCCGGTATTCCCGAGCCAGCTGAGGTCAACGGGATTCCACAAAAGCCGATCGAAGGAATCTCAATGTTGTATTCCTTCGATGACAGCAAAGCGGAAGATCGCCGCAAAACGCAATACTTCGAAATGGCGACAAATCGAGCCATCTATCAGGACGGTTGGGTCGCGTGCAGCAAGTACGGTTTGCCGTGGGTGACGGCCGGACGCGGTGAAGGCTTTGTGAACGCTCCCTGGGAACTGTACAACGTGAATGAAGACTTTAGTCAGTCGCAGGATCTGGCGAAGCAGTTTCCCGAGAAGTTAAAAGAGCTTCAGGCAGCGTTTCTGGAAGAGGCGAAACTCTATGACGTCCTTCCGCTCGATCCTCGATTTACTGAGCGTATGGACCCATCACTTCGTGTGGCAGGTAAGCCGGTATCAAGCTGGAACTATTTCGGAAACCATGTTTGGTTACCGGAACCAATTGGTCCGAAGCTCTATCCACGTGCTCACGTTGTGTCGGCTGATCTTGAGATTCCAGCAGGAGGAGCAGAAGGCGTTGTTACCTGTGTAGGAGCCTTCTCCTGCGGTTGGTCACTGTACGTGAAGGACAGCAAGCCGACGTTTCGGTACACCTACTTTGAAATCGCAGACGTGACGATTCAGGGAACGGAGTCTCTGCCGGAAGGCAAGGTGAACCTCCGCACCGAATTTGTCCCGGATGGAACCCCAGTTGGTGGCGGTACTCTGAAAATGTTTGTTAACGGAAAAGCGGCTGGCGAAGGCAAGATTAAGCGTTCCGGATTCCGCCATGGGCTGGAACCGTTTGAGGTCGGACGTGACTCGATCACTCCCATTGATCCGGCCTACAAGGATCGCGGAACGTTTCCGTTCACCGGCACGATTGACAAGGTCTCCTTCCAGCTCACGCATTAACCGTTGCTTAACGTGTGTCCTGCAAATTCACCGTATTCACTCACTCTTTGGAGTTCAACCTTGAAGCCTCGCTGCTTTCCAAGTGTTCTCACGTTGATGCTTGCGATCAATGTCAGTTCTTTCGTTATCGCTCAGGATGTTTTGCCCCGACCACCTCAGCCATTTAAGGGCACGGTGAATCTGCGAGCGAGGGAGTCGAAGTCCGATTTCCCTCAGCCGCTGAAGGCTCCGGCCGGTGCTCCGAACGTTCTACTAGTGCTGCTGGATGATGTCGGTTTCGGCGCCACGAGCACCTTTGGGGGTCCGTGTCATACGCCGACGTTTCAGATGCTGGCGGACAATGGACTGAAGTTCAATCACTTCCACACCACAGCGCTGTGCAGTCCGACTCGAGCTGCCCTGATCACTGGACGCAATCATCACACGGTGCATACGGGTGTCATCACGGAAGCCGCGACAGGGTTTCCGGGATACGACTCCGTGATGCAGAAGGATACGGCGACAGTAGCGGAAGTGCTCAAGCAGAATGGCTACGGCACCGCGTGGTTCGGCAAGAATCATAATGTCCCGGACTGGCAAACCAGCCAGGCCGGCCCATTTGATCTTTGGCCAACCGGTCTTGGCTTCGATCATTTCTACGGATTTCTTGGTGGCGACACGAGCCAATGGCGTCCAGCCGTCACCGAAGGTACGAAACCCATTGATCCGTATCTCAATGATCCTGATTACAACTTCGACTACGACATTGCGGATCAAGCGATCAAATGGATCAGCATGCAGAAGGCTGTTGCTCCCGATAAGCCATTCTTCTGCTACTACGCTCCGGGGGCGACTCATGCTCCGCATCATCCGCGGAAGGAATGGGTCGAAAAATACAAAGGCAAGTTTGATCAGGGTTGGGACAAGGTTCGAGAAGAGACATTTGCTCGCCAAAAGAAGATGGGCATCATCCCTCAGGATGCTGTCCTGACACCGCTGGCCCCGGGCATTCAGGCGTGGGACTCATGCACGCCCGACGAAAAGAAAGCGTATGCTCGCTTCATGGAAGTTTACGCCGGCTACCTGGAACAGACTGACTATAACATTGGCCGCGTGATCGACTCCGTTCGCAAATGTGGCGAGCTCGACAACACCATGGTGATCTTCATCGCCGGCGACAACGGAGCCAGCGCGGAAGGAAGTCTTCAGGGTCTGATGAATGAAATGACCTTCTTCAACGGCGTCAAAGAGAACATCAACGACGTCCTGAAACGAGCGGATGAGATTGGAACATGGAAGACGTACAATCACTATCCCGTCGGCTGGGCTCACGCGATGTGTACGCCGTTCCAATGGACAAAGCAGATCGCCAGCCACTTCGGGGGAACTCGCAACGGTATGGTCATCTCGTGGCCCAAAGGCATCGCGGCTCGAGGGGAATTGAGAACTCAGTTTCATCATTGCATCGACGTGGTGCCCACGATTCTGGAAGCCTGCCAGGTCACGATGCCATCGTCGGTTAACGGGGTGACTCAGAAGCCGATCGAAGGCGTCAGCATGTCGTATGCGTTTGGCGAAGCTGATGCGAAGGATCGTCGCACGAAACAGTATTTTGAATTGCTGTCGAATCGAGCCATCTATTCGGACGGCTGGGTGGCCTGCACGACGCCGGTCGGGGCTCCGTGGGATTCGGCCGGGGCGAAGGTCGACGAAATCACGGGCTACAAGTGGGAGCTTTATGACACGAGCAAAGACTTTTCCCAGGCGCATGATTTATCGGCAGAGATGCCAGACAAGCTGAAGGATCTGCAACTGCTGTTTTATACGGAGGCCGCTCGCTACAACGTGCTGCCGATTGATAACAGTAAGACAGAACGATTGGATCCGGCGATCAGGCCCAGTCTGACTCGCGGTCGCAAATCATTCAGCTACACGGAAGGAATGGTGCGAATTCCCGAAGGAGCCAGCCCCGACATCAAGAACAAGTCGTGGTCGATCAAAGCCGAAGTGGAGGTCAAAGAGAATGCCTCAGGAATCATCGTGACTCAGGGTGGACTCTTCGGTGGCTGGGGACTGTACTTGAATCAGGGCAAGCCGGTGTTCCATTATAACTTTGTGGATGTGGCTCGCTTTGACATCTCCGGGAAGGAGTCGCTGACTCCCGGTAAGCATTCGGTTGAAATGCAGTTTGCGTACGACGGCGGCGGGATTGGTCGAGGTGGCATGGCGACAGTCATCGTCGATGGCAAGCCGGCCGCCAAAGGCCGAGTCGAACGCACGATTCCGATTCGCATCACGCTGGACGAAACGCTCGACATCGGCGAAGACTGCGGTACTCCTGTTAATTTGACTTATGACGTACCGTTTCGCTTTGAAGGTGAGATTGAAAACGTCACAATTAGCCTGCCCTAATACTTGTTCAGGCCTGCGGGGTAGGTTGGACATTCATGTCCGACAAAGGTTAACAGACTGTTGATTTAGTCGATTCATCAGCCGCCGGGCGTTAGCCCCCGGTTGTTTTCCTTGAGGTTGAGCCACGAAAACCGGACGCTAACGCGTTCCGGCTGATTAAATCAACAATCTGTTGGACGGATAGGAATTCCTATCCGACCGCAACTTAGACCTGACGAAGCCAAAATCGCGCCTGCTCCTTTCTGTATCTACTATTTGACTATTCTGTCACCTTCCCTTCACGGAGACTCTTTATGACTCGGTTCCTGCTTCGAACATCCACGTTGTTCGCTGCATTGCTTGCAACGCTGGTCGGCACGATGACTGCTGAAGCGCAGCAAAAGAAGCCCAATATCCTCGTGATCTGGGGTGACGATATCGGCACCTGGAATATCAGCCACAATAACCGTGGCATGATGGGTTACAAGACGCCGAACATCGATCGGATCGCTCGCGAAGGCGTTGCCTTCACGGACTATTATGCGCAGCAGAGCTGCACCGCTGGTCGAGCTGCTTTCATCAGCGGCAGTGTTCCTGTGCGCAGCGGTATGACAAAGGTCGGTATGCCGGGAGCCAAAGAAGGCTGGCAGAAGACCGACGTCACCATGGCGACTGTGCTGAAAAGTCTCGGGTATGCCACGGGGCAGTTCGGCAAGAATCATCAGGGTGATCGCGATGAACATCTGCCGACCGTGCATGGCTTCGACGAATTCTTCGGAAACCTCTACCACCTGAATGCGGAAGAAGAACCGGAGCATGAAGACTATCCCGGCGAGATGGTGCTGGCGAACGGCAAGACGTTCCGCGAAGTCTTCGGGCCACGCGGCGTAATCCACTCCAAAGCCGATGGCAAGGGCGGACAGACGATTGAAAACACAGGCCCACTGACCCGAAAACGCATGGAGACGATCGACGAAGAGTCTCTGGCCGTCGCCAAAGACTTCATCAAAAAGCAGCACGAAGCTGGTCAGCCATTCTTCTGCTGGTGGAACGCGACTCGCATGCACTTCCGAACCCACGTGAAGGCCGAAAACCGTCACAAAGGGAATGACGAGTACACCGACGGCATGATCGAACACGACGGGCATGTCGGGGAACTGCTGAAGCTTGTTGACGAGCTGAAACTTGGTGACGACACCATCGTCATGTATTCGACTGACAACGGCCCGCATTACAACACCTGGCCTGATGCCGGAACAACTCCTTTCCACGGTGAGAAGAACTCAAACTGGGAAGGTGCCTTCCGAGTTCCTGCCTTCGTACGCTGGCCTGGTCATTTCCCTGCGGGCGTGACTCTGAACGGTATCGTCTCTCACGAGGACTGGTTGCCGACTTTTGCCGCAGCGGCTGGCTCGACGGATATTAAGGATCAACTGCTGAAGGGCGTCGAGCTGAATGGACGCAAGTACAAGAACTATATCGATGGCTACAACCAGCTGGATTACCTGAGCGGCAAAACGGAAACGTCTGCACGAAATGAGTTTATCTACGTCGGTGATGATGGCAACGTGATGTCGATCCGCGTTGGTGACTGGAAAGCGACGTATCTCGAGAACCGCGCAAAGCAACTGCAGATCTGGCGTGAGCCGTTTATTAAGTTGCGAATGCCGCTCCTCTTCAATCTGCGTCGTGACCCGTTTGAGAAGGCTTATGAGTACTCCAATACGTATCACGACTGGATGATCGACCGCGCCTATGTGCTAGGCCCGATGCAGGTCGTCGCGAGCCGATTTCTCATGACGATGAAGGAGTATCCGCCGAGCCAGAAACCAGGCGACTGGAGTCTGGAGTCGCTGGAAAAGCAGATCAAAGAAATGTCGGCTGGCGGGCAGTAATTGTCGCCGGATAAACTCTCGAGCGGGATGTCGTCGGTATCGTCGGCAGCCCGCTTTGTTTTTGCGCCGACGAACTGTCTGTCATCCGAGGCGAGCGGCCGGTGTGAACCGGCCGACACATTCGATCTTTGGAGAACTCACTTGTCAATTGTCTCAAGACCTTCTGTGTTCGTTCACCACCGCATTTGGCTTCTCGTCTGTGGATGGCTTCTGGCCGTTGCATGCAACGTCAGTCCTGTCCGTGCCGAAGATCCATTACCGTCGTGGAACGACGGGGCTTCGAAGAAGTCCATCATCACCTTTGTCAATCGTGTCACCACTGAAGGATCTGAGGACTTCGTACCCGTGCCGGAACGCATCGCCACGTTCGACAATGATGGAACATTGTGGAGCGAACAGCCAATGTACTTTCAGGCCTTCTTCATTTTCGACCGAATAAAGGCACTGTCGGCACAACATCCGGAGTGGAAAGACAAGGAGCCGTTTGCATCAGTGCTCCGAGGCGACGTCAAGGCCGCATTGGCGGGCGGTGAGCGTGCGTTGCTGGAGATGGCGATGGCCACACATGCCGGAATGACGACGGAACAGTTTGAGCAGATCGTGAAGGACTGGATCACCACCGCAAAGCATCCTGTGACAGGGCGACTCTATACGGAGATGGTTTATCAGCCTATGCTGGAACTGCTGACTTACCTCCGAGCCAGCGGCTTTAAAACTTACATCGTCTCCGGAGGCGGCATCGAGTTTATGCGGCCGTGGACGGAACGGGTTTATGGCATCCCGCCGGAACAGGTCATCGGCAGCAGCATTCGAACCAAGTTTGAATTGCGTGATGGCCAGCCCGTCCTGATTCGACTGCCAGAGATCAACTTCATTGATGACAAAGCGGGGAAACCTGTCGGCATCCACGAACATATTGGCCGACGACCAATTGCTGCGTTCGGAAATTCTGATGGTGACTTTGAAATGCTTGAATGGACCACATCCGGCAGTGGCCCTCGGTTCGGTCTGATCGTTCATCACACTGACGCGGATCGCGAATGGGCCTATGATCGATCTTCGCACGTCGGCAAGCTGGACAAAGGTCTGAACGAAGCCGCATCAAAAGGCTGGACTGTCGTCAGCATGAAAGACGACTGGAATACTGTCTTTGCCACGACACCGAAGGGCACCACAGCAATTGACGTGCTGCTTCAGCCGGACGCAACAATGCTTAAGCATGCATCGGCCAACAATGCCCGTCTGCGAGCGGAGTTTCCTGCTGGCTTCGCTCTGGACGAGGCTCACACGCCCCACATCACAATACTCCAGTGTTTCGTTCGCACCGAAGATTTGGATCGGACCTATGCAGCTGTGGAAAGAGTACTTGCCAATGCCGAAATCACTTCTATGAAACTTGAAGCGTTCAAATATTATTACGCCCCCGCTGGTGGAGTTGGAGTAGCCGGGATTTGTGCAAAGCCTACGCCTAAGATCCTCAAACTCCAGGAGGAAATCATTTGTGCCGCGAAACCCTTCATCGTTGAAAATGGCGGTATCGACGCGTTTACCGCCGCGCACGACAATACCGCCACCGATACAGCTTTGATCGAATATGTGTCGACGTTCGTTCAGAAGATGTCTGGTGAAAACTTCAATCCTCACGTCAGTTCCGGCGTCGCCCCCGTCGCCTATCTGGACTCAATGATTGCCGAGCCCTTTGAAACCTTCTCGTTCAGCCCCACCGGTGCGGCGATTTATCAACTTGGTCCATTCGGTACGGCAGCGCGGAAGCTTAAAGAATGGGACTTGCGACCTTAACTGAAATTTCTCCGCTGAAACACCCGGGATAGAATCGTCCCGCCATGGCGCGATTCCGCACCGTTGCTGACAATCCCAATAACCTGCCGGATAAACTCACTATCATGCCTCGTTTTCAGGTTCTATTTGGGCTTCTGCTGCTGGCCGGATCGATCGCCTTAATGATTTTTTCATTGACGAGCCATTCTGAATCCACGCCATCCGAAGCCCCACCGACTGAACCGGCTACTTTTCCAAGGAAGGTTGCGGAATCCAGCAACGTTTTCGAGCCGACCGTCATTAACTCAACACCGGCTCCTCAGAATAGCCCCGCAGGAATGGTCTGGATCCCGGGCGGGGAGTTCTCGATGGGAAGCGATTCCGCCTCGGAGTCAATCTGCAGTCTTCCCGGAGTAACGCGCGACGCCGTGCCAATTCATCGTGTTTATGTCGATGGGTTCTGGATGGATGAAACAGAGGTGACGAACAGGCAGTTTGCAGTATTCGTTGATGCAACGGGCTATGTCACTGTGGCCGAGCAGAGACCGACACAGGAAGAATTCCCGACTGCCCCTCCGGAGAATCTTGTTGCGGGCTCAACCGTTTTCACCCCAACGACCGAGCCGGTTGAGCTCGACAACTATTTTCGCTGGTGGAACTATGTGGTTGGTGCAGACTGGCGTCACCCAACAGGCCCCGACAGCAATCTGTCCGGGAGAGAAGATTACCCTGTCGTCCAGATTGCATTTGAAGATGCTGAAGCGTATGCCAGATGGGCTGGCAAACGACTTCCCACGGAAGCCGAATGGGAATTCGCTGCTCGCGGCGGGAGAGCTGGCGACCTCTATGTGTGGGGAAATGACCTGGTTATGAACGGAGAATTCCAGGCGAACATCTACCAGGGAGAGTTCCCGGTCGAAGGCAAAGACACCGGTGCCGATGGATTTCAGGGAATCGCTCCCGTGAAACAGTATGACGCCAACCCCTTCGGACTCTACGACATGGCTGGCAACGTGTGGGAATGGACCAGCGACTGGTATCGACATGACTACTATGAATCTCTTGCATCGTCCGGTGACGTTGCGATCAACCCCCGCGGCCCGGACTCTCCGTTCGATCCAGCAGAGCCACACGAAAAGAAACGCGTACATCGCGGCGGTTCTTTCCTGTGCACAGATCTTTATTGCACTCGGTACATGGTGGGAACTCGAGGAAAAGGAGAGTTTCGCACCGCCAGCAACCATGTGGGATTTCGATGTGTACAGCCAGTCTCAAGATCAGTGCAAAGCGGCACGAGCTCTGAGGCCAGATGACCACAATTGAGCCGGTCTAACGAGTCTGAATCTCTCAGTGAGTTGCTTGCAGCGGGGACTGGTATTCGCGTTCCGCGACCACAGCCCCTTTTGCTGCAATCTCTTACCAAATGAGCATTATGCCTTCAATCGGCTTAGTACCTCATCCACAATTCGATCCACAGGAATGCGCTCCTGCACCAGTGAATCACGGTCGCGTATCGTCACGCACTTGTCAGTCGCAGTATCGCCATCCACAGTGATACAGAAAGGCGTACCAATCTCATCCTGTCGACGATAACGACGACCAATTGCCGCCTGCTGATCATATTGAACACTCAGGCCAGCCGCTTTCAGCTCGCCATAGATCTCGGCGGCTTTCTCCGGCATGCCTTCCTTTTTGATCAGCGGAAATACAGCCGCCTTCACAGGAGCAAGACGCGGATGAAATTTCATCACAACACGTTCCTGCATCTCGCCCTTTTCATCCGGCTGATGATCTTCGTGATAGGCTTCACACAGAAACGCCAATGTGCCACGGTCCGCTCCGGCCGATGGTTCGATCACATGCGGAATGAACCGCTCGCGAGTCTGATCGTCAAAGTACGACAGATCCTTACCGCTGCCACGGTGTTTCGGAGTTCCATCGGCCAGCTTTTCAACTTCCAGCTCGCCCGCCGCGTTCTTGGCCAGCTTGCCTTCCATGTGAGAACGCAGGTCAAAGTCGCCGCGATGAGCAATCCCTTCCAGCTCACCATATTCTCCGGCATCAAGGAACGGAAACGCGTATTCGATATCTGCAGTTCCCACAGAATAATGAGCCAGCTCGTCCTGATGATGATCGCGCAGGATAATTCGATCCTTTGCAATGCCCAGGTTCAGATACCAGTTATAACGACGATCGCGCCAATAGGTGTACCACTCGCGTGACTGTGAAGGATGACAGAAGAATTCAATCTCCATCTGTTCGAACTCACGAGAGCGGAACGTGAAGTTTCGAGGTGTGATCTCGTTACGAAAGCTCTTGCCAACCTGACAAATTCCGAACGGCAATTTGACGCGGCTGCTGTCACACACATTTTTGAAGTTGACGAAAATCCCCTGAGCCGTCTCCGGGCGCAGAAACGCGGCATCATCTTCCGTTCCCAGCGCTCCGAGAATCGTCTTCATCATCAGGTTAAACTCACGTGGATCCGTCAGGGTACCGGCGCGAGATGCGTCCGGTGCAAAGATCCTGCCTCGGTCAGCCGCACTGATCGCAGTCAGTCCAAGAACCTGTTCTTCAATCTGCAAACGTTCGGCGTCTTTGGCTCGAAGTTCGAACAGCTTCAGAGCCTTCTCTTTGACATGTTCAATCGCGTTGGCTTCTGTGGTCGTCACGAAGACGCGTTCTGCCTCTTCCGGAGCAGGCGCATCGGCCGCTGAACTGGCCTTGCTGAGCTTAACAGTCTTTCCGTTGCACTTCACCCAGTGCCCCTTCACATGGTCCAGGCGATAGCGTTTACGCGTCTCGGTGCAGTCGACCATCATGTCATGAAACAAGTCATAGTGACCAGAGCACTTCCAGACCTGCGGATGCATGATGAGGGCCGACTCCAACCCGACCATCTGAAACGTGGTCGGAGCACCTGCTGGCTGCAGCAACTCATTGTGAGCCGACACCATGTCGTGGTACCACACGTCACGAACATTGCGTTTCAGTTCAGTACCGAGCGGACCGTAATCCCAGAAACCGTTCTGCCCACCGTAAATCTCAGAGTTCTGAAAAATGAATCCTCGGCGTTTGCAAAGGGCGACAATCTTGTCCATCGAACGGGTCATGAGACGAACACTTCTTTCAAGAGTACTAACAAACGGAGACAAATCACGCGGAAAGTGACAGTCACAGTGCCGCGGATTGTAGAGGCATAGCCGCACCGCGCAAAGGAGAGCCCGCGAACGCAGCAAAAGTTCGGAATGCAAAGTCTTTTCGACAAATTCCGGGCATGTACCGCAAACAAAGACTTGCAACAAACGGCATCACGCCAGCGGCGGCAGAACCCAGATTTCATTGAAATCGATGGGTTGTTCACAACGGTAGCCTTCGTGCCGAATCAGTTCCAGAATGGCGAGGAAGACACCCACGATGCGTGACTGAACCTTTTCGCCTTCAAAGAATGAGCTGAAAGCCACGCGGCCTTCGAGAGCAATTCGTTCGCGGATCTGCTCCTGAAACACCGACATCGGGGTTTCGTCCATCCGAATCGCGATTTCCTTTTCCAGGTTGGGAATCCGCACAATCCGCGACAGCGCGCTGACGAGGTCCCACAGTTCCACTTCGCGGATTCGATCATCAGAACGATCGCGATTCGCAGTCGGGCGATCACTGCTGAGTCGTGGAAAGCGCTCCATCCATTCCGAAGCTCGATCTTCCAGAAGCTTCGACGCTTCTTTGTAACGTCGATACTCCATCAATCGCGCGATCAGATCGCTGCCGGTTTCTTCTTCCGGTGAGTCTTCCGTGACGACGGCAACAGACGGAAGCACTTCCCGGCTCTTGATCTCCAGCAATGTGCTGGCGACAACCACGAAGTCTCCAATCAGATCGAAATCGAGGAACTCCAGGACGTCAATGTAGTCAAGAAAGTCAGTCGTAATCCTGGCCAGCGACACAGCACAGATGTCGACTTCCTGCTTGCGCACGAGATACAGCAGCAGATCCAGGGGACCAGCAAACAGTCCCGTATCAATCCGGTAGTCGGTCAGAATCATGAAAGTGACTGCCTGAGAAAACTTTGGCACTGTGGTCGAACCGGCAAAAATTGCCGAAACTTATTCCGTTGGTCGCGACCTCTTCGTCAGCATCGTCGTTGCGACCGTTACATCTGGAATGTTTTGCTCTCTTCCAGCGGCCAAACTCTGAGCTTTTCCTGAAGTTCCGCCGGAATACGGCAAGTCCCTGTCTGAAGTTTGAGAACACTGTCATCAACGCGATTCATTTCGCACAATATCGCGGCTTATTCTGCTCGCGACCACGGATGACGCTATCCTCAACGGCGGGGCGATCCTCAATATGGTGTCCCGCGAATGCCCGGCCTGAATTCTCATCGTGTGAAGATCAGAACTCAGGCACCACGCGACGGGATGTGAGACTTCAACATGGCAATCGAATTCGACTGTCCTTATTGCACGGCAACGATCCGAGTTCCAGATGCTTACGGAGGGAAACAGGGACGTTGCCCCAAATGTGATACCCGACTCCTGGTCCCTCTTGTTGTTCGCCCCGGGAGTACAACAGTCCCGGATGCGTCGTCGTCGCCAATCACGGCAAATCAATCGCCGATGATCCCCGGGGGGTTGCCTCAAACCGAAGTCTTCGCACCGCCAGCGCCACCGACTTCGCCTGTGCGACATCGACGTGCTGCTCGAAAACGTCCCAGTCGCGCGTTGGTGGTGGGGATGCCGGTTCTGTGTTTCCTTGTTTTGCTGGCCGTGATCTTTTTCAGCGTCACTGGCAGCCTGCCGGAACTCTCTGGTGAAATGGCGGCCCGAAGACTTGATGAAAGAAATCTGCCCGGGATCACCATCCCATGGGCCGATACGGGACTGTCGCCAGACGATCAAACCACCCTTCGCGACTTCCTTGCGATGACTCCGGAGACTTTACAAAGTGAGATCATGACGTGCCGGCTGATTGGGACCGCAGACGGAATCGAGGTCCGACTGACTGCCGGTAAGGGGAATGAATGGTTTGCTGTGGACACATCGGCCAACAAAGCGCTTGCACTATGGCTCAAGAAGGAGCGAGCCGCAATCAACACGAAGCGGATCGCGTTACTCCACGAGAATCTGGCAGCCTACTGCCGTGACAAACTGGCTCAGATCGGCGGCGAAAAGCTGCAGATTGATGGCCTGAGAGTTCGCGACAATGTTGGCATTAATGCCTCAGGAAATGCCTTGAGCTTTGTTGTGATGGCTGAAGCGGAAAATCGCCAGATCCCATGCTCCTATGAAGACGACAAAGGCACGTTGTATTTCTGCCTGCCACGCGAAACACAGTCGTTTCCAATTCGGGGTAGAACGCTGGCCGACGCATGGAAGCCATTCGCTGGAGAGTTCACCGCCATCGTTTCGGGAATCAGTCGTCCTCCAGTAGAGACTGCGGAGCCTAAAAGCGGCGTGACAAAGAAAGATTCTGATTCCACGGAGATGACACCCGACGGAGAAATGCCTTCGGATTCTTCCGAAGAAAAGATGTCGACTGACGAGCCCTCAGATTCACAGATGGATTCTGGCGAAGGGGAAATGGAGGACCCCGGCATGGGGAAGCAAAAGAAAAAGGCAATGATGGATGGCGACGCAATGGGCGGCTCAGAGATGAGTGACAGGAAAATGGGGGCCGAAGAAATGGACTCGATGGAAATGGAGAGTCCCCTGATGGTTCCGGGAATGGAAAAATCGAAAAAGAAGGCGGGGCCGAAATTCGACGAATAGTTCAATACGCGAACGGCAGGGCAGAGCGTTCCAGGTTGTACTCGTCTTCAGCGGATGAGCAGGGATCCCTCCGGAAAATTGAAATCAACCGACTTTCGCCATTTTTGTCCCTGAGACGCGTCCCGACAAAGTGTGTCGCTTTTCAAAAAAACCGTTCGGACATTTGGGATTCGGTTTCTGACCTGTACAATCGGGGCTACTTCTGACCGGATGTCGGTGCGTGCCGATGTCCGGTTTCTTTTTGAAACCACCTGTTTTCTTTGCGAGCGTTCTTGTGCCGGCAACATCTGTGATTGGTTTGCAGTGGGGTGACGAAGCCAAGGGAAAAATCGTCGACATCCTGACGGAGCGTCATGACATTGTGGTTCGCTATCAAGGCGGCAACAACGCCGGGCACACGGTAAAGTTTGATGGCCGAACCTACAAACTCAGCCTGCTCCCAACCGGCATTCTGCAAAGCCATGTGAAGTCCGTGATCGCACCGGGCGTGGTGGTCAATCCGCTGGCTCTGCTGAAAGAACTGGATGGTCTCATCGCAGGCGGACAGGATTGCTCATCGCGTCTGATGGTCAGCGACCGTGCTCACGTGATCTGCCCCTGGCATCTTCTCGAAGAGGCTGCCCTGGAGAAATCTCGCGGCAGCTCCGCCATCGGAACCACGATGCGTGGAATCGGAACCTGCTATCGCGATAAGGTTGGTCGGTCACACGCCGTGCGCGTTGGCGATCTGATCTGCCGCGACACGTTTGCTGCGAAGGTCAAAGAAATCGTGCCGTTCAAGCAGAAGATCCTGAACGCACTCGACCCCGATGGACCGCAAATGAATTGCGACGAAATCATCGCGGAATACTCAACGGCCGCTGATCGAGTTCGCCCGATGGTGGCTGACACGACAACTTATCTTCTCGACTCACTCGATGCCGGCAAGTGGCTGCTGTTCGAAGGAGCTCAGGGAAGCCTGCTGGATGTTGACCACGGAACATTCCCTTACGTGACTTCATCCAACAGTTCCGGGTGTGGAATTCATAACGGCAGTGGCGTTCCCGAACGAGCCATCGTGAAAATGATTGGTGTCGCGAAGGCTTATACAACTCGCGTCGGTGGCGGACCGTTCCCTTCAGAACTGGATAACGAGATCGGCCAGAGAATTCGAATCGCCGGCAATGAGTTCGGAACAGTCACCGGACGTCCTCGTCGCTGCGGCTGGTTCGATGCCGTCGCCACTCGTTACAGCGCTCGAATCAGCGGAGTGGATTCGATTACGATCGCTCTGCTGGATGTCCTGAGCGGTTTCGATGAACTGTTTGTGTGCGAAGCGTATGACATCCGTGGCCAGAAGACTCGTACATTGCCAAGTCGCTGCGAAGACCTGGCGGCTGCGAAGCCAGTGCTTCGTCGCGTTCCCGGCTGGAAAGAAGACATTACCGGGATCACCGAGTTTTCAAAGCTGCCCGAATCGGCTCAGCAATACTGCCGAGCCATCGAAGAGATTGTTCAGAAGCCGATCGAATTTGTTTCTGTCGGCCCAGATCGCTCGCAGACAATTCGCATGTCATAGCATCTTGCGGACGATCTCGCTCATGAATGTTCCTGATCAACGTCAACATCAGGCTTTCCAGAGCGGACAGTACGTCGTTTGGTTTGCAGTCATGAATCCGAACAAGACCGAATAACAGCAGTTTGAACCACGACAACATTTGTAGCCGCCGTCGATTCGATTTGACAATTACTGCGCATCCAGGTCAGGCAAGCACATGGAGACTGTCTGCATGTTTATACGCTATAGAAAAGCTTAAATACAAAAGTCGCCCCTCGGGCGCTTGCTATTGTGATCCACAATGGATCCAAACATCATCTTCGTTGTTGTCTCCAGGGCCGAAACTCACAGCCCCGTCGGAACGATACGTGTAGACGTTGCCGTCAGGGAGAAAAAGCATCCACTGTTTCTCAAGCTCATCGCTGTATGGCCCGGTTTCCAGAACGCCGCCCAAATCGAAACCGAAGTATGTCTGCCCAACTTCCGTTGTGTGCGTCACTTCGGTTAACGCCTGGCCATTGATCTCACGACAGGTTTCAGCAATTTCCTCATCTGTCGACTCATTATGGGCAATGACATTCCCATGCATTCTCATCCGCCAGCCACAACAGTAAATCCACAAATGCCATTGCCCGTGTAGTGTCACCTGGCGTCTTGCAAACAACTGTCGCACCCGAGGAGAGGCATTTGGAACATCTCGCGGCTCCCGAATCTCCAGTCGTGGAGTACCGAACTCAAAGGTCAGGAAACTGCCGTGTCCCTTCGTGACGTTCCATGAAGGAAGACCGATGAGAGGCTGAAACAGCTCCGCAATTGACGTGACAGCATTGCCCATTCAGTTAGCTCGCATCATGCCAGAATCTCATGCGCGACATTGCCGTACACATCTGTCAGGCGGAAGTCACGCCCGGAATAGCGGAATGTCAACTCTTCGTGATTGATGCCCATCTGATGCAGGATGGTGGCATGGAGATCGTGAACGCTCATGCGTTTATCGACGGCCTTGATGCCCAGATCATCTGTGGCTCCGTAAGTCATTCCACCACGAATTCCGCCACCAGCCAGCCACATACTGAAACCCGTCGCGTGATGATTACGGCCTTTATCGCCCTGAGCCGTTGGAGTTCTTCCGAATTCTCCACCCCAGATAATCAGCGTCTCATCAAATAAGCCGCGAGCCTTCAAGTCGCGAATCAAAGCCGCGATTGGCTGATCACTTTTTAATGCATCGCGCCGATGATCCATGATGTCGCCGTGAGCATCCCATGGCTGACCACTGCCATAGAATACCTGAACCATTCGCACGCCGCGTTCCACCAGTCGACGAGCAATCAGGCAGCCATCGGCAAATTCACCACTGCCATAGTCCTTGCGAATTGATTCTGATTCGCGACCAATATCAAAAGCTTCCTGAGCTTCGGACTGCATTCGATAGGCAATTTCCAGCGACTGAATACGAGCTTCCAGCTGAGTATCCTGCGGGCGTTGTTCCAGATGCTTCTGATTCATCTGCTGCATCAGGTCCAGCAAGCGACGCTGCGATGTGGAGGTGACTCCTGTGTTCTTCAGATGTCCGATCACTTTGGCCGGATCAATGCTGCCATTGTTGACATGCGTGCCCTGAAAAATTCCCGGCAGAAAACTGTTGGACCATAACGCCGGACCAACGACAGGCTTTCCCGGACACAGCACAACGAACCCCGGCAGATTCTGATTCTCCGTGCCAAGCCCATAGGTTAACCACGATCCCAGCGATGGCCGAATCGGCTGCTGATTGCCCGAGTTCATCATGAACAATCCCGGCTCATGATTCGGCGTACTCGTGTACATCGATCGCACGACGCAGATGTCGTCGATGCATTCGCCGACATGCGGATACAGTTCGCTGACTTCGATGCCACTCTGTCCCATCTTCTTGAATGAGAACGGCGATGGCATGAAGTTGCCTCCCGGTCCCGGCTTGCCAGCCTGTTTTACCAGTTCCGGCTTGGGATCGAATGTGTCGACATGCGACGGCCCGCCATTCATAAACAGGAAGATCACATGCTTCGCTTTCGCCGCGAAATGCGACGATTTCGGCATCAGAGGATTTGTCGACTGCTGCTCGCCCGCGCAAACACCAGCAAGTCCGACCATGCCAAACCCGGCCGCCGTGCGAGTCAGCATGTCACGACGGGAAGAAAAGGGGTTTATCGAACCCTGCAGTTGATTTGTCATGTTTGTCTCTTTTCTGTTCCGCACTCAACATCAACGATCCCGTCGACGGAGCGACAGGTGTACCGTACACCCGTCGCTCCGTCGACGGGACGACTGCTCACTTCAATCCACGTACGCAAACTCATTCGTTCCCAGCATCGCCAGACAGAACTGTTCCAGCGACGAAAGAGAATCCTCTGGAGCCTTTTGTCCTTCGGTCAGAAACCTCAACGCTGCCGTTCGCTCGTCGTCCGATGGCGGACGTCCATAAAGCAGTCCGAAGACTCGTTCAATCCGTGTCGCATCGGTCTCCGCCTCCTTGGTCAGGCGAGCGGCCAGCGCTTTCGACTGCCCAATCATAAACCCGCTGTTCAGCACGAACAGCTGCTGTAATGGCACTGTCGTGACCGAGCGTTCGCCAGCCGTGATGTTGGGATCCGGAAAGTCAAACAATCGCAGTAAATCATTGAGCTGATGACGGCTGACGTAACCGTACAGCGTGCGACGTCGATGACCGTCATTTAACTGCGACGACGCTCCGCCCACTTGTCGATCCAGTTGACCTGACACAGCCAGCACGGCATCACGCCACGGTTCAACTTCCAGCCGTCGCCGATTCATTTTCCAGAGATAGCGATTGTCGGGATCAGTTTCCAGGTTGGCCGCATCACCAACACTGCTCTGCTGATAAGTTGCAGACATCAGGATCGATCGATGCAACGACTTCAGCGACCAGTTGTTGTCCATCAAACTGACAGCCAGATAATCCAGGAGTTCCGGATGGCTTGGGCGTTCACCGAGCTGCCCGAAGTTGCTCAAGGTTCGCACCAAACCATAACCGAAATGCCCGGCCCAGATTCGATTGGCGATCACGCGAGCCGTCACAGGATTCTCGCGCGATGCGATGGCTTCGGCGAGATTCTTACGACCACTGTCGGTCGCTTCGAACGGACGTCGTTCGCCGGAAGTCAAAATCGCCGGGAATGCTCGCGGTGCCACATCGCCTTTCTTGCGAGGATCTCCGGCCATATAGATTTGCACATCGCGAGCCGCCCCTTCCGCCAATGCGTGAGCCATCGGGATGCGTATCGATTCCGCCCTTTCTCGCAGTTCTTCGTGCTGAGCTTTCATGTCAGCCATTGATTTCGCTGCGTCACCCTCCAACAGCGGTTCAATCTGATCGGCAGCGAGTCCCAGTACACCACGATCGTCAAACAACTCCGACAGGTACGTCGCATCTCGCTGAAGCTGAAGTCGTTCGGACTCAGGAATCTGCTCCAATGAAGTCGAATCATTCGCCCTGGCCAGTTCTGCCTCGTTGACAGTGTAGGTCAAACGTGCATTGGAGAACACGGCATGGTCACTGCTGATCGTGTTCTCCGTGTCGGAGATCTGTGCACCGGTTGCTACCAGCGTCAAGGACCGTGCGTCCGGCGGAATTTTCACTTCAAAAGAAACAAATCTGCCATCTGCTTCGATTGCTGAAGGCATTTCGCCAGCGAACGAATAGACCGCATCGTTTTCTTCCAAGGGGGCTTGCTTTCCGTCGAGAGTGGCAGAGATGATCGAATCAAACTCGCTGGGCTTCGATTGTGGCTTCGAAACAATTACCGCCAGATGAACACTCGCGCCGCTGTCGAACGAATCATCGTTGATGCCAGCTCGATCAACACGGAACACCATAGTCTCGGACGCAGGGATCAGACCTGCGCGACGGATCTCATTCAGGTCAAAGGTAACCAGGGCATTTGCATGCATACCGATTCCCTGTTCAGTCCGACCGAGCCGCGATCGACATCGTTTTCCGAGTGTTTGAATACCACCCTCGCTGGACCAGCCATCGTTGGTCACATCGCCGTGACTGCGTGAATCGCTGCCGATAGATCGGAAGTCAAAGCGAACTCCCGCAGCAATCTCTGCAGTACCGCCCCAACCCTGGAGCACTCGATCGACTCCGAGGCTGCCGCCGCTTGCTTTCGATCGAAACGGATCTGTGCCCAAAGCCGAAATTAGCAGCGAACCTTTCTTGTCATCGAACAAGTTTCCGAGCTGAATAACCCCCGGCTCAACCCGTGTTCGATCCTCGGCGGCCACGAAGGCGAAGTTGTCGCCAAACTGTTTCCGTAAGGATTCACGTCGAACGATCAACACCTCTGCGTGTTGCTGCAAATACTGACCGATTTCCAACAGTCGCTGTTTGACCTGTTCGGGATCCGACGGCGGTGATTTTCGGAATGCTCGCCATTCTTCAAGATAAGGTCGGTCCGCAGCAACAGCACCTGAACCGGCTTCTTCGTCAAGCCACGCCACCCAGCGCTGCAGTAGTTCATTGTTCAGCTTTGTCTCTTTGGCAGAGTTCTCGATCCGTTTTTTGCGATCCTTGTCGCCTGAAGAAAGGACGGGCCACGCGGCGGAAATGTACTTTGGAATCTCTGCGGTCAGCTTCAATCGAGCCGCCGGGGCCTGAGTCGCCAGCAGAGTATCAATCTCCAGTTGCTTTTCCTGGACCGCCAGATCCGCCCGGCCTCGAGCAGCAACCACTTCTTCGGAGACCGCTGGCAGCTCACGGTATTCAGAGCTTGCAAAGACACCGGCAAGGCCATAGTAGTCCGCCGTCGAAAACGGATCGTACTTGTGATCGTGACAACGCGCGCAGGAAACGGTCATTGCCTGAGTTCCTCGCATCAGGGTATCGATGCGATCATCCCATTCATCGGCCTGAGCTTTTTCCTGCTCTCCATTGTCCTGATAATAAACCGGCCCCAATGCGAACAGACCAAGGGCCGCGCGATGACGATGCGGTTCATCAACAGTGACCTGATCACCGGCAATCTGCAACTTCAGAAATGTGTCGTACGGCATGTCGTCGTTCAAAGCCTGTACAACCCAGTCGCGATACAGATACCCCTGAGGATACATGCGAGCCTGAAATGTGTGAGCCTGGTCTTCGGCATAGCGAGCCAGGTCCAGCCAGTAGCGTCCCCAGCGTTCGCCATAGTGAGGCGACGCCAGCAGTTCGTTAACAACCTTCTCCCAGGCATCCGGCGACGTATCATTGATAAATGCGTCGACGACTTCCGGCTCTGGCGGCAACCCGATGAGATCGAAGTAGACTCGACGAATCAGAGTCCTTCGATCGGCCGGCGCGGATGGCTTGAGGTTTCGCTTTTCCAACTCGTGAAGAACAAAACGGTCGATCTCAGAGTGAGCCCACGCCTGATTCAGAACAGACGGGACTTCGGATTTCACTGGCGGCTTAAAGGCCCAGAACTCGAGCCCTTTCTGATAGTCAACTCCCTTCGACTTCGGAGCTGTAGATTCCGTGCGAGGATCCAATGCTCCCATTTGAATCCACTTTTCGAAGTCCGCGACAACAGCGTCCGGAAGCTTACCCTTCGGCGGCATTTCGTAAGTGTCATAACGCAGAGCCTTCAGAAGCAGACTGTCCTCGGGCTTGCCGGGGACAAGCGCTGGTCCCGAATCACCGCCTGTCATCAGGGCGTCACGCAGGTCGAGTCGTAAACCGCCTTTGGGATTTGCATTCTTCCCGGAATGGCATTCGTAACATTGCTCGATTAGAACCGGCCGAATCTTTGCTTCGAAGAACTCCAGCTGTTCAGCGGTCGGCGCGGCGGTCGCGGTTGACTCCTGAGCCGACAGCTGCTGCTCTCTAACGATAATGAAAGCTCCTGCCATCAGGATCGCCAGAATGCGAAGCGCGAGACGTTTCATGATCGAGTCGGTCTGCAGTAGGAAGGAAGAGAACAACAGAGGGCAGGGGGGGACGATTCGGGGTCGCGCAGTTTAGCACGTTCAAAGCCGAAATTGCGAACCGTTTCCAGCCTGAAGTGCCTCGAGCGCGGATATCCGTGCGTGTCATTGATTTAATCGTTTACCGCCCAGCCGGAGGCGCCGGCCATCGCAACAGCCAGCGTCTTCGGCTGGGCGGCAAACAGTACCGCGCATAAAAAAGCCACCCGGGATAAACCGGGTGGCGAGCATGGAATCTGTTGGCCAAGCAACTAGCCGAGCGGATCCGGATAACGGAATGTCTTGCCTTCGAAATTGCGAAGCAGCAGATCATCGCCGTCGCGGCCGATCACAGTGTCCGGTTGCAACGGGATCTTGCCGCCACCACCAGGAGCATCGATCACGTAGGTTGGTACAGCATACCCCGTCGTAAATCCTCGCAGGCCCTGAATGATTTCAAGCCCCCTGGAAACCGGCGTGCGGAAATGCGAAGAGCCACTGATTGGATCGCATTGATACAGGTAATAGGGACGAACTCGCATCAGTAACAGCTTGTGAACCAACTGCTGCATAATGGACACTTCGTCGTTGACACCTTTAAGCAGTACGGTCTGAGAACCCAGCGGGATCCCGGCATCGACCAGACGAGTACACGCCTGCTTTGATTCCGGAGTGCATTCTTCGGGATGCAGAAAATGAACGCTCATCCAGATTGGATGATACTTGCGGAGCATATTGCACAGCTCCGGAGTGATTCGCTGAGGAAGTACTGCCGGCATTTTTGTGCCGATGCGAATAAACTCCAAATGCGGGATGGATCGCAAGCGTCCCAGAATCCAGTCTAGTTTCTCATCACTGAGCGCCAGAGGATCACCGCCGGAAATGAGGACATCGCGAACCTGAGTCGCCTCTTCCAGGTAATGGAAGATGGCTTCCAGACGCTGCACATTCGGCTGAATCTCGCCGTGTCCGACGACGCGTGAACGAGTGCAATAGCGGCAGTAGGTAGAGCAGAAGTCCAGCGGCAACAGGAGAACGCGATCGGGATATCGATGAACAAGGCCTGGCACCGGGCTGTGGCCATCTTCGCCGAGCGGATCGTCTGCTTCGCCAGCGGTGCGGACGAATTCCCGCGTTGTCGGGACGACTGTTTTTCGAAGAGCCTGAAGCGGGTTCTCCGGATCCAGAAGGCTCATGTAGTACGGTGTCACAGCGGTCGGCAGCAATGTGCCGCCATCGGATAATACGTCTCGTTCTTCAAAGGACAGATCCAGCATCTTCTCGAACTGTTCGAGCGTCTTTACGCGATGTCGAGACTGCCAGCGCCAATCGTCCCATTCGGCGTCAGTGGTGTCGGGATAGAATCGCTCTCGGAATTGAACAGTCAGAGGGTTCTCAATTCGAGGAGAGCGACTGGCAACATGAGCCGGGTCAACTCTAACACTATCACGTTCCGTTCGCGAAACCGATTCGGCATTAGCGTTAGAGGAAACAGTGGCTGCTGAATTCGTCGTGGGAGGTGCCATCCCGGTTCGACTTCTCAAAGCCGTTGCCGAAGGATGATTTCTGGCCTGATTGAGTAGAGAACCAGCGTCGGAGCGGTCCAAAGTGGTTGTCGCAGAAGCTTCTACAACAGATAGAACAGGCAATAGACCCGATCCAGGGGGCTCTTCCTGTTCTGTTACGGCCGACGGAGGTTCTGAGCACTCACAACCACCGTGCGATGATTCGTCCATCGACAAAGATCTCCATGAGAACTATGTCTCTGCAACGACCTCCATGTTTGTAATCCCGCGGATGCTCTTTCAGTCAATCAGATCGGGATCAAAGAGGGGCAGACAACATTCCTGAAGTCGGCAGACTCGCATCAATCCGGCCGACTCCATCCCGGGCTGATGTTCAAACAGATTGAAATGAGTCTCTTCCTGATGGGTCGTGCTCTTTCAGCATAACCTTCAGGGCGAGGGAAGCAGACCAGTTGGCCGAACCCCTCTTCACCTCCAAACAAAATCACCTGTCTTTACCAAAGTTCTTGCGCGGCGTTATATCTCCGGCCCAATTCATTTCAATAGATCAGTCCCGGCAGTTTTCTGGAAACAAAGAAAATTGATCGGCTGTGAAATGCGAAGGTCGGTCACCACCGGACGTGGTCCGGGCTTTCCGCCGAGCAACAACGCGAGTGATCGGGCGACCGATTCGTCCCATCTCTGGCTTCATACCAGCAATGGAATCCGATCCGCCAGGCTGGTAAGCTTCGCCAGTCATTCTGTTATGTCTCGCTGGGAACCATTTCGTGCCTCGCCGATCGGGAAAGAAAAAGCCTTCATACAAGCCGTCTCGGAACGTCGCTCCAGCCGTGAAGCAGGACAGCGATACGCCTTCGCCGCAAGAGGTCATCCGTGAACTGATGACCAACAAACCCGGAGCCGTCGGTTTTCTGCTGAGCCTCTTGCAACTGGCGGGACATACCACCTGGATCGCGCTGGTCTGGTACCTGAGCGTATCCGGCAAAGCCGAGAAGCTGGATTCCAGCTCGCCTTTATCCTGGCTTGTAGTCGGGATTCTGGGGTTGAGCTTGCTCCTGACTGCGGTGGCCCTGTTTGTTTGTCTGTACTATGGTCTGAGACGAACGCCCAGACTGCTGGCCATCATCGGATTCTGCCTGTCGTTTTTCGTCGGCGTCATGGCCTCGGCCGTGGTGTTTATGCAGGGACTGCGAGCCATGGCGGGATAGTCGATTACGACGACAACTCCGTCGCTGACACCGCTTGAAGTTACACATTTGGGGGCCCGGAGGGGTGACACATCCCATACCGGTGGCGTGACGGGGGAATTTAATTAGCCGGAACGCGTTAGCGTCCGGTTCTCGTCGCAAAACACAGCAAAACAACCGGGGCTAACGCCCAATGGCACTCGTTTTAGAATTTGTTAGTCGTCGGGTTTTTGGGGTTTGGGTTTTCGTTTTTTGAATTGGTTGGACTTGGGTCTTTTGGCATACGTTTCTCGTTCGAAGCGGCGGCCGGGGCGGTTGGGGAGTTTGTCCAGTGTCGCATAGCTTAAAGCAAGTCGGTACTTCTCACGCCACTCGCCAGGCTCTGTGTACATCGACTGCAGCAGGAATTGATTGAAGGTGGTCCAGATGCGTTTGAAGCTCATCCGCCGAGGTGGCTCACTGATCAGTTTTGCGGCCTGGCAGCGAAACTGGGTGACAAGATTGTAGGAGACCACCGATGCCAGAAGCTCTTTCATCACCGTGTCCACGCTGCGAGCACGAAGATGTTCCGTATCCAGAACGACTTTCAGATTCCGAATATCGATTTCCACATCATTACGACGTTCGTAAAGTGCCGCCACCTCATCAGGCGTGTCTTCAAGATCCGTCGCCAGCAGCAAAGTCAGATGTTCATTGATCACAATTTCGTGCAGACGAATCTCCAGCATGGTGTCCTGCGGAAGATCAGGATGAGCAGTCCGTTCCTTCGCCGATGGGGTCCAGCGATGAGACCAGACTTTGTGATGATCACCATTTTCCATCAGTTCCGATTTCTTCTTCAGCGAATCAAATCGTTGCTGAGTCATCCGCAAAAGAAACACATGCCCGGCCTGTCTGATTTGAAAAGCGACGCTGAAGATGCCGAATCCCGCATCTGCCATGACCACGCTGTCGGGTGGCAATTGCGCCAGACTTTGCCTGATCAGAGCGGTTTCGGAAACAGCCGCAGGACCGTACATCGCGCCTACTTCGGGAACCAGTGCGGCTCCGCTGCTGAGTTCATGGCAGACCGTCAGCAGCATCACCGGCCACACTCCTGTGCCGTGTTGATTGGAGGCCGCCGGAAACGCCTTTCGCAATGCGGGCTCCGGTGGCAAAGTCATCGTCGTGCCGTCCAGCGTGAACACACGTCGTTTTTTCCACGTGGGTTGTGTGGCATCGATCAGCGACTGACTGACCTGTTTTGCAAACCATTCCGCAGCCTTCAGCGGCATTCTGCTGCGAGCGGCCGAATATCCGCTGGTATTAGTGGACAGGGTGCCTTCGGTGACGCGCTTATTATCGGGAAGAAAATCGGGTTTCGATTCGATCATCTTCTTCACGGCGGCTTCGAGCGAAGCGTCAGGATTCATTCGCTGATAGACGAGCATCCACAAAACAACGGATGTCGTATAGACCGAATTTCCTCGCACCGGATGCCGTTCATCCGCCTGTGCCAGGTCAAACCGATCCCTGAGCAGTTCAAATGCCTTGTCAAATCGAGCGTCACTTTCCGCATCCAAAGGCACTACTCGTCGCGCTACCATGCCAATCTGGCTCCTTCGTAGAAGAAGCCAGTCGGTGGCGCAAATGTTGTGCCAGTTAAGCGACAATTTCTCGGCTTTCTAAAATAGGTACCATTGGGCTAACGCCCTGCGGCTGATCATGCGACTAAATCAACAGCTTGTCACGCCACCGGCAGAGGATTTGTCGGCCATTCAGGCCTGTAAATTCGCAGCTTCAAAACTGACCCGTCGGGTTATAATCAAGACCTCAGCACCTACTGGAATTTGGCCTAATTGCGCAAGTCGTCAAACAAATCTGCGTGGTCAGCGAATCAGATGCGACACTCGAAAAAGTTCAATTGTTCTTATGAAAGTTGCGTTATGTCAGCACGGTTCTCCATGTGCCTCCGCCTTGCTTCGATCGGTCTTTCTGTTATCTGGACGCAGCTGTTTCTGACAGTCGTCTGCTCGGCGCAGGAGGCCGCTGCTCCTGCGTCGAAAATGAAACTGGACGGACGAATTGCTGACCAGCCGATTGTTGTCGGGTACGCTCGAAATGTCGGCCCCGCGAGAGCAATTGGTTATATGAAAGGTCTGATGCAACGCCTTGAAATCGGTAAGTCGATGCGGGAGGCGATGGAGAATGAGGAGCAACAGGAACAAATTGCGAGTGCTACAGCAAAGATTGAAGAACCTCTTTACGGTTTCGCGGGCTACATGGTTCAGAGTCTGATTCCATCCTTTGAAACACTCAGTTTCCAGCAAGTGGCTGATGAAGAAGACGCACGACGAATTGTGAATGCCCGGAAAGCTCAATGGGGCGGAGACCAACGCAAGCTTGAGGATCTTGGGAACGGCCGCTTCAAAATCGAGTATCGAAGTGAATCTTCCTACCCGCTGCCAGAAGGAGCCGACGAAAAACAGTACACGAACGCCAATGCGCATCAGCAAAGAGGATATGAGTTCTCCCAGCAGGTCGTAGAAAAAGACGGCGTGAAGATGGTACAGCACAAACAGGTCATGACCGACCTGTTTCGCTATCACGACACCATCTTGTACGAGGCGGAATTTGAAGACCTCTTCACGATGGAGCTTCCTACGGCCGAGGGAATTCGCAGCGCGATAGATGGCTCTACCGACGTTGGCTTCAAAGCGTATCTCGACCGAATTCCGCTGGGCATGCGGCAGCTTGGCTGGAGCATGCTGTCGGCTGCGGCGGGAAGTCAATTGCAGCAGCGCGACGACGAGTCAGAGACGAGCTATAACATGCGTCGATCCAGCGGTGACATGGCTTTGGCTTTGGTTCAGTCTGTGATTTTCGATGTGGATTCTTCGGACGGCTGGGCTCGCTTTGCAAATGCTGACGATAGTTCTCTGCGTGGTCAATTGCGAGTCCGAGCCAGAAACAACAGTCAGCTCGGCGGACGATTGCTGGAAGCATCCGGAACCAGTCGCTTTGCGCCCATCCTTAGTGACGATGCCGCCGCGACCCTTCATTTGTGCGTGAAACTGCCCGAGGATGCTCCGTTGGCCTTGCAGGCGGCCGCCACATGGCTCAATGAAACAATGGGGGATGAATTCAGTACCGATCCCCAAATGCTGGCCGGTGCAGAAATGCTGGCCGGGGTGCTCACGGGGATCTCAGAACATCGGAACCTCGAATTGCTGATGAAAGCTGGCTGGACAAAGGCGTCCGACGGAGTCTTCTACGGTGGTTTGCAGTTGAACGAAAATCCGGAACTGCTGAAGAACGTGTACTACGTTCTGACACACTTGCCCAATGCCGATGATGCGATAGAAAAAATGATCACGCTGGAAGATCGTCAGGGGCTGCAGGTCATCGCCTTTCGCTTTCCTGACGATGCTGTTGAAGGCATGCGACAGACCATTAGCGTAATATCACGCATTTGTATTTGGCTCATCAGAACTCCTGCCTGTGGTATGCGGCCGGAACAGAGAACGCCGTCGAAATCATTCGCCAGTCGGTTGAACGATGTACTCAGAATACTCGTGCTGCACGAACTCCGCTTGTCAGCGGGCGTCTCGATATGGAACGTTGGCTCGGGTATCCTCAGGATGATCCCGCTAAAATTACTTCCATGCTGCACTGGCTGGACGAGAACGCTTACTGGTTCCCGCCGACGCCAATGATGGCGTTCGCAGGTACTCCACAGAAACCCCATCCCCTGATTCAGCGCGTCTTCGATCTGGGTGGTTCACAGCAAGTGGATTTTTCTCTGGAGGCTGACGAAAGCGGTTTGCTGCTGCAACTTTCTCTGGGAGAAGCAGTGGCCAATTATATGGTGGCCCGGATGATCGATGCTCAGGAAACCATGATGGAGGAGCAACAAAAGAACGTCCAGGAAATGCAGCGCAGACAAGAAGAGGCGTTAAAGGAAGCGTCGAAGAATCTTCAGCCGCCGCCGTTGTCAAAAGAAGATGCCGCCAAGTAGATGCCGGGCAAATGACGAGTTCTGGTTGGACATGAACTGGGTACATTGGAAGTGCAACAGACTATGCCGAACGACATCAAGAAACGTGGTGGCCGGAGAGGTATTCTGCTGTCTCTTATCCTCCTTCTTTTCGTTGTGGCGATTGGTTTCGCGTTCCCTGATAGTCGACTCGCATTTCACGGCTGGCGTTTCCGGCATTAGGGAGGCAAGCACGCGTTTCTGTATGTCTATCAGTCGATTGTGAACGGGGAATCGATCGAAAAAATTCAGGGACTTCCTGGTCCGGGGCACCCCAATGACGCCCCGAACTATCGAAGTCTCTGTGCAAAGGTGTACGCGGCGAACCCTGCTTCAGCCCACAGTGGAATCATCGAAAGTGATATCCTTCTGGGGTACACCACTGTGGGAACCACGATCCACTTTCAGTTCCGCGATGGTAAGTTGATCAATCATACTCCCACGGATATGCCATTCATGGAGAGTTCGTTGCAGTAGATGAACCCAAACAGAAACGCGGACCAGTTCCTCACCTGCCATCGAACACGAGGCTGTCAGCTTGCAACAATGCCGATTTTCGCAACGTTTCTGTTCAGTGTTAATTCACCGGAACAAGCGTGTTGACGTCTGATTGGCCGCTTCCGACGACCCAACGCAGTTTGAGTGTTGCCTGCTTGTCGGCTTCTGCCTGGATCGTCATATCCGCCTTGTCATGCCATTCCGCTTTCGGCTTCTTCGTGAAGTGATCCGAGTAACTCAGAACGCCTTCACTGTACTTGAGGTCTCTTGCACTTGATGCACCGACTTTTCGACCGTTGGGTTCGTAGAAGGATCGCTCTACCGACCATTGCCCAAGGCGTTTCTGAATCATCCACTGTTCCGAATAGCCGTGGGCTCCGATACCTTCGGCTAATCGCCAGTGCCCGACGAGCTCAAAGCCTTCGCCGACGATGATCTTGTCACGATACCTGAGCAGTGCTGTGGCGTCATCGACCTTGCCTTCATTCACTTTCGCTTTGGCCGCTTTCTGAAAAAGGGTACTCAGCTTCTGCCCCGCCCGATCAACATCGCGAGCATAAGGCTGGGCCGTCTTCAGTAAAGTTTGATTGAGCGGAATAACCCCATCGCTCTTGAATCGATCTCGGTCTGTTTCCAGTTCAGAGATCGCCTTGGCGGCCTCCTCTGCGGAAAGATTCTTGTTATTGCGGACCATGCCGATAACCTTGTCAAAGTTCGGCAGAAATCTTTCGCGAGCCGTAGCAACAGTCGTTTTGTAATCCTCAACCGCCTGACTCAAAGCCGGATCAATCGGTAACTTTTCATCACTATCGGCGAGACACCAGCCAGGCAACAGCACTGTAATCAAAGTCGGAATGCACATCAGGCGAAAGCAGCGATATACGCAGGCCATGACCGTTTACTCCACAAGTTCACTGCATGTCCAACAAGTACTTTACTGAGCGACAAATATCTGGCTGTGCCTGCCTTTCGTTGGCCACATGTGACACCTCCGGGAGAAGCAAAGCCTATGTGTTAGCAGCCGCGACCGGGCGTTCGCCGAGAATCTTTTCGACTGCTTCACGTTCCAGATCTTCTGACTCCAAAAGCGCGTCCACCAAAGCTTCCAACTTGTCACGGTATTGCGTCAGAAGCTGGGTTGCGTTGCGTTCGGCTTCCTTGATGATTCGCTGAACTTCCATGTCGATCTGGCGAGTCGTTTCTTCGCTGAACTCGCGATAAGTGTGCATTTCCTTGCCGAGGAACGGATGCTCTTCCGACTGACGAAACGCCACGGGACCAATCACTTCGGACATGCCCCAGCTGGCAACCATTCGTCTGGCCAGTTGAGTGGCCTGACTGATGTCGCCCTGAGCTCCCGCGGAGTATTCATTGAACTTCATCTTCTCGGCAGCTCGCCCACCCATAGTCATAACAATGCGAGCCTTCAGGATGCGTTCACCGAGGTTGTTGATTTCACTCTCAGGCATCAGCTGAGTTACGCCAAGCGTCCGGCCACGAGGAACGATGGACACCTTATGAACCGGATCCATGCCTTCCTGCGCCCATGCCAGAACTGCGTGACCCGCCTCATGCCAGGCCGTCAGAGTTTTCTCCTTCTTATCCATGACCTCGTCTCGCGGCACACCCATCGTGACAATGTCGTAGGCATAACGAAAATCGCTCATCTCCACGCTGCGTTTCTCATCGCGAGCAGCTTTCAACGCCGCTTCGTTGACGAGCTTTTCCAGTTCTGCACCGCTGAAGCCCATGGTTGTCTTCGCGATGCCTTCAAGGTTCACGTCGTCTGCCATCGGGACTTTGCGAGTGTGGACCTTCAGGATCCCCAGACGCCCCTCTTTAGCCGGCAGGTCGACCGTAACATGGCGATCAAAACGACCGGGACGAAGCAAAGCCGGGTCGAGGACATCGGAGCGGTTGGTTGCAGCCAGCACAATAACGGTGTCCCCCTGCTGGAAGCCGTCCATCTCGCTGAGAATCTGATTCAGAGTCTGCTCGCGTTCATCATGGCCACCGCCAACACCGGCCCCGCGAACTCGACCGACCGCGTCAATTTCGTCGATAAAAATAATACATGGAGATGATTCACGAGCTGTCTTGAAGAGGTCTCGTACACGAGTCGCCCCGACACCAACGAACATCTGGATGAACTCAGAACCGTTGATCGAAAAGAAAGGTACCCCTGCTTCTCCGGCGGTGGCTCGTGCCAGCAACGTCTTACCTGTTCCGGGAGGCCCGACCAGCAACACACCTTTCGGAATCTTGGCCCCCAGCCGAGTAAATCGCTTAGGCGTCTTCAGGAACTCAACAACCTCCTGCAGGTCCTGTTTGGCCGACTTCAATCCGGCCACTTCGTTGAACGTAGCGGAGTTCTCACTTTTCTCAAATCGTCGAGCCTGGCTGCGAACAAAACCGCCCATCATACCGCCACTGCTGAACGGATCGGACGAACGTCGCATCATGTTCCACATGATCAGGATCAGACCAAGGGGCATCAGAACCCACAACAACATCTCTGTCCCGGTTGAGACAGACGTGGGAACATTATTGTAGAGCACTCCCTGGCGAGTCAGTTCATTATTCAGTTGCTGATTGTGCATCAGCATCGGTGGGAGCACGGTGTTGAACTTTGCCGCCAGTGTCCCGGTCAGCCCAGGTGGTTTTTCTTCCGGAATCTTTTCCCAGTCACCGGTCAGGATTTCCCCATGCACTGTGACAGACTTAACTTTGCCACCCTTGAGATGCTCGAAGAAAAACGAGTACGGAATTGTGGTGCCGTAGTTGGAAGGAGAATTGCTGTAGGAAAAGAATGCGATCGCGACTGCAATCAGAACAAGAATCATGGTCATCGAACCAAAGTTCGATCGACGCGGTTCACCACCTGCAGGTCCTGACGGCTTCTGAGCGGGGGGATTCGGTGGAGAATTATCTGACGGTTCACTCATTCGAATTAAATTCCTGCCTTCAGCTGTCCCTTGCGTCCCAAAATCAATTCCCTGCTGATCTGCAAACGAGGAAGCGACGACTCATCCTGAGTGTGCACATCTTCCGAGATCCCACCGCAGTGCTGGATTGTGCAGGGTATCGCAGCCTCTGACGTCCCGCAAACCACCATAAAATGCGAGAAAGAAGGAAAAGCCATTGTGCGGCCGATCTTTGGTCAGTCACCACATTCGACCGGACAAGCCATTCGGGTCAGGCAAAAGGGAGAGTTGTGCCCACTTCTCATTCCACTTCGCGAGTCAGGATCTGCCGACCGTTCATGTCGCCCGGACGGGCCGCAGAATTGGGACGATCTGAGGTCAAAATTGCTGTAAATCACGGGTATTTGGGAATGTGACGCGATATCTTTCCGTCCGACCTGACAGAATTTCGGCGGCGAACCTGACCTCGCTCCCGTAGATGCTGCTCAAACCTGTTTAAAATTGGATTCCCACTTCATCGTCGTCAACGGAACGAAATCCATGAAGGTTGTCCTGGAACTGCAGGAGGCTTTGGCCAATGTCCGCCGAGTCACTGTTCGACACGATATCGTGATCGGCCGCGGCTCAGACTGCAACTTGCGTCTGTCTGCTCCACAAATGAGTCGGCGACATTGTTTTCTACGTGTGGGGCGAGAAGGCGTCTCGGTGACAGACCTGGACAGCAGTAACGGGACTTATGTTGACAATAAACGGATCAAGCCCGGCGATCGAGTCGAACTTGTTACAGGTTCGATCCTGACATTGGGGCCTGTCAATTTTATCGTGCATCTGAAAGCAGATTCCGATGCACCACCCAAAAGTGAAGGCGAGCGTACTCGCAGTCGTTCGAAACCACCCAAGCCATCCTCCGAGTCTTCGACCATCGTCAGCTCTGCTGCTGCGATTGTCGCCGAGGAATCCAAAGGCAAAACCAGATCAGATCGTGAAAAGTCCGTTCGAACCAAGGGCGAAGCGGTCGCCGAAGCCGGTGCTAAACAGCAAAAGTCATCTCAAGAAGCGGCGAAAACTCGGGATGATGTGGCAGGTGTTGCCACAGACACAGGAAAGAAGGCGGCCTCAGTGGCTGCGGTTGCAACTCCGGCCGTGGAACAACTCGCAAAGCCAACGCCCACCAGCCCGCCTCCCGCGGCCGAAAGCGTGGCAGAGAAGATCGACGACGATGTCGAATCACCAGCTGCCGAATCTTCCTGGCTCACAGATGATTCGCCTGATGACTTATCGTTCTTCGGAGGGCAACAAAGTGACGATGCGGTCGAAGGTGCTGCAGGCCCTGAAATCGTTGATGTCATCGAAGAAGCTGGCGCCGTTGATGATGTCCAGGCCGTTGATGAGGTTGTAGAAGAAGTCGTCGAAGTTCTTGAAGAAGACGACATTTTTGCAGAAGAAGTGGTTGAAGCAGCACTGATTGAAGAGCCAGTCGACGCCGTTGAAGCGGTGGAAGTGCTGGACGAAGAACCCATGGATGTTGTTGAAGTGCTGGAGGACGAGACTTCTGCAAATGCGATCACTGCAGACCTCGACGAATCCGATCTGTTCGACGAGCAATTCGTTGAAGTCCTTGCGGAACCCGAGGTCCTTGCGGAAGAAGTCGCTGCTGTAGAACTCATTGAAGAAATCGAAGAGCCGGCTGAGGTTGTGGCAGTTCTGGAGGACGGAGCCAACGTCGATGTTCTGGAATCAGGCCTAAATGAAGCGAGTCCGAACGATGCGGAACTGGTTGAAGTGCTGGAAGAATCAACCGACTTCTTTGACCAGCTGGGGATTGTTGAGGAGGAGCGCCAGGAGACCTGGGAACCGGCCGCAGTCGTTGACGCTGCCGTAGAAGAATCTGCAGTCGACGTTGAGGACGCAGGATGGTTCGAAGAGTCAGTGGAAGTTCTTGAGGTTGTCGATGAAGTCGTCCCGCCCGAAGCTCCTCAGTCCGTCGCCGCTGAGCCGGAACTGAATGATGCTGAGCTGGTGGATGTGCTGGAAGAACCATCCGACTTCTTCGAAAGCCTCGGAATTGAAGCTGAACCGGAGCCGGTGATTGAAGAAATTGCTGCCGTTGAAGTTGCCGAAGTCTTTGCGGATGTGAGTGCCGAAGCAGAACCTGTCGTGGAGTCTGCATCAGCTGTTGAAGTCACTGAAGAAGAGACGGCTGTCGAATTGCTGGACGAGCCGTCCGATTTCTTCGATAGCCTCGGGATTGAAGTTGAACCGGAGCCAGCGATTGAAGAAGTTGCTGCCGTTGAAGCTGGCGAAGTTTTTGCTGATGCAAGCGTCGAAGCAGAACCTGCCGCAGAGTCCTCATCAACTGTTGAAGCCCCTGAAGAAGAGGTCGCAGTCGAATTGATGGACGAGCCCTCCGACTTCTTCGATCGCCTTGGGATTGCAGTCGAACCAGGGCCGACGACTGAAGATGTTGCTTCTGCGGAAGTTGTAGCTGGCTCGGACGACTCTTCGGAAACGGACTGGTTCTCGGACGCCGTCGAACAAGTTGTCGACATCGTCGAAGAGCAGCCCGCCGCAGTCGTCGAAGTGAATCCAGCATTAGACGCTTTGGAACAGCTCGCCGTGACTGAGGCCGTTCCGTCATGGGAAGACATCGAACTTTCTGACGTTGCTGAACCAGCAGCTCAGGGCGAATTCGATTTCCTTGACGATCAGGAAGCTGACGTAATCATCGAAGCGGCCGCAGACGCGCCAGTCGCCGATGCGGAATCGGAAGCTGCGACTGCTGATGAACCAGCGGAGGTCGATGCCGAGATTGAAGTCGTCGAGGAGTTTGACTTCTTTGATGATGTGGAAGCGGTTGAGCCTACAGCAGCAGCGGAACACGTCGACGCCGTCGAAGAATTCGATGCCGAAGTTGAAGAAGTCGCATTGTTCGAGGAAGTAGCCGAGGAAGACGTCGTAGCGGCGAGTGAAGAAGCTGTGGACGAAGTTGTCGCAGAAGATGAAGTCGTCGAAGTGGCTGAAGAAGAAGGCTCGAACTGGTTCAGCGTTGGTGGCAACAATGACGACGACGATGATGACAGTGCACTGAGAGAATTTTTGAAGGGCTTCTGAGATGCCATGGAGCAGCATCGTTGATCAGGCGGCACGGATTCATCGCCGCGACCTCGTCCGCGTCGGTGGTGCGGGACTGCTGGGACTGAATCTGCCTCGACTTTTGCAGGCGAAGGAGCGGCAGTCGGGGAATGCGCGAAAAGCAACGGCAAAATCCGTTATCTTCCTGTTTCAATGGGGCGGGCCCAGTCATGTTGATACCTTCGACATGAAATTGGATGCTCCTGACGGATATCGGTCGCTTTATAAATCGATACCGACATCCGTTCCCGGGATGGCGATCTGTGAACACCTCCCGGAGACGGCCAAAGTGATGCATCGAATCGCGCAGATTCGAACCGTGCACCACACGATGAACAACCACAACTCTGCCGGATACACAGCACTAACGGGCGTTGAGCCGCCAATTGATGATCAGCGCCTGCGGGAATCTTTGGACCTCTTCCCGAGCTATGGTTCGGTGGTCGATGCGGTAGCTCCGAACACCAACGGGCTGCCGACCTTCGTCTCGTATCCCTATCAGATTTCGGATGGATCAACGACTCCCGGACAGCGAGCCAGCTTTCTGGGCAAGCAGCATGATCCGCTGTTTTTTCGCGATGACCCAAACCAGGCCAGCTTCAAACTGTCTCAACTCAGCCTCCCGTCGGACGTGACTCTCAGTCGCCTGCAGGACCGTCGTCAGCTTCAGGAACTCATCAACAATCAGGCAAAAGCTCTGGATCGTTCCGCAGCGGCTCGAGGACTCGATGCCTACTACGAACGCGCTCTGGCGATGCTGAATTCCGAAAAAGTGCGAGACGCGTTTGATCTGTCAAAAGAACCCGAAATTGTGCGTGATGCCTACGGCCGCACGACCTATGGTCAGGGCTGCCTGTTAGCTCGTCGCCTCGTAGAATCAGGCGTCAAGTTTACGACTGTATACTTTGCGCAAAGCATTGGAGGTCGCAGCAAAACAGATGGCGGCTGGGATACTCATGGCTTCGACAACACGCGCATGTATGAGATTTTACCCGAGTGGCATTTTCCGTCGACTGACCACACACTGCCAGTGCTGCTGAATGACCTCAGTGATCGCGGCCTGCTGGACGAAACGCTCGTGATCTGGATGGGTGAGTTTGGCCGCACTCCGAAAATCAACGCCAATATAAGTCGCGACCATTGGCCAAAATGCTACACGGTGTTGATGGCTGGTGGAGGCGTTCAGGGTGGAGCCGTTTACGGTGCCTCCGACAAGTACGGAGCGGTCCCAGATCGCGATCCTGTGACCACTGGTGATCTTGCAGCCACAATGTATTACGCCATGGGGATTGATCATACGATTGAGGTTCATGACAATCTCAACCGTCCGCTTCCAATTGCCAAGGGGCGGCCAATTACAGAGATCTTTGTGTGATCTGAATCTGAATCGAAAGTAGAACATGCACGGCGGCAAACAGGTTTCGGCCCGATTCATTATCTCCGTTCTGCTCGGACTCACATCCATCGCGCCGATCAGCAGTCGCTTGTTGAACGCTCAGGATTCCATTCGTCCTGATGTTGTTCTGACTCCGGAAGGAGAGGCGATCCATTTCAGCGGCATGCTGTTCGACGGCCACAATGACCTGCCCTGGGAGATTCGCGACAAGGGCAACTCGTCGTTTGATATCCTCGACATCTCCAAAAACCAGCCAACTCTGCATACCGATATTCCTCGATTAAAGAAGGGAGGCCTCAAAGCCCAGTTCTGGTCGGTGTACGTCCCCGCCGCTGCCGACAAGAATGGCGACGCGCTGGCTCAGACGCTGCATCAGATCTCCATCGTAAAATCAATGGTCAAGCGTTATCCGAAGACTTTTGAGTTTGCGTCCACTGCGGACGACATTGAGCGGATTGTCAAAGCCGGGCGGATCGCATCAATGATGGGAGTTGAAGGCGGTTACAGCATCGAGAATGAAATCAGCAATCTTCAGCGACTCTACGACGAAGGTTGCCGCTACATGACACTGACTCATTCGAAGTCTCTCACCTGGGCCGATTCCGCAACGGATGAACCAAAAGTCAACGGCCTGTCAGATTTTGGCAAGGACATCTTAAAAGAGATGAATCGACTGGGAATGCTGATTGACCTGTCGCATGTCTCGCCGGAAACCATGCGCCAATCGCTGGCCGTCACAAAGGCTCCGGTCATGTTTTCCCATTCCAGTGCAAGAGCGATCTGTGATCATGCCCGCAACGTACCCGACGATGTACTGAAGCTGGTCAAACAAAACGGCGGAGTCGTGATGGTGAATTTCTTTTCCGCGTTTGTTGCACCCACGGAAGTCCTGAAGAAAGATAAGGAAGCGCGAGGAACGCTGCATGACGTGGTTGACCACATTGATCACATCGTCAAAGTGGCTGGCGTTGATCACGTCGGCATCGGCTCAGATTTTGATGGAGTGCCCCGTCTGCCTCATCAATTGGAAAGTGTAGCCACCTACCCGCTGATGACTCAGGAATTGCTCAACCGTGGTTATGATCGCGAATCTATCCATAAGATTCTGGGTGGAAATATGATGCGTGTTCTGCGAGCTGCGGAGCAGGTCAAACGAGAACTCAACAGTACGTCAAAATAAAGTCGTCCGATATGTCAAGCCTTGATCTGATTGAAGCTGCATCGATTGCTCCGGGGCAATCTGCAGAGGTCGTTGCGGACGGAAGAATCTTTGCCGTTTACAACGTTGATGGAATTTTTCACGTGATCGACGGAATCTGCCCTCATGCTGGCGGTCCGTTGGGAAAAGGCACGCTGCGAGGCAATGTCGTGACATGTCCGTGGCATGGCTGGCAGTTTAATGTGTCCAGCGGCCAACATTGTCTGAACCAACGGATTTGTCAAACTCCGTATGCAGCGCGGGTCCAAAACGGCCGCGTCATGATTGAACTGCCACAGGAATAAAAAGTACTCTGACGAATGATGTCAGCAAGTTTTCAGGATTGCTGAACTGGACAATCCATCAGCGACGCTTTGTTATGGCCACAGGATGTCCGGCGACGACAAAGGTAATCGAAGTCGGCGGCACAGCGCCACCAATACTGTTAATTCAGGCAGATTGAATAATTTCGACAGCATCTATGATTTCAAAAAGGGGACTCTGAGGAGCTCGGTACGGCCCAGCGAAATCTTCACAGGAGGGTACCCCTCGGAAACTTTCTACCCCAGTGCTCCCCGGCATGGCAGCTTTTGAAAAAGACTGCCATGATGCAATCTGAACATAGACCACGCGATCATCGCGGAGTTAACGCACTTGTCACTTGCAAGTGGAGCCGTCGATTTGCAAACTCGACCGATCAAAATTGGCACAAGGAAGAACAGTTCCAAAGTTGACGGACGAAATTCTCTGCTCATTCGCAGGAGCTAAGGAAGAGGCCCGAAATAACTTCCGTAGCTGAAGTCGTGAGACTTCAGTCCGAACTCTCACGAGTTCGGCTACGTTGGGAACTTATTTCGAGACTGTTCCTCAGGAATCTGCGGATGTCAACCATACGTCAGAGGTCTCAACGGCCGTCGTTATGACGAAAGCAGAAGCTGGCGGAAACATCTGATTACAAGGTTACAGCGATACTGTCTCGGACATCGACAAGGAACAAGAAACAACAGAACCTAAAGGGATCGTTAAACCCCATTTACCGAAATGAATTCCGTGAGCGTTTTGTCGACAGATCAATTTGAGTCATATCTGGAGCAGTTAGAAACTGCAGCCCGACGTGGAGACTCATTAAATGAACTATTGCAGATCGCTCAGAAATCTCTGGTCTCGCTCGTGGGAGCAAATGAGATTGTCATTGTCGTCGTGGAGCTCAATCAGATTCGCCTGCTGGCCGGGACGCCAGCCAGCGAACTCTGCGACGAATTCGGTGAATCGTCTCGGAATTTGAAAGTACATTCCCAACCACGCATTCAAGCGCAGAGTTCCGGAACGGCATGGGACGTGACAGTCGGCCGACTGTTGTCGAAGGAACATCGTTGCTTTTGCCATTTCCAGCTCAGTCGTACTCCGGGCGAGAAATCACTTGAGACAAACGCATGTGAAACATTGGCCGACATTCTGACGGAGGCCACTGGTCGACTATTGCTGTCCGATCTCAATCAACGCCTTCGCCAATATGGCCAGATCAGCAATTTCGTTCATAGCCTTGCCAGAACTCGCAGCCTGCAGGAGTGGTCGCAGGAGATTGTGCAGCGAGGCCCGGAGTATCTCGGCAAGGGCCGCATCACAGTTTTCACTCGTCATCACAACGAATGGACAGCAATCGCCTCTACCGGCAGTGCAGCCATCAATCCTGCGGCCGATGCGGTATCCCGCAATCAGCAGACTGTCGCTACTCTCATAAAAACCTCGATGACCGGTGAATGGCTGACAACAACAGAAACCCAGAACGTCCCTGACACCAGCCTTCTCACACTGTTCGCCCAGTACGCTGCGCTGGGAATTCAGCGACTGCGAGTCGAAGTCTTTAGTGGTGATGACGGTGGTGTCAAACACGCGATTCTTGCGGAGGTCTTTGGAGTCGAAACGCTTCCTTCGGAACCGCTCGTACAACTCGTGCGTCAGGAAATCGCAGAGGCGGCTCGTTTACTTCCACGAGACGTGACGCAATCCAGCCTTCGCCTGCCAGGGAACCAGGCTCTTCGCTGGATCATGTCGACCGCCGCCGCGATTCTGATCCTGATTCTCATTCCGGCGGATTTTGAGATCGAAGTGCAGGGGCAGGCCTTCCCGCAGGAACGCCGAAGGATCTTTGCGCCGGATGACGGAATCGTCGAAGAACTTCTCGTGACAGCCGACCAGAAAGTAAATGCGACTGAACCGCTGCTGAGATTGCGAAATCCAGAACGTGAACTGGAATTGAATCGTGTTCTGGGTGACATCGATTCGGCCGTTTCACGTCTGCAGGCAATCCGGGCAACTCGCACTACATCGGCAGGTACGAACGGAAGCAATCCCGCCGCGCGATCTGCAGAACTCAGTAGTGAAGAACAGCAAATTGAACGCAAGCTTGAGACACTTCGGGAAGAACAAGCTCTCGTCGAACAGCAGATTGCATCACTCCACCTGCTGTCTCCCATCAACGGCGTTGTTTATCAAAGCCGACTGCAGGAGCAACTGCGGTCTCGTCCCGTTCAGCGCGGGCAGCAGTTGCTGGAGATCGTCAATGACGCTGGCGACTGGCAGCTTGATCTTCAGGTGCCAGACGCTGTCGTGGGCTACATCCCGGCGATTGAGACCTCAGGAGAGGCGAATAAGATCGAGGTCCAGTTTACGTTCAATGATGATTCTCGTGATATGCATCGGGCGTCCCTGAAATCTCTCGACGATGCCGCACATCTTTATGATGGGCAACTCGCTTGCCTTGCAACGGTTGCTGTCGAGAAAACTCTGGCGAGACGTTTGCGGCCCGGCCAATCCGTATCGGCTCGGATTCATTGCGGAAGAACGTCTCTTGCCTTCGTGTGGTTTCGAGAAGTCGTTGAGTTCTGGCAGAGAAAGCGATTCACATGGCTGTAGTGTATGAACCTGATCAGCCAGCGGAATCTCTGCGGCGAATTCAACTGTTGTCTCTGACGCAGCATAGACTGATGATTGTGCGGTTCGAACATCGGGGAACAGGAGTTTTTAGATGACAGCCTATCGCAGGATCTTTAGATCGAGCCATGTCGCGAACGCTCTGACTCTTCTCGCGTTAGCTCACAGCGCTACGAAGGCCGACGAGTTTGAAACATTGATCACGGTGCCGTCCATGACGACAGCGTTGATTCAGCATGCCGAAATCGCCGCTCGCGAGCCGGGGATTCTGAAATCCCTGTCAGTCAAGCCCGGCGATTCGATTGCCGAGGGACAGATCCTTGCGACGCTCGATGACGAACTGCAGGAAATCGCTGTGCAGCAGGCCGAATTAAATGTTCAAATTGCACAACTCAAAGCCGACACCAGACTGCCGGTCGAGACCGCAAGGGCAATGGTTCGTGAAGCCGAACAGGAAAAAGCCAAACTCGAAATCGTAGCCCGGATCAGCCAGAAACAGGCCGAGAGCGATGTCGCCGTTCGCCTCGCAGTGAAGAACAAGGATGTGGCAAAGTACGAACTTGACCGTGCTCAAAAGGCCAAAGAATCCTTCAGCGGAAGCATCTCCAATTCCGAACTCAATCGCCTGACGGTCTTGTTTGATCAGCGCTCGCTGGAGATTGAAAAAGCTGAAGAGGACCGCGCCATTGGTGTGCTTAAACCAGAAGCCGATCTGGCCGCCGTTCAACAGCAGGCAGAAGCCATCGCACGGACTCAATCTGTGGCGGCTGAGAAAGAACAGGAGCAGCAGGTTGCTCGCGCGAATCTTGAGGTGGCCAAATCAGAACTGGCGGAAGCCAAACTGCAACTGCAGCGCCGACGCTTGAAGGCACCTTTCGCTGCGACAGTTGTCTCAGTGAGTCGTCAGCCGGGAGAGTGGCTTGAACCGGGCTCTGTCGTTCTGCGACTCATTCAACTGGATCGCCTGCGAGTGGAAGGTTTTGTTTCCGCAGATCAGGCCATACTAATGGAACCTGGTCTACCTGCACGGATTGTGTTTCCCGGAAACGTGGTTAAACCTGTTTCAGGCGAAATCACTTTTATCAGCCCCGAGGTCGAACCCGTCAATCAGCAGGTTCGTATCTGGGCCGAGTTTGACAACCCGGAGAAACGCATTCGACCAGGGCTCGTCACCACGATGGAAGTCAAATCCACGAAATCAAACCCTGTCGAGGGTGAGACGCAAAAGGCGAACATTCCCCCTGCGGAGCGTTAATGGCGAACTCATGATCTCTGCATTAGAAGTAACCCCCCAACAAAAAACGGAAACTTTGATTCTTGGTTGAACTCCAGGTCACCGCGCAACCATCGTCGCAGCAGCGACTCGAATCGCCGCCGGTCGAATGGCGTCAGCGATGTGATCTGATCCTACGTCCGCAGGATTCCGGTTATTGGATTGTGAAGGACCCGCTCTCCCTCAGCTACACAATTCTCAGTGAGCAGGAAATGGCTGTTCTTCGACATGTGGATGGGCATCGATCAATCGCCGATCTGCTTGGCCTGCTGAATTCAGCGTGGCCTCGGCGCAAGTTCACTCGCGAAGATGTTGAAGACTTTCTTGCTCAACTCATTCAGAATCAACTTGTCGTCAGAACCTCCACCAGACGCACTGCGGCGGGGCCGCGTTTGAGCGCACCGAACAACAAAAGGCTCGGATTCCGAATCGGTAGCTTACTGCGTTTTCAGCTCCCTTTGATCAATCCGACTCCATTCCTGAATCGGCTGGAACCGATCATCAATCGACTCTTTTCAAGAGAGTCCGGGCTTGTACTGATCGTATTGGCAATCGTTGCGTTGGCGATCGTGGTGCTGCGGTTTGATCAACTGACTGAAAACCTGCCGGGGCCATGGGACTTCTTTGGCCCTGATAATTTATTGTTGCTGCTGGCAACATTTGTCGTCGTGAAAACGTTGCATGAATTGGGACACGCTTTCGCAGCTCGGCGATTTGGCGCGGAGTGCCATGAGGCAGGCGTCATGCTGATGATGTTTACGCCATTGCTTTACACGAATGTGTCGGATGCCTGGATACTGGACCGCCGAAGCCGATTGATGATCACTGCGGCGGGTATGCTTGTAGAACTTGCTCTGGCCTCTGTGGCTACGATTCTGTGGTTTGCTGCCGCTCCCGGAATCTTCAAAGCGATGCTCGCAAATGTCATGGTGCTCTGTACCGCAGGAACGATTATTTTCAATGGGAATCCTCTGCTGAGATTCGATGGTTACTTTCTGCTGACAGACCTCGCCGGACTTCCGAATCTTTCTCAACGCGCATCTCATGGCCTGCAGCAGATCTGGTCGAACCTGCTGCTGGGCCGCACTGATGTTCGCGCTGACCGTGAGTCGCCGTTTGTGCTGGCCTATGGCTTGTGCTCGGGAGTTTATCGCGTCACTTTGAGCCTCGCGATTCTCCTGATGCTTTACCATCTGTTTGACCAGTGGAACCTCCGGATCATTGGCCTTGCACTGACACTGATGGCTACGGTATCCATGATCATCGTGCCCCTGTTCACCTCTTTCACCATCCTTCTGTCCGAATTCCTGCATCGGAAGCAGCGCGGATATCTGCTGGCTCGATCGAGTCTCATTATGGCATTTCTGGCTGCGGGGGCGTTCGTTCCTTTGCCGCATTCGGTTGTCGTGCCATCCGTGGTCGAACCCACCGGTCGACCGATCTACGCTACGATGTCCGGAGAGTTAATGAATTCTGCTGACTATGGCCAAATCGTTTCGCCAGGCAATATCATCGCCGTCACTAATGATCTCCAGCTTCTGCAGCAAAGAATACATCTGCAGGGGGAGGCGAACGTTCTGGAAACGCGAGTTCGCGCTTATGAACTTGACCGTACTGGCACACAGACAGCACTGCTCCCGGAGGCTCGAAAGATGCGGGATTCGGCCGCACAGCGAGTCCACCTGTTTGAACGGGAATTGAAGCGATCAACCGTTCTTTCGCCGACCAGTGGCATTCTGATGCCACCTCGCGCGACGCCGTTGTCGGCCGACGATAGTTCTCTTAACAAATGGCACGGCTGTCCACTTGACCGCCAAAATGCCGGAGCATTTATTGAAGAAGGGACGCTCCTCGGAACAGTCGGTGATCCAACAACGATAGAACTGCTCCTGCCTGTGACTTCGGCCGAGCGACAGATTCTTCGGGAAGGTCAACATGTGGAGTTTCAGCCGACAGGGAATCCTCACCTGAAGTTTTCCGGAACGATCCTTCAAATGCCAACCCTGGAATCGACAGAGATCCCTCAGGAACTTACTGCGGCTGGCCTCGTGCCTCCATTGACAGCCGCCAAACCCGGCGAAGACACTCGATGCTGGCAAGTTGTCTGTCAGGCTGTCGTTTCGAAAGGCAGTTTACCGCCACGTTTGTATTCGACCGGCCATGCCAGGGTATCTGTAGAACCAGCGTCAATCGTCACTCGGTTCCTGCGTTTCCTGCAACACGCCTTCGATTAAACCTTGCCACGTTACACATTCATCACAATTCCCGACAGCGACCGCATTCCGACGTCTCTGGACGCATCTAAGTTTCGAATGCGATACCGCAGTCGGTGATTGAGAGACCGTCAGAACAGCAGCATTGAATTCAAGAATATGCTGGCAAGCGTCTGAGCTTTCAGGTTTGTGATGATAGACATAAGAGTCCTGTGACTTACGCAAGCACACCCTTGATCACGTTTCCAAACACATCCGTCAGACTTTCGTCTCGGCCCTGATGAAAGTACGTCAGCTTCTCGTGATCCAGTCCCATGAGGTGCAGAATCGTCGCGTGCAGATCATGCAGATGGACTCGATCAACAACAGCCTCGAAGCCAAACTCATCGGTTTCGCCGTAGGAAATTCCCCCTTTGACACCAGCACCCGCGAGCCACATTGAAAAACCATACGGGTTATGATTTC
>JAXMBU010000030.1:0-83433 GCA_046349735.1 Planctomycetaceae bacterium
CAGAAACAGGTGGCCGGCTTTCATGTCGCACTGACGAGCCAGCAGGTCGTTCTTCTGCAGGATGGTCTGGCCTTCGCCGATCGTCACAATCTGCTGGTCGGTGGCAAACGGCAAGAGTTCTCGAAATCGCCACACACCGCTGTAGTCGACAGGATTCAGTCGTGTCGTCCAGCGGCGTTCGAATTCCGAAAGTGACATCGGGACGGGTACAGCATTCCAGTCGTACGTGACGTCCAGCAGACTACCGCACTTTGGGCAAGCCGTAAGGATCTGGCCCACATCATAAGTGGCCGCGCAATCGGGATGGATACACTGCTGATATGCAACTGACATGGAAAACCAGAATGAAAAAGGAACTCGTTGGGAACGACGGTCTCAATCGCGTTGTTGATCTGTTGTTCAATTAGCCGCAGGGCGTTAGCCCCCGGTTCTTTTCAGCTTTGCAGAAAAACCCGACGCTAACGCGTTCCGGCTAATTAAATCAACAGCCTCAAGTGCCGTAGCGTAGAGCCGGAAGCAGGCTAATGCCAGACGATTGCTGTTCAATTGCCTGAGCAGCCCAGCCCACAAGCCTCGCCATCACGATCACCAGGGCCTGCCGATCGGCGGGAATATCCAGCAATGTCATGAGCCGAGCGGCCGCCCAGTCCGTTGTGGGAACTCGCTGTTCCTGAGCCTGCAGCTTTTCGAGTCGAGCTGCAGCCGCTTCTACGCGGATTCTGTCGATACTTCCCAGCATTGTGCGACAGGTTTCTGTCAGCAGAGACGCACGATTATCCTCGGAGGCTGCCGCGAAACCGAACGGCATCGGCTGGCCTTCTCGCCGTCGCCACCACGCCTCAACCTGTCCCGGATTCAGGAATCCTTTCAACAGATCGCTGGTCCACAAAAACGGGTCGTTCCGAAGTTGAGAAACAAACAGGGACGCCGCGGACTGCAGCACGGGAAGAATGTGAGATGTCGTGCTGGCCGCGAACCGCGCCGTAAAACACGCCGGACGCATTTCTGTGAGACACTCGCAAATCATCAGCGCGTTCATCGCTGCATCTTCTGCCGCCGAAGGACGTTGTTCGGTTCCTCGCAGTCGACACAACAAACGCCCGGCCCAGGTGAGCTCAGCTTCATCAGCCGACAGCTGTGTCGAAGACAATGCCGCGATGTCTGTCGAATCGCCCAGAGCGGAGGAAATAATCAAGGGCAACTGAGCCAGCAAACGAAGCACTCGAGTCTTTGCGCTTTCGTCGTTGCTGTCGCATGGTGTCGGATCAAAAAATGAAAGCAGCGACAGACACAGAGGGAACAGATCCAGCGGCCTCGCTCCAACAGGAAGTCGGGCCAGGATCTCAGTTGTTGATTCATCAATGACTGCAGAGTCCGCGATGATGGAACTGCAATCCGCCATCTCTTCTTCAGTCGGCAGATTCTGGTGCAACAGAAGCCAGATGACATGCTCGAATGAGTACATCTGGATCAGATCTTCGACCGCGTGCCCGCAGTAATGAACTCCGGAGTCACCATAGGTCAACAGATTGGTCGTGCCGCAGACAACATCCGTGAGTCCGCGTGAGCCTGCTGTTTCGTTTCTGCGAATATCATCCACCAGACGTCGCAGCCCATTCACAAGGTGAGCCGCTGGCTGTGCTGATCGATCCATAAAGTCAGATTCCCTTCCTCTTCATGAACACGAATCCGTCCTGGGCCTTCCGCCATCAGCCACTCCGATGGAACTCTTTTCCATCATGGCTGTCGACAGCGTTCATTGAAGCGCCCCCATGGCACAAACTCTACCGAACAAAATGCCGGCTGGGAACCGAACAGCCTGTGATGCTAATCTGGATGAACAGGGCAGTTCTGAAAGAGGCGTTTTTTCGTAATTGGCGACACAATTAGCCGGAACGCGTTTGCGGGCTGTTGGCTGACACGCCCCCGACCCTGCGTCGGGGGTTTAACGGCCTTTGCACCAGCGGAGACTGGACCTTCCATTGTTCGTGGTGCAAAGGCCCACAGGCCCCTGAGGCAGGCTCAGGGGGGCAGCACCGCATCATCTCAACGCCGTGCGGCTGAAAAGTTCAGATCATCCTCACAGCAACTCAAACGGCACTTCGCCGCCGGGGACGAGATGCGTCGGCCGACCGGTCAGGTCGACGATCGTATCATCCACTTTGAGTCCCATGGCTTGATAAACAATCGCACAGAAGTCTTCGACGCCGATCTTGCGGTCTGTCGGGAACTCCGCTTTGTCGTTGGTCGCGCCAATCACTTGTCCATGACGATAACCGCCGCCAGCCAGCAGGATGCTTTGAGCCTGCGGCCAGTGATCTCGCCCGGCGTTGTCGTTGATTCTCGGCGTGTGTCCGAATTCACCAGCCACAACGACCAAAGTGTCATCCAGCATCCCGCGCTCAGCAAGATCCTGAATCAGCACTCCGACCGCGCGGTCGTGGCGAGGCAACTTGTCGTTCAACGCACCAGTGATATTCGAGTGGTCGTCGAAGTAACCGGTGTTCAGAGAAACATATCGCACTCCAGCCTGAATCAGGCGGCGAGCCAGCAAGGCTTGTTCGCCCCAGCCGGCACCGTATCGTTCTCGCAGTGCTGCGTCTTCTTCAGTCACATCGAACGCGCGACGAACTCGACCGGAGAGAACCAGATCCATGGCCTGATGATCGACAGCATCCATCTGTTCGAAAAGACGATTGCGATTGATCTGTCGCTTGAGACCATCGAGCTGTCCGCGGAGGGAAACTCGATCCATCATGCGATCACGAGACAGACCATCGGTCAGTGAAAAACTCTTGTGATCACCGGTTGGCAATTGTCCTGCTTCATTGCCGTAACTGAAATCTCCGTAGCGGAATGGATTTGTGTTAACTCCCAGCCAGGCTCCACCATGAAATCCGAAACCGCCGTCGTTCATGTTGACGTTGGCAAGGGCTCCAGGTTGAGTTGGTCCAAGCAGGTGCGACGCGACTGCTCCCATCGAAGGATATCGAGGCTTGCGATCACTGCCGTTGGCGCCAAGGCGACCGGTTAGCATCCAATGCGCCGCGGCCCAGTGATCGCCGTTGCCGTGCGAGAAGCTGCGGATGACGGTGCACTTATCCATCACCTTCGCATGTTCTGGCAGAAGTTCGCAAACTTCCAGGCCCGGCAGTGACGACGCGATCGGCGAAAATGGTCCGCGATATTCTCGAGGAGCCGCGGGCTTCATATCAAAGGTATCAAGCTGCGATGGACCTCCATGCATCCAAACCAGAATGACTGATTTTTTGGAACGCGAGGAGGGATGAACCAAGCCGGTCTGTTCCGCTTTCAGCAGCCCTGGCAACGTGAGACCAAATGTACCCAGAGATCCGATTTGCAGCATTCGTCGACGAGAAACTCCGTCACAGAAATGACGATGCCCTGAGGGCTGACTGACGATGTTGAGCACGGGAAAACTCCGAGGATTCGCGGCGGGTATGTCGTTTGGCGGGATTTTTCAGTTCGCGGCGTAGATTGAGGCGATCGTCTACAGGTGTTCCATGAACACCCAACCTCTATGTACATCGCGCGGACAAAAGTCTACTTCGAATGTACCCGATCAGAAACTGAACGCAAATCCGGAATTCGAGCAGTCCAGGACATTGTGCCGGATCCGCTCGCGTTAACTGAAAAAACGTTACGGCGGTGATATGATGACTGGAAGCCGCGAACGTTTTGTGGAGGTCCTTTCTGCCGGAAAGGATTTTCGATTTGCCGTAAGGCGAACCCAAGTGCGTATATTGCCCAGCGTAGCGGCCTGTTAAGTTTCATCCCGTTCACACAGGTCGCGGCAACCCGCGAAGTCCTCCTCGGCAAGGAGGACCTACGGAAGAGCCAGAAATTTTTTCCAGCTCGTCTGTTCCTGTTGCGTATTGCATCGACTCATTAATTCATGACTCAAACAATCCCGCCCACTGTGGCCGACACCGCTTCACGACTTGTGGACACAATTCGCTCCTATGGTCCTGTCGCGGTTGCGTATTCCGGCGGAGTCGACAGCGCGGTTGTGGCGAAGGCGGCGTTTGAGGCGTGGGGATCTCAGGCCGTGGCGGTGACAGCCGTCAGTCCGAGTCTTGCCGGGATTGAACGCACGATTGCTCGTGAAGAAGCCGAGAGAATTGGCATTCGCCACATCGAAATTTCCACCGATGAGTTTTCTCGCGACGAGTATCGACGTAATGCGGGTGATCGATGTTTTTACTGCAAAGACACGCTCTATTCTCTGGCCGCAGAGAAGCTGGCCGAGCTGCAGGTTGTGTTGATCGTCAATGGAGCCAATGCTGACGATCTTGGTGATCATCGTCCCGGAATGAAAGCCGCCGCGGACCACGGGATCCGCAGTCCTTTGATCGAATTGAATCTCACCAAGGCAGATGTTCGCAACCTCGCACGATACTGGGATTTGAGTGTCTCAGAGAAACCCGCAGCACCATGTCTGGCTAGTCGAATTGCGTATGGTGTTGAGGTCAATGAAGAACGGGTCTCCAGAATTGAACAAGCGGAAGCGTTCCTGCGAGAGCTAAAAGGGATCTCGGAGTTCCGAGTGCGACTTGAGGCGAATGAGCTGGCAAGAATCGAAGTGCCGGTTGATGACATCGCAAGAATTTGCGTCGCAGCGACTCGGCAGGCGCTGGTGGAGCGTTTTCGATCGCTCGGGTTTCGGTCTGTGACGATTGATCTGGAAGGATTTCGATCGGGAAATCTCAACGCGGCCTTGTCGCTGGTGCAACTTGGGGCGAAGTAATCGCCCCGGCTTAAATGTTCTTCTGTGAGCGGAACGGCGCTAGCCGCCGGTGTTGATTTTGTGGCGTATTGGGTGTGTTCGTTTAACGGCGAGCCGCAGGCGTAGGCGACGTCAGGCAACGACGCCTGCGGCTTGCCTTTAAACGACTCAATCAACAAGCCCGCTGGCCGCAGGTGTGTTTCTTGCCTACGTGACGACAGACACCGGTGGCTAGCGGCCATTCCGCTCACGAAGGTCGGTACTCAACAAAAAAGCCCGGCACGATTTACGTGCCGGGCTCATTGTTCGCCGGTTGCCAATCGACAACTGTCCTATTTCTTCTTCAACGTCTGCATGTAATCCACGACGTCAGCAAGTTCCTGCGTCGTCATGGTTTTTTGCAGGTCAGCAGGCATGAGACTGATCTTCTGTTTGACCAGTTCTTCGACCTCTGACTTCGGGATGGCTCGGACGAGAGCATCGTCGCCTTTGATGCTGACTTCAGCGTCGGTGTTGGACACCAGCAATCCGTTCAGAGTCGTACCGTCGGTTTTGACGACGGTCAGAGTTCGAAGTTGTGGCTGATGCCAGCACTTGGATAAAGCACCGATTCAAACATCGCTTCGCGGCTGAGCTTGCTGCCGATCTCGGTCAGGTTTGGCCCGATCTCGCGGCCCATGCCGTCCACGACGTGGCACTTCTGACAGGTGCCAGTGGAGAAGAACACCATGCGACCGTTCGCCACATCGCCCTTCAGCTTTGCGAGTTCGCTGATTGGCGGAGTTGGCATGTTGTCCTTGGACGGCGGCAATGGGAACAACCGCTGAGCTGCCTCGCGAGCATTTCGGTGCGGAGAGCTATGCAGAGCTGCCGCGACGGATTGCTCCAGTTCCGGATCAAGGGCTTTCTCATCAACAAGCTTCACCAATTCCATCGCCGCATTACCCGCTTTCGAAGCCGCTTTGACTGCAGCTCGACGGACATCAATGTTCACTTCTGCGTTCTTGACAACAGGCAGCAACAGGCCGCTGATCGCACCGTTCTGGGAATTGCCAAGTGCATCCGCCGTGGCAATTGCTGCTGCTGAATCATCGCCGCGTAAAGAGTTGCCGATCAGATCCCATTGTTTGAGTTCCAACAGGGCAGAGATCGATTCCACACCGATTTGTTCCTGACCGCGTTGCTGTGAGAGTAAGAGCAATTCTGGATATCTATCCGTGATCTGAAACCTCTTGACTAATTGCGTGAACGTTGAAGTCCCAACTGAGTCATTCAGTGATTTATCCAGGATTTTCTTGACGTTCGTGTCTGCAGCCTCGGCTGCCCCGAGCCGACTCAATGATTCAGTGATAACGAGTGAACTCAAGACGGTGTTTGGTCCTTTCGCCCCAACGTCTTCGAGCAACGTCATACAGATCGATGAGGCAATCGACTTTTCTTCAAAATCCAGACTGCGGAAAATTCGAGAAACGTCAGAGGTCACCTTCGGAAGTGCGGACGCGGAGTAGAAACCATCCACCGCAACGTTTGCGACTAGCCTGCGAATCACGTCGGCTTTCTTTACCGCACCCACCTGTCCACGTGAACGCCAAATGATATCCGTCTGTAAATCTGCCTCCTGTGGGCCTTGTTTGATGGAATTCAGCAGGGTATCCCAGTCTGCAGATTTGTTGTCGCCCGCAGCAATGCCGAGAGCTTCCAGGTACCAACGGTCGCCCTTCGGGTACGACCGAGCAAGTTCATGCCAGAGATGAGTTCTGTCGGATAACTTGATGTGAGAAACAGCAACCGCACATTCTCGTCTCACCTGCGGTGACTCATCCTTCACCAGCTTCTCGACAACCGGGATCACATCGGCGCCCATGCGGCGAGCAAGCCGAATGCCAGCGATCCGAATGTCCTTGTCCTTATCCGCAATCGCCAGGTCGACATACTTCTGAGCCTTCCCTTCGATCTGCCCCAGCAACCACAATGCACGTGAGCGGAAGCGTGGATTCGGGTCGGATTCGAACATTTTCGCCAGCACTGCTTCTGCCGCCGCGCCGGATTCTTTCAGCTTGGTGAAAGCCAGATAACGAGTTGCCGTGTTGGGGCTCTTCAGAGCTTCAGCGGCACCTTCGACAGTCGAAAAGTCGTGCTTTGGAACAGAATACTTCTGACCAGGCAATGCGATTCGGAACAGGCGGCCTCGATCGACGTCGCCCTGACGGTGACCACCAACGCCTGGATCGTACCAGTCGGCGACAATCAAGGATCCATCCGGAGCTACACAGACATCAGATGGTCGGAACCACTGATCGCGAGTTCCGTTCAGGATGTCATTGATCTCAGCCTTGTAGCCAGCTCCATCGTCGGTTACCGCATAGCTGCGAACCACGTTGGGACCGGCGTCGCAGTGGATGAGCTGATTGATGAATCGCTCGGGCAGTTTGTCGCCTTCGTAGATTAGAATGCCAGTCGGTGAACCAGCTCCTGTCTGCAACAGATTCGGAACAACGCCCGGATCGTTCAAATGCCAGTGGCGGCGAGGAATCTCTTCTTCCATATTCGTGCGAGGCGTCTGCCAGCCGGCTCCGGTGATTTCATCTTTGTAACCGTAGTTGCCGTATTCCATCACGTAGTTGATGCGAACGCCTTTGTTGCCGTCGTCATCGTTGTCGGACTGCCAGACCGTTCCAAAGCTGTCGACGCATAGTTCCCAGTTGTTGCGGAAGTTCCAGCCGAGCGTATCGACTTTGCTTCCGTCCAGTTCGCAGCGAAACGCCATGCCTTCCTGATACGGCTTTCGTTGAGCTCGCACTTCATTGCCAGCAACGTCGACGACGATTGATCCATCCGGATTGTGCAGTTCTTCACCGCTGTTGCCGAAGTTGAAGTAGAGTCGACCGTCTGGGCCAAATGTAAAGCTGTGAATCCCTGGGTGGTCGTGCCGAGTTCCCTTGATGCCGGTGAAGAGGACTTCCTTGCGATCGGCTTTGAACGTGCCATTGTCAGTAGCTGGTTACTGCTGTCGCCGTGGCAGACAATACCGACAATTTCAGGCAGACCAGCGAATCAGAATAATCGATAACAGGCCTGATAGAAGATCAGTTTCTGTCGCCGCGCCGCCACAGGTTTCAGAATCAATACGGGCGTGCCTTCGGCGTTCTTGTTCTGGCCGTTGGCGAAGCGCACCGATAGTTGACGACCGCAAACCCAGACGCGCAGATAGATCGGCGATATCGATGTTCGACGGACTCAGCAGCATCGGTTCAGCAGCGAACAAATTCAGTTCGGACGCGCCATCGGTCACATCGAGTCCCGCAACTGCGTTCTCGGGAGTGCGATCGACGGGAGCATTCTGTCCGATAGGTCCCGGATTGATGTGTAAACGAAGAACTGTACGCTGGTGCCCATGCCCCGATCGGTGCCACCGTTGTCCAGCCCTGCACGAGCAACGAACTTCTCATAGCCTTCCGGCAGTTCGAAGTGGATAATCGAATTGGCATGAGTGCCAATCCCGAACTCAACCGGCTTGCCGGCGATTTTCATATCACCGCCGTTGGCGTTCTTGTTGATGCCGACATTGCCCCAGTCCGCGGAAGCGTTCTTCCACTTCAGGTCGGTGAGTTTAAGTTCGCCCTTTGGCCCGATGAGCTTTGGCTCGGCCCAATTCGCCCAGTCACTGCCGAATCCATTGCCGCCGTCAGTGACGACCAGGTACAGATTCTTCTGCCCTTTGATGTCGGCTTCGATCTTTGCGGCGTACCCCGGTGTATCTGTCGTAACAACAGGTGTCGACGCAATCGGTTTCGGCGGAGCAGCCAGGCACGTTTGATTTGCGAGTGCAGAAACACCCAGTGCGGCCGCGAGACATCTCGCGGATAGCCTGGCAGTGGCACGATGGAAAAACTTCACGGCGGGAAACCTCCAGTTGATCAGGTGGGAATGCAAGCTTCGATCCGGTATTGTGGGAACACTCTGCGTCCAATTCAGGCAACGTCCTGAAGGCGTGATCACATTCGACGAATATGCCGCGAATTTGACCAACACCGTCGTTGTTACTCAAATCAAACCGCGGTTTTTGTTTTGAGGTGTTGGCTTTAGGTGGTTCCAATTGGGAAACTCACGGGTATGCGAATTCCGGCAATCCGAGGAATCATTGACCGAAGAATTCTGGCCAATTACCACATCGATCCGGACGTTATGGCCAGGATTTTGCCACGACCGTTTGTTCCACAAATCGTGAATGGGTGGGCCATCGGCGGCGTTTGTCTGATTCGTCTCAAGGCGATACGTCCAAAACTATTCCCGTTTCCGTTTGGGATCGGATCTGAGAATGCAGCGCATCGGATCGCCGTCGAGTGGATGGAAAAGGGGCAACTGAAACACGGGGTCTACATTCCTCGTCGCGATACTAGTTCGTGGCTCAATTCTGCTGCAGGTGGAACTGTCTTTCCTGGTGTTCACCATCGAGCGGACTTTGAGGTACAGGAGTCCATAGACCATGTGTCAGTGAAGATGGTCACTCGAGATGGAAGTGCCCGATTGCATGTGGCGGGCGGAATTGATCCAAGCTTTCCAGCCTCCTCTGTCTTTGGATCCCTTCAGGAAGCCTCGACCTTCTTTCAGAATGGCTCCGTGGGGTATTCAGTAACAGGAAGTCCCGGAAGATTCGATGGGTTAGAGCTCCGATGCCAGAACTGGGTCGTAGAGAATCTCAATGTGGATCGGATGGAATCATCGTGGTTTCAGGATATCAGCATGTTTCCAGGAGGTTCAGTGCACTATGACTGTGCGTTACTCATGCGGAATATCAACCATGAGTGGCATGGGCTGGAAGATCTTTGTTGTCCGGCTGCGGATGTTGTTTAATAAAAATGTTTTGAGCTCCGCTGGCGGCCTGTGTGTCGATCGAGGCGTGGCCATGATGCTGCCTGGAAAGAGTCAAACCGGTTGACTCAACCTATTTTGCGGGACTGGCAGAAGTGTTCCATTCCGAGCACTCGGTACTCAAAGCCTGTTCGCGGCACTCTTTCGACGAAGTTGAGAAACTTTCCAGCAAACAGATTGCACTTCTGCAAATCCTGCCGAACTCAGAGGCATACGGATTGTTTTACGGAGATTGCGATCGTTCGGCGTCAAAAAATGCCGGAACAGGTTGCTTCGCTGGAAGGAAGTCGCATGCGACTCAAACGGATTTCCCTGTTTGCCATGTTGTCGTTGGCTCTGGCCAGTGGCTGTTCAGCTAGTCGAAACGCGATCACTCCGCTGCGAGATCGCGACGATCACAGCCCGCTGCCACCTCGACATGACCATGAATATTCACCGGGGACTGAGGAGTCGGACGACTTTCAAAATCCCCCGGCAGGTAACGGGCCGCTTGAGCCTGTTCCTGCACCACCTGCCTTCGGCGTGTCACGCGTGAAGAGCGTTGGCTGGATTAAAGATCTTGGAGCAAAACTGCATCGCAAGCCGACCACACAGCCTTCCGAATGTACCGACGAACTGTCCTGCTCCGATCAGGAATTGGTCGGCAAGTGCTCGGCTCTTGATCCTTGTGTGACCGAATCGGATTGCGTGACGGAAACACAAGAAGCCTGCTGTGAAGAGCGAGCCTGTGATTCCGCGCCACCACGGCGAACCAGCAAATTCAAGAGATTCCATCGATCACTTCCCGGCGCATTTCCTCGAACAGAACCTCATTCCTACAACCCTGAATGCAGTCCTCTGTTGGATGAATCGGCAGCATGTGGCACATTAAAACGAGAAGTTGCAGCACCAGCGTATCGAGTGCCATGTGGCGAACCAACTGTTCGACCCGGATGTGCTGCGCCGGGATGCGGGACAATCGAAGATCGAGCAATTCTGCATTCCGAACGGAAGCGAGAATGTCTCGCGGATCCCCTGCGAGATTCCGTGATTGACAGTACAGATCCTGGTCTGATTACACCGGATGATATTCAACCCGGACATGGCGGAGATGCGGCCGTGTTCGAAGGGATCCCTGTGATTCCTCAGTCACCCGGCGAAGCGTTTGCACCTGAGCAATTCAGTAATCCTCCGGTTCAGGAAGCCCCGGTTATACCACCTCAACAGCCGGTTCCGGCAGCCCCCGGTTCGTCAACTCGCATGGTTGAGCCACCAGTTTGGCCGGGCCTGCGAAACAAATCCGGAGTCACATCGGTCTCACGTTCGACCGTGCTCAATTCGCCAGCAGCTAGTTTGCCGACCGAAAATAAGATTGCGGGAGATCTGCCTGTGGTTATGCCAGCGGGTAAGAAGTAGTCGAGTGTCAGGAACAGCGCGGAAACAATGTTCGGTTTCTACGCACGCGAGAGATCTCAATCCGAAACATTAGTGAGGGATTCTTCAACGGCTCAACGCGTAATCATATGCGCTACCATGGGCGGTGGAAATCCCTGCGACTAATCCTGAAAGGATGGCGGAGAGTAGCAGGTGGTCGCCGACAGACGCACCACCGGTGACCGCATGCGAACCAAACTTATCCGGAAGCGATGACAGAAACCACGAGACTGGCACCCATTTCAGGGTGCAATTGCGGGATTCGACGCAAACCGGTGGTTGGCGCTGCGCTGACCACCGGCTACCTTCTTAAACCGCTCCGCGGTGAATCGCAACGACCTCGTGGACAGCCCGAGCGCGGTGATGAAAGCGTCTATACAGTCTCGCGCACTTGATTTCGCGCAGAGTCCTTTTTTTGATCAGACTCCGATCCATGGCTTATACTTCGGGTTGTGATCCGGCGGCTTGTTTCCGGACTCTTCCTGATCAATAGTGCCGGGCCGAGATCAGTTCTCCTCAAGCACGCGATTCGGATTGTCAGCAACAGTCACAGAAGGAACGCCGGGGCTGCGGACGGAGGCGAAGTAGCGGTTGTCGCGGATCCAGTCTTCACGCGAATAAGAAATCACCGACGAGTCGGTTTCGCGGACTTCAATATGAGATAACCGAAATCCCATTTCAGTGATCTCGGTAAACATCATCCAAGCCAGATTCTCAACGCTGGTCGGTCCGTTAAAGAGCTTCATCTTGAAGTTCTCACCAGTCCGTCGACAATGATCCTTCAATGTTTCATAAAGCGGGTCGTGGATGTTAATCAGCATGCCGTGATCGTAGAGCGATTTCAGCCACGGTTCAACTTTTTCATCGAACGCACCAAACAGCGTGCTGATATCTCCGTCCCGTTCAACTTCAAAGAAGCAGCGCAAACCATATCGATGACCGTGCAGATTGCTGCACTTGTCCATCAATGTCTCGTTGCGATGAGCCGCGTAGAATTTGTACTCTTTTTGAATGATCACGACGGACTCCGGCCGATCGACTGTGGGATAATGCTCAGGGTTCTATAACTGCGACATTTGCCTGATCCGCAGTCTGGTTCGCCTGTGTTTTGTCCCGTTGAGAATAGAGCACTCCGGATTCCGAGGCAAGCATCGAAGCTGGCCGTTTATTGTTCGCCAGACAGGATGGCGTTAATCAGGCCTTCTGCATCTTCCACCGGTTTTGGGAATTTGTCTTCCCAACTCACCATGCCCGTCGCATCGATCAGGAATGCTCCCGGAGTAATCTTCGCTGGTCCCGTTTCTCCCAGAGCCGATGCCGCGCGGCCCCAGGCGAAAGTGCAGGAACCTGGTTGCCCCGCCAGAGTGTCGCGAAGGATCGGAAATGGATACGAAAGAGTCTGTCGCTTTTGCTCGGGATTCAGGGGTGTTGAAATCGCAAACGTCATGACCTGAGACTTTTTCAACGCGCCGTGAACATCCTTCAGACGCTTCAGAACCGGGTCAGCGTCAGGTCCGGTGGTGGGATCGAAGAAGTACAATAGTACTCGGTATCGCCCGACATATCCTCGCAGTTGAATTGGGCGATTGTTCTGGTCCAGCAACTGAAATTCCGGCGCTGGACGAGAATTCAAAGACTCCAGCGAAACGGTTTCTCGCTCCCTCGGATTTGCAATCCGCCAGGCAGTTGCTCCACCGACGATCAGCAGCAAGCAGAGAAGAATGAGGAAACGAGGTTTCATAAGTGACTTGCACGATGTTGTGTCGTAACGATTCTGACGGTTTGACATATTCTAGCGACACGATGCGATCTGGCATCCCACTCTCTGGGAAACATGCTCCGGCGTCAGCAATGAGTTGAGCTAGGGTTGCGTGATGCTCGCACTTTCTGCGTCGGATTTTGAATCCGATGGCACTTACCACGGGCATGGACATATCGAAACGCAAAACCGGTTTGCACGGTGATCGTGCGGAACTGATTTCTCAGAACCCACTGAAATGACAAACGACCATTCTTCTGCAAATCCAGCCTGGCTGACACGCGGAATCATTCTGCTGCTGGGGCTTGTCGCCGCTAACTTACTCGCATGGCGAAGCATTGAACCGGATCTGTGGGGCCATATTCAGTATGGCGAAGACTGGTTGCACGCCGGACAAATGCCGACGACGGCGACCCATACGTTTTCGACTCCTGATCAACCCTGGGTCAACCACGAGAATCTTTTTGAACTCGCCGTCGCGCTCGGACAAAGGACGATCGGCGGACTTGGATTGATGATCTTCAAATGCGTCGCCGGGCTTTGGCTGCTATGGACGATGGTCCGAGTGGCTCAGCAGCGCGGAGTCGCCACGCTGGCGGCTGTTGTCGCGATGATTCCCGTCGCCTGGGGACTCGGCGAATTTTGGCTCGCGCGACCGCAGTTATTCAGCTTCATTTTCTGTGGCCTGATGTTTCTGGCGGTGGAACGCGCGTTTCGAAACTGGCATACCGAACAGCGAGTCGCCTTCGGGTGGCTCTGGCTTTGCGTTCCCTTGATGACGCTCTGGACGAATTCGCACGGTGGCTTCGCAGCGGGATTGTGTGTGCTGCTGGCGATTTTGGGACTGCGATCGATCGAACTTCTGTTGAAGCGAGGAGTTGCCCGCTGGAAAACGATCTCGCATTTTTCGGCCATCGGAGTTTTCGCCATCCTGTCGGTACTGGTGAATCCTTATGGCTATGAGTTGCCATATTGGATGATCGTCTCGCTGAGCCAGCCACGTCCGGAGGTTTCCGAATGGGCCAATATTCTCGATGGCGGAGTTACAGCCATTCCGTTTACAGTGTTGTCACTGCTTACGATTACCAGTCTCTGGTTCACTCATCAACGCCGTGACTGGGTTGAGTTGGTTGTGCTGGGATTGATCGCCGTTCAAACCCTGGGACATGTGCGGCATCTGGCTTTCTTCGCGATTGCGTTTGGCTATTGGATGCCGCAGCATTTGATTTCTTTGTGGCATCGGCTCGTCGAATGGCGTCCGACGTTGGGAACTCAGGAAGAACTTACACCGCGAGCCGTCCGTTGGTTGACGGCTGAGGTCGCTATTGTCGCGTTGGCATTGCTGGGAATGCTGGGATATTCATTTGCAACGTTTGGAGTTGATCGCAGCAAGTATCCCGTGTCTGTGATCGAATTCATGGCGGAAGAGAATATTTCCGGTCGACTCGTCGTAACCTTCGACTGGGCTCAATACGCTCTCGCGGCTCTGGCTCCGGATACAACGGTCGGTTTTGATGGACGCTACGACACGTGTTATCCGCAGGTCGTTGTTGATATCAATTTCGATCTGCTGTTCGGTGATGATCTGTCACGACGATATCGTGGCAAAGACTCTGGACCTGTGGATTCGAATCGAGTGCTCGAGTTTGGCAATCCGAATCTGGTCTTGATGGATCGAATTGCCGATCCCCCCGCTGTGGCATTTCTTGATCAGCATGCAGACTGGAGTCGACTCTATAGCGACGGTCGTTCTGTGTTATGGGGTCGCAGGTCCATCTTCGATGATGCTGCTTCACCGTCCTTCTTACCCGAGCATCGTCGACGGTTCAGTGATGAAATGCCGATCGGGATTGCTCGGTGGCCTGGATTCCCCGGACGAACCGGGCGCGATGCCTTTTCACCGGACGTTGCTGCTGCTGTCTCGAGGGGGCGAGTGAATTCGACGAAGCTGACGTCCGCTGGTGTGCCGAAGAATTGAATTCGCAGCGGTGCGTAAGGTCGACGCCTCCAGATTGCTGTCGCAATAATGTCACTGATCGGCTTCCTTTTTCAATTTCGGCTCGTTGACGGACATAGATTCGCCTTATAGCCTCTCTCTCTATACGCAGATGCGTTGGGTGCTGCTGCCGGGACTGTCGGTCAAATGTATTAGGCGAGACTTCATGACGACAAGGAAGCGACAGTACCAGTGGTTGTTTCGCGGGCTGTATGCGGTCTACTTATTGGTGCTGCTGGTTGTTGGATATCGAGCTTTTCTCTGGTGGTCGTATTCCGTGCCACCGACGGATTTGACAAATCGTATTGATGCGCACCAGCTGCATTACCGTGAGCTGTTTACTCGAGGCCTGCTGCAATCACGACGATCCTCGAGCGAACGGAATATTTTGCTTCTGGGAGCTTCAGTCGCGGAGCAGACCGGAGGGATTCTGGAATCAAAACTTACGGCAGCGGCTGGAATCCCGGTGCATGTTCACAATGCTGCTGTTTCGGCTCATACGACTCAGGACAGCTTGAACAAGCTTGAGTGCCTGATCGAACGCGGAGCGGAGTTTGATCGGATCATCATTTACCATGCCATCAACGATGTTCGCATGAACTGCGTTGCGACCGAAGACTTTCGGGAAGACTACACGCACTGCGCATGGTATGCAGCCTTCAATCGAAAGAAAGAGACCGGTGTAATGTCCGTCAGAGACACGGTTTCGGAGTCTCTCGACAAGCTGATCGGATTAGGCGAGCCGGACGCTGCTCACGTCGCGTTTGGCGACGACATCAAGACCGGGCCGGCCTTCCGACTTCACATGGAGCAGATGCTGAAAATTGCGAGAGGCGCGAAGACTCCTGTGACACTCATGACATTTGCCACGCATTTTGTTGACGGGTATACCAAAGAAGCATTCGATGCGAAGCAGCTGGGATACGCTGATGGAGCCTATGAGCTTGCGACGGAAGTGTGGGGAAAACCGGAAAACGTATCTCGCGGTGTGGCAATTCATAACGATGTGATCCGTCAGCTTTCCTCCGAGCATCCGGACCTCGTTTTCATTGAAATGGAAGGCGAGCTGAAGGACATCAAGTACTTCACCGATGTTTGCCATCTGTCGGCCGCTGGACTGGATCGATTTGCTGACGTTGTTGCAGGGCAACTCAAGGCAACTCTTACGACCCGCAACGGTGCCGATTTCCCGCAGTAATAGTGATTCCGGGCTCTGGGGGAAATGAAGTGCGCGGATCGGAATCGTTGTTTAGACCGCTAATGAACACTCATGAACGCTAATGGTTTCAGAGGTCCGGCGATTGACGGCCCCCATGACCTTATCAGGCAATGACAGCCTTAGTGTCCAATAGGGATGACGCTATTGTTTCTCCACCGTTCTTGCATTCATCAGCGTTCATTGGCGTTTATCAGCGTTTGAAACTCAGGTCTTCTCGCCGTTTTCTGTTTCTCTGACGCTTAGGTCCGGCCACGGAGATTCCTCGCTATTGCATTTGCTTCGCCTGGGGTTGCGCACTTCATTTTGCGCACAACCCGAAAACTGCGGTGTCACCCTGCTATGCAAGGTCGTGCACACGATTTTGTGTAGAGCCTGAAATCTTGTAGCACTTCTTCCAGGCTGCCTTGGCCATTTTCGAGGCGCCGCCGCGCCGGTCCCTTGTATTCTGTTACTTCCATCTCGGCGATTAACAGAGTCATCACGTTTCGCAATCGCTTCTCGCATCGGCCGGAAATTACTTTCGTCGTTTGTGCCAGCTATGCGCGAAGGCATCTTTAAGTCGAGATAAAGCGTGAGGAGCGTCAAAAGACGCTCACGTTTTCCCAGTGAGCGATTCCAGGTCGTAGTGCGTGACAAGTTCAAGCGTTTCGGCCGGTGAATTCCACATGAGCAGGTCGAGAATTGACAGTCCCGGGATGAATTCTGATCGCCCCTGGCGATAAGCGGTCAAGCGTGGCTCCAGGATCTGCAGGTCAATTCGAGCCTCAGAAAACTGCCCGGGAGAAAACAGCTCTCGTCCTCCCGGAGCGTTGATATAGGTCTCTGCTCCCAGCGAACGAGCAACCTCCAGAGCCCATTCGCCGGCAGGAAGTTCGTCCGGCAGATTCAGGTTCATCTGGCTGAAGATCTGGCATGGAAACGGCAGGTTGATCCGGCTGCATGTGTCTTGCAACAATGCGATCAGCGTTTGTGAAAAATCGCCGGGGCCATGGATGTCATGAGCTTTGTGCAAAGCTGCACGCAGCCAGTCGATGACATCCGCATAGTGCGGAGCGCGGCGCTGGCGATAAAGCTGCAATTGATCGATCAGTTGGTCAATCCATGACTGTGAGTCGTCGATGCGGATATCGCAGATCCTGGTATCTCTTGGGGAGTGAGCCACTGGAATGCGAATGTAGCTCCAGCCTTCCTTGTTCTCTGACAGCATGCGATTTCGATTCACCCACGCGCGGCGGCGATACTGCGCTGTGTCGAAAACGACCCAGCAGTCGGTTGCGTGAATGAGAGAGAAATACCCCACGTACGGAAAGAAGTAGGGTTGCATCATTCCCAGTCGCATTCAGGACTCACTTTGTGCGAAGGGCTGGTGATATCGACATTTCATTAGATCGGCTCAGAACGAAAGGTTACGTGAGGAGCTGGGGCTGAATGGAAGTTTCGTCCGCGTACGCGCAAGAAAAAAGGCCGGGAGAGACCCCCGGCCTTTTTGAGCAGATTTTTTTCGGCAGCACCCGATCAGTTGATGGGGATTGCTACGTCGGATGTTTCTTTTGTCTTACTGGAGAAGTCACAGAGTTCTTCACGAACGATGTTCATGTTCTTCGGTGCCTCGATTCCGATTCGTACCGAGTTGGGCCCGATTCGGACAATTGTAATCGCGATGTCATCGCCAATCAGAATTCTCTCACTGGTCTTTCTGGACAGTACCAACATGTTTCTCTCCCTGTGTTCTGCTGCGTCGGTCTTCCCTGAGTCCGTCCTGAGCTGATCATGCACATGATTTCACAGCTCACATTGCCGCCCCGCCCCCCTGATCCGGCAGAATCCACCTGACATCAGTTTGATTGCGACGTCATAACGATAACACCCAGCAAAGTCATTGCCAACAGTAAAACCCCCAAAATCAGTGCTGCCCAAAAAGCAGGCATTTTTGTTGTGCTTAAAAGTTGGGCAGCGTGGTTTGGTGGGTGGCTGTCTGCTGGCTGCCATTGTGGCGGATTTGTGTTGGTTGCTTGAGTTTTGCGGTCTGGCGCGGTGAAATCCCGTCGGCTTCATTTCAGGCCTGTGTGATGGCTCGAGCTGTGCCGGGGGTTCGGTTTGGGCCGTGGTCGCAGCGTCATTCGGGATGTTCAGGCGAGTGTTGGCGTTTTGGCCGGAGGCTCAGCCTGGTCAGCGAACTACTTAACAAGGGGAATAGCGTGGTCCGGATTGGAATCATTGGGGTCGGCTTCATGGGCTACACCCATTTCGAGGGGGCTCGCGATCTCAAGGGGGCTTCGGTTACCGCCTTTGCGACGCGAGACGAGAAGAAGCTGACTGGCGACTGGACCTCGATCAAGGGAAACTTTGGTCCTCCAGGTGGCCATGTTGATGTCTCCGGCCTCAAGCGCTATTCAGACTATCGCCAATTGCTTGCTGATCCGGATATTGATCTCGTTGACGTGTGCTTGCCGACGGATAAGCATTTTGATGTGGTCATGGAATCTCTGAAGGCTGGCAAAGCGACTCTGGTCGAAAAGCCAATCTCTGTGGATCTTGCACAGGCTGAGCAGATGGTCAAAGCGGCCGAGGCGGCAAAGACACCTCTGCTGGTAGCACACGTATTGCCATTCTTCCCGGAATTCCGCTTCGCCGCTGAATGTATTCAGGATCAGCGGTACGGGAAGCTGAGTGCGGCTCACTTCAAGCGGGTCATCTGCAAGCCTGACTGGTCGAGCGACATGTCAGACTTCCGCAAGCTGGGTGGCTGGGGGATTGATCTCCATATTCACGACAATCACTTTATCGCTCACGCTTGTGGTCGCCCTGATGGGGTTTTCTCACGCGGGCTGATGCAGGATGGTTTCGTCAATCATGTTCACACCTCTTATCTGTACAAGGATGGTCCTGCGGTCAGTTGCGTGAGCGGCGGAATTGCCGCGAAGGGCCTCGCGTTTTCGCATGGTTATGAACTGTATTTTGAGAATGCGACTCTGCTGTTCGATGCCGGAACGCTGGCTGGTGAGTGGGTTGTCAGTCGTCCGCTGAGCGTCATCACCAATGATGGCAAGATGGCTCATCCGGAGCTCGGCGGCAGTGGCAAGTGGTGTGGAGCATTCACAGATGAACTGCAGACGGCCGTTGACTTCCTTTCGGCGGGGAAGTCCGCTGGTCCACTGTCCGGGCAGACTGCGTTGAATGCGTTGCAGCTTTGCTGGGCAGAAGCGGCCAGTATCGAATCCGGAGCTGTGGTGCCGTTATAGGTCAGGTCACAAGACATGGAAGCTGCAAACAAACGCCGTTTCAGGGTCGCCGTACTGAAATGGTACGATCAGCACGGACGCAAGCTGCCGTGGCGTGAGTCTGCGGATCCCTACCGTATCTGGCTGAGTGAAGTCATGTTGCAGCAGACGACAGTCGCAGCTGTCGTCCCATATTTTGAACGCTTCACATCGCGTTTTCCGGATGTTCGGACTCTGGCTGCGGCTGATGTGGATGAAGTGCTTCGGCTTTGGGAAGGGCTGGGGTACTACAGCCGAGCACGCAATTTACATCGAGCATCACAGGCTGTGGTGAGTGAGCACTCCGGCCAGTTCCCATCCGAAGTTGAAGTCCTGCGAACTTTGCCCGGCATCGGTCGCTATACCGCCGGCGCTATCGCCTCATTTGCATTCGATCAGCCCGCCGCGATCGTCGAAGCCAACACGGAGCGACTCTATGCTCGACTGCTGGCATTGCGAGACGATGTGCGAGCTTCTGCCAGTCAGAAACTTCTTTGGCAGTTTGCCGAAGAATTGGTTCCCGAAAAACGCGCTGGAGACTTCAATCAGGCGTTGATGGATATTGGGGCTAAACTGTGCCGGCCAGTGGATCCGGATTGTGAGTCATGTCCATTGCAGAAATACTGCGGTGCGTTTCAGAACGGATTACAGAAAGAAGTTCCCGTCCGAAAACCGGCCGTTGCCATCACGGCGATTACGGAACTCGCGGTTGTCTTGATGGATCGTGAAAGGTTTCTGTTGCGGCGTCGAACAGAAAACGAACGCTGGGCCGGAATGTGGGATTTCGTGCGGTTCGAAATTACTGCCGAAGAGTCGTCTGTTCTGCCGTTGGTGCAGAAGCGCGGACGCTCAAAATCGCTGTTTAGCCCGGAAGGTCTGGAGTTACCCGAGTTTGCTGTCCAGAGAACTCAGTCTCAAATCGGCCTGAAGCCGGGGCCAATTGTGGCGTCGGCGGAATTCAGTTACTCGGTGACTCGTTACAAAGTGCAGTTGATCTGTTTTGCATGTTCAGCTCGACGCGCGCGCGGCAAAATGAGCGACGGAGTGCAGTGGTTTTCGCTCGACGAGCTTCCCGAGCTTCCGTTATCGATGACCGGACGTCGTATTGCCGATTGGTTGCAGGGGCGCTGATTGTTGGGAACTCTGTTCGCTTTGATGTGTTGGGGTTTTGGGGGGTGAGTTGTTGATTCAGCGACGAGCGGCAGGCTCGCGGGTTTGGGGGTTTCGCCGTGCGAGACCTGCCGCCTCTCGGTTGGCTGTCGGTTGCCGCTGCGGAACCGGTGCTTGAATGCTTCTCCCACGATTTGAGGTTCATTCTCAAACTGATGTATGTTGCTTTTGGAAAAAACGATCGAATCGTGGCCATCGCCATTTCATTGTTGATCGCAATTCCGATTGCCTCGAGTTTGCCGAAGTGGATTCCATTCGTTCGGGCCGCGCTACTGTATCGGAATGGTCAAGAATGAATTCAAAACGTTCATCGCACTGAACGTTGTTCAACGGACTCTGCCGGTTCTAATCAGCGTGCTGATTTTGGTTAGCACAACTGTGAATTCGAAGAGTGGGATCGTGTGGTGGGTCAGCAATTTCGTTTGTGTGTCCGAAGAAACAGGTGAGCCCTGCGTCGCTCAAACCGACCTGTCATGGATGACGATCGAATATGAGCAGTTTTTGCCGAATGACCATCATGCTGTTTCTTCTGTCGGGATGTGCCGGCAGCCGGAACCTTTTTCCGCCATTCACGGCGAAAGCTTCCTCAGAGAAGTATGAGCCGACAATTCAGCCACTGGCGGGATCTGAAAAAGACTCCGCACCCCGGTCTGATTCAGTGACTCGCACCGTGAGCGAATCGAAGCCGGTGAATGACGTTACGGGCGATGTTACCCTCGATGAGTCCGCCGGGACTAACGGAGCCGATGCTGTGTCTTCGGGCGATTCTTCCGTGGAAGACCAGCCGGCTATCGATGAGCCTCACGTCGAGGTGATGCTGGTGTCACTGAATGCTGAAGAGGCAGAGCTCTCTTCCGCTGACACTGAGGACGACGAGGATGTTGTATTTGATGAAGTGCTTGCTTCGGTCTACAGCAGCTATCCGCTTCTACAGGCCGCTCTTTACAATCGAAACATCGCACTTGGGCAGCAAATTGGTGCCTCGGGCGCTTTCGATACGAAGTTAAAAGGTGCCAGTGAGAACGGACCGCAGGGCTTCTATCAGAACTATCGTCAGAGCCTCGGAATTGTTCAGCCGACATACTGGGGGGGTGAAGTTTTTGCCGGATACCGAATTGGGCGAGGAGATTTTCAGCCCTGGTATCTGGAGCGACAAACCAATAATTCCGGCGAATTCAAGGCCGGAGTTCAGGTGCCTCTCGCACGCAATAGAAGCATTGATGCTCGCCGAGCTGAACTCTGGAAATCAGGATACGAGCGGAGCATGGCTGAGCCCGACATTCAGGCCCAGTTAATCGGTTATGTTCAGGATGCGTCTTATCGGTATTGGGACTGGGTCGCGGCTGGCGAGTATCACCAGATTGCCAAGCGAGTTCTCATTCTTGCTGAAGATCGGACGAGTCGGATAGAAGCGCAGGTTAAAGCGGGGCTGGTGGATCCTCCGGAGCTGACGGATAACCTTCGGCTCGTTGCAATTCGAAAGGCCAAGGCTGCGGATACACGGCGCAAAATGGAGCAGACGGCAGCCAAGTTGTCGGTGTACCTGAGGGACGGTTCCGGTAAACCGATGGTTGCGAAGGAAGGCCAGTTGCCGGGATTTCCTGACCCCTCAGCTGTCGACGATCTGCAGCTGGACCAGGATATCCAGATGGCCCTTGAGAATCGACCAGAAATTCGCATGCTGGATCTGCTTCGTCAGCAGACGCAAATCGACTACAGAGAAGCCACAAATCAGCTTCAGCCGGAACTCAATGCGGTCATCTGGGGTTCGCAGGATGTTGGTGAGCCGACGAGTTCCAAACAAGATAAATCGCCTTATGAAAGTGAAGCGTCGGTTTACCTTGATGTTCCGATGCAACGACGAAAAGCTCGCGGAAAGATGACAGAGCTTCAGGGCAAGCTGGCTCAGTTGTCGGCCAAGCGTCGAATCACCGCCGACAAGATTGGCGTGGATGTCCAAATGGCTCATGCGGCATTAAGGTCGGCCTGGGAGCAGGTTGTCAGCTCTGAGGAATCACTGAAACACGCAGAGGATTTGGCGGCCCGGGAGCGACAGAATCAGGAAGCTGGAGCGTCGGATCTTCTGAAGGTTACTCTTCGCGAACAGTATGCCGTCGAATCGGCAGAGAAATATGTTGACGCATTAAAACTGTATTTCGAATCTCGGGCCGACTATCGAGCCGCGATGGCACTGGATCAAATTGGTCGGTGAGCAGCAGATTTCAGACGTGCGGGGGCGGCTGCCGCGGTCTACGAAATGCGGCGAAGAAGGCGGAGCGGAGTCAGAGGTTCAGAGCTGGCCGAATCGTGAAACTGGTCTCCGAATCTCGATCGCTGGATGACGTTCCCGAAGATAGCAGCTGATAGGGTAATGAGTTACCAACGCTGTTTTGGTGTCAATTTCTGCTGTTTTTCGCCGTTTTTTAATTGGAAAGACGATCCCCATCGCGTTTCTGCAGCGTTTTTTGTGGATCACGTTCGTTTTCGCCGGGAAAAGTGGTAAAGGCGTGGTTGAGAAGCGGATGTTTTGTCGATACACTCCCCGGCCTTCCCGGTCAGTCGTGACTGCTCGACTGATGTGCGGCTGAAACAATTTTCAATATCTGGTCGTCGAAGCAAGGATTTGTTTCGAGGCGTTTTTGATTCAGAGTGCGATTGGAGCGTTCACGTGTCAGTTGACAAGACCCTCAGGACTCGACTTGGCCTTTCTCGATCTCGTAACGTATTGACGCGCGGTGAGCGGATTGCAAGGTTGATTGAAGAAGACCGCTTTGCGACCGGACGCAGTCCACTGGGACTTCCGAAGGTTCGAGTCGCGAAGGCTCTGCTTGGCAAGAAGAAGAAAAAGACCGCTGAAGAGGGTGCTGCAGCAGCACCTGCGAAGGGCGCGGCTAAGCCAGCTGCAAAAGGCGGCAAGAAGTAGGTTTGCATTTGCCTGAATTGATGAAACACTGGAAGGCATTTCTGAACGCTCTGTTCAGAAATGCCTTTTTCGTTGGATCTGGTTAGCCTGATAGAGTCGGCCTGGTGTGTTTGGCAATGAACTCCAGGCTTCTGTTCTGAGTCAATACAGATCTTTCGTTTCGAGATACTGGAACCGTGATGAGTAAGATTCCGCTGGCTTATCGAATTCGTGCTGCAGCTGGAGCATTGCTTCGCAACCGAATTCGTCGAGCGCGGAGTAAGTTTTTGGCCGCGGCCCGTTCGGATTGTCGAGGGAGTCAGCGGGAAGTGCTCGGTCGCCTCCTGCAGCTGAATCAGGACAGTCAGTTTTCTCGGGACCATCATCTGATTCCGGGTATGTCGCTTGATGATTTTCGGCGTGTAGTGCCTGTGGCGGATTATGAACTCGTGCGGCCTTATATTCAGCGAGTGGCCGCCGGGGACCATCAGGCTTTGCTGGGCAAGGCAAATCGGCTGCAGATGTTTGCGGTCACGAGTGGAACGACGTCCGAGTCAAAGTTGATTCCCGTCACAGATCGATTTTTGAATGATTATCGACGCGGCTGGCAAATGTGGGGGATCGGAACTTATTCCGAACATGCCCTGCTCCAAAACCTGAACATCGTGCAGATCAGCAGTAGTCATCGGAAGTTCACGACTGATGATGGAACGCCATGTGGAAACATCAGTGGGCTTGTGGCAGCGATGCAGAGCACCATTGTACGCACGTTGTACACGGTTCCGTCCGCCGTTGCGGAGATCAATGATCCCGATGCCAAGCGTTATGCGATTTTGCGAATGGCGCTGGCAGATCCCTACGTCGGTATGCTGATCACTGCCAATCCAAGTACGTTGCTCCAGTTGCTGGATCATGCCAATCAGAATGCTGCAGCATTGATTCGAGACATTCGTGACGGTGGGATGAAAGGTTGCGAGTTACCTCCGGCGGTTCGAGGGGCTTTACGAACGACATTGCGAGCCTGTCGAAATCGTGCTCAAGTGCTCGAAAGTATCGTGCACGAGCATGGAGGGTTTCGTCCACGGTCATGCTGGCCGATGCTGGGTGTTCTGGGCGTTTGGTGTGGTGGCAGTGCGGCCGCTTACATTCCTCGCCTGAAGCAACAGTTCGACGATGTTCCCGTACGAGATCATGGCCTGCATGCAAGCGAAGGTCGAATGACACTTCCGCTGGAAGACAATAGTGCGGCTGGTGTCCTGGAAGTTGAGACGCACTTTTTCGAGTTTGTCCCAGTCGGAGAATCAGCATCATCGCAGCCCATTGTTCTGGAGGCTCATGAACTGGAAGAGGGGCGAGAGTACTTTATCCTGCTGACCACAAGTTCTGGTCTTTATCGATACAACATTCAGGATGTTGTTCGATGTGTAGGTTTCTTTGGGAGCAGTCCGATTCTGGAGTTCCGCCACAAGGGCGCTCATATCTCCAGCATCACAGGAGAAAAGATTGCGGAGTCGCAGGTTGTGGAGTCTGTCAGATACGCCTGCAATCTGACAGGACTCAGTCCTCAGATTTACACATTGACGCCCTGCTGGGGAGAGCCGCCTGGGTACACTCTTTATGTCGGGCGATTGAATCAGCTTTCATCGATCGGTCGTATTGTCGGCGCTGAAGGCGGAGGCCGCCGAGTTTCTGTGACGCTGGAAGTCCAGGAGCAACTCGAGTTTGCTCAGGCGCTGGATGACGATCTTTGCCGCAGAAATGTGGAATATGGAGAGAAGCGTCAGACCGGACGCCTTCAGATGATTCACGTACGGGAATTGTCTCCGGAAGCGTGGAAGTGCTTCACGAACGCCCGCCAGTCTCGCGCCGGTGGCAGTGCCGAGCAGTACAAACATCCTTGTTTGATGCCTGATCCTCAGTTTGAAGAGAAGTTTCTGAAAGCCTGCGGACTGCGGTGATTCGCAAAACGAGGGGCGAGAAACCTTGCAGACACTCCGTGTGAACCGTTAGATTTCGGGCGGTTCCGGGGAATTGTTTAATCTGGGGGAGCGGCGTGGTCTTCATCGCTGCATGTCAATTTATCAAGGCAGGAGGCCCGTTCGCATGACTTCATCTCATGGTCGGCGGATTCAGGGACGACGCGCGTTAGCCATTATGGCGTGGGTGTCGCTGGTCATTGTGGCCTGGCTGTTGTGGCGAGGGCAGCACTACCGCATCATTCGGGTGCAGGCCTGGGAGCCAGCTGCCCTGCTGCTGTCCGCTTATGCTACGTTCCTCGCAATCTTCGGCTGGCTGTTGTTTTCACCGGGAAGAGCATCTGCGGAGGAATCGCCAGGTCTGTTCTTTGCCGGGATGCTCACGCTGCTGCCCCCGTGCTTCATTGCTTATCATCTGATGCCAGTCGGTTCACCTCTAAAACCGTGGTTAACGATTGGCGTCTTTGTGTTCGGGATCATCGCGATCATGAGTCCGTTGCCGGATGAGGTCTTTGCGATTCCACGTGATCGTAAGTCTTACCTGCAGCCGTTGACTGATGCTTATCTGTCCGAATTGGATGTTGATGCTCCGCAGGTCAGATTTGATGAAGTCGCACCTCGCACGGAGTATTGGCTGAGCAGATCAGCGCCTACGACGACCAGTTCGCCGGGATCAACGGAAGCTCGAGACCCCTGGGCCGATCCGTTTTACGGAACTGGTCGACAGATGAGCCGTATCGGAGTTTCCCAGTCACGTCGATCGGAAGAGGTGCCGAGATCTGAGCGTCGGCGAGTTGTTGACGAGCAGCCTGAATCATTGTCACGAACACTGGAGTTGACCCCACCGCCGTTGCCGCCGATGCCAGTGAGTGCTCCAGCGAATCCTCAGCCGTATTGGGGCAACTTGACTCCTTTGCCGAAGCCGCCAGTGCGTTCGTCTGAGTCGCTTCCTTCATCGGGATCCGCGGGTGGTCAGGTTTCCGGCACGTATTCGACATCTTCTCGAAGGCCGCTAACGGAGCCGTCCGGCAAGACGTCTTCTCCGGTCGGGTTTCAGGCGCCAGTGAGTTCGCAGGCAGCGGCTAACTCGCAGACTTCGGTTGGTTTCCAGACGCCAGCTCAAGCGGCGAGGCCTGTCTCGCCGCCGCCATTGCCAGCCTCTTCGAATTCCGGGGTAAATCAAAATGTTATGAATCTGCCGCCGGTCTCAATGCTGCCAGTGACGATTCCGCAGCCGCCGGTTGCTCCGGTGCATTCTGTGCCTTTGAATCCGATCATGAACTCCCCTGCTCTCACGGCACCGATGCCTTCGACGATTGCTCCCGCATTTCGTCCCAGACCATTGTCTGATCCGATTACCGATACGCCTGCTACGGCAAGGACTCCGGAACAATCGCTGCGAGAGTTTGACCGGCAGATTCGTGAGCAGGAGTTACTAGCCGACGAGGAAGAGGCTGTTTCGGAAGGCTTTCAGGAACCGGTGTCGACCTCCGCTCGGGCGCCAGTGTCTGGTGTTACGCGAACAGTGCAGCATTCGAATGGCGATATGCTACTTGAGCGTATTCGTGACGAACACGGTGGTGAAATGGTCGAAGGTACGATCAAAGTGTTCTTCGAGGTCGGTCAGAAGCGAGCTCATCTGCACGTTCCGTTTTCGCCACCATTGGCAGGCTTGCCTGAGGTTGAATGTGAACCTGCGAATGACGATCAGGTTCGCCTGAAAGTTGCTGTGCGGCAGCCCTATGGAGTTCGTATTGAAGCAAGACGGGCCGAGGCGAGTGAATCATTGCGGACGGAAATCAGCTTTGCCGCCGTGTACACTCCTCCAACACGACGCGGTTGATATCATTCACGCAGTCAATCACTGGCCCTAACTCGCGAGATTTTTCATGTCGTTTGAATTGGAACTCAAGGCTGCTCTGGATGCCGTTCGGCAAGCCGCCGTGGCGTGCCGATCGGTGCAGTCGTCGATTACCACCGAGTCTCTTGCAAAAAAAGACAACAGCCCTGTTACCGTTGCGGACTATGCAAGTCAGGCTTTGGTGTGTCGCGTGCTACAGCGAAGGTTTCCGCTTGATCCAGTCATTGGCGAAGAGGGCGCATCTGATTTGAAGCAGCCGGCCGGAGTTGAGTTCTTGTCAAGAGTTGTAGAGGAATGTGCCAGGGCCGGAGTGACGGGTTCACCGGCGGAAGTCTGCGACTGGATCGATCGCGGAGGTGCGTCAGAATACAGTCCGCGTTTTTGGACTCTGGATCCCATTGACGGCACGAAGGGATTTCTTCGGAAAGAACAGTATGCAATCTCATTGGCCTTGATCGTCAACGGCGTGATCGAAGTTGGGGTGTTGGGATGTCCCAACATGCCGTCCGGTGATCCTGCGTCACCTGACGGAGTTCTGGCCTGGGCGATTCGTGGTCACGGAGCGTGGGCCCAGCCTTTGGATCGGCCAGAAACGGCAGCACAGCCGGTTCATGTTTCTGCGACGGCTGTGACTTCGGATCTGTTGTTCTGTGAGTCGGTCGAGTCCGGGCATAGTTCTCATGATTGGTCCGGACTGATTGCCACGGATTTAGGAATCCACAAAGAGCCTGTCCGTATGGACAGCCAGTGCAAGTATCTCGCGGTGGCTCGAGGCGACGCAGATCTCTATCTGAGATTACCGACTCGAAAAGGCTATCAGGAGAAAATCTGGGACCACGCTGGCGGCGTTTTGCTGGTTCAGGAAGCCGGCGGTCAGGTCACCGACATCAACGGGGCTCATGCAGATTTCGGCAAAGGCTCTACTCTCGCGGTCAACGAGGGAATGGTGGTCACGAACGGCAAGGTCCACGCGCAGGTCGTGGCCACGATTGGACGTCATGCTCCGAAATAGCGACATGTTGACTTGGTCGCTGTATCAGCCGCTGGGCGCTAGCCCACGGTTGAATTTGTGGTGTTTTTGTAATGAAAACCGGACGCTTCGGGTTATTGATTTAGTCCCCCCTGAGCCTGCCTCAGGGGCCTGCGGCTTCTGCACCAATGAATTTCGTGAGTTCTTTACTGGTGCAAAAGCCGTTAAACCACTGACGCAGGGTCGGTGGCGATTGAATCAACAGGCTGCTAGCGGGGTGTTGATTTAATCAGCCGGAACGTTAGCGTCCGGTTTTCACTGCAAGAATACAGGAATTGAACCGGCCACTGGTCTTCGGCAGTTTTTGCCGAAGTGGTCTGGTTGTATTTCTGGTGATTTCAGCCAGTCTTGGTGTTTCAGGACTTTGGACTGCCAGGAGTGCGGTCCGAGCAAGCTTTTTGATTCCGATGCAGGAGGCATGGATGTCGACAATTCGTTTTTTGCACACCGATCATTTACGGTTGGCTTCCCCTGTCGCTGGGCTCTCTGAAAGTCCCGATTGGCTCAGAAAAGTTGCGTCATCCGCGGTTCGTACGGCTGTCGTGAACGTGATTGAAGCCGCCATTGCAGGCCGCTGTCAGTTCCTCGTTGTGGCTGGTCGATTAACCGAATCAGAGCAGGATCTGGATTTGGCTCTGGCCTGGCTGATGTCTCAGGCGGCATCACTTCGCGACCACGGAGTTCGTTTGGTGCTGGCAGGCTATCCGGTTTCCGAGCATTCAGCTCTGCGATGTCTCGATGCAATTCTGTTGTCTCCCGGTCAGCGATTGGATGTCTGGAATTCGGCCTCCGGTTCCACGGAGTGGACTGTGAGTTCTCGACAGGTCCCCGCTCGGTCCGGAGCGCTGGGTATAGAGTTTCTGGCGTCGAATCCGTTCGTCCGCTGTCAGATCTGGCTTACGTGGTTGTGCCGTCAGTGTTGCCACCGACGACGGCAAATTCTTTGACGGGTGTCGCGGCTTGCTCGATCGTCATTTGAGAATGTCGGCCGGCAGCCCGCAGTCGTTGGGCTCGATTGAGCGAGGACACTTCGGATGTCAGATGGTCGAAGCGGACCTGCATCGACAGACGATTACTTCTCGTTTCTGTTCGACTGACGTGATTCGTTTCTCGCAGGAACTGATCTCCGTTCCTGCCGGGATGCCCGCTTCCCAATTGTGTGAGATGCTGTGCGAACGCAGTCGTGCAATTGGAACGTCGGGCCGTTGTACAACGGTTGTGGAGTGGGTGATTGACGGCCATCTCAGCATGACATCAGCTGCCGCAAAGTCGCTGTGTGAAATTGATCTGTTGCGAGATCTTCGTGTGGGATTGAATGCGGGTCATTCAGGGGCATGGCCGTGCCGCATTCGATTCTCAGACAACAGTTCTGTGGATGTTGCCGGGCAGCATTCGGCCGTGGCTCTTGAATTCTCTGCAGTTGTTCGCGAACGATTGCGCCGTGAGTCGTCGCGGCGCAGTGTGGCTGAGTCACAGGTGATTGGTTTGCCACTGGGGTTTGGCAGTGAAGCGGCTGTGGGGCTTGATCTGTTACGCCGCGTTGCGTAATCACTGATCCGTTCAGATTGTGGATAGGTTTGAGACTTTTTCGATCCGTTGAAATTCAGGACAGAACAATGCAACTGACGGACGTGCGAATTGATCGATTCGGGTCGCTGTTGAACACAGGTTTTGACAAGCTTTCCCCACGAATCACGGTGTTGTACGGTGCACAGGATTCAGGAAAGTCGACTTTCGTGAAGTTCCTGAGAGAGTTGCTGTGGGGGTCCCCGCGAAGTTTCAGTTCCGACTTGTCTCGCTTGAATGCGGAGTCCGGGATGATTCGCGTACTGTCCAGCGCGGGCGTCAGGAATGTTCGTCGATCCTGGGCGCCGTCCGGGCTGCAGCAGTTCAACGTGACTGACGAACATGATCGTTCTGAGTTCGTTGTTCAGGACAATCAATTGCCGGCATGGGTCACTTCAGATGTTTATCGTGAAGTCTTTTCTCCGGGTCTTGATGAAGCCTCTCGCTTTGGCATCCTGACACGCTTGTGCCTGGAGACTCGCTCTGCAACGGACGTAAGTGATATCGAGTTTCGGAAATCAGAAGCGGCTTTGCTGCAAACGGTTCGAGATCGTGATGGTAATGGAGTTCAGGGAGGTGTCGTTCATCACATTTCTGAATTGCGTCGTCGACAAGGCGAGCTGCAGGGCGAGATTGCGTTACTGCGAAAGCCAGCGGCCGATCTTCCCGGCCGCATCGAACAGCTGCTTAGCGAAATTGAAGTGTTGAACGTATCGATCGACCGGACGGATGTCCGCCTTCGCGAAATTGATGCCGAGATTGCTCGGCTAGAACTTCTGCTGCCTGAGATTCGTCGTCGGAATGTGCTGCCGCTGAATCGATTGAAGCTGGAAGCCGATCTTCTCGCCCTGACGACTCGCCTGGACCGCTGGAAGGAAATCCGTATACAACTTTCACGCGAAGTTGATGCACGTCGCATCGCCGGGAGTTCAACTTCAGTCGGCGATGAAGAGATTCGCTCCATTCGGGCCATTGTCGCTCGGCTGGAAGATCGCGTGACGGTTCTCACGGACCGATTGAATGCTCCTGGTTCGGTAGTCTTCGAAACGGGTCGCGATGCGGATCTGGCTCGCATCATTCGTGGCGAAGTTGCTGCATTGTGCCGATACCTTGGCCATCATGAAAGAAGTGTCGCCGGGCACTTCGGCGCGCAGGAACTCAGAATTGCCGAGCGAACTCTGGCCGAATCAACAGAGATGGAGCGTTTGCTGGAGCAGCAGATTGCTTCGCTGCGAGCAGATCTGGCTCGATCTGAAAATATCCTGGTGGAATCCGTTATCCCGCAGATGCATTCCGAATGCGACTTTGTCGGACACCGTGAAACTTCAGCCAGCGGACTATTGGTCGGGACGGAACTTCGATCCGCCGCAGAGATTGAAAGCCAGCTGCAGCAATTGCGTGCTGAGCGTGCTCGTTTGATTTCTGAACGAGCGATCGCTGACGGTGAACGAACATCAAAGCGATCTTTACTTGAGCGACTTCGACTGGAGCTTGCCGGAGCCGCCAGCCTCGAACAGCTCGATGCACTTCGCGCTCAGATTGCAGGATTGGATGCTGAGATTGCTCTGCTGGAAGATCAGCGCCGGCAGCTTGATCGAGCTGAGGTGAGCCTGCGTGAAGTCATGGAGCGGCTCAAGGGACGCAATCATTCTCGCGTCTTTGAACTGGCCTCGCTGTATACTCAGCGACTCAGTCTGGGCGAGGTGCAGCGTGTTTCTGCGGTGCAGCCGGACCGATTGCTGTTGAATACTCTTCTTCATGTTGATCCGCAAGCTCCTGGCCAGTTGAGTCAGGAGAGTCGCGATGCTGCGGCACTCGCGATTCGCCTTGCGTTGATTCAGGTCCGCAGGGAAACACACGGTCACGTTCCGATGATTCTGGATGAGGTGCTGATTCCAGCCGAGGAAAGTCGGCTGATGGCTGCCGCGCGATTGCTGTCGGAGCTGGCTCAGGCGGGGCAACAGGTCATCGTGTTGACCAGTCGCAAGGATGTTCGAGATGTCTTTACTCGACTGGATGCGGATGTTCGACCTTTTGCGTCCCGCATCGAAGTGCCCGTCGTCCTGCCTCCGGAGCCCCCTGCTCCGTTGCATGCTTACGTCGAGCCTGTTGTTGAAGTGAAACGTCCGGTTGTCGAGCCGATCGTGTATCTTCAGCCCGCCCCAGTGCCGCCAGTTGAAGCAACACCAACGAACTGGCTGTTCTATCTGGAGGTTGATCACGGTGTCGAGGATCTGGCCGGAATCACGCTTGGTGAATTGGAAGCACTGCGGTCGGCTGGAGTACTCACGATTGATGATTTGCTAAGCCGCACGGTTCCGCAGCTGGAAGAGGCGGCTCGACACAAAGGATTCCTACTGTCTGTTGATCGACTGCACGCACTGCGTGGCCAGGCCGAACTGACAACTCGAGTCCCGATGTTGCGTCGCAGCGACGCCGCGTTGTTGTATGCATCCGGGATCACAACGGTCGAAGAACTGAGTCGGCTGCGACCAGAAACGGTCTATGATCGAGTGAGTGAATTTCAGCGATCGGAAGCTGGTAGTCGTTTTCGACGCGGTGGACGATTGATTGACCGACAGCAGTCGATCAACTGGGCACGATTTGGGCAGTTCGCGAGGTCTCTTGATGATGCTCGTCACGGTCGCAGTCGGTTTTCAGTGAAGCCAACGCCTCGAAGTCTGGCTCATGCTGCTGTCGAAGGAGCCGTTGCCACGGCCGCGTCTCCGGAACGAGATAATCTACGACTTCGCAAACGCAAACGGGTTGTGGGCGACTTGAATTCTGATGAACGACGGGCTCGTCGCGAAGCGCGACGCAAACGACAGGTTTCCCGGCTGCGTCGCGCGGAACCTGTTGCTGTGGACGAGGATTCTGTGCCGGCTGAACGAACCGGCGGAATGCGTTTCTTTCTCAGTCGTACCAGCGAAGTAGAAAAGGCACCGTCAATTGGTCCCCGAACTGCACAAATGATGGAGTCGATCGGTGTTCGCACAATTGAAGATCTGCTGACGATGGCTCCGGAACGGTTGGCTGAGAAGTTGGATCATCGCCGAATCACTCCGTCAGTCATTCAGCAATGGCAGGCTCAGTCGCGCCTGATGTGTCAGATTCCTGAACTGCGAGGTCACGACGCGCAGATTCTGGTGGCTTGTCGCATTACGACGCCGGAGAACCTGGCATCTCAGAAACCTGCTGAACTCTTTGCCATTGTCGAGCCCTTCTCGAGAAGCAAAGAAGGCGAACGGATCATTCGCAATGGCCGCAAGCCGGATCTGGCCGAAGTGACAGAGTGGATTCAATGGGCCGCGAATGCTCGCTCCTTGAAGGCTGCATAGACAGAGTTCGGTAAACACCAAAGGCCTGCGTCATGAATTGTGACGCAGGCCTTTCTGTTTTGAGCGGCGAATTATGGATTGAGGCCGTAAGCCAACCACGACGGCAGGATTCGTTGCGAGAGTCTGCTACTTCTTCTTGCGCTCGATCTTGCCAAACATATGTCCGCCCACGGGACCGTGCTGCCATGTTCCGGCATAGCGATCTTCGTAGAACAGGACTCTTGCAGAGAATCCTTCGCCAAGACCTGGCAGACTGGCGTTGGTCAGCGTGACCATCGGTGTGTCGCCCGCCCATTCCATCGGAACGGTGATCGGCAGTTTGGTGTCCAATTTGCCGTACTTGACACGAGCTGTGAAAATCCAAAGATTGTCGTTCGCCTTGGTGACGCTTTCGATCTCGTAACGCTCGGCCTTCAGAGGTTCATCATCGACTTTACCGTCGATGGTGAACGAACCAACAAGCACACAGTTCTCCATCGACTTCGAGAACGCTTCTTCACGGGCTGTGTTTTCGGCGTCATCGCTGCCGTGCAGAACCGGCGACGGCAGAAAACAACATGCCAGAAAAGTGAAAAGCAGGAACGAACTGGCCGTAAGCTTTTTCATTGAATTTCTCCATGAGATGAACTGGTTTGCGCTGAACAATTGACGACTGTCGCACAACCTGTTTGACTTCGCTGCATCATACGAGGTTCTCGCTCAGTCGTACATCGTTCGGGATACCGCTGGCGAAGTTCAATGTCACGGTCAGATCATTGATCGTCCTGCGACGTTGCCGATTCCACAGAATCTCTGCAACATGTTTTGCTTTGCGTTTTATGTACAGTGGTGACGATTTCGTGAACCACATAATTCCTCGAAAGTAGTGAGTCTTCGAAATGCAGGTTGTCGTCACCGATTATACGTTTCCGGATCTGGGTCTCGAAGAGTCTTTGATTACGGCGGCTGGTTTTCAGTTGGCTGCGTGGAAGGAAAAGAAAACAGCCGCAGAACTACCTGCACTGGTCTCTGCCGCGGATGCCGTGATCACACAGTTTGCACCTGTGAATGCTGATGTCATCCGATCAATGAAGCAGGCCAAAGTGATCGTTCGCTACGGGATTGGAGTCGACAACGTTGATCTGGCGGTGGCCAAAGAGTGCGGCATCCCCGTTTGCAATGTTCCTGACTATTGCATTGATGAAGTTGCCGATCATACGCTCGCATTTTTGCTGGGAGCGACACGTCAGGTGGTCACCAACTCCAATTTCGTCAAAGGCGGACGTTGGGGACTGGCGACGCCGCTGGATCGTGTTCAGGTACTGAAGAATATGACCGTTGGCGTTGTTGGTTTTGGTCGTATTGGCCGTGAAGTCGTTTCGCGACTCCGAGCATTCAAATGTAGGATCCTTGTGAGCGATCCAATCGCTGCTGCGTCAGACATCACTGCGTCCGGTGCTGTTCCTGTGAGTCTGAATGATCTTTTGAAGCAGTCGGATGCGATCACTCTGCACTGCCCGTCGACTGCTGAAACCCGGGGAATGCTCAATTCCGAGTCCCTTGCACTGACTAAGCCGGGAGCGATTGTCATCAATTTGGCCCGCGGTGATCTTGTCGATCCTGCCGCGCTGACGGCTTCGCTGCAGTCAGGACACATCTCTGCCGCTGCACTGGACGTCTTTAATCCGGAGCCGATTCCGGCCGATCATCCGATTCTGAAAATGGACAACGTGATTGTTGCATCGCACATTGCGTCGGTGAGCGTCACGGCCGTTCGCAAGCTGAGAGAAACCGCCGCGAACGTTGCGATTATGGCTTTAAAGGGTCAGCCTTTGCCGAACGTTGTCAACGGCGTCACCACACCGGCTCGCTGATCGCGCCCCGCTTTTTTGTTGACGCTGACAGCCGCCTCCAACGACCCTGGAGGCGTGATGTCTGTTGATCGTACCTTGCGCTGGACGCGTATGATTGATAGTGTTCGACGCTGCCTGGTGCTGAGTGCGTATCGCACAAAAAAATGGCATCTATCGGCGTTTATTGACGCTCGTAGACCTTCCATTCAGGCACCTGGCCGATGCGTTTTGCCGCGCTGCGGAATTCCCCGGTGGGAGTCACAATAAATACCTTCCCCGGGAGTTCCAATTGCAGCATCAGCGACGTAATCATTCGATTATTCAGGTCTGATCGTGAGACGCCGTTTGTCTTCACTGAGTCGACGGCAAGAATGAATAGTCGTTCGTCCGGGAAGTATCTCAGCGACTTCTGCACGAGCCATGCAATTGCACAGGACGAATTCTTCTCAAGAACTGTTCGGACATGGCTCTGCTGGGCTGTCGTGAGTCCATGAGCAATGAATGTGTCGCTTCCACGGATCTCACGACGTTCCTTTTCAGCCTCTGTCTGCTGTCGTTCCAGCAGGTCCAGTTGTTGGCGAACTTCCTTTGCTTCGCTCTTTCGACCTGTGGCCGTGAAATGCTGTTCGAGAATTTCGCCTGCCGGCTGTGACCATTCTCGATTTTTCAACCCCAGCACATGCGACAGAAGATCTTCACCAAGAGCATCTCCTCGCAACAAATGAATCTGACCAAGGGCAAGAGTCGCACCCGCATGGTCACGCTGGTGGACTAGTACCTGCTGAAACGCGGACTCGGCGGCTTCGAGCCCCTTAACATCGGCAACGCGGCGCGCATGAGCCCAGAGTTCTGCGGGATTGGATGTTGAAATGCCGGCAACAGACGAACGCGCTGCGGATAGTTTTCGCACCGCGTTGATTTGTCGATGTCGTTCTTTCCAGGTTGACAGGACTGTCGATCGCCATTCGTTATTGATCGAATCTTCAAACGATTCCGCGTCACTTCCAAAAAGTCGTTCCACAGCCGACTGTTCCGGCGCACCGGGGAAGCCTCGCTGACAAAACTCTTCAGCACGTAGTCCAAGCGCCTTGATTCGATCACACAAGGCAGGATGTGTATCCTCAAAACTGGTCACGCGTTTCAGGCTGATGTCACACCATCTGGCTGAATTTGTTGAATCGGGGGCATTACGAAACGCTGTTTTCAATCTGTCGCACAGATCCTGCGGTGGTTCCGCCTGAGTTTCCGTGAGATTCCAGAGCTCTTTCCAGAACTCATTATCCAGATAATGCGTTGTGCATTCGATTCGCCACAGTGCGGAAGCAGCATGCAGTGGCGATGTGGAATCTGCTGCAATGCGATCCGCCTGAAACTCATTGAATCGAGACAGCAGGAATGCTCGAGCGTGAAATCGAGGCCAGTACCAATTTATGAATCCTGACAACAGTTTTCCCGAAAACCTGACGACTCGATTGGCAGAGTTGTTTCGGACCTTTTCAAACAGATGCTGCCACGCGCGATGCATTCGATAAATATGATTACTGTCGTCGCCGTGACGACGAGACAGGTGACCGCATTCATGAGCCAGCACGGCAGCAAGCTCCTGTGTCGATGCGGCCAGCATCAATGGCATCCCCAGAATCAGCCACTGCCGGGATCGACCAAAAATTCCGAACTTTGCGTATTGGAGAATGGATGCATTGAAATCGTTCGTGACAACGATTCCATCAAGTGGCGGAACGACAAGGTTTTCTCGCAACAGCCCGACAAGTTGTTGAAGTTCAGGAGCTTCATCTTCGTTGACCAAACGTCCCTTTGGGGCCGATATGTCTGTGATCATCACCGTCCAGAAATGGGCGATTCCGGCAATAATCAGAGCAACCCCGGCGAAGATCAGCACTACGCCGACACCGGGAATCAGAATTCCGGCCACAAACAGGGCCAGACCTATTCCCGTGAGGAACATTGTCAGGGAGATGACCACGGCATAGCCGAGCAACAGCCATCGATTCGTATGGCGAGCCAGAGCGTCGGGGCGCCCGTCAAATTTCTTTTCGATCACCTCGACGAGTTCGTCAAAACGAGCTCGGTTCATCATGGCTGCTGAGTCTCCATCGCGAAGACCTTTTCAAGGATTCCTCGTGGAGGACTGCGCTGGATCAGCATCTTTTGCGCTGCCGAGTAGAAGTTTTCGCGAGTTTCGGGGGCTGCCGATCTGCTTCCCATCAGTGTCAGCAACACGGCTTTTTCGCTCGGTTCAATACCGATGTCCGTAAACTGAGCGATTGCGGCATCGACAGCCGGCCCCTGCAGAATCTGATGAACCGAGGCGTATCTACGTCCGGCTGACTGATACTGAGAGACCGCCTTCCGGAACCAGATATCAGAGTTGACGGTGTCCGCTTTTAGTCGATATCCCAACGAACACAACGCCGACTGAATGCGATCTTCTGGAGAGTCTGTTGATGCGAGAATCCGTGCGGCTCGATCCACCTCACCCTGCTCGATCAGTAACATCGTGCGCAGGAGAGTCAGCCCCTTGTCATCGGCACCAGAGGCCTCAATTACAGCCCGAGCTAAATCCCCCTTAAGATAGTTTCGGAGTGCATTCGTCGCCAATAACTGTTCCCTTGCACTTCCGTTTGCCCGGGCCACAAAACTTGTGACGGCGTTTGCAATGACTTCATCAGCCTCAAACCCTTTGTCCTGTGAAACGAGGGCTTCTGCCAGGTGAAACGCGGCAGTCAAGTCCGCAGAATTGGACTGAAGCGTTGTACGCTGCGCTGTCTCCGTTTCCCCATAACGCCCAAGAGCCATCAGTAATGCATGGCGTCGGCTTGTGAGTTGTTCTGGAGGAAAGCCTTTTCGACCGGCAAGTTCCAGATACATAAGCGCCTCTTCCCATTTGCCTGCACACATTGCGTCATAACTGATCGCAAAATCCGGCCACGGAAGCAGAGGATCAGCGGTCGTTGACAGCTGGAAGTAGCGTTTCTGCTCCGCAGGAAAGGGGTCGATTCGCCCCCTCAGATAAAGCAGCGCGGCGTTGTTGGAGTCTGCGGCCAGCATCGCATCGTATCGAGCCACCAGAGCCTCGTTCTCCGCTGCGAGAGACGGAAGGTCCTGATAGGTTCGATGCCAATTGATCTGCACTGGACGTTTAGAAAGCTGATCTTCCAGGAACTTGCGAATCTCTGGTTCCCGCGCCGGCAGAAAATCGTTCGTCAGATAGCCCAATAGCGCAATATTCTCCGGGTGTCGGAGCAGCTTGCGCTGAGCGAAATCGAACGCCTTTTGTGAATCACTTTTCTTGATGGCCATGTATGCAGAAAGGTCACCGCTTGGCAATGTCGCGGGATCAATCCACGACAACATTGTCTTCGTCAGAATGGAATTCTCGCTGTTCAGTTCCAGACTTTCCGGGGCGTCTTCAAACAGATAGTCAACGTGGTCTTTGATCACAATCGGATCGGCAAGAATGCGGACATCCGGCTGCTGCGGATGCACCGCATAATACACCTGAATTTCAGCGACCAGACCTTCGCCACCGACGTTGATGAGCCAGGCGGGATTTGAAAACCAGCGTGACCAGTAACCTGATCGCACATCGATGGTGTGTTGTTCACTGACCGGTCCGGAGATGCTGACTGTATGAGTACCTTCTGCCATCGGAATCGTCTGCTTGTCGATGACCGTGACAGACGCTTTTCCGTCGATCTGAACAGTAGCCGGGGCGCCGGTTGCATTGAGGATCGTCAGTGAGCGATGTCGTCGGATGTACTCATTATTAATCGCGAGTCCAACCACCCCGAGAATCAATGCGATGGTCAGCCCCACCATCCAACGCTGGCCGGATGAATATTGGGGCGTAAAAAGTTTGGTGACCGAATGCTTCACCTCCGGCAGCATCGTGGACTGTTTGGCAGCTGCTTTTTCTGACTTTTTGACGAACTTCCGGAACTTTCGATCCTTCGTCAAATCAGGAAATGCGCGAATCAGAACGTTCACAATCTCCAGCGTTTCCTGATGTCGTTTCTGTTGCTGGAGAACGGAACTCAGATGAAACAGAGGCTCAAGATTAAACTGCTGCTCGGCACCTGGTTCCTCCAGAAAGCTCAGCAATTGTCGTGCATCATCCAGTTTGCCTTCTGACATCCGATGACGAGCCAGACCGACACGAGCATCCGGCAGTTCCGGGTCGAGTTCGTAGCTTTTGTTCCAAAGTTCGGCGGCTTCGGTCGGCAACCCATTCGATTCGACGTGCATCGCCAAGCCAGCCGCGAGCAACGCGCTCTCCGGGTATCGTTCCAGCATCCGGCGACGAAACTCGGTGGCCTCTTCATGCTGCTGAAATGCCAGCAAAGTGCCATGAACACCAAGTGCGGTTTCTTCTGACGGAGACTGTCGAAACTGATCCATCGCACCGGCCGTCTGTGTCTGTCGAGCAGTCTCCCAGTCCTTGACGGCCAGAACGTAGTGTCGAGAACAGATGGAACACTGATCCGTGATTCGTTTTCGACCCAGTGGAATGACGGGAATGAACACAATGACGAACCAGAGTCGCGTCTCGTAGGAGGTTAAGGTTGCGACTCGTCCACAAGACCGACAGACAGCGGTACGCGTGGATTTGTTCTTGCTGCCGTAATAATGAGTACCGACGCCATTGACTGTGGTTGGCATATGTGATCCGCAGGAGTGAGGGACCGTTGTAAACAGAATCCGAGAGAGCCAGAAGTTGTGAATGACCGTCATCAGGGTTTCGAAGGAATCAGGCCGGTCTCATCTTAATCATTACAGCCGCGAGAGTGTAAGGCGGGGGCTACCAACACCTTGAGGTTCGGTCAAACGCTGCTGAGGAATCTCTACTGCAGAAACTGGGGAGGGCCGTTGAGCGGGGGAACTGCGGTGGCCGTGCTGAGGGAAACCAAAACTCCTTGAATCACTGAAAATCATGTGAGCGGAGAGATGTTGCCGGGGGGCTCGACCATTCTGAGCTGAGATGGCGGCCACACTCTCGCTACTTATTCGCAGCTTTTTGCCGATTCTTTTTGCTACAAAAGTTTTTGAAATCCCATGAGGCGCGGCAGCAGCGTTTGACGCATCTCCTTCTGGAGTTCATTCTTTCAGGAGAGCAGTCATGTCCACTACGCCAAATTCTGAGGCCTCGGAGCACGATTCTATGTCTGTCGACCCTGCCAATCTCGGGAGTGTCGACCCGTCGTCGATTGAGGGCATCTTCCTTGTCGCGCTTGGAAAGCAAGGGGCAGAACGCGACGCATTTCTGATTTCACAGTGTGTTGATGCGACGCAGCGTCAGCGAGTGGAAGCGTTGCTTGTGGCCTATGAGCAGGCGGGCAATTTTCTGCAGAAGCCCGCAATTGCATCCGAGGCGACGCCGATCGGGCAATACCTTGATCAGAGTGCCACTCCTGGTGCCTTGGGTAAACTTGGGACATACGAGATCCTCGAAGAAATTGGCCGCGGAGGTATGGGTGTCGTCTTCCGTGCTCACGATCCCAAACTGCAGCGAATTGTCGCGGTGAAAGCTCTGGCCCCGGAACTTGCCCGACTTCCTTCCGCACGGCAAAGATTTCTGCGCGAAGCCAGAGCTGCTGCGGCTGTCAGTCATCCGCATGTGGTGACAATTTTTGCCGTCGAAGGAACCGAAGAAGCGTCTCTGGGCACCGAGCGAACAACGCTGCCGTATCTGGTCATGGAATGTATTGTTGGGCAAACTCTGCATGACAAGATCAAACGCGTCGGCGCGCTGAAGGTGGAGGAGATTATTCGTATCTCCCGGCAGATTGCAGAAGGACTCGTTGCAGCTCACAAACGGGGATTGATTCATCGCGATATCAAGCCCGCCAATATTCTGCTGGAGAACGGAGTCGAACGAGTCAAAATTACCGACTTTGGTTTGGCTCGAACGACTTCAGATGGCGGGATCACTCACACTGGTGAGATCCTCGGTACGCCGCAATGTATGTCGCCGGAACAAGCACGAGGTGAAATCGTCGACCAGCGCAGCGACTTGTTTAGTCTCGGCTGCGTGATGTACACGATGTGTACCGGAGTGAGCCCGTTTCGCGCCGACAATATGCTGGCGGTGATGAAAAAGGTTTGCGAAGTGACTCCGCGTCCGATTACGCAACTGAATCAAGGGATTCCTGAATGGCTCTGCGAGCTGGTCCATCGGTTGCTGGAGAAGGAACCAGAACACAGAGTTCAGACAGCTGAGGGCGTAGTGCAGGTGCTGGAGAGTCGATCATCGCGTTTCGACGATCGGCCAAAACAGCCGTCTCCAAAACTGAATTCTGTGACACCACCTTCGAGTCTTTCAATCGGAACAGGTCGATGGCAATGGGCTCAGTGGCAGCATTGCCTCCTGCCTGTGTTGCTGACATCGGGGCTGATCGGTTTTCTTGTTGGTCAAAATCGCTATTGGTATATGCTGACGCTCCCTGTCTGGGGAGCTGCGGCGTGGGCAATACTGCTGTTTGTGAAGTTTCGCGTGAAGGTCAACTGGTCGTGGATTCATTGGCAATCGGCAATTGGCAGTATCGTTGCACTTTTCGGTGGTGCTAACCTCCGAGCATGGCTGATCGCAGGTAGCCCGCGCACCGGCAATATGACAGCGGCCGAAATTTTTCTCCGCGAGAATGCTGGTCTGTTTGTTTTTCCGTTGGCCATCGCCATTTTTTGGCTGCTTACGCGTTGGGTTCCACAATTGTTTATTCAGAATCGGTCCTTGCAGCAGTCCACTGCGTCATCCACTGTTGCGGAAAACGAGGCCGGACATCGATCCGCTCAGCCGGTTGAAAGACCACGCACGCCCTGGGTTTTACTCGAGTGGGTGATTGCAGGAACGCTTGGCATTGCAGCGATGGCGAGTCTGGGCTTTGCGACAGTGCTGATTATGCCCTATCTGCCGCCACCTGGCGAGATTTCACCTCACGTCACTTGCGTAATCCGTACTCCATTAGCGGAGAACCTAAAGTACGTAACGATCGATGGCAAACAGGCGATACTCGAACCCGGTGGACCAGGCGAATGGCGAACAACAGCGACTCCTGGAACACACGGAATTTATGTCGCCTATAGCAGTGACAGTTTTTTGAATCAGGAACGTTTTTTCACAACCACGATCACCGCCGAACGTGGGAAAGCCACCATTGTCAGTGCAGAGCCCGTCATGGTGCGTTCGCTGACACGACCGCCGGGCATCGAGGCACCAGCAAATGGGAGTTCGGCGCCCGTGGTGGCTGGCGTCACGAATACTCCAACGACTCCGTCCGTTCCCCTTGCCGACGCCGTCGAAGTACTGACTGACCTGTCGAAGATGCCCGAATACAGTGGAGAAATCGTCGGATTCTCGGAGCCCAGGGTTCGTGTCTGGATCGACGAGCCGGGACTGATTATCAGTCTCAGGCGTCTGGACTTCGATGTTTCCGAGAGCTCGGAGCTGATATTCGATTCTCGAAATCCATGGGGAGTTGATTCTTTTCGCGAAGCACGAACAGGTAAGCCAGCTGAAGTTCCACCGGGCCGGTATGGGGTTCTGGTTCAGGATTTGGACTATGGTTGGTCTGTCGATCAGCGGGGCACAATTCAAATCGGCAATGGCGTTCAGACAGTCCATGTTCGTCGGCGGTTTCACGAATTAACGGCGGACGGCAATTCATTTCCACTGCCGTTCCGCTGGGCTGCCAAAAGCTACCAGATCAACAATGCCGACCAGCTTGCAGCCATCAATGGCTACCTGGCGCTTTTGTCGGGGAAGACGGACACTGCCACTGTTGATCCGAAGTTGGTATTCGACGGACATCCTTTATTTGACCAGGTCGCGACTCGGGAGTTGCGCGGCGGCTGGGCTTTGTTGTACTTGCCGCCGAGGGTTTCCCTCAAGCTTGAAGGAAGCAACACTGAAGTCCAGTTTCGCCACAGTTTCGGAACCATCCGGTGGAGTCACTCCGTGCCCGAGGGTTTCAAAGTACCTGGAGCGGAGATGACCGGTCAGATCAGCTACCGAAAATTCCGCTGGCCAAATGCTAAGCCAGTTTTGATTCCAGTGGAACCGTTTTCTGATGCTCCAATCGTGGTGCCACCTCTCAGTCGAAAGTTCATCAGAGAAACCGTGATGACGACTGAAGGCAACAAGACCGATTACAATGATGCGCTGATGTGGTTCCGACGGTACAGCACGTACATGTTGCCGCAAGCTGTTCCCTGGCCGAAGACTCGTGCTGGCGGTCGATGGAAAACCTGATGTGCCAGAGTTCGAACTTCGAGCTTGTCAAAGAAGCTTCCGCAGAAGCGATATCAGCGCTGGAGAATCTGTGGCAGGTCGGGCGCGCTGCCAGATCATCACCCGATGACCGGATTTCTGGAGTTGGCGGTATGCCCGGAACATGGCGAACTGGCGAGCCACCGGAGGGGCCAAGAAAATGTTCTGATTAACGTCACTTCACACTTACGCCCTCACGGCGTTCGTCGGCTGGGAATGTCGGAACGACAGCATTAATCAAAGGTTCACCTGGAACGCCGACGAATACCCGCCGACCTTTGTTTCACGCGCGTTCTGAAACGCGTGTCAGAGGGCGAAGTCCGCGCGGCGGAGGAGTTGCTGCCGTTGGTGTATGAAGAGCTTCGGCGATTGGCGGCGGCTCGGATGAAAAATGAAGCGACCGAGCACACTCTGCAACCCACGGCTCTTGTTCATGAAGCCTACCTGCGTCTGGTGCGAAGTGAGCCGCAGTCGTGGGATAATCGACGGCACTTCTTCTCAGCGGCCGCTGAAGCAATGCGGCGAATTCTGATCGAACATGCTCGCAGTCGGGATCGACTCAAACGCGGTGGCGAGCTGCATCGTGAGCCGCTCGCGGATATTGCCATCAGTCCATCCGTCGATCTGTCAGAGATTATCGCGGTGCATGAAGCGCTCGAAGAATTCGAACGCGAAATGCCGGACAAAGCGGAACTCGTGAAGCTCAGATACTTCGCGGGCCTTGATGAGGCCGCAGCTGCCGAGACGCTGGGGATTTCTCGACCGACGGCTTCAAGGTGGTGGACGTTCTCAAGGGCGTGGCTATTCCAGAGGCTGTCGGAACGAAAAGGCGGAGGATCGAACCAATAGAAAAGCCCGGCTCGAAGATTTCGAGTCGGGCTTTTTTTGGGCTTCACTTGTTACGCCAGAAGTCACATGGTCGCGACTTCAGAACAGTGTGATCAGTTGGCTTCAACAGGAACGATGTTGATTCGTCGGCCGTCGCGATCGAACAGGACCTTGCCGTCGATCAGAGCGAACAGGGTGTAATCGCTGCCCATGCCGACATTGCGGCCTGGATGCCACTTTGTACCGCACTGGCGAGCCAGGATATTACCGGCCACGACAGCTTCGCCACCAAACTTCTTGATGCCCAGTCGCTGTGCTGCTGAATCGCGTCCGTTGCGGCTGGAACCCTGACCCTTCTTATGAGCCATGACTTAATGCTCCTATCGTTCTAAGCGTGCCTGAGGTATCAGGCTGTCAGCAAAATGATCGAGAATGTTTTCGTGAGGTCCGAAACACGACCCTGGTTTTGAGGTCGAAACTCGGAAGGGGCGGAGTTTGACGAATCCGCCCTGTTTTTCAAGAGTTCTCTTCAGTTTTCCGGCGATTGCTCGGTTTCTCGTCGAGCATTCCGAAGGACTGTATCGAGATCTCGTATGTCCAGTTTCACATTTTTCGGCCGATAAGTCCACATCGGGTAGCGGACGTCAATTTTCCTGTCTCCGTCGATGTCCTCGTCGTCAACCAATTTCAACTCCTGCTCGTCCTGCAGGTACTCATCACCCGGACGCTGAAACTTCTGTACAATCACTTTTTCCTCGACAGTGCGAGCGTCCGAAGTGCCGGAAATGCGATAAGCGTTCGTGAAACCTGACATCGTCACTCGGAGAAAGTCGGCTTTTGGATCAACATTCCGCCAAACGGCGACACCGTAAAAAGCTTTGAGCAGAGCATCCGGGTCGTTCGAAGGAACCGGCTCGCCAATCTCGGAAATCGCTTCAACGCTATTCAATAGTTTCAGATTTGAACCTCGACGGCCCATCTCTCGCGCGAACACGGCATTCTGAATTTCGACGCTGATTTCATCGGTGTATGTCTGCAAAACCGTGCCTGCAGTGTCCTGTGTTTCCAGCAGAAAACGGGGCATCTGTAACGGACTCAAGGGCTCCGCATCAAGGACGTTAGATGGATCAAGGTCCGGATCAGCCAACTTCTTTTCGAGGCCAGCTCGGTCTTCACCCGCCAATTCCGTGTAATCGCGGCGAATGACGCGGTACACCATATACCGGACCAGTTCTTTCTGAGTGCGGCCGGACTTTGGATCCTTGAGTTCAAGTCGCATTAGCCGAATGGGCTTGTACTGAACTTCGGCGATCCAGAGATCCGGATAGCCGGGACCGACGATGGGTTCGTCAGCCTTGCGTTCCTTGGCCGTTCCCAGCATTTCATCGACCGACATGGCAATCGAGGAGGTTCGGGCAAAACCGTCCGTCAGGGGGGCTCGCACGACCTGTGCTTCAGCGGAAGCAAGACTTCCGAATACCGCTGCGATTGAAGCGGCTGTCATAAGTCTAAGTGATTTCATGCTTTGCGCCATTGGGCAAACCTTGAGTTGAATCCGGGCAACGAGCGAACAAGCCGGATTCGAGATGCGTCTGTCGACGACAGGCCGCGCGAACCGCCAGCGCTCGGGTTTCACGCAACACTTTGGTTGTTATCGGCGGGGATGTACATCAGTTTTTGCCTGCATCCGGCGATTTGTGGCAATTGTGGTCAGCCTGCGCGGACCAGTAAGCCAGTCGGCCTCGCGGAATTGTCACATGTCGATCCGCTTTGCTCGCTCTTCGATCTGTTCAAGGCTGAAAAACGCCCCGTCCCCTGCTCCCGGACAGGTATCGCAGACTTTTTTCCACGCGGACGGGCTTTCCAGGTGCGAATTCCAGAACGGCCAGGTCCGACACTGGATTGGCCTTGCCTTGTAGACCGTGCAATTCCTCGCCTTCGGGTCAAAAAACGTGCAGTCTCCGTTCGCAAACTCTGTCAGAGAAACTCGGCCGCGGACGATGCGAGTGTGAAACAGGCGGATTTCTCCGATCGGCTTATCGAGATACTCGGCGATTTCCAGCAGTTCATCATCCGTCACCCAGACGACTCCCGGAGCACCTGTACAGCAGTCTCCGCATTGAGTACACGTGAACTGCAGCCCGTCCTTGAACCATGGGCCGGTTGTCTCACCAGATTCGGCGTTGCTTGCTTCCGTCACTTTTCGTCCTCGAACTACTTTCACGTAAGGAATTGGTGCACTCAGTGTACTGGGCCTGTTTCCGCTCGAGCCAGGCGATCCCAGGGATTTCGCTATTTTCTCGATCGACCGGTCCGGGGATCCACGTCCAGGGCCAGTTCTTCGGCATCATTGACGAAGAACACAAACCCATTGAACATCTCGTGAATGGTCTGCGGCCCGTAACGAACTTCCGCAGCAGGATCAGGGTTGTAAGGATTGAACGACGAATTGTCGAAGTGAGCGACCGCCTCAATCGTCGTACCGGCGGACAGTCTTTTTTGTCCGGGTTCGATTTCGTATCCCAGCTGCCATTCAAAGTTGTAGTTTGGAATCTGCAGCAGCGTTTGCTTCTGCCCGTCAGGAGACGCTGCTGAGAATGTCATATCCCGACCGCGAACGTGCATGTGAGTAAACAGGCCCAGCAAAGTCACATCGTCTGACAATTTGTGACTGGCTTCGATGCGAAACGCTGGTTCATAAGGAGGAATCTTCCAGCCTCGCGGATCCAGCAGAAAGTGGCGACACTGTTTGCGAACCGCATTGCGAGGAAATCGCAGGCCAACCTGAATGCGACATTGTTCCTCTTTGCCAGTCGTTGTGTAATGGATCTGCAAGCCAAGGCCCGCACCGCCGGGAATTTTATAGGCCACGCCATTTTTGAATCGACCAAGGTCCATCGGTTGTCCGCCCGGAACGTAGCCCGTGATAAAGGTCTCTTCGCCAGCGCCGTCGGACGTGATGTAGGCCATGTTGCAGTGATGAACGACCGCTCGATTGTCCGGACGAATCTCAAAGGCCTCCACCCATGTTTCGTTGGTGAACAGATAAGGCAACACCGTATATCGATAAGGGACGAATCCTGTTGCTGGCACGCTGTGAGTTTCCAGCATGGTGATGATCAGATCGGGTTCACCAATCCGCCATTTAGCCTCGGAAAGAATGGGAGCCGGGGTGGCTGCCTTTGGGTCGCCGGCACGACATCCTCCTTGTATCCACGAGATCAGCGTTCGCTTTTCATCGCTCGACAAGGATGGATCGTTCTGGAACTTTCCATGATTTTTCGAGGCATACCACGGCGGCATGGTCTCATCCCGCACGACCTCGGCGATCATCTGAGCATTACTGACGGCATCCTCAAGTGTCAGTAATGAAAACGGAGCATTGCTTTCTGGTTGATGGCATTGAGTACAATTCCTGAGCAGAATCTTGTCAGCCTGACCGTAGTATTCAACCGGGCTTTCAGTGCGACTGTCCTCTGATGGAATCGAAATCAAGCAGCCATCGACAAGAGTTTCTGCGACGGACACCTGCTGCCCCTTCAGCACTTCGTTTAATGCCTCAAAAAGATCGCGTCGAGTCGGCACGGGTTTCGCGCCGCCGATGCGGAACTGATCATCGAGCCGACCCCGGTATCTGAGTTCGAGGTCACGACTAAGAACCACGATCTCCGGAGTTCTCTTCACACCCAGCGTTCGCGTGACGGAAAAATCCGTATCTTTGACGAACGGAAATGGAATATTCAGGTCGATAGCCTGAGCCGCCATCTGGCGGATTGTATCACCGGCTCCAACATTCACCGCCAGAAACTGAATGTCACGATCGTGAAGTTCGCGTTCAAGCTCGACCAAACGCGGTAGTGTTTGTCGGACAAGTGGACATTGAGTCGTCGTGAACACAATGACCCACGCATCATGATCCCCAAGTTCTGTCAGGCTTCGATTCAATGCGCGAATGTCTTTGAAGCAAAGCTCAGTGATTTTTGTGCCAATGGAGACCTTCTCAGCAGACTGGTTCTTTTTGTTGTCTGAACCATAGCCGTCGATTGTCTCGGACAAGAGAGCGGCCAGGAATGCGATTATGAAAATGCCTGAACCGTGATATTGAGTCACTGGGATGCTCTCCAGAAGAACCGTTGTATCATTGGAGAGTCCGGTCAGAGGCTCCAACGATGATGAGTGCTGTCACCATTGATCTGGTTGAGTGGGCTGTGACCGGCAGGCGAATCCAGAGCAACTCATGCTTGCCTAAGGAGATACAAATACTCGGAGGAAGTCAATCTTTGCTTCCGTGGTCCATCAGTCTTCGTTGTTGAATTGAACATTCATGGGAACGGCCACTTGTTGCGCGAGCGACCTGAGCTTTTTATGAACGGCACGAATCGCGTTCGTTGCACATTCCGTTTCCAGTATGATCCATGTCCTTTTGTCGGCCACCAGGTTGATTCTCAGTGCATGGTTCTGTGTCTGCTGATGGGAAGATCCTGGCTGAGGCTTTTGTGGTTTTGGGATTGTCAGATTGAGCTCCTGGACATCACTGAAGAAGACGTCACAAAGGCGGGATCCTACTGCAAGGTGAACAGTCTGAGCAGACCAGTCGATCCGAGTTTCTCTGGGGCGATTGTCCAGCCAGAGCCATACTGCACCCACCACAGCACTGATGAGAGAACCTGCAAGATAACACTGTCCGATAAAGATCGGTCCTCGTCCGGAAAAGAAGACGAGGGCTGGCACGAGGCCGAAGAGCAGTCCCAAAAAGAGTCCGGCAATTAGGCCGCCGCCGATGACTGACAAAAAGCTGATGGAATCACGCTGGAGGTGAACAAGCTGCCCGGGGTCCCATGATAAAACTCTTTCCCGAAACTCCAATCCCTGAAGAATGCGTTGGGCTCGTGTCTCCGGATGAAACCCGACTTCGACAGGTTTTGTCGACCAGATCCCCTTCAGCATCAGCGGAGGAAACAGGCCCAGAACCCCAGTGATGATAAGCAGGAATCCAGCTCCACCCCAGCGACCGGGCTCCAAAACACATTGCTCTGGATTAGCCGGGTTGAATGAAACCTTAACCTCGGCTCCGACTGGAAACTTCTTTGTTGTCGCTTCTGCCCACGCTTTACTTCCAAACTGGTCGCTGATGACGGCAATCCTGGACCCTTTGACGGTTCGCCCATCGAACTCGAACTCATACTCAATCTCAGCCGAATAGGAACGAGTTTCACGGTCACGCCGGTTAGCATCACGCGACTCTTCGCGATGAACCGAAACATCAATTCCGGATCGAACAATTCGCCCGGACGCAGTCGGCCATTGCAGTGACTGCCGGGCCTCAATAATCCCTCGATAAGCCATCACCCCGGCAAAACAGCCACCCGCGAAGAACCCCAGCAACACGATCGTCAACAGGAGCCGCAATCGCCTCGAGACCTTGTCAGTTCCCTGATTGAACGTCGAACTCATGAGTTTCCCTTTTAAAACAAAAAGGCGTGATGCCCTGTGCAACGTGTTCTGCCGCGAAATCGCACGGACTTTCCGCTTGGAAGCGAAAAATTGCAGCAATGACAAGAACGATAACAAACCGGGAGTCTTCGGTACCACTTCTGTTCAAATCACGCCAGAATCCGCGACCACAAGAGGACAGTTTTCGGCGAGGAATGTGTCGAGATACTGTTGCTGACCCCTCGATTGAATCCTGTATGGACGGAAAAACATGAAGCTTGGACTGGACGGAAAAGTAGCCCTTGTCACGGGCGGATCCAAAGGTATTGGGCTCGGAATTGTCCGATGTCTGATCGCCGAGGGAGCTCGAGTGGCCAACGTGAACCGCAGTGAAGCCGAGGGCCGTGCCCTCGAAGACGAATATGCCGCGCAGGGGCGTGATTGCTTTTTCATTCAGGGTGATCTGGCGGATGTAAATGCCTGCCGGAATGCCGTGGAGCAGACTCTGAAACGATTTGGACGTCTTGATATTCTGATCAATAACGCAGGAGTCAACGACGGAGTAGGGCTTGAGGCGGGAGTTGACGCCTTCGTGGATTCACTTCGCCGAAACCTGATTCATGTCTATGCGATGGCTCATTATTCTCTCGAGGCCCTGAAGAAATCGCGAGGTGTTATTATCAACATTGGTTCCAAGGTTTGTGAAACGGGACAAGGCGGGACATCGGGTTATGCTGCATCGAAGGGAGGCATCAACGGGTTAACTCGCGAATGGGCGGTTGACCTTGCTCCTCATGGAATCAGGGTCAATGCCGTGTTGCCCGCTGAAACATGGACTCCACTCTACGAGAAATGCCTTGCTGCAATGCCGGATCCGTCTGCAGCGAAAGCGGAAATGGAGCGTCTGATTCCTTTTGAACGACGTTTCACGACTATTGAAGAACTGGCCAACATGGCTGTGTTTCTGGCATCGCCTTGTTCCAGTCATACGACCGGACAAATTATCTTCGTTGATGGTGGTTACACACATCTCGACCGGAAATGTACCGCGCAGAGTGATGTTGCCTCATTTGGAGCCGCAGCAAAGTAAACACTCCGCACGTAATGAATGAAGGAATCCGTTTCTCAGGCTGAAATGGACGACCTGATTCTGATTGCCGTGGATCTTGGCTGCACAGGATTCCGTTCGGGACTGGCCAGCTGCCATCAGCACAGTTTTAGTGAAGCATCCGCCGAATGCCTGCAAGTGGCAGAAGTTGTGTCGACTGGTTTCTGACGCAATTTTTTCCTGCTACACTCTCCTGACTTTGTCGTGGCTGCGCGAGTTTTTTGTTCATCAAAGGTGATCCACTTTACATGGTACAGATTCTGCCCTTTGCCGGCTGGAGATTCGATTTAAGTCAGGTCGGCGCGTTGTCGGAAGTGACTGCTCCTGCCATCAGCCTGATTGATGAATCACTGCAAAGAACACTCTATCGCCAGCATCCCTGCAATGCCGTTCGCCTGGTTTTGAATCGCGAAGAGCCGGGCGACACCTCGCCGGATGATCGTTCCAAACGGGCCGATGATTTCTGGAGATTGTGGAAGCGAGAAGGGATCCTTCTCCACGAACACAATGCCGCTTTTTATATCATCGAAACGACGTTCAGGTTCTCTGGCCAGGAGCGTACTCGCTGGAGCATCATCGCCCGGCTCCAGCTTTCAGAGAGTGTTGAACAGGATTTGGAGATTCCAGGTGTAGTCAGGGCCGATGAACAGCGTGTCACTGATCAAGGCACGCTTCGCAGAGTTTGCCACGCCAGTCTTGTCCCTGTCGTCGCATTGCTGGCAGATACAACCGGAGCAGACTCTGACCCCCGAACATTGTCGGATCATTTCGAATTCGTTGTGCGACAAGTGCCGCCGGTGGAATGCTACGGCGAAGATGGCGTTCGGCACCGTATGTGGCCTGTTACGAATCCATCTCTGTGTTCTGAGCTGCAGCGAAGACTGGCCTGTTTTTCTCCGTACATTATCGGTGGGTATGAAGAGTACCTTGCCGCTAAAGCAGACTCTCGTCTAGTACGAACTTCTGATCCGAACGATGCGTCGCGCTCGGTGCTGGCCTGCCTGATTCCTGCCGATGATTCCGGTTTGGAGTTTCAGCCGCACCTGTTGTCGCGACCCCTTCCAACGGCGATGTCTGTCCAGCAAATCCGTGAACAGCTTCAGGCAGAGTTCGAGTGCCAGTTTGTCGGCAGTGAAGACACGGCCAGCGACGACGCGGCTGAGTTGGCTCGCATTAACTCCGAGCAGCCGTGTGTTGCTGTAGGAACCAGTGACGGCGGATGGATGCTTGTCACAGATTCTCTTTTGAATGATGTACCTGCAAATGAATGGTTGACCGAGCGGATTAATCGAAGGATCAACGCGGGCATTTCATCAGGCGATTCACTGACCAGCCACCGACTGACAGGACTATCATCCAGTCTTGCCGTCCAGTCGCGGGCATTGTTCAAGGCAAAATCTGCTTCTCTGCTGATGATTGAGCCGGCTCGCACAGTAGCGGAGTTGCTGAAAACTTCAGACGTTGCCATTCAGTTGCCCGAGTTGAGTGTCCAGCTTTGTCCCGGTGTGCCGACCGGGTTAGTGTTCCTGTCGACTCAGAATCCGGGGGGCCAGCTTTAGGCGGAATACCCCAGAACTGTTTCGGCCGGTTTTCGGATTCAATGCTCCGTTCGTTAAGTCTTTCGTTGCTCACCGTCCCAGCGGTTCATAGCAGACGTCAATGCCGTCCTCACTTTGCTCCTGCGAAAGTATACGGAATGATGAGGTAAGTCCGCGATTTATTTGGAAATCCACTTTGGTTCGCGCCGACGAGGTCAGGCTGTTTCGTCGCCACAGTCATTACATTTCTGAGTTTCCAGTCATGCCTGCTATTTTTGAATACCACCATCAGGTTACTCCCGACGAAATTGACGGGGTCGGGCACGTCAATAACATCGAATACGTTCGTTGGCTTCAGGACGCGGCAATCGCACATTCCTCGGTACAGGGCTGGTCTGCAAAAGCTTATTATGAACTCGGTCAGGGCTGGGTCGTCAGATCTCATTACATCGAGTATCTGGTTCCCGCCTTCGTCGACGACCAGATTGTCATCAAAACGTGGATTGCTGACATGAAACGAGTTACTTCGATGCGACGCTACGAGATCTATCGACCATGCGACGCCAAAACGCTGGCGATTGCTCACACCAACTGGGCCTTCGTCAGATTCTCGACTCTGCAGCCTTGTCGAGTTCCGTCAGAGGTGATCAGTGCCTTTGAAATCGTGCCGGATACGTCCGGGACCTGAAGAACAGTAGGGCGACTTGAGATTTCGCAGGATCGATGATGGTGACGCTCACAAAAATCGGGGGGCGGCTCAGGATTTTTATTGCTCAAATTCGTGTTTTCACTGCTCGATCGGCAGAATTGGCTCATCATTAGTTTTGCAAATACGAAGAGTGAGGCAATTCCTGCTGGAACGGCTCTGAGAACTCAAAAACCTCTGCGGACGGCTCTTGTTCAATTCTTCTCACGCTGATACCTCTCCCATGTCAAAGACTGATTCGACTCCAGCCGAACAGGAAACTGCGGCTGCTGCGGGAGCAATCCTGAGCCGCAGTGAACGAGGATTCCTGTTTGTTCTGGCTACTGGAATGGTGTCTGTGATGGCAGTCGCAGTGTGGCTTACTCCGGATCCGAGAGGATTTGGGACTCATCTGCAACTTGGATTACCGGAATGCGGATTTCGTAGTGTGTTTGGAGTGAACTGCCCGCACTGTGGGATGACAACAAGTTTTGCCTGGTTTGTTCGAGGTCATTGGCATCGTGCTTTTCAGGTGAATCCTGCGGGGTTGATGCTGGCGGCGTCGGTTGTCGTTTTGTGTCCGTGGTTCTTCGCAGTGGCTGTTCGAGGTCACTGGATTGGAATTCGGTCGCCGGGAATGTTTTTTGTTTATGGTTTTGCGGGATGGGTACTTCTGTCCCTGATCCTGTGGTTACTGCGAACGGCATGATGCCGGACGAAGTGAATGTTCAATGGAGTGAACTGTCGTGGGACACATCTTATCCACAATCCGGATGACGCGGCGGCCGTTGCTGCAGTATGTCATCGCGCTGTGCCTGCTGACGTTCATCCCGGGGTGTTCCCTTGGCATCATGGCCGGCAAGATGTTCTTCGGTGACCCGAAGATGAAATCGCAGTTTCGCGGTGCCACGGGCGTTGACCTGACCAAAGGGGAGAAGTCTCTGTTAATTGTCTGCACCGCTCCTCATGGAATTCTGGCGCGTCACCCATCCATTCAGATTGATATTGTGGATCGTATGACTCGCCATCTGGATACTCGAAAAGTCAAAGTGATCTCTTCTGACGATGTGGCGACCTGGTTCGACGATCATGGCGAATGGGGCGATTTCTCAGAGCTTGCCGACGAGTTTGACGCTGACTTCATCATGCATATCGAGATCGAAGGCTTCAGCTGTCAGGTTGAGGACAGCCCAAATCTGCTCCAGGGCAAAACTTCCGGCAAAGTGACCGTTATGGAAGCCAAAGGCAAAGACACAAAATCGACCAATGTCTCTTTCGAACGTACGTTTGATGTGACCTATCCGGCCTATCCGGTTCCTCGTGAAAATAAATCTGAGCAGCTCTTTACGGAAAGCTTCCTTGATCGTGCGGCCATCAGTCTGGCTCAATTCCTTTACGATCATCGAGCCAGTGAAACCGTTCATTGATTCTTCAGGCCCCTGTCCTGATCCTCTCCCTGACCATCCCCTCCGCCGTTGTTCGATCTGGAATCTGCCATGATGCTTCACCGAAAAATCACCTCAGCTTCGTCGACACAACAGGGCATCGGGCGGCGAAGTTTAGTCTCCATGCTGACGAAACTTGTGCTGACGGCGATCATGCTGATTACGATTCCGGGCTGCAACTATTTCCTGCTTCTCGGCTACCTTATTGGGGGGCCTCCGCAAATTGAACCGCTGTTCGAAAAGGAAACGAACAAGTCGATGACGGATAAAGACATCCGCGTCGCAGTTGTGTGCTATGCCTCGGACGAACTGAAGTATCAGTTCGATAATATCGACCACATTATCGCCAATCGAGTCACCAATCAGATCGCGTCCAAGAAGATCGAAGTTGTGAACTACGCTGAAGTGCAAACATGGCTTCGCGACAATCCGGACTGGGATACGGCTGTTGAGGTCGGCGCAGAATTTGATGTCAACTATGTGATCTACATCGACGTCAGTGCATTCTCACTTTATGAACGCGACAGTAATACGCTGTTTCGCGGTCGATGTGATGCGATCGTCAGTGTCTATGAGATGGAAACTGATGGAGACGGCAAACGAATCTTTTCACGAGAAGTCAACAGCGTCTTTCCGATTCAGGTACCGCGTTCCGCAGCGGACGTGAGCTATGACACGTTCCGCATGGAGTATATCTGGCGACTAAGCGATGAAATTGGTCGTATGTTTTATCCGTACCTGAATGGCGACGACATCACCAGCGCAGCCTGATTGATTCAGGCTGCGTTCTATACGCTATCCATACACCGCTGACATGACTCGTCCGTCGCAGATCGGTACCGGGCGATTCACGAGGTCGTGATAAATTTGGTGGGGATTGATGCCAAGTGCTGAGAACATCGTGGCTGTCACATCCCACGGTCCGTAGGCTTCTGTTCGCGGATAGGCACCTCGGTTGTCGGATTCCCCGATAACGGCCCCGCGCTGGACTCCGGCACCGGACATGGCGATGGAGTAGACTGGACTCCAGTGTTTGCGGCCCGGCGTCGCTCCGACAAAGTTGCGTTCGAGAGCGACCAGCGGGGCTCGACCAAATTCTCCCATGCAGATCACAAGGGTGTCTTCGAGCATTCCCTTTTGATCGAGGTCTTCAATCAGTGCCGAGAAGCCCTGATCAAAACGCGGCAGAAGATGGTGCTGCAGACCTTCAAAAATATCGTTGTGATTGTCCCACCCGTAAAGATCCGTGTTGGTGGGATCAATGTCCTGGCCTCGATTGTTGTGCGACCAGATGACCGTGACCAGCGGAACGCCAGCCTGAACAAGTCGCCGGGCCAACAGGCAGGCCTGCCCGGAACGGTTTCGACCATATCGGTTCCGTAATGTCTCCGGTTCTTTTGAGAGATCAAATGCATCCCGAGCCTGAGGGCGAGCCAGCATGTTGAACGCCTGCTGATACAACGCGTGCTTGTCCAGTTCAAGCTTCTGTTGCTCCAGAAGATGCATATTGCCTTCGACGGATTGCAGCAGTGACTTCCGGGCCTGCATACGAATCTCGGGGAGATCTGCATGAGGCATCAGCGAAGGCACCGCGCTGTCGTCTTTTGTGACATCCCCGAGTGTGAGCGGATCGTAGCCCTTGCCGAGAAATCCCCCGAATTGCCCAGGACCGATGATCAATGGAACTTCTGCGGGACCATTCAGATGAATGGCCGTCTGTGGAAATGCGGAGTTCGGACGAACACGATGCAGCACGGCACCATGACACGGCATGTCTTCCGGGGCCGGTAAAGGATTTCCAGAGCGACGTCGGTGATAACGTCCTGTCATCGACAGATAAAACGCTGATCCGTGGTCGAGATCTTCATGCGACATACTGCGGACGATACTCAGTCGATCAGCGATGCGAGCGATCTGCGGCATATGTTCGCAGAATCGTACTCCCGCCACGGATGTCTGGATCGACTTAAAGGCTCCTCGAACTTCTTCCGGAGCATCGGGTTTCGGATCCCACATATCGATCTGGCTCTGGCCGCCACTGGCAAAGACCACGATGACGGCTTTTGCTTTTCCAAAGCCCGGCGTGGAAGCTTCTGTTTCGTTGCCAATGGCTCTCTGCGGCATAAGACCAGGCAGCGCCCAGTTCAGCCCGCCAAGACCACCAATGCGCAGCCATTCCCTGCGGGGGACTCCCGGATTCTGGTTCTGGTTTGAGCTGACAAAACGCAGCATCGAAACACACCTGAAGGAATCAGCAGAGAAAAAATCAGAGTGACCATCCACATCTTCCCGGGAGCCCCGAATTTATTCGGGTTCTCAGGACTGCTTCAGGGCTGGAAACTCCCGTTACAGGATATCTCAGAGTGTCACGAATGCAGCTGCAGTTGGGTACCGAGGGCCGAATATTGCCGCATTTGTTCAGAATACATCAGAATTCGGGCAGGAACGAATTTCGTAACCCCGGGTATGGCTTCCTGCTGCAGAGAACGTACTGAACAACTGATGCGGCTGACCACCTCTTCTCCTGTTCCCATCGTTCCGACCACACAAAAGTGATTCGCAGGTTACCTGAAAGTACAAGCACTCGTCCCTCCCGCGAGACAGGTCTTGAAATTGCCTGCGGAGCGTCATGTCTAAAACTTCCTCAAATCTTCAATCGGTCTTGACTCGTCGAGCTTTCACTTCAGGAGTTGCCATATGGTTTAATCGCTGTTGCGATGTTGAATTTGGGCACTACAGTTCCGGTCGACGTTTTCCCTGATACTTTTGTCCTGAGACCGGATAAATCATCATTTCCGGATTAAGATTGCACTCCGGTCAACTCTAATGTCGGGCGCAAATCCCCAAGCCCCTCTTCTTACATCCTGTGCGGACGTTTCCCATGTCTCGAAGAACTGCTTTCGCCCTTATTGCCATCTGCTGGGTAGTCCGTTTTCCTGACAGCACGACGTCGGCGGCTGAAAGTACGGTCCCAAACATTGTGCTGATCATAACAGACGATCAGGGTTATTCTCCTTTGGGACGACATGGGCATCCCTGGTTGAAGACGCCGCATCTGGATCGTCTGCATGACCTCAGCACTCGATTTACTCGATTCCTTGTGTCACCCACGTGCAGCCCAACTCGGTCCGCACTAATGACCGGAAGGCATTCGATGCGAAACGGGATTACTCATACGATTCTGGAACGAGAACGGCTTACCCTGGACGCGGTGACTCTGCCACAGATTCTGAAGAAAGTCGGTTACACGACGGGGATCTTCGGCAAATGGCATCTCGGCGATGAGGAGCCTTACCAGCCGCACAACAGAGGTTTTGATGAGACGTTCATCCACGGCGCTGGGGGTATTGGGCAGGCTTATGCCTGCAGCTGTGCCGATGCTCCGGATAACTCGTATTTTGATCCGGTGATTCGGTACAACACGAAGTTCGTGAAAACTCGCGGCTTCTGCACGGACGTCTTTTTCTCAGCGGCGGCCGGCTGGATTTCGAAGGCTGTGGAAAAGAAACAACCGTTCTTCGCTTACATCGCCCCGAACGCGCCTCACGGCCCGTTTTTGGCACCTGAGTCTTCTAAGAAAAGATTTCTGGAATGCGGGTTTGGTGACGAACAGGCGGCATACTACGGGATGATTGAGAACATTGACGACAATATCGGACGGCTGATGGATCATCTGGAACAACAGAGGCTGATCGAAAACACCGTCGTCGTATTTATGTCGGATAATGGGATGACCGGCGGAGGTTCCGGAAGGCCAAACTCCGTGATGGGTAAGTTGCCCAATGGCGATGAAATGCGGCCATTTAATGCCGGCATGAAAGGCCTCAAGGGTTCACCGGATGAAGGCGGCGTGCGAGTTCCTTTTTTTGTTCGGTGGGACAAGCATTGGCCCGTTCACGACGTTGATCGCATTGCGGGGGACATTGACATCTTTCCAACCCTCGCTGCGATCGCAGGTGCTGAACTTCCGCCGAATCAGATCGAAGGGCGAAACCTGCTGCCGTTGATCGTGGAACCTTCTGCAGCGTGGGAGGATCGTTATCTGTTTACGCATGTTGGTCGCTGGGACACAGGGCAGGAGCCAAACGATTTTCAGTGGAAGAATTTCAGCGTGCGAAATCAGCGGTTTCGGTTCGTTAACGATAAGCAACTGTTCGATATGGAGGCTGATCCGGGCCAGACCATGAACGTGTTTAATCAGCACCCTGAAGTTGTCAGCGGCATGCGGAAGGCGTATGACGAATGGTGGAAAGTTACTCGCCCGATGATGGTCAATGAGGGCGTGGAGATGTCAGCCACGAAGCCGTTCCATGAACTGTATAACCAGCAGCTCAGGAACGAAGGAATTCCGGAATGGCATGCTCCCTGAGCCGGCCCTAATGCAATGACACGAACTCACTGCTGTTAAGATAGGCCCACAGCATATCCTCGGTAGCCGTTTTCATGGCCTGTTCCGCCGGCAACGATCGGGAAAGTGCGCGGTAGCGATTTCGGAAAGCCTTTTCCTCGTTCTCTGTGGCACTGCGATTGAGTGTGGCCATGGCAAGCCGCTCCGGAGCCTCCGCGACGGTTCGGTCCTGAAGCGACTTTGTTACTTCACCAGCAGCCAGAGGAATCGCGTTCTCAATATCTTCTCCGTTCATCATCAGCATTGCCTGCGAGATATTACCGTCGAACGTCAACTGTTCGTCGTTTTCATCGGTGCCGTAGGATCGTACGAATTGCTCAACCCATTCTTTGCGGTGGGCCGTTCCGACCGAAGAATCAATCGGCTGCTGCGACACTGATCGAATTGCGATACGGATCGAGTCATACACCTGCTCCGGTCCCATCTGCCGTGGATAGGCACGCGAAAAGAGTGGTGTACCACCTTCCTGTGGATCGTCTATGGCGACTGCTTCTTCCGACTGAACGCTGGAAAGACGAAACGCCTGAGACAAGGCCATCCAACGCATCAGACGTCGCATGTCATAGCCGGACTGCACGAAGGCCTTTGTCAGATGATCAAATAACTCGGGATGACTCACCGGATTGTGGGGACCGAGATCGTCCACCGGACTTGTAAATCCGTAGCCGAAGAACTGAGCCCAGGTGCGGTTGACCATGGCTCTGGCCACCTGATGATTACCGTCCGCGTTGAGCAATCGTACTAGTTCTGCACGACGCGAGGCGACTCCTTCAGCTGGCAGGGCTTCACCGGAAAACTGGGGTGGCACGGCCTTTTTACGGCCACGTGGATCGTCGTAAAATGTCATTCCTGACTCACCGGAATCGGCGAGGGTCCAGACCTGACGTGTCATCCCGGGTTCGGCATTGGCAGTGACTGGGATTCGTTTCCGTTCGGCCTGTTTGAAAAACGCGTTCAGGCTCCAGAATTCCTGCTGACTGCGTTCTTTGGCAAACGGATGGTCATGACACTGCGTGCAATGAACCTGTTGACAAAGAAACAACCGTGCGGTCACCGCCGTTGCCGGAGTAGCCTGATCATTCAGATGAGCAAGCAGGAAATTTGTGGCACCGTTTTGGTCGCTGCGGCCTTCGGCCGCGATCAGTTGGCCAACGGTCTCCATCCACGGGCGATTGTTAGTAAATTGTTCCAGCAGGAATGAGTACAAAGACTGCTCATCAACATCTCGCGGATTTGATCGACCAATCAAAAGATTGGTCCAACCGACAGCAAGATTCTCAGCGGTCAACGGGCTGGACAAAAGTTCGTCTGCCAGTTGATCTCGTTTTCGAGGTGAACTGGCCAAGACATAGTCCGAGGCCTGCTCAATCGTCGGAATTCGTCCTGTCAGCGTCAGATACGCACGTCGAACCCACTCGTGATCATCCGCCTCGGCTGCTGGTTGAATCTTGTTGTCTTCCCACGCCGTGCGAATGAGTCGATCAATCTCTTCAATGACTTCCGAGTCACTCAACTGAGCCATCGATTCCTGTTTGGGCTGATCCGGGACAATCACGGCTTCAATCGATTCAGAAGGCTTTGTTTGATTTTGAACAATCCCGTCGAGCTTAAGTGGTGAAACAGGAGCGACATTCTCTGCTGGCTCTGCAGTCGGAATCAAAGAGCCAGTTCCGGAAACCACCGGCTGAGGTGGATTGGTTGAGCCGTTCAGCGAGGCAACAGTATTCAACCCCGGAGACTGATACTGCCGAAACACCAGGATCAGCACAGCCATGACGGAAACCAGGCAGCTCGCCGCAACGACAACACGGCGAGTGCCCTGTTTTCGCAAAGTGTTTTGATGCAGCGGAGCATTCGCGATAGCTTTTCGAACTGCCTCAATGAGTTCCGGTTCGTCCAGCTCGGCAGCAGATTCACCATTCTCATCCAACTGATGACCTGGAGATATGCCACCGCCCCACAATAACTGACCGTGTAACTGCACCATTTCGATAAACAGGAGCTGGCAATCCGCATCCTTCCGCAGCAGAAACTGCAGCCGATCCAGTTGTTCGTCAGTCAGAGCTTCTTCGCAATACAAGTTTGCGAGGCTCAGGAGTTCGTCATGAATTGTCATTATTGGATTCCTCCAGTCGCAAGTCGACGGCGGACACATTCCACCAGCACACGTCGAACTCGTCCCAGAGATTGATAAACAGAGTTTGCCGGACGTCCCATCTGATGAGCGACCTCCTCACCAGTTACACCCGCCAGATATCGTCGTTGCAGGAGTTCCTGATCAGAGGGCCGAAGCTTGCTGATACATTCCGTCAACGCATCGCGTCTCCGCTCCTGATCGATTGGCTGTTCCTCGATTCGCTGAGCCAGTAATTCCACCACATCGTCACCCATCAGCTGAAGTCGATGGTGTCGACTTCGCCGAAATCGAAAAACTTCCAGCCTTGCAATTGCCTTACACCATGCGGTGAAATTCGTCCCGGGCTCAAATTGCTTCCATTTGCTGAGTATTACGACATTCGTTTCCTGCAACACTTCTTCGGCATCAGCTGCTGTTCGAACCAAAGGCAGAATGAATAAAAAGATTGATCGCTGAGTCTGTGTGAACAGGCGAACAAAATCCTCGCCCGGTCCCGAATGTGAGTCAGGCTCAGGAGATCCTTCGGATTTATCGGCCACCATTGCCATCGGACTGCTCACTGAAAACCTCTGGCTCCAGACATAACGGAAGCCCGGTCCTGCAGGGGAAACCGGGCTTCCGGATCTCTCTCAATCGTCTCTTTGCAGGTTTTATCAGCCGATCAGTTCCTGAATCGGAGTTCCACCGTTCGCCAGTTTCATCGGGCGACCACGTTTTGATGTGTGCACGGTGTTCACTGGAATGCCCATCGCCATTGCTACGGGTGCCCAGATATCGCCTGGCAGATAAGCCTTGCTGCCGTCTGCAATCTGCACCCCATCTTTATCCGTTGCACCAACAGCCTGGCCATTCTTCAGCCCACCACCGCCGATCATGACGCTCCATGAGGCAGCCCAATGATCGCGACCGACGTCCTGATTAATTCGAGGAGTACGGCCGAATTCGCCCATCCATACCAGAACGGTATTTTCCAGCATGCCACGACGCTTCAGGTCTGCGGTGATCGCGGAAATACCCTTGTCGAGGACAGGGAGTCGCTGATTCTTCAGAGTGTCGAAGACTCCGGCGTGAAGGTCCCATCCGCCCATGTTGACTTCCACGAATGGAACGCCAACCTGAACCAGACGGCGTGCCATCAACAGGCCCTGACCGAATCCGTTCGTGCCATACGCATCTTTGGTTGCCTGAGATTCTGCTTCGAGACCAAGGCCAGCATCGGCCTTCGCTACGTCGAATGCAGCCATCTGACGAGATGTCATCAGATTCTTGGCGTTCAGATAAACGTCCTGATGGGCCTTCGGCAATTCGCCTCGACCTGACTTGATAAAGCCGGATTCGATCTCATCCAGCATCGTCAGGCGAGCACCCAGGCGAGCCTTGCCTTCTTCCGTTGGAGCATTTCGAATGCGTCCAGTGTTGTCCACTACGAATGGGGCGTGGGTCATTCCGAGGAACCCGGCCTGACCTGCTCCACCGTCCACAGATACGAAAGCTGGAATCTCAAGAGCCTTCCTGTTCTTTCCAATCTCGTAGCTGACGACCGAACCGAAAGTTGGGTGAACTACGGTTGGATTGGGGACGTAAGAAGTTTGCATGTAGTAGCGACCACGACCGTGGTCAGCTTCTCGAGTACTCATGGAACGCACAATCGACAAGTCACCGAATACCTTGGCGGTTTCCGGCATGTGCTCGCTGATCTGAACGCCCGGAGCAGCAGTGTCAATCGGCTTGAATTCGCCACCGTTCTTGGAACCTGGCTTCAGGTCCCAGATGTCGATCGTAGGAGGACCGCCACCCATCCACATCAGAATGCAGGCCTTCTGCTTTGACTTAACAACATCCGCGTTGGCCTGCAGGTGCGACAGGAAGTTCATCGCCGGGACAGTCGCTGCAGCTGTCGCCATGTGCTGCATGAAGTGTCGGCGATTCATTCCGTAATTATTCCAGAGTGACATGAAAACTCTCCCAGGTGAAGGTCAGTCGGCCGACACGTTGTCGGACCTGCAGGACAGGATTAAAGGTTTGAGGGGATCAGTGAATAAACACAAACTCATTTGAGTTCAACAAGGCCCAGAACAGATCCTGGTATCCCATGAGTTTTTGATTTCCGTAACTCTTGAGCATCTTCTGAACCTTTCCAATCTCCGTCTTGGAAGGATTTCGGCTCAATGCTGCAAGATACAACTCCTGAATCTTCTGAGCTTCGTTACCAGGTGAACTCATGGATTCGAACAGGAAGCTGCCACGTTCCACACTGCACGCTTTTTCCATCAACTCACTATTCATCATCATGAGTGCCTGAGGAATCGTACCGTTGAAGGTTGTTGATTCGTCATTTTCGTCGTTCTCAAATGCGACTACGAACTGCTGCATCCAGCGACGTCGCTGTTCCTCCTGAGCACCCCAGCCACCCTTGCCCGACTTATGAGCATTGCTGGCCACAATCAGCGAATCGTACATCTGTTCAGCCTGCATAGACTTCAAGTACATATGGCTGAACAATGGCACCTCTCCAGCACCGGGGTCGTCGATCTTGTTCTTGTCACCATACTGACTTGTCAGTGCATACGCTTCACTGGACACGATCCAGCGAATCAACTCCTTAACGTCATAGTTAGCGGCCACGAATTCCCGAGACAGTCGATCCAGAAGATCTGGATGGCTGGCTGGGTTGTGAGGTCCCATGTCGTCCACGGGACGAGTAAAGCCGTAACCGAAAAAGTGACTCCAGGTCCGGTTGACCATGGCCTGAGCAATCTGCGGTGGTGCACCATCGACAGACTGAGTAATCAGCTTGCCAAACTCGACGCGACGATCAACGCCCACGCCAGGATCGACTTCATGTCCTTGAAAGCGCGGATAGGCGACCTGCATTACGCCGCTGCGTTTTTCATAGTAGACAGGACCTGAGAATTCCTGCCAAACCACTTCTGAGTAGTCATCAACCATGCGGCCCGTGTTCGGGTCGAGCTTGCGATGATCAATCTTACCAACCTGGCGGAAGAAGCTGTTGTACTCCCAGAATTGATCCTGCTGCCACTTATTAAACGGATGGTTGTGGCACTGAGTACACTGCACCTGCAGTCCAAGAAACAAACGAGCAGTCATGGCTGTCAACTGTACGCCATCATCCTGATTCTGCATCTGTGCCAGCGTGTAGTTCACGGCACCATTTTCTTCATAGTGACCTGACGCCGTCACCAGATCGACGACGATTTCATTCCATGGTCGGTTACGAGCAAAAGCTTCCCGGAAGAACTTCTCCATGCCCGTTCGGCTGACGCGCTGGGGAGCACCACGGCCGATGCAGTTGTTTGACCAGACTGTGGTGAAATTGCGTACGTAGTCTTCATGGTCCAGAAGTTCTTCAACAAGAACAGAACGTTTACGAGGACTCTCGTCGGCCAGAAACTTGCGAGCTTCCTCCATGGTCGGGATTCGACCCAACAGGTCCAGGTAGATTCGGCGGACCCACTCTTCGTCCGTTGCGGCCGCTGACTGCTCAATCTCATTGTCCTGCCATCCCTGACGGATCTGCTGGTCGATGAATTCCCCAAGTGGAACCTCGGCCCCTTCAACAGCGGCAGAAGCACCTGCTTCTTCTGATTTCTTCGCTTCATCGGCCAACAGGCTGGAACCCAGGACCGATAACGTCAACGCCAGGCCTGTATTCCCGAACAACCGAAAAAAGCTTCTCACGGTTTGCATCGCCAAGTCACTCCTGAACTCATTAAGGCTCGCATTCGCCCCTGTCCCACTCTACAACAACAGAGGGCACGTATGTTCGTAAGATTTTACTGGAATTCCAGATAAAATCACGGACTTGTGAACATCCGCCCAGATATCGTTGCAGAATAGCAACAGTTTGTCATCGAAATCCATCAAATCTGCAAACCTGACCAAGGCAACTTTTCCATGAAAATCACGTTTCTTGGGGCCGCTGGAGAAGTTACGGGCAGTCAACACCTGATCGAGACAGATTCGATCAGACTCCTGCTGGATTGTGGCCTGTTTCAGGGGCGGTCTGAAGAGGTGAGGCCAAAAAACGAACGTTTTCGCTGCACTCCCCAAAAGCTCGACGCAGTCATTCTCTCACATGCTCACATTGACCATTGCGGTAATCTCCCCGGGCTCTACAAAGCCGGTTTTCGAGGTCCAATCTATTGCAGTGAAGCCACCGCGGATATCGCCACCATCATGATGCGGGATAGCGCAAAGATTCAGGAGGAAGACGCGCGTTACGCTCAAAAGAAGGCCCGTCAACAAGGACATAACGCCAAGCCGCTCTATACAGAGGAGGATGCTCGAAAAACCTCTAAGCTTTTTGAAACCGTCCCGTTCAACGAGTGGTCTGAAATATCAGACAGCGCTCGCGTTCGCCTCCATCACGCTGGCCACATTCTCGGAGCCTCCATCGTAGAATTGGAACTGCTGGAAGTGGGCGAATGGAAGCGCGTTGTGTTCACCGGCGACCTTGGGCGGAGAAACCAACCCATTCTGATGGATCCCGAAACGGTCGAACGATGCGATGTGTTGATCTCTGAATCGACCTACGGCGACCGCCTCCACGAAGATTCCTCAAACGTCAAGGCTGAACTGCAACGCGTTATCTGCGCGGCCTCACGTGCTCAGGGCAAGGTGATTATTCCAGCCTTCAGCCTTGGCAGAACGCAGATGCTGGTCTATCTGCTGAATGAACTTCGCAATGAAAACGCTCTTTGCCGAGTTCCCGTCTTCATCGATAGCCCTCTGGCGATTCGTCTGACGGATGTCCACCGCGAGCATGCCGCTGATATGGACAGTGACGTTCAGGAAACTCTCAAGCATGATGATGACATTTTTGACTTCCCGGGTCTGACTTATGTTCAGTCTCAGGAAGAGAGTATGGCCTTAAATCGTCGCCCCGGACCTTTCGTGGTGATTGCTGCTGGTGGTATGTGTGAAAATGGTCGAGTCGTCCATCACCTGAAGCACAGCGTTGCCGATGAAAACAATTCGATCATGATCATCGGCTTTCAGGCTGAGCACACCCTTGGCCGAAAGATCGTCGAACGCCGCCAGGAACTCCGCATACACGGTGAGATTCTTCCGCTGCGAGCCCAGGTTGAAATCATCAACGGCTTGTCCGCTCACGCCGATGCCGGCGACTTTGAGTGGTGGTTCGGAGAACTTCTGAAGAAGGGGGGGGCCGGACAAATATTTCTTGTCCATGGGGAATCCAAATCGGCTTTGGCCATGAGTAAACTGGTCGAGGAATGCTCTGATTTGCCTCCGATTATACCACAGTACGGTCAGTCGTTTGATCTGTAATCCGTGGTGAGATCACTCCTTCAGAATCTTCTCGTGAATCTTCCGATGTCGATACGAATTACCTGCGAGTTTTGTGACGCTAAAATCAGCGTCCGAGCAGACAAAGTGGGGCAGCAATTTAAGTGTCCCTCGTGCCGAAGCGTGATCTCAGCTCCAGCAACAGCCGCGCAAAATCAGGGCATTGACTCTGCCACGGGTGTTCCATCCTCAGCCGAGCCTTCTGACGAATACTCAGAAGCTTTCAGCTTTGGCGAAGAATTCGATCTCGAAGGGTTGCTTCCTGAATCGGAGCATGCTTTCGAGGAGCTGTCTCGTATGCCTCCTGCTCGCAAGCCAGCTTCCAGGACGAGGAAAGACAAAACCAGAACTGCAACCCCGGAAGCTCCTCGCCCCGGCACCAGATCTCGAAATCATTGCACCGTTTGCCAAAAGCAACTGGATCCCGGAGTACGCTATTGCATCGGCTGCGGTCACAACAACTTCGATGCAGATGCAGCTGCAGTCGATGCTCATTTTAAAATTCAGTCTCGCATGGAACAGCTCACTGCATCACTCGGTGTTGCACGAATTCTGAAGATCTTTAGTCGCATGTTTCGCTGACGATTCATGGAGCGTTGCGGGCTCGAAGATGTGACCAGCGAAGTTGATGCTGACTGTTCAGGGCGAAAGTGATTTCCAATCAGTCGTTGATATCCATAGCAACGATTGCCCACGAGATCGGGCCGGATTCCACAATGTCCAGCAGTTTCAGTTCTCCGCTGGCCTTGATTGCGTACGAAGCCACTCGACCACTGGTTTCACCAGCCACGTAAAGATGTCGACCATCAGGACTGATCGTGAAGGATCGTGGAACGGCTTCTGTCGGCGTGATCGAGACTCTTTTGAGACGGCCGTTGGACTGATCGACCGAAAAGCCAGCGATGCTGTTATGACCGCGATTCGCAACGTACAAGAGCTGCCCGTCAGGAGTCAGCAAACACTCAGCGGTCGAGTTCTGATTCGCGTCGAATGTCTCTGGCAGAGAAAGCACCGACTGTTCCTGCTTCAGCTGCATGGTTTTTGAGTCCCGTGCATACAGTGAGGCCCCATCTTCATTGCTGCCTCCGGCTTCGTTGCTGCAATACGCCCAGCGATCCGACGGATGGATCATAATGTGTCGAGGATTCTGGATTGCATTAGCCGTGACGAATGGCGGGTCAAGAGCCGTCAGGATTCCGGTCTCCTGATCAAAGCGAAACTGATCGATTCGATTGGCCCCCGTATGTGACACATAGACCGATTGATTTTTCGAATCGATCGAGACCCCATGAGCATTCGTGGCCGTCGGCAGGGAACACACCGGTTTCTCGGACAGTCGGCCATCGGCGTGCACACCATGAACTGTCACTTTGTTGCTGACATAATAGGCCGTCAGCAGGAACCGTCCAGTTCGATCGGGGATGAGGAACGCAGGATCTTCTCCCGCTTCAACCACATTGATGAGTTGCAATGCTCCAGTCGAAGCATCAATGTGAAACGCAGCCAGTTGCCCAGTGCTTCGATAAGAAACAAACAAAACACGACCATCTTTCGATGCTGTCAGGTACGCGGGCTCCGCACTGCATTCGGTGATCTGAGTTTGCCGAAGTTCTCCGGAATCAACCGAACGCTGAAACGTAACGATCTTCCGTTCCTGCAGCAGACTCACGAAAACAAACGAATCAGCCTTCGTAGCATTGGGCCCCATGGCAAGCAACAAGACGACAACCTGAAGCATCCAAACCATTCGTGACATCAAACTCTCCTGCAACGCCTACACCTGTTTGGACTGCTGCAGCCCGCTGCAGCTTTCCGATCCACAGCCTGCTGTGGATCAACTTTTCGTCGACTGCTCGATGAGTACGAGACTCGTATCCATAGTTTGGCAGCAGGCTGGCTGCACGAAAAGCGGCAGCAGGCTGCCGCAGTCCAAAAATCTGTAGCGCAAGAAAAAAGGCTTGAGCCATCAAGAGACAGCTCAAACCTTCGATGAATCAAAAACAAACAACTCGACTATCGGTAATCAATCTCAATGTCCCCATCGCGTTCGACTTCTACTTCCACGCCTCGATAGCGACGGAAATGACCGTTGCGACGATAGTAGCCTGGAACCGCGTAAGCCGCTGGGGCTCCGTAGTATGCGGCGAATGGTGACGGAGCCACAGCAACCGTTGGCACCATCGGTGCATAGTAGGATGTTGAATAGGCAATAGTGCTGACCGGATACGAATGCACAGACACCACCGAAGCCGACGGAACAACATAGGCCGGCTGATAGCTAACAACCGGGGCCGCGTAAACGACCGGCGGAGCCGCAAAGGCATAGCCCGGAAAGTAGTAATGATCACCAGCCTGAGCAGCAGCAGACACCGCGGCCACTGCGATGATACAGCTCATGAAATGACGCAACATTGTGAAAGCCTCCCTCTGATCCCTTGATCGAAACCCAATGCTGACGACACCGTCAGCAATCCCTTTCGCCCACACTTGCCTCGAACCTGAAACAATGGGGTATTGTGGGCAAGTTTAACGGGCCAATGGGACAGCAAAAAGTCTGGCGGATTCCAGTTTCCTTAAATTCCCAACCACCCTGAAACGCGTCACTTTACGGCCGTGCGGGGCAGTATGAGCAGCGAAACAGCGGCCTCTACTTCTGATAAATCGGCAGATAGTGGTATTTCACAGAAAGGCTCAAAACGGCCATCGACGTCGAATAGACAGCTCCGTGGTTTCTCTCTTCACCGTTGGCGGCCGTCCAGGAACCATCGCCGGCCTGCTTTGGCAGCAGCATTTCCTGCACAAGCTTTTGAGCCGTTTCCGAGTGATTCCCGCCGCGCTGGTACATCCCCTGAGCGTAGTAGTACGTTCCGTAAAAGCAGAAACGCTCCTCCCACTTCGGAGGATGTTCTAACAGCCAATCAGCCGCCCCGGCGACCAGCGGCGACTCATACTCGCCGCAAACCTGCATCGCCAACAGTCCGGCTGCCGTCATTGTGAACGTTGGATTATTCTGGTTCGGTTCATAAGTGAACCCGCTGGCCTTCTTGTCGGGCAAGCCATTCTCATCCAGCGGAGACGCATAAGATCTCTTCAGGTATTCAACGGCCTCTTCAATCGCCCCGGCTGGTACCTGCAGTCCGTCATTCTTCGCGGATCGGAGAGCCATCAACTGCCAGACGGTCGCCGAAAGATCTGAATCGGTTGACTGAGGCTCGTAGCGCCATCCGCCGCGGAAGTGAGTCGGTTTCTTCTGCTTCTGCGAGGCCAGAATGACATCGATCGCTTTCTGACAACGATCATGGATCAACTGATCCTGTTCGACGGTTGTCCCCATCCCCAGCATCTCGGTCAGCATCAAGGTGATGATGCCATGGCCATACATGCGAGATCCGTCTTTGGCCCCGAAATATCCCTTCGGGTCGACTCGATCTTCCTTCAGCACAAACGCCAGTGCTTTTTGCATGGCCTGCCCCTCCGGAGAAACATCCGAAGGTTGAATGCCGACGCTGGCCAGCGCCATGATCGACAGCGATGTCATGGTCGTATCGATCCCTTTATCCAGAATCGCGCCATCCTCTCGCTGTTTACTGATGAGATAAGCAATTGCCCGGTCCAGCGCGAGATCGGTCTCATCCTTCTGAAAGACGGATGGAACTTGCGGAGAATCGGCGACAGGCTTCACCACTTCCTGTGCGAAGACGGATTGACTCAGCAACAGGTGCACGACGACCATCAACAGCAGGAACAAGAATCGCATTTTTATTCGCATTCAATTGCCAGCCAGAAACCAGTGCATGAGACCCAAAGAAACAATTCCTTAACAGTTACTTCTTCTTCGCACGTTCTGCCAGAACTCGGAAGTAAGTTTCAACGCTCTTGCGATACTCCTCTGAGACAACTTCCGATTTGCCTTTCGTCAGATCTTCAGCCGATTGACTGCGAAGCTTGCCCCAGTTCTTGCCATCATTGCGATTCACCGGCGTCACTTCAAAATCCGCTATGCGTGGCTCTGTCGATGCGGAATCAGAAGACTGAGTTCCCCCGAGCCCCAGAGCCATCAGCGTCTCCTGCTGATTCCGAAGTCGCGCGGCCGCCTGAGCAGCCTGTTGTGCACGTGCGGCCTGAGCCAACGTGTCCAATTGTGCTGCATTCCGCTGAGCAGCCAACGCGGCCTGATCAGCATCGGCATTCGCCTGAGTAGCCACAGCTGCGTCCGCCTGTAATCTGTCTAATTCATCCAGCGTCCGCGCTAACTGTTCCCCACGAGCCATCTCTTCTGGTGTTGGTTCTGCTGCCGCAACAGCTGCCGACGAATTTGTCTTATTTGTCCCATTCGTCGCATCAGCCGCCGCATTCGTCCCTGTTGCCGGACTGGCCCCATCCGCCGCAGCAGCCTGCGCTGGCTCCCCGGACTCCTGAGCCGCCGCTTCTGCAGCCGCCTCAGCAGCCAATATTGGATCGACAACCGCCGAAAGATTCCCGGCCTGCTGATTAATTGCAGTCTCTGCCCTGGCCACATCCTGCTGAGCTTTCAACGCCTGTCCGTTGGGCTGAGGCTGATTGTTCTGAGGATTCGCGAGGGCATTGGCTTCAGCCTGTTCCGCCTCGGACGCAGCCGCATTCAATTGCTGCTCCGCTGTATTTGATTCATTGCGAGCCACCTGCTGAATACTGTTGGCGACGCTCTGCAAAGGCTCGGCCACAGTCGGATTGTTCAGACGACGCTCATGCCGAGCCGCGCGTGACACATCTTCTGCAGCACTCGCCACATCTTCTGTAATCTCGCCCTGCTGTGTTTCGGCCTGAGCCAGAGAACTCTTTGGCGGCGAAAGTTCATTACCAAAGTTGGCGGCTGCGACAGCTTCCTCCGCCTTCTTGTTCAATTGCTCGGCCGCTTTCATCGCCTCATCAGCGTACTGATCGGCCAATTGGGTCGCCGGGTTCTGAGCATCGAGGGCCGGTAACGGTTTATTTTTCACTTCTTCAGACCGCTGATTCGCCTGCTGACTTTTCTGCTGAGCATCCTGCAGAACGGCCTTGGCTGCAGCCACTTTTTTCTGTTCTGCCGCCTGACGAACCTGTTCCTGCGCCACATTATTTTTCAATCCAGCATTGTCTGGCTTCTCGTTGGCCCGTGTTTGAGCCTGCTGAACTCTGGTATCCGCCGCGGCCAAATTCTTCTCGGCGGCCTGAACGGCCTGCTCCGCACGTTTCTGGGCATCTTCAGCTCGCTTGGCGACGTCGGCAGCGGCCTTCTTCTGCTGCTCATGAAACTGCTGACGACGCTTCTCTGAATCCACTTTCTGCGCTTCTCTGGCTTTATCATCCGGATGGATCTTCTCATCCTTCCCCGCCTGAGTTTTCTGCTTGGCCTGCTTTAGAGTTTCTGTCGCCTGAGCCAATGTCGCTTTCGTCTCCTGAAGGGTCTGAGCCAATTCCGACAACAATAATTCTTCTCTGGCTGAGTTCGCTTTCGCCGTAGCTTCATTCAACTTCTGCTGAGTCTCTGCAAGTTTCTGCTGAGCCTCTGGTGTCTTGCCCTGAGCCGCCGACTGACTGGCCTGAGCAACCAATGCTCCGGAAAGCTGAGATGCGTCCGCTGCCATTTCACGAAGATCCTGGACTAAATCCCGTTTCTTCTGCTGAAACTCCTGATCGGCCTGCTCGTTCGCCCGTTGAAGCAGCTTGTCATCCTCGGCTGCATACTCCAACGCGTTCCGTGCCTCTTCCAACGCGGTCTTTGAAATCTCCGACAGAGCTTTCTGCATCGCGGGATTCTTCTGCAACTCGGCTTCGAGTTCCGAGATCAACTCGGACGTTTCCTTCTCTGCCATTTCGACCAGCTCTTCGCTGGTGTCGTATTGCTTATCGAGCAGCTCAACAATTCCCAGTTCCTTTTCAGCTTCTCGCAGTTCAGCTCGCGTGTCGGCCACGTCGAGGCCCTTGTCGAGCTGATCGAAATGCTCGGCAACCAGTTCCAGCGCCTTCGCCGCTTTGTCCTGTTGTTCCGCCGCCTGAGCAAGCTCTTTCGCCTGCTGTTCCGGCGCTGCCTGCTCCTGAGCCTTCTCCATGGCTTCATTCATTTTGGTCGCCGGATCCTGAATCATCGCGATACTGTCATCTGCATCTCGCGCGCGTTCACGTTGAGATTCCTCCAACAGATCCTGAGCATTCGCATCTTCGATAAGTGCTTCGGTCAAATCTGCAATCTGCTGATTGATGGATTCCTGTCGCTGCTCGAGCTCTTCCAGTTGCTGAGCGGTCTCGGGATTCTCCGACGAAGAATTCTGCTGCTCGACGACATCGGCTGTTTCCGTGGTCGCTTCTTCAAGCTCTCGAATCTGCTCGGCCGTCTGAGCCGCCATTTGTGGAATCGTCGGTGAATAACGACGAATAACGTTGCGAGCATCTTCCATCACCGGTTCAATCGTCTTGATCACGGCAGCAAGCTGATCGCGGATCTGCACCAACTCATGCCCGGCGCCAATCATCGCTTCGCGTTTCCAGCGTCGCTCGGTAATCTTGCGAGCCGCATCCCGTGCTTCTGCCGTCCAGCGTGTCTGATCAAATGCGCCAATAATTTCATTCTTCACGCCCGCTTCACGCAGCCGCTGACTTGTCAGTTCGAACCCGCGCTGCACAAGATCCCAGACACGAGGATGCTCGATGCGGGCCTGCAGATCCTGTGAGCCCCACCGTTCAAGATTCGTCAGCTCGTCCAGAGCATCACGCACAATCGTAAGTTCATGCCCGGCTTCAAGAATTCGATAGGCCGGAGCAACCTCCAGAAGCCTCGCGGAAATCGGTGATTCCTGAGGCGAAACCTCACGATGTTGATTCAGCAATGAAACCACGGCACGATGAGCCAGGCCCGCATCAGCGACATACTGAGCATCGCCATCTTTGCGAACCTGAGTCAGCTCTTTGCGAATTCGAAGCTGGTCCAGACTTCGCCGATGCTTCATGTCAATCTCCGCCACAAAGCGTTCGGCCTGATCAAGGATTTTCTGACCTGCCGCAGAATCCTGCGACGTTGCCGCCTGAGCCGTCAGTTGATTCTCCTGCTGTATGGCTCGTGCTAATTGGTCTATCGGAAGGTGAAGATTTCCCGCGCGGATATCGAGATCTCGCCAGGCATGCACAATTCGATTGGACAAATTCCCATCGACCACATCAAACCGCTGGCGATCCTTCAATTGATTGTGAAGCTCTTTTGAAACCGTCTTCAACTGCTCCAGCTTCTCGGCCGACTCCATTGACTCCTGAAGCCGATCACGACTCGTTTCCGTCCAGCGGATCATCTCATTCAACTGGCCTTCGAGATACTTTGGCAATCGCTTCCGTTGATCCCGAACCAGCTGCTCAATTCCCTTAATCTGATTGAGGACCAGCGTTTCCTGACGCTGCAATCGTTCCCACGTTTGAGTCGGACTATCCACGACCAGTTTCTGCTGACGCAGCAATGCATCCATATCGCTTGCCACAGCCGTGACGAAGTTATGGGTTGCCAGAACCTGATAGTGTTCGTGAATCATTTTGGCGTCGTCGGCTGTCCGCTCAAATGTCTGTTTGATGACGTCCAGATCGCCATTCCTGCGATTCACATCTTCGGTATGCTGCCGAGCCTTCAACGCAAACGCCGGTACGTTTGAATACTCACGTTGTATTCTCGCGACAACTCGCCCGATCAAATCCAGATCATAAGCATCCGCCCCGGCCGCCATGTCTTTTTCAACCGCAAGGATGTTGGCCAGAATCTTCTCCGCCTGCTCGCGTTGCTTGCTGGCCAGATCTGTAAGCACATTACGATCCTGCGAAGCCTGCTCTTCGGTCTGATCCGGCTTTCGCAGTCGCTCGATGACTTCCAGAGCAGTCACCTTCTGCTCCTGGAACAATTCCGAAAACTTCGCCAGCTCATCGACGAACTCAACCTTGCGTTCCATCATCGTATGCCGCTCCGGATCGAAATCCTGAGCCGCCACGATCACTCGCAGCGGGATCGATTCACCGATGTTTCCCTTGCGGTCAGTTGCCACAAGCTTGGTCATCACCTGGTCACCGGTTTTCAGCTTGTGATTCTGCAGATCCCATTGCCACTCGGCCGTCAGATTTCGACCTTCTGTCTCCGCGTCCGGTTTGGCATCAAGTGGCAGGGCAATCCAGTCCAGCCCGTTGACAGAAACATGCTGCTCCAGTTTGACCAGTGGCAGGTCGTCTTCCGCCATCGCTTTCAGGGCCACGATATCATTGGGCGGCAACAGCAGGGTTGTCTCTTTCTGATCCACGAAACCCGCGCGAGGAATCAGATCTGCCTGCGGTCGAATTTCGTACTTCGGACTGAAAAGATTTTCGAACCCTGTTTCCTTCGAAACCAGATGCACCTTGTAAATGGCCGCCGCATCCACAGGAACAGTCGCCTTCCATTGCAGGCCGTTCTTGCTGTCCGCAACCGGCGTCAACGGGATCGTGACCATCTCCTCAGACTCCGACGGATCGATTCTCAATTCCGCGGCGGAAACCTGCTGATCCAGCTCAAGCTGCATTTCTGCTTTCGTGCCTTCCAGCACCAGCAGGTCGCCATGATTCTCCGTAACCGTCTTGTCGGGCAACAGGGCATAGGCCGGATAGACGAACGTCTTCAGAAACGCCGTCACACGAGGACGCGGACGGGCTTCGATTCGAAATCGCTCGGTCACCGCATCGCCAGCAAGAATTCGATATTCAACCGATTCATCCATGACATGAATGTTGGATGTGAACTCAGCCTCGGTGCGACCACGCATCGACTGTCGAACAGCTCCCTGTTTCTCTGTAAAGGTCTCGAGCGTCACCTCATCAAAACTGCCGCCAGTCACCGATGCTACGATCGCCACCGTTTCATCTTCGGCCATCATCAGTGAATGCGGAGTCGGCTGCAGAATCTCGACGTTGACTCGAGAAACCCGCGCGATGTTGGCTCCCGGAAGAATTGCACGGGCCGCAAGCTGGCGGTAACGATGATTACTCGACAACAGCAGAACAGCTGCAATCGCCACGACAACTCCCGCAACCGCCATCCATCGAGCCACAAGCTTCAGGGGCAGCAACGCTGGAACTTCGATCCGAGTCATCTGCTCGGCCACTTTGCCCTGCAGCAAACTTCGAAACACCGGGGAGTCATGCAGAGAGGATGGATCATCAGTCGCCAGTTCAACGGCCGAAAGCAGATTCTCTCGAAGCTGCGGTTCCGTCATCTCCACTTGTGATGCGATCTCTTCCCTCAGCGGCCGATGCAGAATCCTGCGCAGGCTGGTTGTCCAGATAACAACAATCACCGGCAAATAAATGGCCGCGCTCAAAGCCCATCGCGTACGATCACTCAGCAGCCAATACCAGTCGATTGCAGCGACGATCGCGACACAGATCAGGAACGTCGCAACGCCCGCGCAAAGTCCTCGCGCGACGATCAGTCGAAACCGACGACGTCCGAATTCTTCGAGTTTTCGAGCAACAACGGGATCAAGCGAAACACTCATCGTGAATCTTCCTTTACTTGCACAGTGCCTGCAGCAACCATGCTGTCGGGCACAAAGCCATCACCGTTCAAAGCAACCCGGCTCGTTTTCGTAACGCCCATTCAACCGTCAACAGGATAACAATTGCGGCAAACCACCAATAGCTCTGCCAGATCTGCGTGTCGGATTCGACGACTCGACCGCTGCTGAGAGGACTCAACAATTCCGGCAATCGAAACAATTCCTCTTCACGAAGGTAACCTCCTCCGGAAGCGGCGGCAATCTGTTTCAGCAACGTTTCATTGGCCGAAGTCTGAGTCATCTCGCCGGATTCCGGTGGCAGCACCACAAACCGGCTGCGAGCCTTCAAAGCCGCGTCACTATAGCCGGCGGCTCGAACCGAGACTTCGTACTCGCCCTCTGGCAAGGCCGGGACGCGACCTCGATAAATCCCTGGCACATCAGGATCAGGAGTCAGGCTTACTGTTGAAACAATGCGGCCCTCTTTCCAAACCAGAGCATCAGCAGAAACACCAGTCGCCGGTTTTCCATCAAGCCCCAACAGACGTGCTCGAACATCGACAGTTGCTCCAAAGTCGTAACGCACGGAGCCTGTATCCAGTGACACATATTCGTCACTGACTGCAAACGGCCGAGGCATCACATACTTCGCCAACTGATTCCACGCGCGTTGATGCCAAAGATCGGCCGTCTTGAAACGCCAACGCCAGGATTCATCGAATGCGAAATAGACCACTCGACCGGAACCAAACAAACGCGTCACCATCGCTGGCCTCTGACGACCATCCACGTTGGCTTCGATCAGGACTTCAGCCCCTGGCAAAGCATTCACCGCCACCAGCGAATGAGGCGGCGGCAACTCAGTCCAGAAGCGACGATTCTGCTCCGCGTCCGGTGATAATCGCAACGCACTTTCTGAGGCACCCTTATCAGTCAATTGCAATGATGTTGGTTTAGCGGCAATCGTTTCGTTCAGCCATTCAACGGGAATCAGGCTGCCAAGCTTTGTGCTGGCGAACTGCCGCAGACGACCGCGCTGACCATCGATAAACACGATGCCACCGCCACGAGTTTCCACGAACTCACTCAGCCATTGAAAGTCCTGCTCATTAAACAGTTCCGGAGCGACTTCGCCGAAGATCACCAGATCGTAAGCAAACAATTCTTCTCGCTTGCCTGGAAACTGTCCCTCTTCTTCGCCTCTTGTCAGACCCGCGTGATCAGTTCCCGGCCCAACGATCACGGTGTTAATCGACCATTGTTCATCGCGGTCAAAGACGTTGCGAAGATACCGAGTTTCCCAGCGAGAACGCCCATCGATCAACAGGACTTTGTAGCTGGAGACGATGGCGGCCAGTCTCATCGCACGCTGATTGTTGTCCGTCTCGGACTCTTCGGGCAACGCGGCAATTGACGCTTGAAACTCCAACGGGACGGCATGTTGCTTGATGTCGGAAGCAAACTGAGCTCCTAGTTTTGTCACGAGTTCATCGATTTCGAAATCAAATTCGATCCGTCTTTCGGCAACATTCTGAGTTTCCAATTGCTGCTGCCAAAGCACCTGATCCTGATAGCTGATCTGAGCAACAAAAGGTTTTCCAGGCGTCATCTGATCACGAACAACCATCACGCCGCGAACACGATCTTTTTGGAAGACAAGATCCGGGTGTTCCAGCCCGATCACCGCCAAATCGGCCGCCTGTTGCGACGCTCCCAGCGACACGCTGAAAAACGGAACACCTTGACCGCCTAAAACCTGTGCCGTCTGTAATGGTGACGGGCCGGAATTGTGCTGACCATCAGTAATTAAAACGATTGCGGTCTTCGCTTGAGCGGCATCGGAAGCGTTGGTGTCTGTCGACGGGACATCGCTGGATTTGTCCGAAGCGTTGACAGATTTCTGAGTCGCCACGATGCCGGAACTCAGGTCCGTGACACTGGAAAAGTCCTCAGCACTTCTTTCGTTCTCGCCTTCAGATTTCTCATCGACTCCGTCAGTGGAGGAAGTTGCAGGCGTAGTGCCCAACAACTCCGCTTTGTCACCCGCCAACCGCAGCACTTCAACATCATGCTGTTCTCGGAGCTTCTCCAGAATCTTTGCTGATGATTCCGATAACCCCATCTCTAACCGACGCCAACGCGGAGTTTCATCAAACATGGCGAGCGCCGAGCGAATCGATTCGTCGCCCGATTCAACGATGCGCGAAACCTCGGTCTCAAACGAACCGCGGACAGAACCTTCGAGCGACTCACAGACTTTGGCCAGGCCGATCAGAGCATTCGCCGCGGCGGCCGTATCCGCGTCAATTGTAGAGGCTGTCGCATCCAGCGGTTGAAGCAATTCGTTTTGATATCGCTCTGAGAGTTCTGACGGTAGAGACGTCTTTAACTCCAGCAACTGCGAACGAAACGCATCAACCGCCGTTCGAACCATGCTGGCCGTGACAGTCGGGACAGCACCAACAGCCGCGGGATTCGTTGCTGCAGCATCGGCAGCTTTCGGATCGGCCGCCGCTGTTGGTACTGACCAGAACTCGCAACCTGATTTGGTCGCAGGTGCAATACTCTTCGGAGTAATCGCATCCACAAATCCCTGCCGAGCCTCAGACAACTGATCGGCAAGTTTTAGCAGCTTGGAATCGATTCGCCCGGCACTGATCCATCCCAACTGTTCGGCAACCAGCAACTTTCTTCCGGTCGATACAGACGATCCTGCATCGTCATGCTGCGGGAATCGACATAAATTTTGACTCGACCAAGTTCGCCAAGAATCATCCGATGATGGCAGCGGCCCGGTAAGCACCAGTACCCCAGCAAAAACGCCAAAGATCGAAGCAACGGCAGCCAACGAAGTCGATGCGGCAGGTCAAAACTTTCACGGCTGAATAACGCCACAGCACGCACGACCACGGTCGCCAATAAACCAGCCCACAGTGGAACATCACCAACAAATCGCAGCGTTGTCATAGACGAACCTCGCGAATCAGCGTTGCAGGATGAGTTCAAGAAACATAAATGCCAGAAAGGCCGCCAGCACAAACTTCCAGATCTCCTGACCGTGTCGCCGCAGACGATCCTGTTCCAAATACTCGGCCGGAGATTTAATCAGCGTGGACGCCAGACTCTTTGATAGCTCGACCAGTGCCGGTTCCGGCAGAATGCTCAGGTCTGATTCACTGCGAGAAGTCTCCGCAACGAAGTGAATTGTTTCAGCCGCAGGCGTTGACATCGCGTATACGCCGGGCCGTTGTGTTTCCTCAAACCTCGCCAATTGCAGTTTGCCCTGTAAGTCGTGTTCAGAGTTCGTCGAGCCCCATCTGGAGTGACAACCGACAATGTTAAGCCGCTTGTTCGAGCGCTCCGGCAACATCGCCACGGCCGGATCACCGGTTACAATATTTCGTGGCGGAGAAATCCCTGACGCCATCGTGAATAATCTGCTGCATCAGCGAACGTACAAAAGGTCGAACAGGCAAGTCGACCCAGTCCAGACCACAGACGTCGCCATCTGCAACACGACGCCATCCCCAACTCGACGCTCGATCAGCAACGGATCGCCCGAATCCAGCCGCGCCAATACCGCGACATCGCTGCGACCATCCACTTGGCCAGCCTTCATGCCAACGTCGAATCTCCGCCGTCAATAACCACCACAGCCGGTTCGACGCCAAACCCAGAGCCGGATGATCAAAATGCTGCGCGACAATATGAGAACTCTTATTGACAGTTCCGGTGGCAGCATCAGCTTTCCCATCGGACTCGATCTGCCCTTTCAGAATACCAAACGCCGCTGGCAGCAGGCCTCCACCATTGGCAAACATCTGCTCGCGATACCAATTCAGATCAATCTTGTTTCCGGCGCAGACCAGCAAAGCACCGCCATCGTTCACAAAGCCCGTTAACGCAGAGACTTGAGCAGGCTCCAGCCTGGAGACATTCGCCAGCACTACGACGCGCGAAGTCTTCAGGCGTTCTTCCGTCAGATCTTTCGATTGCACGGTCTGAGTCTGCACCAGATCAGCCAGCCGCACTCGACCAAAGGTAAATGGCGTCAAAGCAATCGACAGATAATCGGCTTCCACTTTGTGCGCTTGCCCGCTGGGATCTCCATCAACCAGCAGGACGTTAATACTGTCCCAAATCGTCACTGCCGCCGCATAACGATTATCATCCTTGAGAGGATCGTCGGCGATGACTTCGACTTCGACTGACGCGGTTCGGTTTCTCAGCGAGAAAGCGGGAACAGTGTTTGAGTCGCCCGTTCGCCGTGAGTAATTTGCGAAACGGACGATCTTCTGCTCCATCCAGCCCCAGCACAACACGAGCATTCTCAATCGGCGTGCTGCCGTGATTCCGCAGATCTGCTCGCACAGAAATCTGCTGGCCAACTCCCAGAGCTCGGCGAGGAAACCTGCTGATTCCACAGAGATGTTACTACCGACGGGCTGACCAGATTGGCAACAGCGTCAATGAGAAGGAATCAATGAAGCCAATTGCCCTCGAATCGATTCGGCGGTGCGCGGCCTTAACGTTCGCCAATCCGCCGGCTGAAAATCGCTGATGACAATCAGTTCGCGGCGAGCATGCGACATCGCATCGACAGTCTTCAACGCTTCATTCAGCGAAGCCTGCCGGTCGCTGGCCCCATACCCGGCCTCTTTGATTTGCCGCAGTCGGCGAACAACGGCTTCACTGTCGAAGACCGGCTGGTCAAACAACGGCGTCGGACGCCCCCGTTTGAATCACGGCCACCTTCTCGGAGCCATCGACCGACCGCGTTAACGATCTGACATGCGGCATCGACAGCTTTTTCAAAACGAGCCAGACGGATCAAATCGTGTCCATCGAATAACTTGTGTCCACACAGCAGAATCACCAGTGAAACCGGTGAGTCGCCTTCAAGGAAGTCGGGAGCCAGTCAGAACTGGCCTGGCAAGACAGAGGGCCAGCAGTACGGGAATTGCACAGCGTAATACGAACAGCAGAATCAGTTGATCACCATGAGCCGCTTGTATTTCCACTCTGACCAATGATCTTCGAGGAGATGCATGGCTCCCATTCGACGGTCCGAAACGGCTGCGATTCAGGATGTGAATAATCAGTGGGAACAGCGAACGCTTGCACCTGAACGCAAGGGGTCTTATTCAGGAACGTCAGCGGAACGCTCCTTATAAAGTGCCGCGAAAAGTCCCCAGAGCCGGAATCAGGAAATGATCCCGCAGCAGGAAACCAGGCTGGTTGGACGTCGAAGGGAATGGATGCCATCAAGAAACGCGGAGGGCAAAAGGGAGGTTACTGATCACCGTGGTCAAGCCACCGCAGGTGAAAGTTGGAAACGCAGGATAGAGCCCCGACCGCCCGCCGCAAACCAACACGCCCGGATTCGCCCGATTACGCCACCGGGCCTACGGCTCGAAGATCTTGAGAGCACAGCCCGCCACGAATTTCGCCCTCTCCTGTGGAATCCCGAATCGCGAGTGAAACTCAAAAAACGGTAAACTCTCTGCCAAACTCCAAAACTGACGGGCTAAACGAGCGCGTCACCTTAATGATGTCGCAGAAAATTGACCCGCACTCCGGAAATGCGGCAGACTGCCCGGCTAAACGGGTTTACACGAATTCGCAAACCCGATATATCTTCCGCACGATTCGCGGACCGGACGATCGCCTGCGACTGGAGCAGGTGCCCGGAGCAGTTCCCCGGACGACTGGCGGTGTTCGAAAACACCTGTCAGTGTTTTGTTTCGCTGGAGGAAAGCATCAGTGTCGATTGAAGAAAAAGTGATTGGTATTGTCAGCGATCAGCTTGACGTCCCTAAAGAAGAAATCTCCCGCACCAGCTCATTCGTTGATGATCTGAAGGCGGATTCTCTTGATATTGTTGAACTCGTAATGGCTCTTGAAGACGAATTCGACGTCAAGATTCCAGACGAAGACTACGACAAGATCAAGACCGTCGGTAATGCGATCACTTACATTGAAGGTAAGCAATAGTTCCTTCACTCGCATTCATCCGTCAACCATTACGGCAGCTTCATGCTGGCGGTGCTGATCGCCTCACAGGCATCGGCACTCCGGCATTGTCGCTGAGGATTCCGTTGGTTCGGTGCTGCGAGTTCTTTTTTGCGCCGCGAGCTGAATGATGTCACGCCGTCGAGTAGTAGTGACCGGGCTTGGCGTTGTCACTCCGCTTGGCTGCGAACTGGACGACGTCTGGGAGGCGGTCTGTGCAGGCAAAAGCGGTGTCGGTACCATTCAGCGATTCGACTGTCGCGACTTTAAGGTCCGCTTCGGGGGCGAAATAAGAAACTTCGACCCCCTCTCTCATTTGCCAATTGAAAGCAAAGAACTTCGACGTGTCGACCGTTTCAGTCAGTTTGCGATGATCGCAGCGCACAAGGCGATTGATGACGCGAAGATAGATCTTTCAGAAGGTGACGCCTATCGGTATGGCGTTCTGGTGGGCAGCGGGATCGGGGGGCTTGACGAAATTGAGCAGCAACATTCTATGCTGTTTGATCGCGGCCCCGACAGAATCTCAGCGTTCATGATTCCCAAGCTAATTATTAACGCTGCCAGCGGCAACATCTCTGTGCGGTGGGGACTGAAAGGTCCCAACACCGCCGTCTGTACCGCATGTGCATCAGGAACAAACGCCATTGGTGATGCATTTCGGCTGATTCAGATGGATGTGGCCGACGTGATGATTACCGGTGGCACAGAAGCTGGTTTGACTCCGATGGGGATTGCCGGATTCGCCCGCATGGGAGCTCTCTCCACTCGCAATGATTCCCCGCAGGCCGCGAGTCGCCCATTCGATCGCGATCGCGACGGTTTTGTACTTTCTGAAGGAGCCGGGATTCTGGTTCTGGAAGAGTACGAGTTCGCAAAGCGGCGAGGAGCCAATATTCTCGGCGAAGTTCTGGGGTACGGGTTATCGTCCGATGCAACTCATTTGACGGCGCCGGATCCGAATGGCACGGGAGCGGCCTACGCAATCCGAGCGGCACTGCGCGATGCGCGTGTGCAACCCGGCGAAATTGACCATATCAATGCTCACGGAACCAGCACCCCGTTGGGTGACATCGCTGAAACCTGCGCGATTCGAACCGTCTTTGGCAGTCATGCCGATGCAATTGCGGTCTCGAGCACCAAGAGCCAACTCGGTCATTTGTTGGGGGCTTCCGGTGGTGTCGAATCGGTGTTTTGTTTTCAGGCCATGCAGACCGAGACCGCTCCACCTACAATCAATCTGGACAATCCTGATCCGCGTTGCGATCTGGATTACGTCCCGTTTCAGCCGCGAGCCATGAAGATCCGTAAAGCGATGAAGAACAGCTTCGGATTTGGCGGCCACAATGCGTGTCTGGTGTTCTCCTCAATGGAGTAGTGCTGTTGCACCGGCAGCCTGATCCTTGCGTCATATCGCTGCATGTGATCGTCTCGAGACTTTCGAGATTGAATCGGTGCTGGTTGTCAGAACATTTTCACTGACCGAATTCGAGAGCCCGCTTGCTTACGCGGTTTTTTGCCCTGGGTAGCGGACTCGGCCGTGATGAGCCGCCAGCAGCGATTTGATAAGAGACTCCTCGACCATGCGAATCTCGTTCATTTTCAGATTGCATTCGTCGAACTGGCCGTCCAGGAGTCGCTTCATAGTGATTTCATGCACCAGGGACTGAATGCGGCGCGGTGTTGGCTCCTTCAGTGTGCGACTGGCACTTTCAACGGCATCTGACAACATAAGCACGGCGGTTTCTCGAGACTGCGGCTTAGGGCCCGG
>JAXMBU010000031.1:0-83017 GCA_046349735.1 Planctomycetaceae bacterium
TTGTTACTGATCCTTGTCGCCGGTCTGCCCTGCCTTGCCGACGACTTAATTGTGGACTACGCCCGTGATGTGAAGCCGATCCTGCACGAGCGCTGCTATTCGTGTCACGGAGCTCTCAAGCAGGAGGGAGCACTGCGACTGGATACAGCCGAGTTGGCCAGAAAAGGCGGTGACAGTGGTGCTGCGATTGTGCCGAGGGACCTGGCCGCAAGCCACATGATTGCGAGAATCTCTGCGGCCGATGAGAGTGTTCGTATGCCGCCGGAAGGGAAGCCTCTGACGGCCGAACAAATCAGTCTGATCACGCGCTGGATCGAATCGGGCGCTGAAGCACCCGGAGATGAACAGCCAGAAGAGGATCCTCGTCAGCATTGGGCCTACAAGAAGCCGGTTCGATCGGAATTGCCGGTGGTCGCAGGGAACCAGTCTTCGAATCCGATTGATGCCTTCATTGCCGCACAGCGGGACGCACGAGGTGTAGTTGCGATGCCACGAACGGACAAAGCGACGCTACTAAGGCGAGTTTATCTGGACTTGATAGGTGTGCCCCCGTCCGCTGAGGATTTGCAGGCGTTTATCAAAGACAAATCTCCGCGGGCTTATGAAAACATCGTGGATAAGCTGCTGTCTTCACCTCAGCACGGTGAACGTTGGGGACGACATTGGATGGATGTCTGGCGTTACAGCGATTGGTATGGCCGACGTTCCGTACCGGATGTCATGAATAGTTATCCCATGGTCTGGCGCTGGCGAGATTGGATTGTTCGATCGATCAACGAAGACAAACCCTATGAACAGATGATTGTAGAAATGCTGGCGGCAGATGAAGTCATGCCGAAGGATGATCAGAACATCGTCGCCACAGGTTATCTGGTTCGCAGTTGGTTTAAGTGGAACTACGAAACCTGGAAGAAGGATCTGGTTGAGCACACAGGAAAAGCTTTTCTGGGGATGACTCTGAATTGCGCGCAATGTCACGATCACAAGTACGATCCGCTGACTCAGGAAGAATATTTTCACTTTCGAGCGTTTTTTGAACCGTTGGAATTACGACACGATCGCGTCCCCGGTGAAGCCGATCCCGGGATGTTCGAGAAGTATGTTTACGGCAAACCCTACGGTCCTATTAAGACCGGAATGGTGCGAGTCTTCGATGAGTATCTTGATGCTGAGACGTTCATGTTTTCGAAGGGTGACTCGCGCCTGAAGATCGAAGGCAAGCCGCCCATGACGCCAGCCGCTCCGGCCGTGCTTGGCGGCGATCATTTGCAGACAGCACGAATGACATTGCCGATAGAAGCCGCTTATCCGGGTATGAAAGAATCCATACGAGCAGAGGAACGAAGCAAACGTCAGGCTGCATTGGATTCTGCGATCAAAGAGTTGGCGGATGCAAAGAATTCACTGACGGCAGAACCCCCGGAGCTGCGAGAAGAACTGCTTGCAGCTGAAGCTGCTTTGCTGGCGACTCGCGAAAACGCTGTTCGAGTTCTGACTGAAGCGGGCGAAAATGCGAACAGTCAGGTTTTGGAAGGAACGCAGTCGTTGGTGCTCGACGCAAAAGTGGGACGCAGAGCGTTATCCCATGGGCTTCCGGGAATTGATGATCTCAAAGACCAGGCGACGGTGTCTTATCTTGTCCAGGTTGTCAAAGATGGCCATACCAATTTGCAGCTCGGCCTTGATATCGCTCAGGGAGCTACCGGGGGCTTTGTGGCCTTTGAAAATGGGTCCGTAAAGACATATTCACCCGGCGGCTTTAATGAGTTCGTCGCCGGTAGTTACGACTTATCAAAGCAACAGAATCGTTTTCGAGTCGAGATGAAACTGGACTTTGCACAGAACCAGTTTCTGCTGACGGTGAGGTCGATCCGAGATGAAGTTGTGATCGTCAATGCGGTGCCCGCCGCGCTGAATGGCTGGAAGCCTCAGGCCAATGGCAAGCGAGGTTTGTTTCTGGATTGCCGGCCGGGCACTGAAGCGATTTATGATGCTCTGGAGTTTAATCAGCCGGATGGCATGCGACTGTTGTCGTTCAACTTTGAAGCCCCCGGTTTTGTCGACGGGCAGGATATTGTGGATGCTCCGGTTGCGGCCGGATCGATGCCTTGGATGGTGACAGGGTTTTGTCAGGCACCGGCAACGTCGAAAGCCAACTCCGCAGTGGCGCTGGATCCAGCCGTTCAGGCGGCTGTCGCCAGATTATTTGCAGCACGGAATGCGTTACGGTTGCCGACATTGAAGATTGATGCGGCGGAAGCTCGAGTCGCGGCGGCGGAACTGGATCTCCAAAGTCTTACACAGCGCATTGAGGCTGATGGGGCGAGATATGCAACTGGGCTGCTGTCTGAAGATCGAAAGGATGAACCTTCTGTGAAGGCCTTGATCCAGAGAGCCTGTCAGACCGAGCGACAAGCGGCGGTTACTTTGGCGAGGGCCAATGTGATGGCCGCGGAGGTTGCGATTGCGGTTGCGGAGGCTAAAACGCTGGCCGCGACTAAGTCGGGCGAACAGGCGGCGATTGATGCCGCGAACAAAGAAAAGCAGACGGCCGAGACAACTCGGACTGCAGCCACGACTGCAGTGAACACGGCCAATGGAAATCTGGCCAAAGCACTGGATGAGTACACGGCGTTGTCCCTAAAATATCCGCAGACCAGCTCCGGACGGCGAACGGTGCTGGCGCGCTGGATTGCCGATAAGAATAATCCACTGACGGCCAGGGTTGCTGTGAATCACATCTGGCTGCGCCATTTTGGTCAGGCGATCGTGGAGACAACCCATGATCTGGGGCGTAACGGCAGTCGGCCGACACATCCTGAATTGCTGGATTGGCTGGCCTGTGAACTGATGGATTCAGGCTGGTCGATGAAGCACATCCATCGGCTGATCGTAACCAGTGAAACTTATCAACTGGCCAGCATGTTGCCTCAGTCCGCCGGAGACGAAGCAGCAACGGTTGTCGCAAGGAATACGACAGATCCCGACAACAAGACCTATTGGCGATTTCCTGCCTCGCGAATGCAGGCGGAGGTTGTGCGAGACAGCCTGTTGTCGGTTGCCGGAGAGCTCGATCCAACCATGGGTGGTCATGAGATCGATCACAAAGAAGGCATGACATCTCGCCGACGCAGTCTTTACTTTGCTCACCATGGCGAAGAGAAGATGGAGTTCCTGGAGTTATTTGACGCGGCGAACGCGTGTGACTGCTACAAGCGGACATCATCCGTGCAGCCTCAGCAAGCGCTCGCGCTGACGAATAGTGAGCTGACGAAATCGTTGAGTCGTTCGTTGGCGAAACGACTTTGGGAAAAAGTCAGTGCTTCGAGTGAAGCGTCCTCTGATGAGTTTATTCATCTGGCCTTCTTGCAGGTCTTGAATCGTCAGCCGCGAGAAGCGGAGTTTCAGGCGTCGAAAGAATTCCTGCAGGAGCAGTCGATTCGATTGGTCGCCGCAAAGAGTGAATCTTCGGCCGACTTCGATGCGGCAGTTCGATCACGAGAGAATCTGGTGCACGCGTTGATGAATCACAATGATTTTGTCACCGTCAGGTGAGTGGCCGTTGAGCCTGAGGCGCTAGCCGATTTGTAGTGGTCGAATCGGCTATCGCCTCAGGCTCAGGGCGACGGAAACAATTGTTGAAAAATAAGAAGTTGAGACGTGGGTAAGGACAATCAATGAGCAAACAACATTCATCTTTCTGCGGTCGTACACGACGAACATTTCTGAGTAATCTTGGTCTCGGATTTGGTGGCATCGCGCTGAATTCCATGTTGCATCAGGATGGGTTTGTTCGTGCAGCGGAAGCTGGTGGACATTCCGTGCCTGATGGCCGACCACATATTGCCCCAAAGGCGAAGAACGTCATCTGGATCTTTCTGTCGGGCGGAGTCAGCCAGATGGAAACGTTCGATCCCAAGCCGTTGCTGAACAAGCTCAGCGGAAAGACGTACGATCAGACAAATCTTCCGAATCCTCAGAAGCTGCCGATGTATTTGGAACGATCCCGTTCGGTCGTGGGATTTGAGCGTGAGCTGCATTCGAAGATTTTTCCTCTGCAGGTCGGCTTTCGAAAGTATGGCCAGACGGGACTTGAAGTCAGCGACTGGCTGCCTCATCTGGGAAACTGTGCAGATGATCTGGCCGTGGTTCGCTCAATGTGGACAACCGACAATGATCACGCGGCGGAGTTTCAGATGCATACCGGGCGGCATAAGTTGGATGCTCCGGAGCCGGTTATTGGGTCCTGGCTCAATTATGGCCTGGGAACGCTGAATGAGAATCTGCCGAAGTTTGTGTTTCTGGGAGAGTTCAAAGATCCACGCGTCAAAGAAAACTTTGACGCACATTATCTGGGCCCGACTTATGGTGGAGTGCAATTGCATCTGGATCCGTCGAATCCTCTGTCGTTTGGAAAACGCTCGGCGGATGTTAGTGCAATCGAACAGCGTGGTGAGTTTGAGTTTCTGCAGCAGTTGAATCGATTAACGGCGAAAGTATATCCGCAGGATGCGCAGTTGCAGGCTCGCATTAATGCCTATGAGTTGGCGTTTCGTATGCAGCAGTCGGTACCGGAAACGTTGAATCTGGCCGAGGAAACTCAGGAGACGCAGCAGCTTTACGGGATAGACAACCCGACGACGGCTGTGTATGGTCAACGCTGCCTTGCTGCGCGACGACTGGCTGAACGAGGCGTGCGTTATACGCTGGTATATCTCAGTGATTATGGTGAGTGGGATTCTCATAGTGATTTGCAGAAGAATCATTCTCGATCGTGTGAGCGTATCGATAAGCCGATCGCCGGATTGTTGAAAGACATGAAGCGGCGAGGAATGTTTGAAGATACGGTCGTCGTGTTTACGACTGAATTTGGGCGCACGCCGGGTGTTGAGTTCGGAATGTTCAACAAGTCTGCCACGGGAAGAGACCATCATCCGCATGGCTTCACCGTCTGGCTAGCCGGTGCCGGAATCAAGCCCGGGATACACGGCGCGACGGATGAGTTGGGTTTTCATGCGGTTGAGCATCCTCATTACGTGACCGATCTGCACGCAACCATTTATCGGCTGCTGGGCCTGGATGCGCGTCGGATGGAAGTGCCGGGGAGAAAGCGGCTGGATATGGACTATGGACAAGCGATCCAGGAGATTCTGGCCTAAAGTCTCGGTCGATACGTCGAGAAAGATGGAATCTGACGGTCTCATTGGGACATGAGGCTTGCTTCGCTTGAAACGGTGTACAAGTCAGGGTAAATGATTTTCATCGTTTGCCTCGGAATGACGGACCGTGTTGGATTCGAATTTTTCGCCGAGGAGTCTTCGGGTTGGCATATAAGGTCAGGGCCTGGTGATTGACCGGTCCCGTGTTTGCACTTATGTCTGTTGACGTTCAGAAGATTAAAGAGCAGGTTCTTCAGTATTCCGATCAGATTGAGCGAGTTCGATCGGAAGTTCGCAAGGTGCTGGCGGGACAGGACGTGATGTTGTCGCGTCTGTTGATTGCTCTGCTGACAGGTGGTCATGTCCTGCTCGAAGGCCTGCCGGGGCTGGCCAAAACCACGGCCATTAAAGGTCTGGCCAACGCCATACGGTGCCGGTTTAGTCGTATACAGTTTACGCCCGACTTATTACCGGCCGACCTGATCGGTACGATGATCTATAATCCTCGCGAGGGATCCTTCGGAACTCGCAAAGGACCGATCTTTGCCAACCTGATCCTGGCTGATGAGATCAATCGTGCTCCGTCGAAGGTGCAGTCAGCGTTGCTGGAAGCGATGCAGGAACGGCAAGTCACGATCGGTGATGAAACGTATCTACTGGAAGAGCCGTTTCTGGTCCTGGCGACTCAGAACCCCATCGAGCAGGAAGGGACTTATCCCCTGCCCGAGGCGCAGGTCGATCGTTTCATGTTGAAGGTTGTGGTGGGATATCCATCAAAGGCCGATGAACGTAAGGTCGTTGATACGGTTCTGGATGATGTTCGCCGTGAGGTTCAGCCAGTGCTGGAGCCTGCCAGACTTATGGAGATTCGAAAGATCGTGTCGTCCATTTATATGGATGATAAAGTCCGCGATTATGTGCTGGATGTCGTAGCGGCTACTCGCCGACCAGATGAATTTCGCATGCCCGAATTGAAGCCGTTGATTCAGTGCGGTGCTTCACCGCGGGCTTCGATTAACCTCTGTCTGGCCGCACGAGCCAATGCGTTCTTGTCAGGTCGCGGATATGTGACTCCTCAGGATGTGAAGGAGATCGCGTGGGAAGTTCTGCGTCACCGAATCATTCTCACCTATGAGGCGGAGGCCGAGGAAACAACGACCGATGATATCGTGCGGCGGGTGCTGGAATCTGTCCCGGTCCCTTAGCAGCTTCTCATGCAGTCGAGTGACGTATTATGTCCGTTCGTGAGCTGGAAGACGTACTTCGGGAAGTTCGCCGCATACAAATCGTGGCACGCCGTCAGGTGAATGATCTGCTGGCCGGCGAGTATCTCAGTGCGTTCAAGGGACGCGGAATGGAGTTTGACTCCGTTCGGGAATATGTCCCCGGTGATGAAATTCGCAGCATCGACTGGAACGTCACCGCTCGATCCGGGGCTCCCTACGTCAAGACCTTCAGCGAAGAACGAGAACTCACGGTATTGCTGGCTATGGATGTTTCAGCGTCCGGAGTTTTCGGCTCGCAGCGTCTCAGTAAAATGGAAACGGCCGTTGAAGTGGCTGCCGTGTTGATGCTGGCCTCCGTAAAGAACAATGACAAAGTCGGGCTTCTATTCTTTGCCGACGACGTCATCCGGTACATTCCTCCTCGAAAAGGTCGCGGAAGTGTTCTGCGGTTGATTCGCGAGCTGCTGGCGACAGAACCCGTGAAGGCCGAGACCAATATCTCGAATGCTCTGGACTTTATTGCACGCGTTCAGCGACGTCGATGTGTCGTGTTCGTGATGAGTGACTTCCTCGGTCCTGATTGCTCGAAATCTCTGGCGATCGCGAATCAGCGACATGATTGTATTGCCGTGACGTTGAGTGATCCCCGTGAAGCGGAGCTTCCAGATGTCGGATTTGTGACTCTGCGAGATGCTGAGACAGACGAGTTGCTCGAGCTGGATACGAGACATCCTCAGGTTCGAGCATTGTTTGCCAAAGCTGCATCGGACCGTGAGAAGACGCTTTCTGGTTGGTTACGGAAGTCGGGCGTTGATCGTCTTGATATTCGGACCGATCAACCTTACGCGCAGAGCTTGCAAAGGTTCTTCCGCATGCGAGAGAGGCAGCGGTAATGCGTGGAGTCAGCGTGATCTCAGGACGGAGCCTGTGTCTGCTTCTGCTGCTTCTGGCTGGTTGCGGCCGATCGACTCCAACAGTTGGAGTTGATGCGGGGAAAGACGTGATCAGTCGTGTCTCTGAGAAGGGACCAGTGCGGATGACGGTTCGTGTGAGCCCATCCGAGCCACGACTGTCGGACCTCGTCAAACTGGAAATAGAAGTTGTTGCTCCGGAGCGGATTGAGATCAACGCACCGACTTTCGGAAACGCGGTCGGTGATTTCTTGGTCAGGGATTATCACGAAGATTCTTCCGGGACTTCCTCTGAGGCCAAAGAACAGACGCGAAAGTTTCGCTATGAATTGGAACCAGTTCATAGCGGCACTCATCTTATCCGATCGGTTGTGATTGAGTTCGTGGATCGACGAGACTCATCGGAAGAGAAGGACAAGGTTGCAACCATTGCTTCGGATCCGATCGAGGTGAAGGTCACGTCGATGCTCGACGATCAGGTTCCGGATCTGGGGCAACTGGAAGACATGTTGCCGCCGCAGCCGCTGGAAGAGAGTCGTGCGTACTGGTGGGTTTGGGGTTTATTGCTGGGGGTCGTTTTATTGGTTGCCGCTTTCAAGTTTCTTCGCCGAAGGGAGTCACGAGTGGCAACGGAGCGAAAAAGATCTCCTGAGGAAATTGCCAGTGAAGCGTTGGCCGCGTTGCTGGGGGAAGATTTGCCCGGGCAGGGGCTGTTCAAGGATTTTTATGTACGCCTGACCGGAATTGTTCGCGTCTACATTGAGGGAACGACTGGCTTGCGAGCTCCGGAACAGACGACGGAAGAGTTTCTGCGGGAAATGCGAACTCGAGCGACATTTCCGCTCGAGCGATCAAATCAGCTGCGGGAGTTCCTTGAAGCGGCCGATATGGTGAAATACGCTGGACAACAGCCAGAGAGTGACCAAATTGAACTGTCGATTCGTCGAGCACAGGAGTTCATCTCTGGCGAATCAACCGCTTTGAATGCCCGTGAATGAAAGCGATCCCATGTCCATGATTTTTCGAACAGGCTCTCTTTCACGACGACATCTTTTGCGCGGCGGGCGTGGCGTTGAGTCTTCCGATGCTGGATGCCATGTTGCCGCGAGTGTTGGCCGCGCCGTCGAAGTTTCGGCCGCTGGAAAAATCGCTGGGGGCCCATCCGCGTCTTATTTGCTGTTACATCCCCAACGGAGTCAATATTCGCGAATGGATGCCAAAGGACTCGGGTGCGAATTATACGCTGTCGCCAACTCTTGAAGTACTGAAAGATCATCGAGCAGACTTTACCGTGCTGACGGGTTTGGGGCATCCGTCATCAAAAGGAGGCCATAGCGGCGCAGATACCTGGCTGACCGGAGCGGATCTGGAAGCGGTTCCTGGCAGTGATTATACGAACTCCGTTTCGATGGATCAGCTTCTTGCCGAAGTTCATGGCCGGGAAACTCGTATCGGATCACTGCAGCTTTCTGATCAGTCAGGAACGGGATCGGCTGGGCATTCGCACACACTGTCGTTCGATCGCAGCGGCACTCCACTGCCAGCCGAGAATTCTCCGAAGCAGGTCTTTGAAAGGTTGTTTGTTCCAGACAGCGCGGAAGATCGTGCGGCGACTTTGAAACGTTATGCAGAGAAGAAATCAATCCTCGACGGGATTCTGCATGAAGCCGACGCACTGCATCGCAAGCTGGGGCGAAATGATCAGAAGAAGCTGGATGAATATCTGACGTCGGTGCGGGAAACCGAGCAACGAGTTCAGCGGCTTGAGAACTGGGTTGATGTGCCGAAGCCGGAAGTGTCGAGTCGTGATTTGCAACTCGCCAGCCAGCCCGGGAATGCTCATGATCGTCCGATGTGGATTGATGTCATGATGGAGGTCTCGTACCTCGCGTTTCTGACGGATACGACCCGCGTAATTACCTTCGAATGGTCACGCGAGGCGGGCGGATATGGCGGTGGCGGCGAAAACCATCATGAGCTTTCGCATCACGGCGGTGATGAAGGCATGCTGAAGAAGCTGGCCGAGATTGATCGCTTTCACGTCGGACGACTGGGACGATTCCTTGAGTTTCTTAAGGCGACCTCGGATGGCGAAGCCAGGATGCTGGACAACACCGTCGTCGTTTTTGGTTCTGGTATGAACTCCGGTGAAGGCGGCGATCACTCACCAAAGAATCTGCCGCTGATTGTTGCTGGAGGAAGCAAGCTGGGCCTGCGACATGGTCAGCATCTGGCGTTTGATCAGAACGATCATCCTCCGCTCAACAATGTGCTGCTGACCGTGGCGCAGAAGTCTGGTCTGGAACTGGAGAGGTTTAACGACTCGACAGGAACGCTGACCGGACTGGTGCAGTAGTTTCCAAGAGACTCGTTGCTCTGTTTGATTGGCTCAATCTTTGCGATCAATGCCGAGGCTTAAGGCTTACTACCTTGGCATCCTAAAATGCCACATGCTGCGGCCGGCAATCGTGAAGATCGCGATCAAAAATGTGATCAGTGCCGACAGAAAGAGTGGAAGATTCAATCCGTCGCCGGTCTTGTTGGCCATGAATGTCAAGTGGCCGATCGCTGTCATAAATAGTGACGTAAGGACGGCAATCCATGTCATCATCAGCGAGACATGAACCATCGTGGCGTCCCGTCGTTCCGGATGAAGCCAGAATTCACGGTTCGGAATGTTGACCATGGAGACCGGCATGCGGGCCGCCAGTGAAGTCATGGCCAGCATAAAGACTGGGATGCCCAATTGGAGAGCGAGAAATACAATGGTTGATGCGGATCGAGACATCCAGTCGTTGGGTTTACCATCGATCCCAAAATGTGTTGCAACTCGTTCCGGCAGTTGTGGCCAATACCTGGCGTGCTGGAAGACTCCCAGCAGCATAAGTCCTGCCAAAATCAGGTAACCAATCTTTTGGGAATTCATGGTCATCTCTCCGTTACGAAATGCCTTAAGGGGCCTGAAGTCGTTCGTGCATCCTGCGGGAATATTGTACCGGAAGTGATAATGTAAGAGCGTTTTGGCCGGGATAATGAGTAAATTCGTATGTTGTACAGTGTACAAGAGTCGAAAAGAACTTGCCTTCGCTGTTCTGGACGGGCAAGATGCGTGAAGGTTGCACATCAGAGCGTGGTTGTGGCGCTGGTGCTGGAACCATGATGAACCTGTCGATCTTTGAGGTTGTACAGTTCAGGTCGGGCTGCTGCCGATAATGGTTGGGGAGATCTCTCCCTGGGTGAAATTTGTATGAGCCGTTTTTTCTCTCAACATCATTCAATGTTGCATCAGGTCTTCTGCCTGTTGTTGTGTTTGAGTGCGTGGAGAGGACCGGTTCCGGTTCTGCATGATCATGGCTGGTTGGGCTCATCTGAGCAGCTCGACAAGCATCAGCAGCGGTTCCATGATGACGGTCGCTGTGAGGTTTGTGCTGGCTTGCATTGGCATCTTGCATTTCCTGAGGATGTGACGGGCCGGGAATTGCCGGAGCGTGATCAAACAGCCCCTGAATTGGCTGTCTTCGCCTGTGCGGCCGCGAGTCTTCCTTCTGATGATGTCGCGAACGGGGCTGCTTGCACGATTGATTTTAAGTGTGAGTTGTGCCGTGTTGTTACGGATCTGCATGGTCTGGGCTCCGTGACAGACCAGTATCGCAAACATGCAGTGTTCTCTTCACCTTTGACTGACGTGCCGCTCTGTGCCGTCACGGGTGTGTGCCTGATCTAAAGCTTGTCATTTCGTTGACGGCTTTCTTATGTCGCGATCGGAACGTTGATTCCGAACTTCTTGCGACAAGTTCACGCAGGCATTTTCAGAGAGATGACGAGCCATGCCCTCAAAGAAGAATGTAATTACCGGCGTTGTTACCGTTGCCGCTGCCATCACAGGTTGGTTTGGCTGGCAGCATTTCCAGCAGGACGATTCGAAGCCCGAGATTGCGAATTCAGAACCTGTGGCAGAAGAACCGGCAGCGGATGCCATGAGCGTTACCCTGCCATCTCAGAAGATTGAAGTTATCGGCGTGTCGCTCTCGGAGGTGACAACGAATATCCTGCGACCGGAGAGTCATGTCCCCGGAAGACTTCAGTATGACGATCGCCGTCATGTGGAGATTCGGTCTGCTTCGCCCGGAATCATTATGGACATCAAGGTTCGTCCTGGTGAATCTGTTCAGGCGGGCGATGTACTTGTTGAACTGAATAGCCCTGAAGTCGGCAACGCACGAGCCGATGTCCTTCAGCGTCAGTCGGAGCTTCGACTCGCCATAGAAAATCGAGATTGGCAGAAGTCGACCTGTGAGGGTTTGCAGAAGCTGTCGGATGCGATTCGAAAACGTGTTTCTGTTGAAGATATCAGAGTGCAGTTCCGCGACACGATTCTTGGCAAGTCGCGTGATCAATTGTTGACGGCGTATTCCGACTTGTTGCTGGCTGAGTCACTGGTGGCATCGGCCGAGCAGAATGCGAAAAGCGGAGTGATTCCGGGCAGAACCGTCGAAGAGCGAGTTAATAATCGTGACAACGCAGAAGCCGCTCTTATGGCCGCACTGGAGGAGCAGACTTTTACGGCTCGCCAAAGCTGCCGAGAGGCAGAAGCTCAGGCCGAAGATGCTGACCGAAGACATCGTGTCAGCCTGCAGACTGTACGTACATTGCTGGGAAAATCACTTGCTGCGTCAGGCGAGCTGAATGTCGTGGACAAGGCTGACGCAGATGCCGATCTGCAACCAGAACTGCTGTCCGTGGTGCGTCTGCGAGCACCATTTGCTGGTACGATTGAACGTCGTCAGTTTGCTGCAAGCGAGCGAGTGGATGCGGGCGATGCGATCCTGACTCTCGCAGACACCACGACTCTTTGGGTAGCCGCTGATCTGCGTGAACGTGAATGGAATGCACTGACGCTGAAGCCCGGCGATGAACTGCAGGTGTTTACTTCAGGTTCGGGCCAGACTTCTCGAAAGGCCAGTGTTTATTTCGTGGGACGCGAAGTGGATCCTGCGACCAATGCCGTTCCTCTCGTGGCTGTGATAGATAACGCCGATGGTCGATTGCGTCCAGGGATGTTCGTTCGAGTCGCGGTGCCGGTTGCAGATGCTCATGAGTCGCTGGCTATTCCTGAATCGTCGCTGTTGGAACATGACCAGAAGTCATTTGTGTTTACGCCGGATGGAGACTCCACGTTCCGCAGAGTCGACATTACTCCTGGCATCCACACCGCCGGGATGGTTGAAGTGCTTTCAGGTTTGAGCCATGGTGAAAAAGTCGTGGCCCAGGGCGGCTTCTATTTGAAGAGCGAATTGTTGCTGCAGGGCGAATCAGAATAGATCGGGGCGGCGTGTTGATGGAGTCGCCCCTTAAGCGATGTTATTCAACCGCGAGCTGCATGCGAACTCGAGCTTGGACGCATGTGCCTGAATGAGCCGACTGAAGTCGTCTCCACGAACGGGATGAAGACTTCGCTTACGCTGATCGACCCATAAAAAGTAATCCGGGTTCACATTGTTGACCGGACCACAGCAGGAATGCTGGATGCCCTCGTTTGATCAGAGGCTCGTATTCTCTGCGAATATATCGCGAAAACTTCGCTGAAAGAATTTGTCATGCTGGCTCAACTGATCAAGTTAACTCTTGATAACCGATTTTTGGTCCTTACTGGAACTCTGCTGATGGCAGCTGCAGGACTGAATGCGGCTTATCATCTTCCGATCGATGCTGTTCCCGACATGACCAATGTTCAGGTGACCGTGATCACTGACGCGGGTTCTTTATCGCCGGTTGAAGTCGAACGCTTCGTCACGCAGCCAGTGGAAGTGACTATGGGTGGGCTTCCGGATGTGGAGGAGCTGCGGAGCGTCTCAAAATTCGGTATCTCGGTAGTCACGATTGTCTTCGAAGAAGGCACCGATATCTATCGAGCCCGGCAGCTTGTCGCCGAACGACTAAGCAATGCGGCGTCAAAGATTCCGGAAGGCTACGGCGTCCCGGAGATGGGGCCGCTCACGACGGCGCTGGGGGAGATTCTGCAGTTCGAAGTTCGTGGCGAAAATCATACGCCGATGGAACTAAGAACGATCCTGGAGTGGGACGTGGCTCCGCGATTGCGTGAAGTTCAGGGTGTCACAGAGATTAATACTCATGGCGGTTTCTATCAGACTTTTGAAGTTCGTCCCGACCCCGATTTGCTGAACAGTTATTCGGTGACGCTGGAGCAGATCTTCACGGCACTTGAGTCCAATAATGCTTCGGCCGGGGGCGGATATGTCATTCATCATGATGAGCAGAGATTTCTGCGTGGTCAGGCGATCGTGACCAGCATCGAAGATCTTGAACAGATCGTGATTCGGCGCGAAACAGGAGGAACGCCGCTGCTGATTCGCGATGTGGCGAAAGTCAGCATTGAACCGATGACGCGTCAAGGGGCCGTGACACGCGATGGTCGAGGCGAAGCGGTGACGGGTCTTGTTATGATGCTGATTGGGGAAAACTCCCGGGAAGTCGTGGGGCGAGTCAAAGAACGCATCGCAGAGATTGAAAAAACGATGCCAAAAGGAATCCGTATTGAGATCACCTATGACCGGTCTGCATTGATCGGCCGAACCCTGGCCACAGTTCTCGATAACCTGTTTCACGGCGGTGCATTGGTAATCCTGGTGCTCTTGGTGATGCTGGGGAGTTTTCGCGCGGGTCTGATCACGGCGCTGGCAATTCCACTTTCGATGTTGTTTGCAACCAGCATGATGCAGGCGTTTGGTGTGACAGCTAGCTTGATGAGTCTGGGAGCGATCGACTTTGGGCTGATCGTGGACTCGTCGGTGATCATGATCGAGAACTGTATTCATCGCCTCTCGCACAATTCGGAAGGCCGCAGTCGAACAGATGTGATTCGGGATGCCGCCATCGAGGTTCGTAAACCGACGATGTTCGGGGAGCTTATTATTTCCATCGTTTATCTGCCGATCCTGATGTTGCAGGGGACAGAAGGAAAGCTGTTTCGTCCGATGGCTTTGACCGTGTTGTTCGCTCTGGGCGGATCGTTGATTCTCTCCATGACATTTATGCCGGCGATTGCCTCACTGGTTCTGCCGAAAAACATGAAAGACAAAGAAGTCTTTCTGGTTCGCTGGATCAAGTGGTTTTATACCCCTGTCGTGACGCGAGCGATCGCGTCGCCGCGAATTACAACACTCATCGCGCTGATTGTTTTTGGGATCAGTATTCCGGTCGGAATGAATCTGGGCCGCGAATTCATGCCTCGACTTGAAGAAGGTGACCTGCTGATTGAAGCCGTGCGACTTCCGAGTGCGACTCTGGAAGGAGCGATTGGCATGTCGCAGCAGATTGAAACGGAACTGATGAAGTTTGATAAAGAAGTGAAAACTGTCTTTTGCAAAACCGGGCGACCGGAAATTGCTAACGACGTGATGGGTGTGCACCAGACGGACGTCTGGGTGATGCTGAAGGATCATCATGAATGGCGCCCCGGGATCACTCGCGAAAAGTTGATCGAAGAGATGTCAGAGGTTTTGAACCAGCGTGTGCCAGGAGTTGCGTTCGGGTTTACTCAGCCCATTGAAATGCGAGTTGATGAATTGGTCGCAGGTGTGAAAGCTGATGTGGCGGTATTGCTTTACGGAGACGACTTACCGACGCTGGCGAGCCTGTCGAAGGAGATTGAGCATACTCTGAAGAACATTCCGGGAGCTGTGGATGTGAAGGCCGATTATCAGGCCAATCTGACGACGATCACCATCGTTCCCGATCGTCAGGCCATGGCGCGTTATGGGATTGAAGCTCAGCAGGTCATGGATGTTGTTGAAGCGATGGGTGGACGGCAGGTGGGAATCATCTTCGAAGGTCGAGCCCGATTTCCGATTCAGGTTCGACTTCCAGATCAATGGCGTTCTGAAATCGAACGACTCAAGCAGTTGCCCGTGGCTGAGGCCGGTGGTAAGCCGGTGCCGCTGGATGAGCTGGCCGAAATTCGAATCGAAGAGACTCCTCCTACTGTCGAACATGAGTCCAATCGTCGTCGTACATTTGTGTCGGCCAACGTTCGTGGGCGAGACGTGGCAGGATTCGTTGAAGAGGCTCAGAAGGCCGTCGAGAAACATGTTCCAATGCCGACGGGTTATGAGATTCGCTGGGGGGGCGATTTTGAGAATCTCCAGTCGGCCAGCAAACGCTTGATTCTTATCACGCCTGTTGTGCTGTTGATGATTTTTCTTCTGCTCTACACGTCGTTTAAGTCGACACGTCTGGCTCTGTTGATCTTTCTGGCAGTGCCGATGGCGGCCAGCGGTGGAGTATTTGCTCTGCAAATGCGCGACATGCCGTTTAGCATTTCGGCGGGCGTTGGATTTATCGCCCTGTTTGGCGTCGCGGTGTTGAATGGTCTGGTCTGGGTCAGTGCGGCGGAGAACCTCAGAAAGTCCGGGATGCCATTGCCGGAAGCAACTCGTGAGACGGCATTGTCTCGTCTTCGTCCGGTACTGATGACGGCCTTGGTGGCCAGTCTTGGGTTCCTGCCGATGGCTCTTTCGTCCAGTGACGGGGCGGAAATGCAGCGTCCTCTGGCCAGTGTGGTGATTGGCGGCCTGATCACGTCGACGTTGCTGACATCACTCGTAGTGCCAGCGATTTACCCGTGGTTTGCGACAGGATTGTCGATGGAAAGTGACGACTGAGTCGTTTCTGGGTGGACTTTCGCTCTACAATCATGAGTCATCAGCTGAAACTTTGAGACAAAAACCAGTCAACGCCATCTCGATGAGTTTCGGTGGTGTCGCTGATTGTTGTCCTGATGTTCCCCCCCGAAGCTGGCAGTTAGCCAGTGTGACATGGTTTCGACTTCCTATGCTGACCAATCCTCAACTTTCCTGGACGGCCCTGGCGGCCTTTAGTCGTTCGATGTCGCGAATGATGGAGGCTGGAGTTGAGGTACGGAAGTCTCTGCAGACTTCTTCTCGGCAATCGGCCGATCGTCGCATGGCTGGAGCGATTGAGAATGTGGTGGTCAGTGTCGCCAGTGGTCGAACATTGTCTGAAGCCTTTGAACGAGAAGGCGAGTTGTTTCCGCCGTTGTTTCGAGATCTTGTCAACGTGGGTGAGCAGACGGGTTCTGTTCCTGAAGTCTTCAATGCTCTGGCGAAGTACTACGACTCCCGAATCAAGCAGGTCAAAGATTTTCGTGCGGCCATTGCGTGGCCCGTGATTCAACTGGTGGCGGCCATTTGCATTATTGGATTGTTGGTGTTTATCCTGGGGATTCTGCCCGCTGGTGAGAATGGTCAGCCGTTCGATGTGCTAGGTCTCGGATTGTACGGAGCTACTGGCGCCGGGGTTTGGTTCATGGGATGGATTGGCGCGGCAGTAGCGGGTTTCGTGGTGTGGAAGTTGGCCAGCAACAGCACAGCGTGGCAGGTTGCTCTGCATCCGGTCTTGCTCGGACTGCCGGTCATCGGACCTTGTATGCGTTCATTCGCCATTTCACGCTTTTCCTGGTGCTTCGCGCTGACTCAGCAGGCCGGAATGTCGATTAAGCCGTCGCTTGAATGCAGTCTGAAAGCTACCGGCAACGGCGCGTTTCAGATGGCGCAGCCATTGATCTGGCAGGAACTGGCCGAAGGAGAAACATTGGCGGATGCGTTAACCGCATCGAAGTTGTTTCCGAACGAATATCTTCAGTTCGTGGCCACGGCAGAGGAAACCGGAACTGTGCCCGAGCAATTGGATCGCATGAGTCATCTGTTCGAGGATGATGCTCATCGAGTGATGCATCGCATGATGGCAATTTTCAGCGGAGTGATCTGGGCCGGTGTCGCGGGGATCGTGATCTTCTTTATCTTCCGAATCGCGATGATGTATGTTGGCCTGCTGAATGATGCTGTGAAGCAGGCGTTGTGAGAGACGCTGGCTGCGCGTCAGACCAGACGCCACCGGGCCAGCCCCGGTGGTTCAATGGCTTTTTGCACCACTCTCGCCTGCATGATCACGCTGGGCGAGCGAGCTGGCAAGTTGCGATTGTTGCAGAAGAAAGAGCGAAGAATTGGCGGGTCCAAGTGGTGCAGAAGCCAGCGACTACCGGGGCAGGCCCGGTGGCGGATGGATGAAGGTAATGCCGCGGAAGGCTCTTTCAAAACGCTGCCAGAGTTCTTCGACGGGTTCGATCCCGATGCTGATTCGCAGCAGCTTGCGGCTGACGCCGCACTTCAACAAAGTCCAGCCTGTGTAGTGCGCGAGGATTTTGTGTAAGCGGTCAACACAACGTGAAATTTGTTCGTGTTCGGGCCTTTGCAGACTTCGAGGTGATCGAACACAAATGGTGTTGTCGCCAGTGGATTTTTCAAAACCACTGACAGCAGTCCGCCAAATCCGACTGATGGAGTTGAGTCGGCAGGCATTGCGGTAACGTCCGCATTGAGGCTTGGGTGGTAGACTGGTCAAACAAAGGATGCTGGCTCAGTTTGCCGCCAGAATCTCGGCGTTACTGTTGATCACAGAAACGCGTTCTCGAACATCGCGAGAATTCTTCTCCAGCACTTCGGCATCGGCATCAATCAGCATGTCCTCAAAGTCATCTTGCAGTGCGCGAAGTCTGTCCGAATGTTTTGATGCGGAGTTCAGCATGGCCGATCCCAGCCAGCACATCACCGTAGCCGCTGAAGTACTTGGTCAGGCTTGTGACCACAACGTCCGCAAGAAGTGCAGCACGTTTTGGTTGATGCAGGCTGCCAGAGGTTATCGATGACGAGCATGCCAAAGCCGTATTCGTCAGCAAGACTTCGCAGAGTCGCCGTGTCCGGAGTTGTGAGAAGCGCGGATCGTCGGTATGACCTGCCATGAACACGCGCGCTGATCGTTTTCGACTTCAGCAATGTCTGCAGTGCCCGATGTCGGTCGACAATCGGGTAGTGGTACGCCGCGGGCTCGAATCGTTGCTGAATCTTGAGCGTGTCCACATACGGAAATCCGAACTGCACGCTGCGCCGCTGAGCCATGTCGGCGAATGGCTCGCCAAACTGCTGCGATTGCCGCCATGCCACAGGGAAAAAATCCAGAGGTCCTCTTTTGAGCAACCTCGAAGTTCCGCCAATCGATCCAGATCTGGATTGCGAGCCGCTGCTGGCGTACATTACCGTTCGCCCGCAACGCCATTTTTGCCGCGGAGGAAATGATTCCCTCGCTGGCGTGTTGCCAGGTGGCCCTTCAGCGTTGAGAAATCTTTGGATCGATAGAGATCGCGGTGAAATGGTTGGCCATCAACAGGGTCAGGCGAGGTGGGTCTTTCACGCTCGCCACTGCACGCAGCACATTGCACGTTCGCGGATTTTCGAGTTGGAAAAATCAGGCCGGCAGAATCTGAACCAAAAACGTGGCGACAAAGCTGTCGTGACGAACGGACAGGTGCGCAGAATCGAGGATACGCGACCTGCAGTTTCGAAACGACCTCGGCATCACCTTCCTCGTACCGAATATTGTGTTCCCACAGCGGCAGGCAGGCGGAGACTGCATGGACCGAATCAGGCATCGGAAGTCCCAGATGTTCGGCTTTACATCGGGGTGAAATGAGCAGATCGGCGGGCATGGGTAAATTCGTTGAAGCAAAGTTAACCTGAGCGGACCCAGTCGGGTCGCGCGTCAGGAGACGTTCTCGTGAAAGAATCGGGCTCGAAAATCGAATCATAGCAGGCATTTCCCTGAGGAAAACTCGCATTCTCGCCACTCCCGGACACTGATATTCTGCGTCCTCTGGCTGGCTTTCCCTGATTCAGTTGTTGGAAGCTGGCCAAATTAAGGATACGGCAATGAGAAGACTCCCACGATCGACTGTCAGAATACTGTCTGTTTCCCTGCAGGCATTGTCCTACGCGATTCTTTGCCTCATTGCTATTTCGGGTCAACCAGTTTCGGCCGATGAAGCTCCGCGACGCGATCGTCTGCATCGCCAGATTCTGGAGAAGCGTCAGGCGATCTTCGACGGTCTGCAGGCCGATCTGGAAAGTGTTGAGGACTGGTGCGACAAGCATGAGTTGCCTAGGGTGATTCCTCAGGTCCAGGCGATTCGTCAGTCACTCGCTTCTCCAGAGCCGGATTTTGAACCGCCACGCATGGTTACTCCGGAAGTCGACGGGACTCTGCCGCTGGATGAGCAGCAGTGGCGCCTTCAGATTCAGAATCATCGCCGCGAGCGAGGTGCGGAACTTTATTCATTGGCGCGACAGGCTTTGCGGAATGGTTTCCCTTCTCTGGCGTTTTCGTTGATCAGCGACGTTGTTCGAATTGATCCGGATCACAAGTATGCGCGATCTGTTCTGGGGCAATTGATCTTCAGTGATCCTCAGCGCAAAGAAGAACCTGGGTATGCCGGCGAATGGGTGTCACAGTTTGAGAAGCAGATGCGAAGTGGCAGCAAGCCTCAGACGTTTCATCCTGAGTTTGGCTGGATCCCCATCACCAGTGTCTCGCGCTATGAAGAAGGTCTGCGTCCCTGGAAAGGTGGCTGGATCAGTGCGGAGAAGGAAGCAGAGCATCGTCGCGACTTTCGCAATGCCTGGGAAATTCCCAGTGAGCACTTCCTTGTAAAGACGAATGTCAGCCTCGAAGTTGGGCTTGAGTTATCACAAAAGCTGGAACTCTATTACGAATGGCTGCAGCAGCACTTCGCGGCATTCTTTGAGACGCCCGCTGCACTGCAGGATCGCTTCGACAATGCGACTCTGCGAGGTTCTGCACACAAACGCGGGCCGATGGAACTGCATTTCTACGCCAAACGCGACGAGTATCAGAAACGCGTTGAAGGCAAAGTGCCGCCGAATCTGGAGACGACCGGATATTATTCGCAGGAGACTCGTACAACGTACTTCTTTATGGATCGCAAGGAACGAACACTGTCGACTCTTTTTCACGAGGCGACTCATCAGATTCTTGACCTTCATACTCTGGAAGCACGCCGTGCGGCTTCTCGCGCAAGGGCTCAAAGGACCAGGCAGAAACCTGGCGACTGGGGGCTGGGTGAACGGTCGAATTTCTGGATTATCGAGGGGCTGGCCTGCTACTTTGAATCGTTCGAAATTAATGACGGCAAGGTGTCGATCGGCCGTCCGGATCATGTGCGTTTTGTCCGAGCGATCGAGCGTATGACGCTGCCCGATGATCAGTTCTATCTGCCCAGTAAAGAGTTTTTGGCGCTAGGTAAGAATGACTTTATGCATCATCCTCAGGTCGCTCCGTTGTACACGCAGGCGGCCGGGTTTACTCACTTCCTGATGCACTACGAAGACGGACTTTATCGTGATGATTTGATTACTCTGCTGGCTGCGATTTATCGTCCGGATGGAGACTACATCCTGCAGGAGCCATCACTGGCACGCATCGCCGAGGTGACTCACGATGCTTTCGATCAGCAGTACAGAACTCATATGCAGAACCTGGCGGAACAAATGAATGTTCAGCCGGACAAGAGCGGTGTGCAGACGCCCTGACCTTAGCAGAATTCTGTCGTACCGTTTTCGGAGGTGTTTCCTGATTGAACAGGAGTCAGAGTCGAAAGCAAAGTTCCGGGACTTTGACTAGCTCTGCTTCGATTCAGAATACTGGTGGATGTTCATTCATCGCAGCCCACAAGCGGCGAACCCGTACGATCTGCGGACGATCTGCGGACGATTCATTCTTAATGTCGCAATTGTGACTTGTGCGATCTGAGTCTGGCCGATCAACACCGTCGCATCGCTGCTCCACTCAAAGTGTTCGTTCCAATCGTTAAGATGTGGATGAAAAAGTGGAAACTCTACTGTGGCAGGATCGCTGGACCCGACGGTCCGATCGGACTTGTATCGATTGCAAGTGGGGCACGAAAGGCAGAGGTTCTGAAACACTGTTTCGCCGCCAAGGGAGCTTGGAACGACATGCTCAAACTCAAATGTGACCACCGTCAGGGCTTCTGGCGTCCTGCAATAAGCACAATGGTCACGAAAATGAGCACGGATGCGACGACGGAGCTCTGCGGGAATGTAGACGCTCACGCCCCTGCCGCTTTCGCGTGCTGCTGAAGTGTGAAGCGAGATCGAGTCTTCAGGATCGTCAATTGATCCACTTGTGATAACAGTGCATCAAGCTCTGACAATTCAAGCGTAGTGAGCAGACCGTCAGATTTCTTTTCGAGTAATGTATCAAGCCGGGATTGTGCAGAAGGAGCCAGAACGCCGTTAGCAAGCGCTTCAAGCTCCTCTTCGCTAAGGCTTGTTACCAGTTCAAGTTCGTTTTCCATTGCCCACCTGTGATGTGAAGATGAATTCAGCCACTTAGCGAAATGGCGAATTGCTTGTTCACCTGCATTTTCCGCGAATATCGGGAACTTGCAAGGTGGAAATTGGAGCGACGGAACGGAGGCCTACTTCCGGATAGCGCGCCAGCGGAGCCAGTGATCGGCGAGGACGATGGCGACCATGGCTTCTCCCATGGGGATGAAGCGAGGCAGCAGACAGGGATCGTGGCGGCCTTTTGTGCGGATCGTTGTTGGCTGGCCATCGCGAGTTACGGTGGCCTGCTCTTTGGCCAGACTGCTGGTCGGCTTGATGGCAGCTCGCAAAACAATCGGCATGCCGGAACTGATGCCGCCGAGCATTCCGCCATGGCGGTTTGATTCTGTGGCAATCTCGACACCAGCACGTGTTTGTCGAGATGTAAAGATGTCATTGTTCTGACTGCCTCGAAGTTCCGCACAGGCAAAGCCGTTGCCGTATTCGACACCGAGCACTGCGGGCAGACTGAACAAGGCTTTTGCGAGGTCCGCCTTGAGCTTGTCAAAGACCGGTTCACCCAATCCAGCGGGAATATTGGTTGCAACGATCTCAGAAATGCCGCCGATGGAATCTGTGTCGCGGCGAACTTCATCAATCAAAGCCACCATCTTCTCGGCGGCCACATAGTCGGGACATCGCACGAAGTTGGGTGATCCATCAGGCAAAGTTTCCACCTGATGCAACGTGACCTGTTCGGGGTTGGGGATCGTGGCTTTGATTGAGCCCACCTGTGAGACGTATCCGATGACTTGTCCGCCAAACTCCTGAGCGATCAGTTTCTTCGCGATGGCTCCTGCGGCGACTCGTGCGGTTGTTTCACGGGCGCTGCTGCGACCGCCGCCGCGATAATCGCGAAAGCCGTAACGAGCATCGAACGTGTAGTCTGCATGTCCCGGTCGATACTTGTCGCGGATGTCAGAATAGTCGCCGCTGCGCTGGTCGGCGTTGCGAATGAGAATGGCGATGCTGGTGCCGGTGGTCTTGCCATCGAAAACGCCTGACAGGATTTCTGGTTCGTCTTCTTCCTGACGCTGTGTGACGAGCGGACTTTGCCCCGGTCGTCGTCGTTGCAAATCAGGGCACAGGTCATGACACGAGGTGGTATTCCCACAAGGAGGAACACCATCGACGATAACAACATTACCCGGCCCGTGGCTTTCACCGGCGGTTGTGATGCGAAACAGTTTTCGAAGAAGTTGCCGGCCATGGGGTTTAGTGTTCTGGAAGAGAGCAGAGCCCAAACAACAGATTTGAAATCTGAAATTTGAGATTTGAAATTCGCAAACAAGAAGAGCAAAGAACGTCACAAGGTCACAAGCTGTTTCATTTCTCGCACAGCGCGTTCGAAGCCGACCATCATTGCCTGGGCTACGATTGAGTGACCAATGTTAAGCTCATGCACGCAGTGAATTTCTGCCACGCGACGTACGTTGCGATAAGTGAGGCCGTGTCCAAGATTCAGTTTGAGTCCCTGAGCGTTGGCGTACTGGCCCGCTTCGCGAAGGCGATCGAATTCGTATTCGACTTTCTCTGGTGTGCGAGCATCCGCATAGCAGCCGGTATGCAGTTCGATAGCTTCAACGCCCAACTCTTTGGCTTTCTCCACCTGAGCCACATCCGGATCAATAAACAGACTGCACATTATTCCTGCGCCCTGCAGCTGATCGACGCATTGGCGGATTCGCTGGAAGTGAGTTTTCACATCGAGTCCGCCCTCAGTGGTGATCTCTTCACGTTTCTCGGGAACAAGGGTCGCCTGATCTGGAAGGACATTCAGGGCGATCTTTGTGATTTCGTCCGAGACTGCCATCTCCAAATTGAGTCGAACGCGGCAGATTTCTTTCAGGAGACGCACGTCGCGATCCTGAATGTGACGTCGGTCTTCGCGCAGATGGACTGTGATCGCGTCGGCTCCGCCCAGTTCTGCCAGAACAGCCGCGTGAACCGGATCCGGTTCGTTGGTACGTCGAGCCTGACGGACGGTGGCGACGTGGTCGATGTTCACACCCAACAATGGCATAGGAACGATGCTCCGCAGAAATATCTGAAATGAAGAGTATGCAATTGTTGTGGGACAGGTTGAATTTCACCAGTGAACGGGCTTGGCGGGACGGGGATTTCATCAGCCGGGACGCGTTAGCGTCCGGTTTTTCCTGCCTATGTGGGAACGCTGTGGTTAAGGCGACCCGTTTCTGGAACGCAGTTTGCATTTTGTGGGGCAAAAACGCGGACCACTGCCGTTCCGGCAGTTTCGCGCCCCCAAGGTTGCGGAGGCTCGGGCGTCGCCGGTTTTTGCTGGTGGCTCTTCGGTTCAAAAAACCTGCGTGTATTCCGGGTTTTTGGCGTTAGTTGAGATTTGGTGCGGGAACCCGATTTGGGTCGGTGAGTTGACCTCGATTGTAATCCCGGCCAAAGTCGCGACGATGCGTTGCTGGTCTACGGGGTTTGAGAGTTCCAGAAAAGCTCTCGAACCGAGTTGGTTGCGGCATCTACGTGATCGATCGTGGTTACCAAATTGATTCAAAAGAGATATGGGCCGGTCAGAAAGTGATCCTCATGAGTTCGAATTCCAGCACTTCGTCTGATGTGATGATCGAAGCCCGAGGGCTGAGCAAGTTCTACGGAGAATTTGCGGCGACTCGGGACGTGACGTTTTCCGTGCCTCGTGGGCAGGTTTGTGCGTTTCTCGGGCCGAACGGAGCCGGGAAGAGCACAACCATGAAAATGTTAACGGGGTTCCTTTCGCCCAGCCGTGGCGAAGCGTTTCTTGCGGGCTACAACGTCGCGGAGAACCGCATTGCAGCCAGCGAGCACCTCGGTTACCTGCCGGAGAACGGGCCTCTCTATGTCGAAATGACTCCGGAGACGTTGTTGCAGTATATGGGCGAGGTTCGCGGCTTGAAGGGTGACCTGCTGGCCAAGCGGATGGCTTGGGTTTCTGACAAGTGTTCCCTTGCAGAAGTCTGGCGGAAGCCGATTTCGAAACTATCGCGTGGTTTCCGTCAGCGAGTCGGGATGGCTCACGCGATGTTGCACGATCCTGACGTGCTGATTCTGGATGAGCCAACGAGCGGTCTTGATCCGAATCAGGTCCACGGTGTTCGAGACCTCATTCTTGAGCTAGCGAAGACAAAGACGATTCTATTGTCGACTCACATTCTGCAGGAAGTTCGCGCGGTCTGCAGTCGAGTGGTGATGGTGAATAATGGGCGCGTAGTGTTTGATGGTCCGACGGGTGATCTGGGCAACAACGAAGTCGACATGGAAAAGCAATTCCGCAAGCTGACTCACAGTGCTGCGTAATTGATACCTGGACTTGTTTCCTTTTGATTCATGGTCTGCTGATCCCGTTTGAGCGTCTTTAACGTCGTCAAAAGGTCGGGTGGCAGATTTCCGATTCTTATCCAGAGCGAAGGTGTGTGCATGTTTCGCAGTCATGTAATTCTGGCAGTAGCCAAGCGGAATTTCCGCAGTTACTTCTCCGGGATTCTCGGATATCTCTTTATCCTGGTGTTCTGCGTTGCCTCGGCCGCAATGGCGTTTTCTGCTGCTTTCTTTGCCGCAAATCAGGCAACGCTCGATCAGTTGACCGCCGGGTTTCCCTGGCTACTGCTGTTCGTGATTCCTGCGATCACGATGACAGCGTGGTCCGACGAGCGAAAGCTGGGAACAGACGAACTGCTGTTCACGATGCCGTCGACCGAAATCGAAGTTCTGGCTGGTAAATACCTCGCAGTCTTTGGTGTTTACTCCGTTGCGTTGGCGTTTTCGCTTGTGAATGTGTTGGTACTGATCTGGTTGGGTTCCCCCGACATGGGAGCCGTAATCAGTAGTTATGTTGGTTATCTGCTGGCTGGTGCAGCTCTGCTAACTGCCGGAATGCTGGCCTCTTCTTTGACAAACAGCTCAACTGTTGCATTCGTGTTGGGTGTCGTCTTCTGCTGTGTTCCCGTGATGCTTTATTACGTTACCGATGTTGTGGAATGGGTTTACGGTCTGTTTGGCAAGGGAGCCGAGCTGTACGACCTGCGAAATCGCTTGGCGTCTATGAGTCTTCAACAGCAGTTGCAGGACTTCAGCGTCGGAGTTCTGCCGTTCTCCGGAATAGCCTGGTTTGCATTTTTTGCAGCGGTCATGCTGTATCTCAATCTGATTGTGATTTCGCGACGTCGCTGGTCTGCGGGACAGCAGGTCGGCATGGGAATGCAGTTTGCCATTCGAACGGGTTGTGTTCTGATTACTGCGGCCAGTTTGATGACCATCTTCTGGACCTATCCGGTTCGAGCAGACTTGTCTGCTGAAGATCTCTTCACATTGTCCGACGCCACTGAGAACACTCTGCAGGGTCTGAAGGAAACTCAGCGAATCACGATTCAGTCGTTCATCAGCCCGGATGTGCCAGGCGATTATGTCGAGACACGACGTCAGCTTCGCGGGTTGCTGCGAGAGTTTGAATTGAGCAGCGGCGGAGCAATCACTTGGCGTGATATTGCCGTTGAGCCGTTCAGCGAAGAAGCGGAACAGGCTCGGGCACTGGGCATTGAGCCTGTTCGATTGCAGTATGAGCGCGACGGCAAACGTGAAGAAGCGGAAGTGTTTCTTGGTGCGTTCATTCAGAGTTCGACTGATGAACTCGTGATCCCGTTCTTTGGCAAGGGGCTTCCGATCGAGTACGAGTTGACTCGATCACTGCGAACTGTTTCTCAGGAAAAGCGTCTGACCGTGGGTGTACTGGTCACCGATGCGCGGGCGACCTCTGAAGGTGAAGGGGGCGGTAAGTGGGAAATCGTCCGAGAACTTGAAAAGCAGTATAAAGTCGTCGCCGTCAATCCTTCGAATCGCATCCTGGTTGATGAGAAAAAGGATGAGGAGAAGAAGGAAGGCGAAGACGCAGCTAAGGATGCCGAAAAGCAGAAAGATGATGCGGCCGCTTCTGAGGAAAAGGACAAGAAGGCAGCCGAAGGATTTGATGTTCTGTTAGCCATTATGCCGTCCTCGCTGACACAGCCTCAAATGGAAAATCTGGTCGAGTATGTCAAAGCCGGAAAGCCGACTCTGATTTTTGATGACCCGTGTCCGTTTGTCTTCCAGTCTCAAGCCGGTTTGGCGATGGCTCCTAAACTGCCGAAGCCAGGAGGGGGCGGTGGCATGTTTGGTGGTGGTCCACCGCCCGAACAGAAGGCTGACGGTGGCGAAGCCACTTCGCTGATGAATCTGTTGAACGTCAAGTGGGACAACGGTCAGGTTGTTTACGACCGCAATATGCCCCACAACGAGTTTGGCACGTTGCCGCCGGAATATGTGTTTGTGTCTCGCACTGGCAATCAGTCTTCTCCGTTTGGTGAAGAGAGCACGGTCTCGAAGAGCCTGCAGGATCTGGTCATGCTCTATCCCGGATCGATCATTGATCGTGCGGGACGTAAGGAGCAGGAATTCATTCCTCTGTTGCGAACGAGTCGTGAGTCGGGACTTCTGGATTGGGAGGACTACACGTCTCCTTCGTTCAATCCGTTTGCTGGCGGTCAGTCAGTTGAGATTAATCCGAATCCTCGTCGTCGCGATGACAACGATTCGCACGTGATTGCCGCACAGATTCGAAACAAGTCGGCTGAGTCGCCGCTGAACGTGATCCTGTGCTCCGATATCGACATGATTACCGACTGGTTCTTCCTGGAACGTAATCGAGGCATGTTGGGCGTTAAGTTCGACAACGTGACCTTCGTCCTGAATGCCGTCGACGCTTTGGCGGGTGATGAGACATTTATTCCGTTGCGGTCTCGTCGAGCCAGTCTACGAACGCTGGAGTTCGTTGAAGATCAGACCAGCTCCATGAGAAAGAACCTGAACAAGGAAGAGAAAGACGCTCAGGATCAGATGGATGCTCAGCTGAAGAAAGCTGAGGAAGAACTGCGAGCAGAGATCAAGAAGATTGAAGAGAATGCAGAGCTGGATGCTCGCAGTAAAGACGTGCAGATGCGTCAGAAGGAACAGCAGTTGAATCGGCAGCTCGAACTTCAAAAAGAGCAGCTGGAGCGTCAGTTGAATTCTCGAGTTCGTAAGTCAGGGCTTGAGATGAAGCGTGAGATTCGTCGAGTTGAGAGTACTGTGAAGATCGTGGCCTGCATTATTCCGGCGATCCTGCCGGTCTGTTTTGGAATGTTGTTCCTCGGGCTTCGTAACCTTGCCGAACAGCAATCCATTAACCCCAATCGAAGAAAGAGCTGATGCGGTAGCCTTTTGGTGCAGACTTCTCTGGAACAGTCCGGCCTTTATCTGACGGCTCAGAGAAGCGAGTTACTGAAGTACGGTAAATTGTGGCATTGCTCTTTTCATTGTCAGTCTTTTGTGAATCAGGTTTTTCCATGAACGCGACAAGTCGAACTATGGTATTCGTTGGAGTGGCTGCGGTTGCTGCTCTTGCCGCGATGGGTGTTCGATTCGCCAATCAGCCTGCTGCCATTGAGGGCTTCTCGGATGTCGGTCAGGAGTTTTTTGCTGACTTCAAAGATCCCCTGAAGGCCATGGAGCTCAGTGTCGTGAAGTACGACTCAGAGACACGTGAACCACTTTCGTTCTCGGTGAAGCAGAACGAAAAGGGGTTCTGGGTCATTCCTTCGCACCACGATTATCCGGCTGAAGCCGCAGAACGTCTGGCGAAGACGGCAGCGTCACTGATCGGCATCAAGAAGGTTGCACTGCAGAGTCGCAGTAAGGACGACTGGGCTCGATACGGTGTTGAAGACCCGAGTGCTGAGGTGGCCGCTGCCGCGGCAGAAGGCGATGACGAAAAAGAAGAGACGCGCGGAACTCGAATTACTCTGCGAGATAACAGCAGTAACTCGCTTGTTGATCTGATCGTCGGCAAGGCGGTCGAAGGTCGTGAAAAGCATTTTTATGTTCGTCAGCCAGATAAGAACCCAGTCTTTATTGCCAAGCTGGATGCCGATCTGTCAGCAAAGTTCGGCGATTGGATTGAGCCGGATTTGTTGAAGCTGAATCAGAATGACATCGTCAAGGTGACCGTTGATCAGTACTCCGTCGACGAAGAACAGGGCGCGATTCTGAAAGGGGAAGTGTTTGATTTTCAGAAAGACAAAACCACCAGCAAGTGGAGCATGGAGGGGTTGAATCCGGACATGGAGTCGCTGAAGGAAGCGGCCGTTACGGATATCACCAGGAACCTTGATCAGCTGAAGATCGTCGGTGTACGGCCGAAGCCGGAAGGTCTGAATGCCGACCTGACTGTTTCGCCCGAGGTGGCTCAGAATCCATTGCTTCGTCAGGTTCTTCAGTCTGATATGCAGCGACAGGGCTTCTATATTGCTCGTGGGGAAAACAATCAGGTCAAGCTGGTCTCCAATGAGGGCGAATTGCTCGCGGGGACAAATAACGGAGTGCGCTATACGCTGTACTTCGGTGAGATTGCTCGCGGAACTGCGAAGGACATTGAAACAGGTTTGAACGATAAGAAGCCTGCGGAAGGTGACGCTAAAACTGAAGGTGGCGAAGCCAAGGCTGAGGGAGAAAAAACTGCTGAAGGTGCAGAGGCGGATGCCGCGAAGCCAGAGGACAAGCCGAAAGATTCGGAATCAGGTCCACGCCGATATTTGCTGGTTAAGGTCGACTACGATGAATCACTGTTGGGGCCGAAGCCGACAGAGCCCGTTGCTCCAGAGAAGCCTGCTATCCTGAATGACGGTGCTGCCCCTGCTCCAGCGGAAGACAAAAAGCCGGAAGCGCCAGCGGATGCCGCTCTAAAAACCGCATCTGCTGAAGAGAAACCAGCGGCTGATGCTGCACCAAAGGAAGAAGCTCGAAAGAAGAATCGCCCGCAGCTGAAAAGGCTGCTGAGCAACTCCAGAGAAGCCTGCAGATCCAGGTTCTTGTGATGAGCCGGCGGCCACCGGGAACCCCTTGCTGCAGAACCTGCGGCTCCTGCTCAGGATGCTGCTCCTGCAGCGGAAGCAAAGCCCGCTGAACCAGCTGCTGCGGCTCCCGCACAGGAAGGTCAGCCTGCTCCGGCTGAGGGCGATAAGCCAGCCGCTGAAACACCAGCGACTGCAACTCCTGCCGACGAAGTTGCTCCAGCAGCGGCACCTGCTCAGCCACCTGTTGATCCAAAGGCAGAAGCGCAGAAGCAGTACGACCAGGCGATGGGTGAATACGAAGCAGCGAAGGCTGGCTTCGAAGGAGCACTGAAAGCCTGGGAAAGCAAAGCCAAAGAAGGCAAGAAGAAGGCTGACGAACTGTCTGCTCGATTCGGTGCTTGGTACTACGTGATCTCTGCTGACAGCTTTGAGAAGTTCAAGCTCACTCGTGATGCCGTCGTTGGCCCGAAAGAAGAAGCAAAGCCAGCTGATGGGGCTGCCGCTCCAGGAGCCGGTGGACCACCAAGTTTTGATCTGCCCGGACTTGGCAACTGAGGCCGATGATCATCGAGGCTCAAAAGGAATTGAGCTGAATGCCGTTCACGAATACTCAGAAACAGATCCGCCGTTTGGAAACACTCGGCGGATTTTTTTTGCCCTGTGCTTGCCTCGCAGAAACAGGCCGCAAATGTCTGCTCGTTACCGAGATTACCAAAGTTGGGCTCAACCGACTTTGACGGCTGTGACGATTGTAACACCTGAAGGGCCGCGCCCTGCGCGGAGCTTCGGCAGAATCTGCCGAACGACCTGTCACCTTAATCAGCACTGATTTGGGAACTTCCTCGTGTCGACACCAAAACCAACATCCCCCGCCTCAACTACAACAAGTGTAGCTGTAGCCCAAACTGTTCGCCCCCAGTCTAATACCTCAACCGTAACCGGTATGATGATTGGTTTGGGCGTGACGGTTATCTTCTACATTGTGGCTCCGCTGGCTGCGAAGCCATTTGCCGGAGGCCCTGAGTTTGTCCAGCGATACTTCTGCGGGCATCCTCTCGAGTATGTCACCTCCGCGATGTTCTTCATCGGGATGGGAATTCTTGCGGCCAAGCTGTTCGCCTTGCCGGGTGAACGCCGAGCCATCCGTTCGATTGTCGAGTTGGCAACAAAGGGTGGCTGGGCGACCAGGAGATCGTCATCGAATGAGGTGGTCGATTCGATCTCAAGTTGGCAGAAACAAAACCACCTGCTTGGGTTTGCTCGAACCGCCCTGGTGCGACGATTGACCGAAGTTTTGCATTACGTGCGTAATCGTGAAGACGGGAGCGGACTTGAAGATCATCTGAGATATCTGGCTGACCTTGCGTCTGATCGCCTGCTACAGAGCTACTCGTTGATTCGCACAGTCACGTGGGCCGTGCCGATCATGGGTTTTCTTGGTACCGTCGTCGGGATCACAATGGCCATCGCCAACGTGACGCCCGAGCAACTGGATTCATCACTGCCCGAAGTGACCGCAGGCCTCGCGGTTGCTTTCGATACGACAGCCCAGGCTCTTGGGATGTCAATGATTCTGGTCTTTGGCACGTTTCTGATTGAACGAGGCGAGCAGAATAATCTGAACGAGATCGAACAATTCGGGATTGATCATCTCGTCCCTTCGCTCACGACAGAGACTACAACCACGCAGGCCACCGGTATTCCGGCACTGACGGACTGGACGTCTCAGATGTTGTCGCAGCAGACAGAGTTCTGGAATCGGCATCTGATGTCACTGCAGTCAGGCTGGGCCGAGTCTCTCGCGCAGCAAACAGACACCCTCGCACAGGCACTGAATCAGGAAACGCAGCAGACGCTGGAAGTCCATCGTGAGAGTATCAACGTTTCGCGAGATCAATACGCAGCATCGTTGCAACAGAGTACTCAGGCTTTCACGCAGCAAATGCAGAATACGATGATGGCTTTTGTGGATCGAGTGGAAGCCTGGCAGAACGCTATGCAGGCAACAACGTTGTCTTCGGCCGGTCAGGCCGAGGAGTTGCATCGGCTGGGGCGTACGCTGCTGCAAATGACGGAGTCAGAAGAACGACTGGTGCACTTGCAGGAACAGCTCAACAAGAATCTGCAGACGCTTCAGGTTGTGGCAACTCTCGAGCAGACGGTCAACAGTCTCAATGCGGCCGTCAACGTGCTTACGGCAAAGACCGCGTTGCGTGTTGCGGCTTAGGAAGTCGGACAAGAATGTCCAACGTACATTTTACATGATGTGTCGTGATCTCGAAGAAGCTCGTGTACTTCTCAAGGTGGCGTAAACCAACAATTCATGGCTCGGCGACATCACCACAACTCGATCTCGCTGTTTCCGTTTCTGGCTGTCCTTGTCTGCGCCATGGGATCATTGATCCTGTTGCTGCTGGTGATGACACGCAAGATTCGCCAGGATCAGTACGTTGAGAAAAATTCCGTCGTCGAATCGGCAGCGTCTGAAGTTGATGCTGCGTTGTCTGCTCAGATTGCTGCTCTTGAAAAGCAGATCTCCAGTGCTGAATTGAATCTGAACTCATTGCAGGCGAATGCTAAGGCTCTTCGACTCTCTTTGGATGAAAGTCAGATTCGGATCACCGACCTGGAATCCGAGCTGGGTCAAATTAGGAAAAAGCTTGAGGACTCGGACTCTGCAGCACTTCCCGTAGCCCAAACGCTTGAAGAATCACGCAAGCTGAAGGCTGAAGAAATTGCCCTGATTCGGCAACTGAAGGACACGGAGAAACGACTTCTCAGCAAACAGCAACAGCTCGCAAAGGCTCAGGATGCATCCAATGAAGCATCGCTGACATTGCGTGAGAAGCATTCGGATCTTTTGAAGCTGCGAGAACAGGTAGAAGAAGCTCGAAACAACCTCGCCAAAGTGTCTGGAACTTCTACGCTTCTGGAGTTTTCGAATCCGACAGGCACGGAGCGTACGCCGATCGTAGTGGACGTTTCTGGTCAAGGATTTGAGATTTATCCCAACGGGATAAAAATTACGCCGGCAGATATGGAAGGTTTCCCGGTTCGGGATAATCCGTTTCTGTCTGCGATTCTGGCAATTCATCAGCACCGTTCAAAAAGCAGTGTGACCGGCGCGCCGTATGTGCTGCTGCTGGTTCGTCCGGATGGAGCGTTGCCCTTTTATGGGGCTCAGCGAATCCTGACAGAATCCAATATTCATTATGGATATGAGCTGCTTGAGGCAAAAGAATTGGTTGTCTCCGGTGCCCCGGATTCGACCGAAGTACCTCTTGTTAAGAAATCGATCGATGAAGCCTTGCGACGTCGCGAGAATCTTTATGCGAAGCTTATGGCGATTGCTCAGCAGAAGTCGGGCGTGTCCGGACCAGCGGGTGATCCAACGAGTGGCAAAGGGGAACGTCGACTGACTGTTCGTCCCGATGGTCGTGTGTTGATGGAAGAATCGATGCGACAGCGACCGCTCGATGGTCGCTTTTACGCAGGCGGCGTCGCACCACCTCCGTCGTATTTTCAGAAGCGCCCAGCAGGTGGTTTTGGGGGACGGGATCCAGATCAGATGTCTGCGGCGGATGCAGAAAAACTGGCTGATGAGTTCGCCGAGCGATACGCCAAGCAGTACGAATCAGCTCGAGCCTTGGCGCAGAACGCCGCTACAGAAGAAAACGTCGCTGCAGAGGAGAAACCGAAGTCTGCAGAGAAGCCAGTATCGGCCATGACGGAATCCGAGGAGTCGTTGAGATCTCCTGAGGAACGCCGGTTTGCTGAGACCGTATTTGCCAACGATGGAAGCATCACGTCATCACTGGCGCAGAAACCGAAGAAATCAGTTCTCGCGAAAACAGCAAAGACGAAATCGGACCCAATGAGCCCGCAGGAAAGCCTTTTGACCAGCAGCGGATCAGGCGACGATCAGCCTGCGACGGGAATTCCGGACCTCTCTCGGGTCGACCCCGACCTGTTGAAACGACTGAACTCCGGCAAGCAGCCATCTGGCAGTGAAATGACGCCCATCGGGATTACTGTTTTTGTCGATGAGCACCATATGACGGTGGATCAGCAAGCTGCAGTGGAGATTACCTCCGATACGCTTGACGATGCATTTGCTTCTCTTCTGACAGGCATCAATGCGGAAGTTGAAGATAGGAAGAAGAAGCCCGATGAACCTGTCATGCCGATTGTAAAATTCATTGTCAGCCCTGGCGGTGAAAAGTGGCGAATACCGTTGGCTCATTCATTGAAACGAACCGGCATTCGATCGGCGACGGTTTACGAACTGACTCCTTACATGACAACAACCGACGAAACGGGACGTGCCTGGGTGAGTGACGAGGGCGAATAATGAATCGTCAAAGATTGACTGGCGTTCGTTTACCGTCAAGCCGGAGTTGGTGATGGGCGAATTCGAATTTTGTCGGGATAGTCTGGGGATTCATAGTTAGAGTTTTAGGCCCGGAGGGTCGACACAAATTCTTAGGCATTGTCATTTCACCCATGATTTGTTGATGCGTTGTGTCGGCCTTTCAGGCCTTTTGCAGTTCGTTTTAATGATTCCGGGGCCTCACGGCCCCGGCAGTGAATATGCCAGCCCTATCGGGCTTCAACCGCAAAAAGCAGGTTCGATGTTTCTCATCCATGATCTGAACGAATCGTCGTCCAACATATCGTGATTCCGCCGTTGGTGAAATTCATTACCCATGGCTGACTGGGCAAAAGAGGTTATTAATCGGCCTGAGAACAAGCTGCAGAAGAAAAACACTCCATGAGTCGACGAGCACAACGACCTGAACTTGAATTCGGATCCGACTCCTTTCTGGACGTCGTGTGTAACATCGTCGGTATTTTGATCATTCTGATTGTCGTGGTCGGTCTGAAGGTCCAGCGTCAGCCTCGAGAGCAGGAAGCTCAGGCCGCAGCCAGAATGGAAGCGACTCGCGTCGATCAGGAGACAGTCCTTGCCGAGCGTCAAAGAACGCTGGAGCAGCTCAACACGGCTGAAGCCGAGGCAACTCAGGCTGTTAGTACGCTCGAAAGCCAAAGTGCAGAGGCGGAAGCGAAGATTCGGCAGGCGATGGAAGCTCAGGAGCTGGCCAATCAGCAGATGCTGGCTTTGCAGGAGAAAGCCGACCGAACACAGAAGCAGGCTGCTGATCTGGAATCCGATAAAGCCGCGATTGCCGCGCGAGTGGTATCGCTGAAGGCTGCGATTGATGAGAAAGGTCGAGAAGCTCTTAACGCGGGAAAGATTCTTGCGACCGCGATGAAAGCTGAGCAGGATCTCAGCAAGAAACTGGAGACGACTGTCGCAGAGACACAGGAACTGCGTGAACTTCTGGAGAAGACCGAGGAAGCTGCTGGTCCGAAGAATCGTCTGCAACATCGACTTTCGCCAGTCACGAAACCAGCTGAGAAGGAAGAGTTGCACTTCCGGCTCAGCGAAGGACGCATAAGTCGAGTGCCGCTGGAAGAATTGCTGGAACGCCTGAAAGATCAGGTGATGACTCGTCGAACGGCCGTGATGAGATTCAATCAGTTTGATGGAGTTGTCGGACCGGTCGATGGCTACACGATGAGCTACACCGTCGAGAAAGACGGTCCTTCAACCTTGGAAGCCCTTCAGTCCGGCGACGGGATCACTCGACTAAACGTCACACGATGGACGATCACACCGGACGAATCGCTGGTCGCTGAGACCATTGAAGAAGCTGTCAGACCGGGTTCACGCTATCGTCAGAGAATTGAAACCGCCCTGCCTGATTCCGTCGTCACGATGTGGGTCTATCCGGACTCATTCAAAGGCTTCTCAACTCTGCGCGAAGTCGCTCATGGGTTGCAATTGCGAGTCGCTGCTCGCCCCTTGCCCGAGGGAACTCCGATCGTAGGTTCGCCAAGCGGCAGCCGATCAACGGCCCAGTAATGTCCATAGAACAGCAAGCACGCGATACCATGTATCCGTCGCTCCGCCCAACGGCGCGGACTTAAGGAAATTCAGTGTTTGAGCCTCGACGCGGGCTCGTCCCCGTCGAGCTATGATCGAGACCAGAGTATAGTCAATGACCTCCGTCGGCCACCATCGCGGCTCGCCCGCATGGAGCCGTGGTTCCTCTGATCAACGCTCTGCGGAGGCAAGCTCCGCAGGGGCGTAACATCACGGAACAATCTTCGTCTCTGGTTGAGTCATTGCTCCACGGGGACAAGCCCCATTGTGGCAAATCAAGCTTAAATCCACGCCATTGGTCGCTCCGCCGACGGGCTTGCCATTGCCTGCACTACGATACTCCAATCGCACGGCAACCGCCGTCGTCCCTCTCAACCGTGGCAAATCACGGAATTCTCACGGGACTTTTGGCCTGCAAATCTTTCCTTCTTTTGCCTGTGATTCTTGCTGCCTACAATGGCGGGCTAGATGCCTGAGGCAACGTGAGAGTTGTTTTCTTTCTGCGTGAGTATCCCATGTTTCGTCGATTGCTTTGTGATCTGGCCACTATCGCGGTTTGCGCACTTAGTCTGATCGTTTGTGCTTCTGAATTGTTCGCACAACAGGATTATCAGCCGAAGATTGCTGCTGCGTCCGGTGATGCAGAGCTGGCTCTCAAGGGCTTTGTTGTTCCGGAGAACATGAGCGGAAAGCTGTTGGCGGCAGAGCCGATGCTGGCCAATCCGGTTTGTTTCACCGTGACAAATGATGGTCGCATCTTTATTTGTGAGACGTTCCGCCAGGAAGTTGGCGTCGAAGACAATCGCAACCATATGAACTGGCTGGAGAATGATCTGCAGCTCGAATCCGTCGAAGAACGCGCGGCGATGTTTCGAAAGTACATGGGCAGTGATGTTCAGAAATGGGCGACGGAACATGATCGAATTCGCCTGCTGCAGGATACCGATGGCGACGGAACGTTTGATCGCGATACGCTGTTCGCCGATGGTTTCAATGACATCATTGACGGCACCGGTGCAGGAGTCATCGAGCATAACGGGCGAGTTTACTACACCTGTATTCCAAAGCTGTGGAGCTTTGCTGATGCCGATAACGATGGCATTGCAGAACAATCAGACGCATTGCATCACGGCTATGGTGTTCGCGTTGCTTTTCGTGGACACGATATGCATGGTCTGGTTGTTGGTCCGGATGGTCGGCTCTACTTCAGCATTGGGGACCGAGGCTTCAACGTTGTGACCAAAGAGGGAACTCGTTTGAAACGCGTCGACACGGGAGCCGTGTTTCGCTGCGACATGGACGGCAGTAATCTCGAAGTGTTTGCCTACGGTCTGCGAAATCCTCAGGAACTGGCGTTTGATGATCACGGCAATCTGTTTACCGGCGACAATAACTCCGACAGCGGCGACAAAGCTCGCTGGGTTTATGTCGTTCAGCATGGAGATACCGGCTGGCGAATGTATTACCAGTATCTTGATGATCGAGGTCCCTGGAATCGCGAACGTATCTGGTATCCGTATCGAGCCGATGCGGACACCACGGCCGTTCAGCCAGCGTCTACACTGCCACCGATCGCAAATCTGGCCGACGGGCCTTCCGGGCTGACTTACTATCCTGGTGTGGGATTGCCGGAGCGTTACGCAGGCCATTTCTTCATGGCGGACTTTCGCGGGACGGCGGGCAACAGCGGCATTCGCAGCTTCACAGTGAATCCAAAAGGAGCCACGTTTGAGTTGGCAGATTCGCATCAGTTCCTGTGGTCGATTCTGGCAACTGACGTCACGTTTGCTCCGGACGGCAGCATGGTTGTCAGCGACTGGGTCAACGGCTGGAATGGCGAAGGAAAAGGTCGCCTGTATCGCTTTGCCCATGATAAAGAAGCCGCTGCGGTCACGGCAGCGAAGTCCGTTGAATTGCTGGGTGGCGGAATCGCGAAAGCCTCTGTGCCGACACTTGTGGAATTGCTCAGTCATGTCGATCGTCGAGTCCGGCAGGAATCACAATTTGAACTGGTTCGTCGCAACGCTGCCGATGAGCTGATGAATGTGGTGAAAACTCCGGCTCATGAATTGTCCGCACGTCACGGGCTTTGGGGTTGCTGGCAGTTGGGATTGGCGTCGGCCGAGCAGGCGACGGTGGTCGTTTCATTGCTGCAGCACGTTCTAAGCGATGAGGCCGATCATTATTCAGATGAACTGCAGGCACAGGCGGTGCGCATTCTGGGCGACATCGTTTCGAGACATGGCGTTCTTGTGCTGAAAGACAATCGTGCTGAACTTGCGACTGTTTGTCGTGAGTTGACCAGCAGTGACAATTTTCGGCTGGCAGGGTTTGCTGCTGAGACGCTCGGCGCGTTAGGCGGTTGGGGTGATGTTGCGTCGCTTTTAACATTGCTCGATCGAAATCAGAACAATGACCCGGTCGTCAGGCATCAGGCTGTCGTTGGATTAATGCAGATTGGAGAACGCCAGCCCGGTCTGTTGAGTTCTCTGGCTCAATATCCCGGATCTCCAGCTCGCCTTGGCGTCGCGCTGGCCATGAGACGATTGGCAGATCCGAAAGTGGCGGACATGTTGTCCGATGCGGATCCGCTGATTGTCGCGGAGGCAGCTCGGGCGATTAACGATGATGCGTTGGATGCAGGTCAGTCAAAACTGGCCGATCTGATCCTGACGACGGGCCTGGAAGACAGCGTGTTGCGAAGAAGTCTGAATGCCTGTTATCGAATCGGTACTGCAGACCGTGCTGACCTGGTAGCTCGGATTGCTGCGGATGGTGAGCAGGCTCCGGAGATTCGTCTGCTGGCGGCTCGGTTGCTAAGCACCTGGAACAAGCCACAGAAGACAGATACCGTAACAGGCCAATGGCGCCCGTTGCCTGATCGTGAAGTTGATGGGCTGCAGCAGGCTGTGAGTCCTCACTTGCCCGGCATGTTGTCTGGCACTCCAGAACTGCGAAAATTGACTGTGGAAATCGCGACGGAACTCGGGATCACAGACATCGTTCCAACGCTTGTCGGAATTCTTCACGACACAAATTTGGACGACAATCTGCGAGTCTCGGCATTTCGAGCACTCGTTAAGTTGTCGCCTGAAGCCGACGCTGTGGTGAAATCCGGGCTCAAAGATACGTCTGAATCCGTACGACTTGCAGCCGTGGAGATTATGGTGGCCAGTGCTCCAGAAAGCTCCGTGCCGCAGTTGAAGAAGCTGCTGGCAGATGGAACGGTGCGATCTCAGCAGACGGCTCTGCGATTGCTGGGTTCAATCAAGACTGACGATGCACGACAGGCTTTACAGGAGACGTTTGAGCGGCTGAAGAACCAGTCTCTTCCAACGGGTGCGATACTGGATTTGATTCAGGCGGCAGAGAAGTCCGGTACCGTGGAACTGAAAGCGGCTGTGGCCGACTTCCGAACTCGTCAGCAGGAAGCCGGGACGGTGTTGGGCTTGTGGAGCGAATGTCTTGAAGGTGGAAATGCGGAGTTGGGGCGGACGGTCTTCTTTGGTCGCAGCGCAGCGTCTTGTCGACGTTGTCACAAGGTCGGCGGCAGCGGTGGCGAAGTAGGGCCGGATCTCAGTCGCATCGGAAAAGACAAAGACCGCAACTATCTGCTCGAGGCAATCGTTGATCCCAATGCGAAGGTTGCGAAGGGATTTGAAACGGTCATCCTGGTGACGATGGATGGACTGATTCACTCGGGGATTCTGAAGAGTGAGGATGACTCCATAGTGCAATTGATGACTCCCACCGGCGCTTTAGTGTCGGTTGCTAAAGAAGATATCGATGAGCGAGCCAATGGGCAGTCCGGGATGCCTCAGGATCTGGTCAAGAACCTGACACGATCAGAAATTCGGGATCTGGTGGAGTATCTCAGCACTCTGCAGTCTGAACCGGGCTCATCACATGGGAAGAGTGCGAAGTAAGTAATTGGAGAGGTTTTCAGATGGAAATCCTGCGGGCTTTTACCGTCGAAGCTCCAAATCCTGATCCACATTCCTGGCAAATTGACTTTCCCCAGTCTCCACGACAAGGCTCTTTTATGTCGCGACATTATCCGCTTTCTGCTCTGATTGTTGTCTGTCTCTTTGGCTTTGGGCCATCATCGCAGGCTGATGAAGTCAAGAAGCTCGTGTTGCCAGGGGAGGCGTTTCGAGTTGAAGGGCGACCGGCTTTTATCCTGTGGCCTGAGGAGTCTCTTCGAAAAGCGCCACAGCCGTGGGTTTTTTACGCGCCGACTCTGGCCGGATATCCGGATGAACATGAAAAGTGGATGCATCAGCAGTTTCTGACGGCCGGTGTTGCTGTGGCCGGGATCGATGTCGGAGAAGGCTATGGAAGTCCGGCCGCTCGAAAATTGTTTGACGCATTTTATGATCAGATGACTGCCCAACGAGGGTTGGCGAAGAAGCCCTGTTTGCTGGGCCGAAGTCGCGGAGGCTTGTGGGTGACTTCCTGGGCCTGTGATCATCCGGAACGATTTTCTGGTCTGGCTGGCATCTATCCCGTGTTTGATTTTCGTACCTATCCGGGCCTCGGCAAAGCCGCACCCGCTTATGAGATGTCAGCCGCAGAACTGGAGCAGCAGCTCGACAAACACAATCCCATTGCACGGATGTCTGTTCTGGCGAAAGCCAAACTTCCGGCGCTGATGATTCATGGGGACGAAGATGTTGTTGTGCCGCTGAAGGAGAACTCGGCCACGTTTGCTGCAACCTACAAAGCTTATGGGGCCGAGGATGCTGTCACTGTTATTGTGGCCAAAGGCCAGGGCCACAACTTTTGGGAAGGATTCTTCCGATGTCAGGAACTGGTGGATTTCACCATCGCCCGCGCCAAGGCGGGTGCGGAAGGCGAGTAGGTTGTTGATTGAGTGGCCGTCAAGATTGCAGTGCTGGTTTTAGCCAGCATGGGATCGTCGACTCGTTAAGCAATGCCGACTGAAGTCGGCACTACAAGACGTTAAATCAACAGATCTTGAAGTGGATCACTTCTCTTCCGGCTTCCTGAAGTTCAGCGTGACGACGCGACTATCGAAGCTGAATTGAATCTGCTGATCGGCAACATTGATATGCTTCCAGAGCATGTTCAGTGTCGTGCCGATATTGTCATCGTTGTACAGATCTTTCCCGGTGCGTACGTCGATGATTCGAGCTCCATAGTGAGTTGCACGGATCGGAGTTCGGGGGTTCGTTGCTCCACCGCGAGACAGCAGCAGCAATGCCGGGGAGTTCGGAAGCAGAACGGATCGTTCAGAGACGGCCAGTCGAACATGGCGATGGTCCAGTGGTTCATCCCAGGCCAGTGTCATATCGCTTTCACGAATACCATACATCCGGCCATAGACGTGAAGGGCATCAATAACCGGGTCATACTCAGCCACTTCATCATCGATTGAGTCCGGCAGGATGACATAGTGACCGCTGGAGTGTTGCAGAATCAGCTCGCGTGGAAGTTTGACAGCGGTCACGTCGTGCTCCGCCAGAATGCGACCTGTATCGGTCTGAATGAGTTTCAACGAGCGGCCCTCGCTCAGAACAGCGATCACATCGTTGGCAACGTTGGAGAAAACCGTCTCCTGCGGCAGATCGATGGACCACGTCACAGTATCCGTCAGCAGATCTCTGCTTTCGACAGTAGCCTTTCCCGCAGTCAGGCGGAACAGTACGCACGATTGCCCCTGCAGTACAATTCTCCATAACAGTTCAACGCCGGCCTCAACTTCGATATCACGAACGGAAGAACCGACATTCAGATTGGCTTCACCCCACCACTCAGGGAGTCGGGCAACGGATCGCACAGAACCATCAACGAGGCTGCGAACCTCGATCTGCCGCGAACCTTCCGAGAGAACCAGAACGTTATCGCCGCTGCAAAGCAATACGGCGTCACGAGCAATGCCGTCGGTTTGCCAGCTTCGAGTCCCTGTGAGCGGATCGAGGACAATCAAACGGCGACCGGCAATGACCGGAATCCCCAGTGGTGTTGCCGGCCCGACGGGATAAAAGCCGGCAGGCTGAGGATAATACTGTGGAACACGTTCCGATGGCGGGACGTAATCGCGGAAGTTGTCGATATCGGTATCGGCAGCAAGCCGCTCGATGTTTCGACGCCAGAGTTCTCGCGGTTCACCAGCCGCATTCAAATGTGCCGGATCAATCGCGATCAGAGTTCCACTGATATTCAGCAGCAACAGATGACCATAAGAGACAACATAGGATTGCGTGCCGTAGCCGTAACTGTTTTCGACGGGAATGCCGAAAGTCTTTGTCTTCCAGCGGATTTGCCCCTGAGCATCGTAGGCATAGATTTCGCCGGCAGTTCTCATCCGCACGAATGACCAGTCTCGATAAACTCCCTGAGGTCCGAAGAAAGGAATCAGCTTTTCCGGAACACCTTCCGGAAACTTTGTGGGTTCCATCATCGTGCGGTCTGGCGATTCTTCAACTTTCGCACTCTCGCCCCAGTTTACCTGTGTTTTTTTCGTTGCCGCATCATCAGACTTTTGCCACGCGGCGATGTGTTGATCGCGAGCTGTCTGATCCGCCATCTGGAAGTGCAGCAAATTATTGGGGTCAATCGGCTGAGTGAGATCTTTGAGCCACGACCGGATGGCAGAATCGTCATTGGCTGCTTTCCACTGCCGCAGGAGATCGGTGGCTGCCGCAGGAGCTGTCGACGACGAGGATTGACTGATCTGCAGTCGAGCAAACTCCTGAAGCAACCATCGCTGATGATCCATGGTCTGCATCTGAGGATTCTCCAGTGTGGCCAGCGTCAATTGCGGCAATCCGCAGGACATCAGGCAACACATAAACTCGAACTTCAGAAGATCCTCAGGCAGAGATTTCAGAACTTCTACAGAAGAATCCCGCAGGCTTTCCTGAATCTGCTTCTGTTCCTCCATCGTTCGAGAACCGACGGCTCGTCGAACGCCCGCACACAGAATGGTCGCTTTGTTTCTGATCAGAAAACCGGATCCAACGGCTTCACGCCGTGCCGTTGAGATTTCCCTCAATAACTGACGGATGTTCTCAGTGAGTTCCGTGACGGGCAGGTCGTGGCTTGCTTCCATGCCCCGAGTAATCTGTTCGGAGAGATCACCGAGATACCGATCTGTGCGCCCCCTGAGGTGACTCGGGATTACCGCTGCATCCGTAATATTCATGCCAATTACAGAATGCAGCAAAGGAGCCGCAGCCAGATCCGCTGACGTTTGCTCGATCAGTTCACGGATACGAGGAACCTTAGAACGGTTGCTGGAATAGTCTGCTCGCAATTCTTCCAGCAGCAGCTCAATCAACAGTTCTCGGGCCGCTTTATCGCCCTGCCCCGCGATCAATCCCTGATCCAGCAGTTGCATCGCATCGGTCTGCTTTTGATCCAGTAATAATTCTGTGGCCTTTTGCGCGAGCGATGAATCTTGTTCGGAGGTATTGGCAGCAAGATAAGCGACTTCGCCAAGATTTTGAGTCAGCAGGCCCTGTTCCGTCATTAACAGATTGCCTGGCATACGATTCAAGTCGTGCGATTGTCGTACCAGCCGGACTCCTGTTGCCAGATCCAGAGTCACAATCGCAGGTTCATCGGTTGGGATCTGGATGACCTGGCCATTTGATGCCGCAGAGCCACAAACGACGCCATCGCGAATCTCCGTTGACCAGATCGGGCTGCCATCAGTTGTGCGGAATGCAGCGACTCGCTGATTACCGACCAGAACAATCCGATCGCCTGTGATTGCTCCAATGGCGTGAAACGGACCGCGAGCCGCCTTCCAGAGTTCCTTACCGGATTGCAGATCCAGACAATACAACAGATCAGAATCACGCGGCGTCACGAAGACTCGACTATCCACAATTCGAGGCAACGAATCGACCCAGCGTGAGTCCATGTCGACGCTGGCGGTATCAATCGCATCGCGACCTCCGAAGAGGACAAGATTGTCGCCGCCCAGTTCCTGAGTCCTGACATTTCCTGCGTATCGAAAGACCCAGCGCAGAGACTGATCTTCGGCTGACACGGCCACGATCCGTTGATCACAGGTTGGGCAGACCAGTATTCCCTGAGCAAATGACGGCACAAGTCCCGCATGCTTACGGACCGGATGTCTCGGCAGTTTGTGTTCAGGAACGGTCAGAATCTGTGATCGTACGATACTGGGATTTGGCGAGGACGCAGTGGCCAGATCATCGGTTGACTCTGTCATGGTGGCCGCTGTTCGCGGTTCTGCTATTTGAATCAGAAAGAGCCCTTCGCCGCTCTCGGCCAGCACGTAAGTTCGCTGCCCCAGAACCAAAGGCGCGCCGAGAAAGTAGAATCCAGCCAGAAGATTGCCTCGTCCGGCAGCCTGACCACCGTTCTGCGTTTGGCCACCTACTTCCCACTTGAAAAGGCCGGTTTCAACATCATAGGCTCGTACAAAATTGGCCGGAATGGTTTCGCCCGAGAGACCGCCTATGCCATAGCCGAAGTCATCAGTCCACGTGGCTGCCGAACATTCATCCACGACGAACAACGTAGAACCGCTGATCGACATCTGAGAAGCCGTGTTCGTTCGAATCATCTGGTACAGCAACCGTGCCCGTGGGTCTACGTATTGCAGGCTCGCATAACCATCGCGAGCGGCCATGTTTCGGTCGCCGTTCTGGTTTGTTCTCTCATCGATTGCAGCTCTCAGACGGCTATCAGGGCGGGTGACTTCCCACTGCAGTTCGCCCGACACAAGATCGACTGCGCGAATTCCGAAGGGGCTGCGAAGGATCGCAAGTCGTCCTGTCACCAATGGCTGAGCAGTCGGCACGATCGTACTGTTACGCTGCAATAATCGCTGCGCTTCCCGCTCGATGGGTTCAAGGTATTCCGTCAGCAGAGGATTGTATTGTTCTGCATACAGCACATCCTGAACCTCAAAGAGATTCGACTTCCAGGAGAAGCCAAACTTTGCAGGACCTCGAGGCTGACTGGCTGTGCGGCGATAGCTTCCGCCGGGCTGCGACCATCCTGTGGTTTGTTTGATCAGAGACTCCGCGTGCTGTTGCAGCCAAGCGGGAGTCTCTGCAGGACTTTTCGGTAGTGGAATGCTCTGACCAGCCACCTCGAGATTTGCGTCGGTCTGTTCACGAACGATCAGATTGATCAGATCGGTAGCATCCGCCTCAAGACCGGCCATCGAATAGCATAGTGCCATTTGCAGTCGAACAGTGTTGTCTGGCTTTTCGTTTTGACGAAGAAGCCGACCGAGCAGCAAAGCTGTCTCAAGATACTCGCCACGATCCAGTGCTCGGCGAGCCAGAACCAGCTGTCCTTTTCGTGCCGCAGAGCAAAAAGCATAACGCATCGTCAGCCAACGAAGTTGTTCATTGTCGCCAACCTGAATCGCGTCCGTAATGAGCTTGTCTGCGAGGTCCGAGTATTGTTTGGAGAACTCTTCGCGAAACTCTTCCGGAGCATTACGAAACAACGCCTCCAACTTCGCTTTGCCACCCGCCTGGAGTTCGGTTTCACCGGGAGCCAGTTGGCGGATATCTGCTCCGGTTTGGACCATCAGCGGATCTTCTTTTTCGCAGGCCATGGTCCAGGCCTGATCAAGTTTTTCCACGGCTTCCAGCCAGCTCTCTTTGGCGAGCGATTCTTCTGTCTCGCGAATCAGTTGCTGCAAGCCTCGCTGTTCCACTTCATCGGGTGGCTGAACGCCGAAAGCAGAGGCGAGCGGGCCCGTCGTACAGATCAGCATCGCAAGCAGAAGTTGTCTGGTCATGTTCAGCTTCATGTGAGTATTCAGAGAAGATTTGCGACGTTTTGAAAGCAGGAGACGTCTTTTCTCAGGCAGATCATTTCGGTCACGTTCTCACAGGGGGATTTTGCTCTCCCGAGAACGTAATTACGTGTTCATTTGCTTTCCAAACCGTTCGGCAGTGTAGCAACTGAGGGATTCAGGGTCTTCTGATTGTCCGCCAGACTTCAGACTTCCGTGGTCAGGGATTATCCTTCTGGCCATGAGCAAGCCCCTAATCTTCACAATTGTCGCCTCTGTCTGCCTCATGACTTCTGCCATCGCTCAGGATGCCGATGCCAAGCTGGATGCGTTTTTCCGTAGCCACCTGGAAGAATCCTTCCGGATGCGGCCACTGGAAGCCACGATGCTGGGAGATCATCGGTTCGATCATCTGATGGATGATATTTCGGCTGATGCTCGCAAAGGCTGGCTCGAACACTATCGAAAGCAACTCGTTAGACTGCCACAGGAAATCGCGTACGACAAGTTGTCGCGAAACGGTCAGATCGACTTCGAGATTCTGAAGGACGAGCTGCTGCGGAACATCTGGCTGGCGGAGAATACTCGTCCGTTTGAAGAGGACCCTCGCACCTACGGCAACTACATCAGTGACAGCGTTTACACCCTGCTGACTCAGTCAACGTTGCCCAAAGAAACAAACCTGAAGAATGCGATCAGTCGGATCGCCGAGATTCCTCGGATCGTCAGGACTGCGCGAGAAACCCTGCGAGACTCGCCACCAAGTATTCTGGAAACGGCGATCCTGCAAAATCGAGGCGCCATCGGGCTTTACGAAAAGGGCATCTTTGAACTCGTTGGAGAATCGCCTCAGCTCGATCAACTGCGAACCGTCTGCGCTGCGGCTGTCACATCGTTGAATGAACATCAGGTGTTTCTTGAAGACAGTCGCAGACTTCGGGCCAACGGAGAATGGCGACTTGGCCGAGAACTGTTTGCTCAGAAGCTTGAGCTGGTTCTGAATGCCGGCATGAATGCTGACCAGGTTCTTGCGGATGCTGAGCAGGAGTTTGTTCGCGTTCAGCGTGAGATGTATGTCGTTTCACGTCAGCTTTGGAGCCAGTACGCACCCGGGAAAGTTCTGCCACCGGACGATGATGCCGGACGTCGCGAAACGATCGCCATTGTGACGAAGGCCGTTAGTCAGGAACATGGCAGCCCTGAATCGTTGATCACGGATGCTCGCGCGACGGTTGGCAAGATTCAGGAGTTTATTCGAGCGAAGGATATTCTTCGTCTGCCCGAGCCGGATCGTTGCCAGGTGATTGAGATGCCCGAATTCCGGCGAGGCAATTCGCTGGCCTATCTGGAATCTGCTTTACCCCTGGACCCTTCTGGAATCAGCTCTTACGCCGTCAGTCCTCCTCCAGCTGACTGGGGTCTGGACAGAGTTCGCAGTTTTCTGGAAGAATACAATCAGCATATGCTGCAGGTGTTGACGATCCATGAAGCCTACCCGGGGCACTATGTTCAACTGGAATACTCAAATCGTTGTCCTTCATTGATTCGCAAGGTGCTGCAGTCAGGAGTCTTCATTGAAGGCTGGGCTGTGTACACCGAACAGATGATGCTTGATCAAGGGTATGGTGATGGCAGCCTGCCTCTGCGTCTAAATCAGTTGAAGTTCTATTTGCGTGCCGTGGCCAACACGATTCTTGATCACAAAATGCATTGCACGGAAATGACCGATGAGGAAGCGTTTCAGTTTCTGACCGAAGGTGCGTATCAGTCCGAAGGCGAGGCGAAACTGAAGATCATTCGAGCCAAACAAAGTTCGACACAGTTGAGCACTTACTTCGTCGGACGGATGGCTCATTACCGTCTGCGTCAGCAGATTCAGCGAGAAATGGGAAAGACCTTTGAGCTGGGACGATTCCATGAAGCCGTACTTGATCATGGCTCTGTGCCGATGAAGTATCTGCCTGAACTGGTGCGGACTCGTTTGAAGAGTGCTCGCTGAATTTTTCTAAACGCCTACGCCTTTTTTGAACTCCTCCATAAACATGAGCACTGTGCCTGCAACTCTTCACGAACGGCTGAAGCTGTTCTCACAAACGTCAACGGTTCGATTTTGGAGCAGGCTGGATGAAGCGGAACGGCTGCAACTTTTGGCTGAGCTTGAATCTGTAGATCTCAAGCAGATTCAGGAGATCTGGCAGAGCAGCCAAAAGAAATCGACCGATGGGCTTTCCACGGCGGAGCGCATTCAAAAAGCCGCGGCGCCAAAGACCGTCATTCGTCAGGCAAAATCACCCGCGGACGAAGCAATCTGGCAGGCCGCCGCAGCACTGGGTGAGTCAGAGCTCCGTGCTGGCAAAGTGGCGGTTGTGACGGTCGCCGGTGGCCAGGGAACTCGACTGGGGTTTGATCATCCCAAAGGCATGTTTCCGATCGGTCCCATTTCAGACCGCACGTTGTTTCAGATCTTCGCCGAACAGATTCAGGCTCGCCGCCAGCGACACGGATCAAGTCTGCTGTGGCTGATTATGACCAGCGATGCCACGCATGCCGAGACTGTCGACTTCTTTGAGTCGAAGCAATACTTCGGACTTCCGAAAGACTCTGTGGCATTCTTCATGCAGGGCAGTCTTCCAGCCCTTGATGCTGCGACTGGCGAAATTCTGCTCAGTGGACCCAGCAGTCTGGCGCTGTCTCCGGATGGTCACGGCGGGCTGATCATGGCACTCCGGAATTCCGGGTTGTTGGATCGAATGACACAAGAAGGTGTCGATCACGTCTTTTATCATCAGGTCGATAATCCCACGGTGATCATCGCCGACCCGGCGCTGATTGGATTTCATCTGCAGCAGAAGTCGATGCTGACGACGAACGTTGTTTGTAAGACGAGTCCGACCGAGCGAATGGGAGTGCTTGTTGATGTCGATGGTCACACGGAGATCATTGAGTACAGCGAACTGACTCCTGAACAAGCCGCGTCGAATGATGCCACGGGACAGTGGATTTTCTGGGCTGGCAATACGGCAATCCATGTGTTCGATCGCAAGTTCCTGCAACGACTGGCTGAGGATGGCTGCCGACTGCCGCTGCATATTGCCCGGAAGAATGTTCCTTACCTCGATGCAAGCGGTCAGCTCATTCAGCCTGCGGATGCTGCCAATCCGAATGCCATCAAGCTGGAACGATTCATCTTTGATGCATTGCCGCTTGCGGAGCGAACATTGATCGTCGAAGGCAACCGTGATCGGGAGTTCAATCCGGTCAAGAACAAGAGCGGAGCTGATTCCGCCGAGACTGCTCGTGCGGCGTTAAATCGGATCGCAACGGAATGGCTGAACGAGTCCGGGCACTCACTTCCGGCAGGCCACGCGATCGAAATCAGTCCACTGCAGGCGTTGGATGCTGCCGAGTTGAAGCAGAAACTGACCAGCGGAAAGGTTCTGACCTCCGAGATTACCGCTCCTGCCTAACAGGCAAATTGGGCTTCGCAGCCAGGTTTATCCTCAATGGCGTGGAATTAAGAATTCGCCCCAAATCGGTACGGCGATAGTTCGACAGTCCCTCAATCGTGTTCGTTGACGCCACTCAGCTTGCCTGGGTGGTGAAGCGTTTGGCAACCAGATTCTAAAGGCATGGGCTGCGCACGATTGCCTCAAACGGCTGCCTTAGGCAGTCGTTTGAGGCAATCGTGGAGTCGGGAAGGTACACTTTTCTGGTTGCCAAACCTTCTCACCTTCGGCACAAGGCCAAAGGGGTCGACGTCGCGCGCCGAACTAGCCGCCGGTGTTCTCCAGCCTTTGTGACGTAAACCAAGGGAGCAAAGCTGATGGGGGAAAAAGTTCGCATTTTTGGGGGCTATTTCTTTGGCTGGGGCTGCGTAGAATCGCCGCGAAACGTGGATTGGAATTCCTGACGGAATCGATCCATAATGCCCCTCTGATCTACCGCAATTTCCTACGCTGCTAAAGTTCCCTGCCGGGTGTGGTTTCGCTAGACTCCCTGGATGTGACTGCCGTCAGTCCGAGCATTGTGCCGCGAAACCGGATTGGTAGCCCTCGCAGAATCTCAACCAGACCCTTGTTTTCGAAAGTTGGACCCATGGCAAAAGCACCCAAGAAACTCCCCACAACGAAAGCTGCCAGCGAAGACCAGCTGATGCTCGACAACGCCGTTGGGCAGATTGAAAAGATGTTTGGCAAGGGCTCCATTATGAAGCTGAGCCCTTCAGAAAATGCCGGCGGATTCCCCGGGATCTCCACCGGCGCGCTGTCGATTGACCTGGCATTAGGTGGGCGAGGATTTCCTCGCGGCCGAATCATCGAACTGTTCGGACCGGAATCCAGCGGTAAGACGACATTGGCTTTGCATGCGATCGCGAATGCTCAGAAGGAAGGCGGCATTGCGGCGTTCGTGGATGCAGAACATGCTCTGGATCCGCAGTGGGCCCGACGTCTGGGTGTGAACCTTGATGAGCTGCTTGTCAGCCAGCCTTCGTACGGCGAGGAAGGCTTGCAGATCGCAGAAATGCTGGTCAAATCGAACTCCGTTGACATCATCGTCATCGACTCCGTGGCTGCTCTGGTTCCCAAGGCGGAATTGGACGGAGAAATTGGTGACTCTCACGTCGGTCTTCAGGCTCGAATGATGAGTCAGGCGATGCGAAAGCTGACCGGAGCAATCTCCAAAGCGAAGGCCACGGTGATCTTCATCAACCAGATTCGTGAAAAGATCGGTGTGATGTTCGGCAGCCCTGAAACAACTCCCGGTGGTCGCGCGTTGAAGTTTTTCAGCTCCTGTCGCGTGGATGTGCGACGCATCAATCAGCTGAAGGAAGGTGAGAATACGATCGGCATGCGGATGCGTGTGAAGGTTGTAAAGAACAAAGTCGCGCCTCCGTTCCGAGTGGCGGAAGTCGATATGTACAGCAGCTGTGGTATCAGCTACGAGGCGGATCTTGTGGATTTGGCGGTCGAGAACAAGATCATTGACCGCAGCGGCAGTTGGTTTAATTATGGATCCGTAAAGCTGGGGCAGGGTCGCGACAAGGCTCGAGTTTATCTCGAAGAGAATCCCTCCGTCGTTGCTGAAATTCGCAAGAAGATCCAGGATCTGAAACACATCACATCCGGCGTGCCGATCGCTGAAGAGGAAGCTGCTGCCGCGGAAGCGGAGTAGTTGTTATTCAGTTTGGTTCTGAATGCAGAAGTACGACATTCCAGGATTCGGAGCGACAGGTTGGACATCCTCCCGTCGCTCGCTTCCTTATTTTTCTGCTGAGTGCTTCTGTGGCTTAAGTTCGATGGAGTCTGTTTCTTCCAGTGTTAGGCCATCTTCACCAACGGCTTGAGTTGACCGAGCATCGCCGTTCGGTGAGACGAGCATCAATCTCTCTGCGGGTTCGGCTGATTGAGCTTTCGGAGTCGTCGATGCCGTGTTTCCGCCAGACGTTGTTGGTTTCTGAACCTTCATCGCAACGATCAATGACATGGCTAGTACTGCGATCGCACTGGCGACCACCATTTTGTGGCTGCGAGGAGCTGCAGTGGTCTCAGATGTTGGCAGCGTCACTACAGACGCTGCAGTGCTTTCCTGACGGCTGACAACGGGTCGGCGGAACGGACGGTTCAGACCCGATGGAGTTTCCAGTTTGAAGAAGTCTTTCAGCAGTCCGTCCATCTGTTCTTCGGACGGAATCTTGCCGCTGGATCGCTTGTTGGATGAATCATTCATATTCAAACCCCTGTTCAGTCAGTACCTCGGCCAGACGGCGTCGTGCCCTCGAAAGCCTCATGTCGATTGCCGCTGCACTGCAATCCATAACGGTTGCCATTTGAGCTGCGGACCAGTCCATCGAGTATTTCATGACCAGAACTTTCCGGTCGTCTTCGTTCAATTCCTGCATCGCCTTGCGGATCTGCCCCTGTCGTTCCGTCAGTCTCAGAATGTCTTCTGCAGACTCACGATGACCAGCAAAATCATCCAGGCCAGGCAATAGGCCGCACGAGTTACTTTTCTTACGAGCAACATCCCGCAGCCAGTTCTGACCAACCCGAAGCAGCCATGCCCGCAAGTCGCGAACAGGCTCTCCGTGATAGTCGTAGTAACGCAGAAATGCTTCCTGAACGGCGTCATACGCACGCTCTGCATCACTGCACATGGAATAAAATAAAGCCCACAACTCGCGAGAATGCTCGCGGTAGTAGGTGTCAATCATCTGATCCCGCTCGGGATCATTCTGATTGCCAGATACCGGACTCGTCATGCAGAGTTCCTGCCAACGCGGCCAGTGACCGCAGAAAAACCACAGTCATCAGGCCAATCCAGACCCTTCGAGGGTCAAGACGGACTAAAAAACAAGTTCTAACAAGGGCATGGCCCTTGACCCAGTTGGCCTGCCGGCCCGTTACCAAAGGAATCGCTCACGTTGTTCGCTTGCCTGCAGAATGTCAGCAGACCTCGCAACATAAACGAATGACCTCCTCAAGCCTGAAGTGTCCGAGACCGTTCCTCTTCACAGACTGTTAATAGAGTCATTTTAATAGCCGCCGGGCGTTAGCCCCCGGTTGTTTCTGCAGGGTATTTCCGGCGAGAACCGGACGCTAATGCGTTCCGGCTGATCAAATCAACAGTCTGTTAAGCCAGCAATCGGAGGAGTTGCAGGACTCCCTCAGGTATCGGATGTTCATCTCTTGCGGAGATCAGGCAGTCCAGATTCTTCGCGTTTTGCTCCGAATGACAAGCGAATCGGGCGCAGTTGCCCAAACATTTGCCGACCTGCCTCAGAAAGCCGTGTGCTCGGGGGTGTCCGATTCTTTTGCAGAGCCGACTTCAGTCGGCTTTGTCAGTCAAATTCAATTAGAAATGCTGGCTGAAGCCAGCTCTACATTGGGTGTGCGTTGTCCGGCTGAAGCCAAACCTACGGCCCCATGGCATTACATCAGACGCTGATCGCCCCACAACCAGATTTCGACCGTTTCCCCGGGACTGTAAAGTCCGTGTTCAGGAAGAAACAGAGCCATCCCGTTTGCGTCGACCGTCGCTTTTAGGTCCGATGAACCGCTCCAGGGAACTCGCCGAACGGTCAAACGGCCGCTCTGAATCTGAATTCGTGCGGGATGATAGACCGGGCGATTTCCAAACACCTGAGCAGATTCCTCCAGGGTTGCGACCAGTGGTGCCCCGGGTGCGGCAAGTCCGGAGAATCTCTGAAGTGCCGGTCGCACGAAGAGTTCAAAACAGGCGAGGCTGCTCACGGGGTTTCCGGGCAGGCCAAAAACAAGGCAGCGGTGTGAGTCCTGCTCGAAGACTCCGAACCATAACGGTTTACCGGGCTTCATCTGGACACCGTGCAGAATCGGTGTAACCCCGGCGAGTTTCAATTGTTGTGGTACCAGGTCCAGGATCCCGGTGGAAACTCCTCCTGTCAGCAGCAGAAAATCATTCTGCAGTCCCTGCAGAATTCCGGTTCGCAATTGCTGCTCGTCGTCGCGAGCAATCCCCAGTGCCACCGGTGTGGCATCACACGCTTCGATCTGTGCGATCAGCATGGGCTCATTGGAATTGCGAATCTGTCCAGGCCGCAGTGGTTCGTCGATCGAAGTGAGTTCATCGCCGGTGGCCAGCACCGCGACCGTCGGACGGCGTTCAACTGTGATCCTGCTGAATCCGAATTCTGCCAGTGCAGCGAGCTGCTGTGGTTGAAGGCGAGTTCCCTTTTTCAATAGAACAGAGCCCACCGCTGCCGAGGTTCCACGGCGAATGATGCAGGATTCCTGTCGCAGCGCGGAGTGCGGAATCGTGACAGTGATTGGATTCGCTTCATCGAACTGAGTTTGCTCAATCGGCACAACGCAATTGCATCCATTAGGCAGCGGGGCCCCAGTCATGATTCTCGCTGCGACGTTCTCTGCCAGAGTCACCGTGGGCAGGTTGCCGGCGGTCACGACTTCGGCAACCGTGAACGTAACGGACTGGGCTTCGGAGTGGCCTGCCGACGCTTTGCTTGGGACACACACCGCAAAGCCATCCATCAGCGACTTGTCGAACGGTGGAGAATCGTGCGGGACGAATAGTGTTTCCGCAAGAACTCGAGACAGGCTGTTTCGCAAAGCGACAGGCTCTGCATTCTTTTGCTGAACATTCTGAAGAATGATGCTCAGTGCTTCGGAAACCGAATGCATGAAATGGGGCTCTTTCCTGAAAACTCTGTGAAAGCAAAAGTGCCTTCGCCGAGATCAGGATCATTTCTCGTCGCAGGCGAGCGGCGGGCACTGTTCGATGGAAGATGATGCTCCGTCGGATTCAACAGCCAGGGGACCGCGTTCAGTTCTGAGGATATCAGACAGCATCCAGGCTTTGGAAACGAGTCGAAACAATTGAGCCGTACAGGTGATTCCCAGTTTCTGCATCGCTCTGGCTCGATGCTTCTCCACAGTCTTTTCACTGATCTGAGTGGCGATCGAAATAGCCTTGTTGGTTCGTCCCTCGTAAACCATATGCAGAACTTCACGTTCGCGTTGAGACAGGACTTCCAGTTGTTTTTGTGCAGCGGACACTTCCTGCATCAGGATTTGCAGAGCCGTCGTATCAACATATTCCTGAAAGCGCACCAATTGCCCGATCACATGCGTACCGTCCTTGACCGCACTGATGAGAACTCGAACCTTCGGCAGATCTCTCCGCAACAGAAAAGTCGGGGGCCGATGATCGTGACCACCAGACATGGCGAAGACAAAGAAGTCCTCGGCATCGATCCCCTGCAGTTTCAGGGCCTGTGCGATCGTGCGGCGTGATTCTGAGAAGATACCCGTGCATTGCTGTGAGCGAGCTTTGACGTTCCAGAGAGTCAGAAACGCCGGTGAGCACCAGACGTCGTCGCGGTCATCAACGGGAAGGAAAAGCCAGGCCGAAGGATCCGTCTGTACCAACGCCGTCAGAATCGACGAGTCTCGATTTCGAGTTGGGTCGGCGGTTGACATTCGGCAGGATCTTATCCGGGGACCTATTCAGGCCAGTTGGACTCAAAGGCAGGGGTATTTCTTTGATGACAACCCATTCTCCCTGGGTTGACAGAGCACAAATAGGCTCCATCGCTGTTTCATCGATTACCTGCAACGCGGATCCCGCGTTATTCTCGAAGCCCTGTGGGTTATTCCCCATTGAGCGTCCGCAAAATCACCCCAATCGCGCTGCGGATTGGTGACCGTTTCCCGTAAGGATTTCTCCCCGACTTCAGTAGTGATGGGGAACTCGGAGTGAAGCTCACGGGGCGACCACAGTGATCGCAATCGGGCGACTACTATAGGTCGCCTTCATCACGAAATTGATTGATACGTTCGCCATGATGCAGCATTGCTGATGGTCCACAGGCTTGGCATCTTTGGCGGCCATCAGAGAAATCGAGCCTTTGCTATTGGTTCCCGTCAGCAGTGTCTGGCTATTCTTGGCGTCAATTGTCACGCCGGCCGGCAGAGTATTTGCGAAGACGGACGACAGATGCTGATAGAGAAGATCCAGGGTGACATTCTTGTCGAAGCCTTCCGCTCGGGTCAGTTCGACGTCGATCCTGACAGATTCACCAGGCTTTAACACGACGTCGTAATTGCTTAGTCGAACATCTCGAATGTCTGATGGCTGCCCAACAGCCACCGTGTGCATTTCGACCGGATAATGACTACGTCCACCGCCCGGCATGTAGATTTCCTGCATTGGCTGAGCAACAGACTCCAACACTATAGGTTCCTGTCCTTCTTTGCTGATTGTTGCTGTTCCGCGAATCCGCACGTTGGCCGCGACCGGTTTTGCATCTGCAGCAGCTTCCAGCACGATACATCCATCGACGGCTGTTCCTGACAGAATTTTTCCGCAAGTCGCGGTCACTCCGTCAGGCAAGCCTTCGATCTGCAACTGAATCTCTCCGTCGAAGCCGTTTCGTCGAACCGCACGGACGAAAATGGCCGCACAACTTCCCGGAGTCAGCCATGATTTATCAGTGTCCATGACAAGATCAAACTGTGGTGTCGCGCGAGTAATCTCCAAACCATAAACGTATTCCGCACCGCCGCGAAGATGCACGTCGCGAACTTCGATGGTGTAGCGGCCGTCGGCAGGCACCGTCCAGTTTTCAATGAGAGAATCCTGCAGAGTCCTTCGGCCCCACTGACGCAGATCGTCGTTCTCGATCACCGGGTTTCCCTTGTCGTTCAACAAACGCACGATCGAATCCAACGCCGACCCATTGCGGCGAGCCAGAACTTCGATACTGATTCGCTCGTCCTTTTTTGCATCGAAGGCATAGCAGTCGATGTCGGCTTCAGTCTCAATGCGGCCACTCACCGCTGATGGGACGGCAATCGGGGCGGCCGTTGCAATCGCGTTGTTTTCGCCGGCTGGCTCAAGCGTCACTGGCAGTATTGTGACCACAACGGGCACAGGGTTTAATGGGCTGCCATTTGATGACAGAGAAACATCCAGAGTACAACTCGCATCACCCGCATCCGGCAATTGTCCCGGAGCCGGATAGTCAACAGCCTTAGCTTCCGTCACATTCGAGCCGACAAGCTGCAACGCGGTGGTTTGTCCAACACCTACGATCGTCGGATAAACCTGTGAGATGAACGGACGATTGCTGACTTCAATAACGTAGTTCCAGTACTTGTTTCCCTGATAACGGACGTCGCGAACTTCCAGCAGATACTCGCCCGGCTCGAATGCGTGAGACAAAAACGGATCTGCGGCAAACGAGTTATCCGCTGCCGCCAGAGTTGATCCGGTCTTCGCACTGCGAATCGCGATGATGGGATCCACATGGGTCTGCAAGTCGTGAATGCGATCTTCAAGGCGCATCGCAAGACAGTGAAACGTCAGCGAAGTCGGTTGTTCAACCTTGAAGCGATAGAAGTCGACATCTTCTGCTTTCTCAACGCATCCACAGATTGTTCCGGGAGCAACAACAGCCTGGGCTGTTTCCTGAGTATCGTTCTTCGGATCTTCCACAATCACGGGATCGCGAGTGATCACGATCTGACCAACGGTGCTGGGGCCGGTCGGGCCGATGATTCGAAAATCCCGAACTCCCGTCATCGCTTCGGCCGCAACAGTGAACTTCAACTTGATCTGAGTCAGTGCGGGTTCCTTGCCGTCCTTGCCCAGTTCCATCGGGGTGATCACTTCACCAGTCACACCTTCCCCGGAGATCAGAACCTTGTTGGCTCCGAACATGCTGTAACGTGATTCAACAGTGTGCTCTGAAGTCTGCCCAACCTGAACGGCAGCTGGCGACAGATTCATCAACATCGGATACGATTTCTGCGCGATCGCTGAATGGGAAACCAGCGTAGTGACCGCGACGAAGGCGAGGAAAGATTTCCACATGGCGGTTACCTCACGAACAAAAATTGTTTGCTGTTGATCAGAGTCCACAGAAGATCTTCGAAGAATTCCTGCCGACTGGCCGCCTCCGGCAGAAACTCCAGAGATGCCTTCAATTCCGCTTCACCTGGTTCGCGGCTGAGCGTGACCATGTAAAGCTCCTGCACGATTTCTGCATCTGTCTTTTGAGTCGCCAGCAGCGAAGAGACTCGCCCTGTCTTGCTGGCCAGTTTTGTGGCGATGATGTCACCATTCAAAGTATGCAGAGCCTGCCCCAGATTTTCATCAGGCATGCGTTCGCATTCGCAGACGCTGACTCGACGCGGCTTTCCGAATGTCATCAGAAAGTGGTCCGGGTATTCACCGTCCGGCAATTCGATCGCTCGCGTTCCTGGTGGCAAGCCCTTGAACTTAGTTGGAGCTGCGGTGACCACGTCGATCGCATCCAGCAGAGGTTCTGCCGCGATGCGTTTGACTTTGAAGTGAGTGTAGAACTTGTTGTCTGAGACATTCTCTGTTGTCGGTTGAGACTGCAGCTGATACAGGCGTGACGACATGATGGCTCGCACCAGTTGCTTCAGATCAAAATTGCTGGCGATAAAGTGATCAGTCAGAGCCTCCATCAGTCCTGGATTGGTCGGTGGATTCGTCGCACGCATATCATCGACCGGTTCAACAAGTCCGCGGCCCAGCAGATACGACATGTACCGATTGACGACGGACCGAGCGAAGTCACGGTTGTCCTTCGATGTCAGCCAGGCGGCCAAAGGAATTCGACGGTCAAGATCATGGTCAACCTCTTCACCATCCAGCGGTTTTGGCTTCAGGACTTTGCCGGTACGCGGATGTCGAACATCGCCCGTTGAGCGAACCATGACGACCGTTTCCCGGCCGAACAGTCCAAACTCTTCGCTGTTCTTATTGCCGACTCGCGAGAAGAACGCGGAGAAACTGTAGTAGTCTGCCTGGCTGTATTTTTCGAACGGATGATGGTGACACTTCGCACACTGCAGTCGTGCGCCCAGAAACAGTTGAGCCGTTGACTCTGCGAGATCTGCCGAGTTGTTGTTGATCTGGAAATAGCTGGCCGGTCCGCTCGAAAAGATCGATCCCTTGGCTGTGATCAGCTCACGTACAAATTGATCGAATGGCTTGTTGACTCGGAAGGAATCCCGAATCCAGTTATGCATCGCCCACATGCGTTGTTCGTCCGAGGCGTCACCGTTGCTGGTGTTTCTCAACAGATCGGACCACTTCAAAGTCCAGACAGCGGCATACTGATCGTTGTAGCGATCAAGGTCGGGATTCCCGGTGAGCCCCAGCAACGAATCGATCAGCTTCTGTCGTTTTTCGGGATCCTGATCAGCGACGAAAGCCCGCGATTGTTCAGGCGATGGCAATGTTCCGATTGCATCCAGAAACGCTCGCCGAACAAAAGTGGCGTCATCACATAGTCCGGACGGAGCAATTCCAAGTTCTTTGAACTTAGTGGCTGCAAACTCATCAATGAAGTTCTGGTTCTTCCAGTCCTTCAAGTCTGGCTCAGGACCATATGGCGAAACAAACATGGCGATGTCCGCCTGGCCTTCGAAGCGAACCATAATCGGAGCCTGACCACGACCTTCGACCGTGACGAGTCCATCAGAAGTGACGGAAAGCACCGCGTCATCGGTCGAGTCAAACTTGGCCCAGCCTGTGACGTCTCGAGTGACGCCATCGCTGTATTCGGCGAAGACTCGCAACTGCTGAGTATGTTCCGGAGCGGCAATGCGTTCCTTTGGTTCAACAGAGAGCTTCTTGATTGTTGGGGCATCCGGTTTCGGTCCGGGGGCTCCTGTCTTTAGCCATGCGAGCATCGTGTTGTACGGCGTTGAGCCGACAACTAGCTTCTTTCCACCGCCATGAGCGACCTGCAGAGTCGGCTTGCGAAGCAGCAGGCTCTCTTCCGGCTGCACCAGACTGACTCGACGTTGTTGGCGATCACGAACCATGGCGTTGTAGTCGAGGTCCGGATCGAAGCCGACGACCGAAAGCACAAAACCGCCTTTGCCGAACTGACTCGCATGACAGGCACCCGCGTTGCATCCCATTCGGCTGATGATCGGCCGAATATGACTGTCGAATCCGACCTTCGGTTGCTCCTCAATGCCCGCGACTTGAACCGTCACTGTTTGAGATGACTCGCCGTTTGTCACGGTGACAGTGGCTGAGCCGTTGCCCGTGGCCAGAAGCCTTCCGGATTCAGAAACGGTCACAATCTTGTTGTCGGATGAAACATACTTTGAGGATGTCGTCAGATCGTCCGATCGCTTGTCCAGTGCGCCTTCAGCGTTGGGGCGAGCGACCAGCAACTGAGCTTCACTAAAGTTGCCGTTGAGGGTGACTTGAGTCGGGGTGACTGTGATCGCTGCAACGGTTGAGGGCGCGGCCTCTGCAGCCTTGACGCTAAGCACGGCGATCGACGTCAGCAAAGCGACCATCAAAGGCACTGACCGAACCCGCCCTGTGAGCCGAATGGCGCTAGCCACGGGTGTCGTGACAGTTGTCGCATTCTCACCGGCGGCTACCGCCGAACCTCTCACAGCGTCATCACACGAATTGCGGTTTGCTGAAAGGGCAGCACAAAATGCGCGGAGTTGAAGAGGCATCGCAGGGGACTCCGAAGGCGGGAAATAAACGCGGGGCCTGAATTATGGCCTTCTGAACTGCCAATTGCCAACCTCCATGTCTGCACTTCCTGCAGGACGGTGATTGTAAATTCCGAATCCGCGGTGTTTTTCGCTGTCCTCAATTTAAGCCATGGCATCGGAAGACTCGTGCCGGAAATCCGTGATTTAGAGCTCCGTCGGGTTTCCAGACTGGTACAGAACTGTTTTCCTGGAGTATGCTTTCAGAGTTCGCCCCGCCCGTATTCGATCCTCCCCCTGCTCTCGCCCGCCTTTATTTTGCTCAGGAGTCAAAGCCATGTTCGGTTTTGCACCACGCGATCTTCGTGACTGTGAACGAGTGACTCGCCGAGGTCTTCTGCAGATTGGTAGTTTGACCGGATTGGGTTTGAGTCTTCCGACATTGCTGGCTGCGAAGACTGCGATGGCAACCGAAGGACGACCTGCTGCTACTGGCGGCAAGGACATGAACTGCATCCTGATCTGGACGCAGGGCGGAACCAGTCATCATGACACATTTGATCCAAAGCCAAACGCTCCGGTCAGTGTGAAAGGTGAATTCGGCGTTATCAACACAGCGGTGCCTGGAGTTCAGTTCACCGAGATTCTGCCTAACATGGCTCGGTCATTGAATCGTTATGCGTTGCTGCGAAGCTGGAATCCGGAAAACGGGAGTCATGGTGTCGCTGATCAGTTTGCGATGTCCGGTCGGAAGTTGAATCCCTCGCTGCATTACCCGACTTACGGGTCTGTCGTCAGCTGGTACAAAGGATTCAAGTCTGCTCTGCCCGCGTTCGTGCAAATGGGTAGTTCGATTGATCGCCGATTCGGCGGAGGTGCGGCGGGAATTTTGGGACTGGAACATAATCCTTTTGAGATTCTGGCAGACCCGAATGCGAAGGGCTTTAATGTTCGCGACATCAGCTTTCCGAATGGCGTGACATCCGGTCGAGTCGATCGGCGTAAGCGAATGCTGGCGTCTTTGGACAACCTGCAGCGACAGGCCGATGTGCAGGCCGAAGCCTTCGACGCGCTGGATGAGAATTTCAAAGCGGCGTTCAACATGATCACAGCTCCGGAAACCAAGGCCGCGTTTCAGATTGATCAGGAAACGGAGGAGCTGCGTGATCGATACGGACGTCACAAGTTTGGACAGAGCTGCCTGCTGGCGCGCCGCATGATCGAAAGCGGAGTTCGATTTGTCACCGTCACCGATGGCGGCTGGGATACTCATCAGGACAACTTTAAGTCGCTCAAGAACAATCGAATTCCGCCAATCGATCAGGGCCTTCCGGCACTGCTGGAAGATCTGGAAACTCGCGGTCTGCTGGACACAACGTTGGTGGTTTGGCTCACTGACTTCGGACGCACGCCAGTGATCAATTCCGCCAGTGGTCGCGATCACTGGGCGAGTGCAGGTTTCGCGATCATGGCGGGCGCTGGAATTCCGGGTGGTGCGGTACTTGGTGCAACGGACGAAGAAGGCGGCCGGCCTATTCGAGATGAATATCTCACGGCTGATCTGGCAGTCACCATTTACGAAAAGCTGGGCATTCCGAGCGACTTGATTGCTCAGGCTCCAGACGGTCGCCCGGTTCGACTGATAGAAGGCCATCCGATTAAAGAGTGGATGTGATCAGGCCGCTGTTGAGTTTTTGTCGTGCTGACCATGGTGCCGACTTCAGTGGGCATTGCACTCCAATCCTCAAGCACATTACGCCGCCGGGTTTATTCCGGTGGAAATAGGCCTTTGCACGACTCCGAGTCCAAGCACAGGTGCAGCCCAAGAGGTGCAAAAGCCCGTAAACCACCGGGGTAGACCCGGTGGGGAAAGAGGGCATTGTCTGTGGCTTCGTTCGCTATGGAACGTTGGCTGAAGCCAACGCTACGGGTAGCGGGTTACGGGGCCGTTGCGGGACTCGCCTCGACTCTATCCGTCAAATCTTCATTGAAGCGAATCCGGTTGCCAAACGGATCGGTCACTTCAATTGCCAGGCTGTTGTAAAAGGTCTTCTCGATGCCCGGACGCATGTAGCCGTAGCCGCGTGATGTAATCGTCGAATGAAACTCTTCGATGCCCTTCATCCAGACAAAGACTGTCGAACCTGGGCAGCAGTCGCCGTGATGTTCGGTCAAATGCAGAATGAGATTCTTTTTGCTGATCTGCAGATACACCGGCGATCGTTCGTCGAACTTGTGTTCCCAGTCCACGGTGAAACCCAGAAAGCCAACGTAGAAATCTTTGGCTTTGACGGTATCAAAGATTCGCAGAATCGGAATAACGCTGACGAATTCGGTATTCATAGGCACGACTCTGTCTGCATGGAGGCCGTTTGTTCGCAGAACACATCATCGAAGAACGTCTCAATCATTGCCGCGAGCAGAAACTCTTTCGCCGATTCTTTAAAACGCAGCACGACGAGACGGTGAAACCTTGATCGGATTTTCCGAACCGCAACCACTGGCCGTCGGTAACATTTTTCCCGGGCTGCAGAGTCCTTTGGGATTGAAGACTTTACGAATATCGGTCATGACTTCCAGATCGGTTTCCGTGAACAGGCGTTTCATCAGGCTGATCTTTTCGACGCCGATCCCGTGTTCGCCGGTCACGCTGCCGCCAAGATCAATGCAGCGATTCAGGATTTCCTCGCTGGCCTCGATCACGCGATGGATCTGGTCTTTATCGCGTTCGTCGAACAGCAGGATCGGGTGAATGTTGCCGTCGCCGGCGTGAAAGACGTTCACGATGCGGATGTTGTGACGTCGTTCAGTCTCGGTGATGAACTCAAGAATCTCGGGCAGACGCGTGCGAGGAACCACGCCGTCCTGAGTACAACAGCTGGGAGCCAGGCGACCGATGGCTCCGAAGGCCTGCTTGCGGCACTTCCACAGCATCAGGCGTTCTTCTTCCGTTTTCGAACGCTTCACTTCTCTGGCACCGGCCTGCATGCAAAGATCGATAATGGTCACCGCCTCGTCTTCGACAACGCAGTCCAGTCCATCCACTTCGATCAACAGGACAGCTCCGGCATCCAGCGGGAAACCAAATGAGAAGGCTTCTTCCAGAGCACCGATAATGCCCTGATCCATCATTTCCAGTGCGGCCGGAATGATGCCGGCCCCGATGATGCGGCTGATGGCCTGAGTTGCATCGGCCACGGTATTGAAGATACCCAGCATCGTACGGCAGGCCGCGGGATCTCGTGTGATTTTGACCCAGACTTTCGTGACAACTCCGAATGTGCCTTCGCTGCCGACGAACAGACCAGTCAGATCGAATTCATTGCCTCGCCCACAGGGGCCGCCGAACTGAATCAACTGCCCATCTGAACTAACGAATTCGACTCCCAACACATGATTGACGGTCACGCCATATTTCAGAGTATGCGGGCCGCCGGAGTTTGTGGCGACATTGCCTCCGATTGTGCAGGCTCCCTGACTGCTGGGATCCGGAGCGTAGTGGAATCCGCTGCCGGCAAGTGCTCTGGTTAGTCGAACATTGACGCAGCCTGGTTCAACGACGGCGTAGCGATCGCGTTGATTGATTTCCAGAATGCGATTCATTTTGGCCAGAGCAATCATGACGCCGCCACCGACGGGCAGGCATCCACCGGCCAGGCTGGTTCCAGCTCCGCGTGCGACAAACGGCACGCCAAACTGATTGCACTCACGAACGATCCGGACAACTTCATCACTGTTCACCGGGAACACGACGATGTCGGGTGAGTTCTTTTCTACGACGTAGCCATCGCATTCGTAAACAACAAGCTCATCCGGAGCATCCAGCAGTCGTTCAGGTCCGACGATACTTTTCAGACGCTGCTTAAACGCGTGCGTAATGAGTTTTGAAGAAGCAGAAGGCGAAGTCGCGCTGGCCGACATGAGTGGACACTTTCTGGTGCAAACGACGGAAGAATGCCGCATTCGTACCGCAACCGGCGTTCACGGTCCAGTGTCGGGTCAGTTGCCGTTACAGGATCCGTCGCTGGAAGAAGAGGATCATTTCTTCCTTGTTGTGCGGATTCGGGACTGCGGAGACCAGTTGCCAGCCTCGGTCACCGACCTCTTCGTTGATGTCTTCGCCCAGAAAACGACCGTATTTGTCGGTTTCGAGATAGTAAGTGCGATACTCCATCTGTGGCTTCAGGAGTGCATCAAACAGCAGTCTCGTGCACAGTTCGGCGGACCAAATTGTCAGAATCAGGAGGAAAAGTTGTTTGTAGCTCATAGCAATTCCCTTTGCGCCGTGTCACCAGTCTGGTTGCAGAATAGAGTATTCCGGGAATCGTGAAAATATGGACCCTGTTGCATCGCCGATGCGGTTCAATAGACTTCCGGGAATTACCGTAGCCCCGTCGCTCCGCCGACGGGATTTGCCGGTCGACCGGGACATCAGACTCTTACTCTATCGTGTCCCGCCGATTGCAGCTGTCTGAACACTGAAAACTGAACACTGAAAACTGTCTCCCCATGCCCCGTTACGACTTCAAACCGGTTGAATCCCGCTGGCAGCAATACTGGGACGAAAACCAGACCTTCCGCACCGAGGACGCTGTTTCGGAAAAGAAGAAGCTGTATGTGCTCGACATGTTCCCGTATCCGTCCGGCAGCGGATTGCATGTGGGGCATCCGGAAGGTTATACCGCGACAGATATCGTCTGCCGATACTCACGGATGAAGGGCTTGAACGTTCTGCATCCGATGGGATGGGACGCCTTTGGGCTTCCGGCCGAAGAGCATGCTGTGAAGACGGGCACCCATCCTCGTGAAACGACCGAACAGAACATCGCGACGTTTAAGCGTCAGTTGAAGATGCTTGGGTTCAGCTACGACTGGGAGCGAGAACTCGCGACGACAGATCCGGATTACTACCGTTGGACGCAGTGGATCTTTCTGCAGATCTTCGACACCTGGTATGACTCGGAGTATGAATGGACCGGCCCAGATGGCGTGAAGCGAAAAGGCAAAGGCCGGCCGATTAATGAGCTGCCGATTCCGGAAGAAGTCCTGGCGAGCGGTGGGCGTCAGCCCTCCGGTACAACTGCAGCGGAGTCCACTTCAAACCGGCCAGTTGACACTGACCGCTCGCCTGAGGTTGCGGAAGCTGTTCGCCGTTATCAGGACAAGCATCGACTCGCCTATGTGTCCGACGCGCCGGTGAACTGGTGCCCTGCCCTCGGCACGGTTCTGGCGAATGAAGAAATCATCGACGGCAAGAGCGAACGTGGCGGCCATCCGGTGGTCCGCATGCCGCTCAAACAATGGATGCTGCGCATTACCGCGTACGGCGATCGCCTCGCGAATGAACTCGATCCGCTGACATGGTCCGAAGCGATCAAGCTCATGCAGAGAAATTGGATCGGCCGCAGCGTTGGCGCGGAAGTGGACTTTAGGATTGTCCCGGCGAGCGGTGGGTGTCAGCCCACCGGTACGATTACACCATCCCTGGACCGGCCAGTTGACACTGGCCGCTCGCCGTTTCCGAAGGAACCGGGCGCCGACACGATCCGCGTCTACACAACTCGCCCCGACACACTCTTCGGCGTGACCTACATGGTTCTCGCGCCCGAGCATCCGCTGGTCGACAAGATCACAACGCCGGAACAAAAGGCGGCGGTGGATGAGTATCGCACGAAGGCATCGCTGAAGAGCGATCTCGATCGCACCGACCTCGCGAAAGACAAGACCGGTGTCTTCACCGGTGGTTACGCGATCAACCCGGTCAACGGCGAAAAGGTTCCGGTCTGGATCGCGGATTATGTGCTCATCAGCTACGGCACCGGAGCCATCATGGCCGTGCCCGCGCATGATGAACGCGACTATGAATTCGCAAAGGCCTTCGGGATTCCGATCAAACAGGTGGTTGCACCGGCTCCGGGCAGTGGACACGTTGCGGATATCGACACTTCTGCTTTTACGGAGACTGGTATCGCAGTCAACTCTGGTAAGTATAACGGTCTTGCGACGTCTGATTTTAAGTCTCAAATTTCAAATGACCTGGCCGCCGCAGGACTCGGCAAAGAAGCGGTCAACTATCGTCTGCGCGATTGGCTCTTCAGTCGTCAGCGATATTGGGGCGAGCCGTTTCCGATCTGGCATGAACTGGATGCGGATGGTAATCCGACGGGCCTGATGCGAGCTGACACTGTTGAATCGCTGCCGGTGTTGCATCCTCATATGGAAGACTTCAAGCCAACTGGCACACCAGAACCAATGCTGGCCAAGGCGACTCAGGAATGGTTGTTTAAGACCGACACCGACGGCGTGAAACTCAAGCGAGAAACCAACAGCATGCCTCAATGGGCCGGAAGCTGCTGGTACTACCTCCGCTTCTGCGACAACAAGAATTCAACCAACTTCATCGACCCCGCGAAAGAAAAGTACTGGCTGCCAGTCGACCTCTACATCGGTGGCGCGGAACACGCGGTGCTGCATTTGCTGTACTCCCGCTTCTGGCACAAGGTCCTGTTCGATCGAGGCCATGTGAGCACCCCTGAACCGTTTCAGAAACTGGTGAATCAGGGGATGATTTTGGGTGAGCCGGACGAAAACGGCAAAGCCGAGAAGATGTCCAAATCTCGTGGCAACGTGATCAACCCTGATGACATCGTGCGTGACTACGGTGCAGATTCACTGCGTCTCTACGAAATGTTCATGGGACCGTTGGAACAAACCAAGCCGTGGCAGATGAGCGGTGTCGAAGGCGTCTATCGATTCCTCGGCCGCGTCTGGCGAATGATTGTCGACGAACGCGCGGAGACGGTGAAGCTGGCGGAAGCGGTTGTCGATGCGGCTCCGACGGACGAACAACTGCGAGTTCTCCACAAGACGATCAAGGCCGTGACCGATGACATCGATCGTTTGTCATTCAACACCGCGATTAGTCGCATGATGGAATTCTCCAACTTCATGTCGAGCCAGGAAGCTCGTCCGAAGTCGGTCTTGTCACAGTTCGTGCTGCTGCTCAGCCCGTTTGCTCCGCATATTGCGGAAGAACTCTGGAATGTGCTCGGACATCCGAATACTCTGGCGTACGAACCATGGCCCACATACGACCCGGCGTTGTTGGTTGAGGATTCAGTGGAGGTTCCTGTTCAGTTCAACGGTAAGCTGCGATCCAAGATCGTCGTGCCTGCGAACAGCGACGCAGCGGCCCTCGAAGCGGCCGCTCGTGCGGATGAACAGGTTCAGAAAAACCTGGAAGGCAAGACGGTTGTGAAGGTCGTCGCCGTGCCGGGGCGAATGGTGAATTTTGTCGTCCGATAGGACGACCGTTTTCGGTTTAAGGTTTTCAGTTTTCGGAGTAATGACCTTTGAACATTCGCCACCGGGCCTGCCCCGGTTTAACGGCCTTTTGCACCACTTGCCAGCAACAGAAGTCCTCGGATTTGAATTGGTAATACAAGTGGTGCAGAAGCCTTTAGACCACCGGGGCAAGCCCGGTGGCGTGTGAGTCTGTGATTCACAGAACTCCCAAACGGCAACTCTCCGAAAACTGAAAACCTCAAACCTGTTTTGCTTCCCCGGAGCCGCCCATGACAACTCCCAACCATCCCGAACAATCTCGCCGTGGCGTTCTGCGTTCGATGGTAGGCGGGTCGATGTTGTTTCCGGGACTTGTATCGCAACTGCTGGCGGATGAAGCGAAGGGAGATGCAAGCGATCCGCTGGCTCCGAAGCCGTCTCATTTTCCCGCGAAGGCCAAGCGAGTCATCTTCCTCTACATGAGCGGCGGAGTTTCTCACGTCGACTCGTGGGATCCGAAACCGAAGCTCTTCGCCGATGCCGGGAAGACCATTCCGGTCAATGAGTTTCAGGGACGCAAAGGGGACTTCAATATGTTCCTCAAGCGACCCCAGTGGGAATTCAAACCACGTGGCCAGAGCGGCATTGAGGTCAGCGACTTGTTTCCTCATATGGCCGAATGTGTCGACGATCTGTGTGTGATTCGATCAATGAAATCGGACCATACTAATCACTACGAAGCGACGTTGGGGATCCATACCGGATCGTTTACGTTTGCTCGCCCCAGCATCGGTTCATGGCTCAGTTACGGCTTGGGGACGGTTAATCGCAATCTGCCATCGTTCGTCGTCATCGCACCGCATTCACCGTATGCCGGTGGTCAGGTCTGGGGCAGTGATTTTCTTCCCGGCGCGCATCAGGGGACTCTGGTTTTACCCGGAGCGGAACCGGTTGCCAACATTCAGCGACGTGCCCCCAGCAACCGACTGCAGGAGATGGAACTGGCTGCGATGGCTCGCATGAATCAAAAGCATCTGGCGGCTCGTCCGAATGATCCTCTGCTGACAGCTCGCATGAAGTCGTTTGAAACCGCGTTCGGCATGCAGGCCGAGATGCCGGAGGTGTTTGATCTGTCGAAGGAAGACGATGCAACGCTCGAGATGTACGGGTTGCCGCGTGGAAGTACAAACGGTTTCGCGTGGCAGTGTCTGGTCGCTCGCCGACTGGCGGAACGAGGCGTTCGGTTTGTGGAGTTGATCGATGTCGGTTCCTCCGGCAACTGGGATGCTCACGGCGACATGATGACTCATGCTCCGCTGGCGAAGAATATTGATCAGCCGATTGCCGGGTTGCTGAAGGATCTGAAACAGCGAGGAATGCTGGAGGATACTCTGGTTGTCTGGACCACGGAGTTCGGCCGCACGCCGTTTAACTCGGCCGCCGGAGCTGCAGGCCGCGAGCATCATCACTGGGTATTTTCGTCCTGGCTAGCTGGTGCCGGCGTAAAGCCCGGAATGACGTGGGGCGAATCTGACGAGTATGGGATTGATGTTGCTAAGGATGTTGTCCACGTTCACGACTTCCACGCGACGATTTTGCATCTGATGGGTTTGGACCACGAGCGTCTGACGTTCCGTCATTCCGGTCGCGATTATCGACTCACGGATGTTGCAGGTCGCGTTGTGAACGAGATCCTTGCGTGAATGTTTGGAGATTCAATTCAGTGACGCGATCGAGGTCGTTAGCTAACGATAACTCGTAGTGAAGTTGTTTCGTAAAACGTCTGAGGCTTGACGTTCTTCAATTGAATCAACGGCTCTTGCGGCGCCCGTTCGGTTTTCTTTCCGGGCTGAGGAAGTCATACTGGTCTGACAGATTCGTCGACGTGATCGATCCCCCAGCGACGAATCTTCCCGCCTCTACTCTCCTCCGCTTTTTTGCTCTCCATTCTGCCCTCAGGAGCATCTCATGGTTTCTGCTCGACGCGCGTTTTTGAAAAAGTCGGCTGGTGTGGCCGGGTTATTGGCGTTCTCTGGATTTAGTCGCAGCACACTTCGCGCAGTAGGTGCGGTGGCGGCGGAAAAGCATTTTGAGATCACCGATATCAAACGCACCACGGTCAAGCTGGAGTTTCGCCCAACGCCGCGCCGCAATATGGATCGCGAAATTCCTCATTGGCGATATTCGGAGATCTGCGATGTGATTCTCAAATGCGGCGTGACGGGAACCGGTGAAACACTGCTGTACTACACTTGGGGAGCAACTTCGGATGAAGCGATTCCTCGCGTGATCGGTCGCAGTGCGATCGACGTTATGTGGGACGATACATTGGGAGCAGGTCTGCAAATGGCTTTGTTCGACGCTGTTGGCCGTGCAGCAGAAGTTCCGGTGCATTCGCTGCTCGGCGAAAAGGTCTATGACACAACGCCGTTGTCGTGGTGGAACATCGATACGTCGGCTGCTGATATGGTCTCTGAATGCAAAGAAGCAATGCGATTAGGATACATGTCTTACAAAACCAAAGGTCGTCCGTGGTTTGATGTGTTTCATCAGGTTGATGAAGCCTGCAAAGTTGTACCGCCCGAGTTCAAAATCGACATGGACTTCAACGATACCCTGCGAACTGCGGAACAGGGCCTTCCGATTCTGGAACGGCTTGGGAAGTATCCGCAGGTCGATATTTATGAAGGCCCGATTCCTCAGGAAGACGTTGACGGCAATCGAAAGATCACGAATTCAACTCATGTGAAAGTCGCGATTCATTATGGCACTCCCGACCCTGAAACCTGCGCGCAGACGCGATGTTGTGACGGATTTGTAGCAGGAGGTGGTGCGACGAAGCTGATGAGAACGGGGCGGTTCTGTGAGGAGACTCGGTTCCCATTGTGGCTACAATTGGTTGGCAGCGGATTGACGGCTGCTCATTCGCTGCACTTTGGAGGAGTACTCAAGCAGGCGATCTGGCCGGCTGTAAATTGTCATCAATTGTTCGAAACCGACATGCTTGTGGAACCCATTCTGCTGAAGAATGGTCACGCTGTTGTTCCGGATCGTCCGGGTCTGGGATATGAGATTAATCGCGACACGGTGGCGAAGCTAAAGGTCGACAAACCGGCGGAACGGCCCGAGCCAGAGCGGCTGATCGAAACAACCTGGGCTGACGGCAAAAGGATGTACACCGCCAACAACGGCAAAGTGAACTTTATGTTGTCAGCGGCCAATGCGGATCGCTATCCCTACTTTGCTCCCGGTGCGGACACTCGATTGTTTCCCAACGACGGCACACCTCGCTGGCGAGAGCTCTATGATCGCGCGAGAAAAGAAGGGCCGATTGAGGGGTAGTTTTCGATCAAGCGACTCCACCTGGGTTTATCTCTAAAGACGCGGATTGAAAGCTTCTTATGTGAGCGGTATGGCGCTAGCCGCCGGTGTCTTCTTATCTTTGCGACGACAATCACTGGTGGCTAGTGCCATTCCGCTCACTGAATCCACGCGACAGGGCTTCTGCACTATTTCTATCGTCATTCTCGGGGGCGATTTCGGTAGTGCAAAAGCCTGAAAACCACCGACATAAAGTCGGTGGCGAAGACTTCTATTGCCGATTGTCGGCTGTCGCGAAAGAACGTTCCAATATTTTGCGGACCGCAGCGAATGATGTTCCCTGCAGGCTTTTTGGGTGTAAGCGGATCGCGGAACAGGTTTTACTCTTTGTGTTGGAAAGCAGGCTGATGAAAAAGTTTACGTTGTCCTTGATGGCTGTGGTTTGTCTGATCCCGGCAGCAGGCTTTTGTCAGGACGAGACGACACCTGCACCCGCAGCGACGGAACAGATTCCGAGTGCGACTGAGACGACTCCGACGGAAACAGGAGAGCCCGGTGCTGCGTCCAGCGGTGAAGAAAAGAAGCCAACATTGACTGATACCACAAAGGTTGTGGAAGAAGCGGTTGAAGCCAAAGTTGACGAACTGGCGGAGAAGATTGATCAGAATGAGTCCGCGAAGAAAGCTTCTGAAGGGTTACTGGGACCAATTTATAAGCTGGCCGAGTCAATGAATTTCTCCTCGTTTCACTGGCTGGCGTTTGGACTCATGTCTGCCGGAGTCGTCAGCTTTGCTCTGCAACTGGTGCTGGGGAAATTGGTTGTGCTGTTCAAGGGCAGTATCAACCTAAGAGAAATCATTTCCGATGCGATCGGTTTCGTGATCAGTACGGTTGGTCTGGTCCTGACAACTCAGGCGGCTGCTGAGAATTCGACGTTCACTCACAGTCCGGCGGCCGTTCTCTCTTCGGCTGCGTGCGGAGTTGTTCTCGGGTTTATGCTCTATCGCTGGGGCCAGATGCAGGAAGTGAATGCAGTTGCTGGGCAGCGAGCGGCTCAGTCACCAAAGAGCCAGAGCAAGAGTTGATTGCTCTGGTTGCAAAGGAAATCCCGTCGACGGGATTTTGTTCTGGCATCCACCGGACGGCTCGCACCGTTCCGCTTCGAAGAGCAACAATCTTCGTCTCAGTTCTCAACCGCCGTGTCGTAGCGAACACCTTCGGGCACAGGAACGGGCACCGCGACGGTTGTTCCGAAGGCTCCTTCCGTCTTCGTCATGGAATCAACAGCAACGAAAGCCGTGAGAGCACTCATCAGGCTGTAATCCAGAGCTGTTTTCAAAACGGACTGCTGAATTTCTTCGGCCTGATCTGGTGTTCGTGAAATCTGAGTCATCAGGTCGGCGATCTTCAGCCGAGCCCAGACGGCTCCGATGCCTTTGTGTTCCTTGTTGGCGTCGCGAGCATCCAACGCCACGGAATACGACACGGGCTGCATCCCGGTGCGACCATTAACGGTCACGGTTCCGGGTTCTCCTGTGAATCGACCGGTGAGAACAACCGGACGGCCCACGATCAGATCGGGAATAATCTGCGGATACACATCCGTAACGTTCATACTGCCCCAGTTGATGCTCAAATCCGTCATCGCCGGGTGGCTGATGCTTTCGTGGAACTGTTCCATAACCTGGACCGGATCATCATTCAGACTCAGATAAGCCACAGCGCCTCGTCCCAGCAGAGCCATACGATCCATCAGATAACGGTTGGGTGACTGCCCCACGCCAAAACTGAAGATTCGCGAGTCGCCGGTCTTCTGAGCGACGGCGTGCAGAATGTCGGCGTCGTTACCGATGTAGCCATCGGTCATGAACGAGACGACTCGATAGCGGCCTTCATCATGAGGAAAGTCGAGTGCGGCTTTCAGGCCTTCGATCATTTCTGTGCCGCCGCTGCCGTTCAACGATGCCACATAAGCCAATCCATTGCGGAGATTCTCGGGCGTTGCGTTAATTGGGGCTGGCCCCAGTTGTGAGGCGGTATTGCTGAAATCAATGATTTGGAACGTGTCTCGTGGAGTCAGCTTTTGCAACGCATGTGTCACTGCTGCGCGAGCCTGATCGAGAGGGCGACCATTCATGCTTCCGGAGCAGTCCAGCACGAAAACCATTTCCATCGGACTTCGCTGAACTTGTTTCAGTTCCGCTGGCGGATAAAGCATCATCGTAAAGTACTGTCCATGATCATCTTTGTGAGTCATCATGGCGGTCTTGATCTGCTCACCCGCGACTTTATATCTCAGCACGAAATCTTTGTTGGGGATGGAGTCCGAAGGAGACAGAGTAATCTGTCGTTCGCTTCCGGAGCTCTCCCTGATGTCGACGGAATGATTCACACAACGGACGTTCTCGATGTTGACGCCGGCTTTGATGTTGAGACTGACAGAGATATCGTGACCAGATCGCTCGTTAGGAGCCAGGTACTGCACTTCCGTATTCTGGCCGCTTGAATTGTGAGCACCGCGAGCCACGGAGCCGATGCCATCTGTTGTCGCTGGTGGGTTGTAGCGAGGTCCGACGACCATTGGAAAGACGAACTCATAGGCTCCGTCGTCGTATCGCAGAGTATTGAAATAGCGGATATTGATATCAATCTGCTTTCCAGGTTCAATGTTCGCCACCTTCTGAGTGAAGATGTTGGGGCGTTCTTCTGTTAGCAGTGAAGCGACATGGCCCTGCGATCGAGCTTCGTTGTAGATCTTCTCAGCCTGTTCTCGTTCGCGAATGATGCCACGGATTTTTCGTTCACCGACTGTCATGACAAATTCGTTGACCGCAGCATTTTCTGGCAGCGGGAAGACATAGACGGCTTCAATCTTTGAGCTGTACGGATTCTGAAACTGCTGAGTCACTTCGACTGACGCGATGTAACCGTCGATATTCCCGGTGACAGCAGTATGCTTCAGTGGTACAGGAACTTCTTTCTCGACGTCAGGCAGTTTTGTCATCAGGCAGCCACAGCCTGGCCGATCTTCCGGAGGTTGAGGGTTAGATGTGAACCCTTTTGCGATCACCCACAGTTCTTCGCCCGGCATGAGATCAAATGTGACCCGCGCCGCTGGTGAGTCAGCGTTGCCGCGAACGACAGCAGAGAGGCTGCGGACTCGACTATCGTTTGAAGCAACGTTTCCCGCAACCATGGCGCCAGACTCATCGAAATCTCCTGTTTGTGGGGCAAATGCCTCCATTGAGTATTCCGCGGCGCCCGGTGCTGGGGCCGACGCTGCTGGTCCTTTGTCAGGTTCCGTGCTGCCGCATCCCGCCTGGATTAAGCAGGCGATGGAGAATAGAAGAACGCCGATCGCGTTCCGTAAAGATCGTGGAATATTCATCTGTTGGACACTCCTGATGTATTGAATTCGCTGCGTGAATATTTGAGATTTCAGATTTCAAATTTGAGATGCAAAGTGCTTCAGCCCTGGGCTTTGGCAATTGAAAGCGCTGCGGGGATGTTTCTTCCATCCGACGAGGCCGATGTTGTCAATTCGGTATGCCACAATCGTTCGCCCGGTCCGGTAATCTGCACATGGACTCGGGCCACTCGACTGCGACCGCTGGGAAGTTGGTTATCAGAGCCGGTGTTAAACGCCCCGAGGATAACTCGATTGTTGTTCATGGCTCGAGGGTCGTAGTACGGCGGTTCTTTAAACGCTGGATGTTCACCGCCTTCGATCCCCACAATCTCAATATCCTGTGTGAGACTCCGAAGTTCCAGTTGCCAGGCCGCTAGGGGCACGTCGCCGGAATCCAGAAAGACATCAATGGCTTCGAAACGGATGGAGTCCTTCGACCCATCCGCCGGGCCAGGAATCGAGACTTCATCGATTTGCACAGGGACATTGGCTGAGCCTTGTTGTGACTCCTGAGCCATTGCGAAGGCCATCAGGCACAGATCGAAAGCGATTAGCAACGCCCAGCAGAGTGGAATCTGCAAGGGGCGTGACTGGCATGATCGATAGAGTGATGGTTCTGAGGACATGGTGTTGTTCCTGTTTTTTGTTCACTGCTAAAGCGTGACAGCTCGTTGAGCAATCTCATTGACATCAGCCTGAGTCAGGCGTCCGTCGCCGTTGACATCGAATTCCGGTTGGTTTCGTCCGCTTTGGATTTCTCTGGCGATTGCGAAAGCATCCAGAATGTCGACTCGTCCGTTCCCATCAAGATCTCGTGCCACGCTTGCTGGGTGCTGAGGCTCCTGACGATTCAATGCAAACAACAGCATGCAGGCGGCCGCCACGGATGAGCCGACAACGGCGAATCGCCATCTCCAGTTCGCCCTGGCTCTCACAGGAATTGTCTGACGGAGATGTCGCTGAGCGTCCGCAAGGATTGCTCGATCAATCGTCTCGGGAATATCTGGAACGGGTCCGTATCGGCTCTTCAATTCCGACGCCAGCCCCGATGGCAGTTCAGGAAGATCATCAAGTTCATCTGGATTTAACATGACTGGAACATCCCGGCTTTCAGGATTGATTTGCGAAGTTCGTCTGCCATCCTTCAGGTTCGTGCGACGGCCTGCAATGACTCACGGATGATTCGTTTTCTGAGGACAAATGTGATCAGGCATCCGATCAACAGCAGTGGCCAAATGGCAGCCAATACCAACACGATTTCGACGAGACCCCGCCAGCCAGCGGCGAGGTTACCAAAGAACCGATGAGAAAATTCGGTTGTTGCCGCTTGAGGTTCATAGAACGTAATTCGTAGTGTGCTGAAACTTTCTCGATCCTGAAGCAGTCGCAGATGACCTTCAGTGGATTCGATCTCCGTACGTAGCTTGTCGATTTGTTGTTCGATCTTCAGCACATCTTCAACGGTATTGGCTTGCTTCAGGAGTTCTCGATAACGATTCTCGGTCTCTTTGCGAGCATGCAAACGAGCTTCGGTGTCGACGAATTGCTCCGTCACATCGATCGCCTGAATGTTACGAACATCAAATCTCTGAACGCCTCGTGAGACGTCTTCCAGCAAGCCCGCGAAATTCGCCGGGGGAACTCGAATTACCATCAACTGTTCGACATGCTGATCCAGTTGGTGCGAACTTCGGTGTTCGCCGTCGTCGGATAGATAGCCCTTGTGAGTCTCTACGAACGCCTGGATCTCCTGCCGCGTTTTTACGCGGTCGGCTGTCTCAAATCGTAGTTCACCTTCCCGAATAATGTGCTGCGGCATCTTAATTTGTGGGGCAGCGTCCTCGGCAACTTTTGAATCATCGATTGACGCAAAGCCTTCGTTCTGAAGAGGTGCCAAAGTCGGCATTGCCGAGCTGTGGTGACTTTCCGGAGCAGCCTCGCCGGCACAACCGCCGATGAACATGCTGGCCATGGCCAGCATGCAAGTCTTCAGGGACAACGCCTGGGGATATGGGGACATGGTTAATCTTCCGAAAGCCGATTAGCGGGTCTGAAGCCGATTCTTCTGATCCACGAACTGTTAAGTGAATGACCGCTCAAATTGGTTCAAAGAATCCGGCAGGATTTCCGGAAACAGATTTTTCCAATGATTTCCTGCTGAAATCGAATCCAGCTAACGTACTCCGCTCACATTGTCTGCTTCGTGTTGTGCGAGGGCGGACGTTGGCCACAGGAATCCGGAACTCAACTGTTCATGGCACCGGCACCGATCGACAATCGAACCGATCAAGAGCTGGCCGCTGCTGTTAACGCGGGCGATGCGGGGGCTTTTGAAGTTCTGTATTTCCGTCATCGTGACTGGACTATGCGGCTGGCTCTGCGATTTACCGGACACCACGATGATGCCCTGGATGTGCTGCAGGAAACCTTCAGCTACTTCGCTCGTAAGTTCCCCGGCTTTGAGCTGTGCGCCGCGCTAACGACGTTTCTGTATCCGGCCGTTCGAAATTTCTCGATTGCAGCTCGGAAGAAACGACAACGATCCAGTGGGGGAGATGACCAATTGCCGCTGATCGCCGAACCACAGGCCGCGGCGGCATCTCACCGCAGTGATATGGAACAGTCTCTGGTTTCGTTATCTGATGCTCATCGAGAAATTCTGCTGATGCGATTCGTCGATGATATGACTCAACCAGAGATCGCGGCTGCTCTTGATTTGCCGTTGGGAACAGTCAAATCGCGGTTGCATCATGCGATTCTTGCGGCTCGGCAATTGCCGGGGATGATGGACGCTGGTTGATCGGGCAGTTAGAAGAAGATCATAGGTCCTATACGACCTATAAGTCCCATACGATAATTCAATCAACCACAAAACATCACTGCACAGCTGGTGTCGCTGGCTCGGCCGCCGCTGCCGGCTCCGCCGGTGCTTCAGGTGCAACAGCAGTCAGCCAAAGCTGGCTGACAACGGTTCGGTCGGCCAAAGAAAGGGACGCAGGCTGTCGCACTTTGGTGTCAGCGGATTCAGCGATGATTTTGATCACACCGGAGAACGAAGCCCTGGCAGTGCCGGAGACCTTGATCGTCACAGCCTTGGATGAGTCGCCATCTTTTGCTGATTGAGGACACTCCGCGGTCAATCCTTCCGGCAGTCCTTCGATTCTGAAGTCGATCGCTTCTGCAAATCCATTGCGTCGAGCAATCGTCAGGGGAATCTCCAACGGTTTATCGGTCGGTACCGTGAAAGCTGTCGCCTTGACCTCGACATCAAAAGAGGGCTTCGTTTCTTCGCATCGCAGCACATAAAAATATCGTTCACTCACATGCTGATATCGATCGCTCACGACGATTCGATATTGCCCATCGGCAGGAATCGTAAAGCTGAGTTCCGCGTCCGGATTTTCTCCGTTGATGTCATCGGCTTCCTTCAGCGTTTTGCCATCTTTGTCCTGAATGGAAAGCACTGGATCCAGCTGTGAGCCGTACCTTCGAGCCTGAACAGAAAAGCTCAGTTGTTGCGATTTCGTGGCGTTGATCAGATAAGTATCGGTGCCTTCCGGAGCGATCACACCGCTAACGGCGACCGGCAAGTTTAGAGTTCGCTCAGGAGGCAATTGCGATTCCATAACCACAGGGATGTCCGATGCTGAGACGACAAATGGAAGTGACAGACCGGATTCCAGAGTCGTCGAGCCAGCAGGCAACGAAGCTGTGGGCGAGGCGAGATTCCAGCCGTGCAATGTCAGGGCTGTTTCGCCATCTCCCGGAGGTTTGACGACTGGACTTGTATGTTCCACAACTGGTTGAGTCGTCAGGGTCAGCCGATAGACATAGTCTGCACCGCCAGCAAAGGCGATAGTGCTGTTTGGCGCCGATGGAAACGCGAACGCTCGAACATACCATGTCCCATCGGACGGCGCGGTGAATTTCAAACGAGGGTCGAGACTTGTGTCGTCGTTGTTTTGAGCCAGCACAGTCCCGCGTGCATTGGAAACCTGAAGCACGGCGTCCATCGGAGAATTGAGAATGTCGTTGCCCAGAAACGCAGCCACCAGTGTCTGTCCTTTGGTCAACTGCACAGCGAACGAATCCACATCGCGAGCTTTCTCGAAGGCCGCGTTGATCGTCACAGCAGGCAAAGCCGCCTGTTGAGCTTCTGCGATCTTGTTGTTTGGTTCGGTTTCGGTGACTTCCGGAATCAGCCCAACGACGAACGGCTTGAGTTCTGTGGCACCGGAAGCATTGCTGTAGCGAAGCCAGTGAACTCCAGCTCGCGCTGTGGGAGCAATCGTGACGGTGGCCGTATCACGTTTTTCACCAAGAGCCCACGTGATGGTGTCCGCTTCGGAGTTCAGCTTGACTTCTCCGTCTCCAGCCTTGCCCGTCAGCTTGACCTCGAAGGAAGTTCCTCGCTGGCCACCCGGGGGAAACAAGCGATCAATGGCTGGCGGCTCCCCAGCCACAAGTATTGAGCCGCTGAGAAAGAACAGCGGAGAAAGTAATACAGAATGGAAATATGAAGATCTGAGGGTGGGCATGTTTTGGCAATTCGAAATGATGCGCCCGACCTCATGATAAAGGTCGGTGAGGTCGGCAAGAATTCGGGAGTCGAATCGAGAGACGGCGGGGCTCGAATGATACTCTTCGAACCCTCCGGATACGACGATTCCCCGAAAATCCAGGATGACTCTCTGCAATTGGTAATCCAGCTCCAGTGAGACTCTCGTCGGCGCGATCGGGGCCTATGCTGCGACCATCAGGGCTGTCAGGATCGATTGTTCCGATTCTGACGACTTAAAGATCGAACGCAACAGTGACTGTTTCAAACCCGCATCAGTTACGTGTGGTAAGTTCAGAGTGCGATGATGCGTTTGTCGTCAGATTTCTGATGACCCCGTTTGTCAGTGAGCCACGAATGATTCGAGTTCAGGGACTCTTCAAAGAATTCGACGACCCCAGAAGCGGAGTTTTCCGCGCGCTGGACAATGTGTCGTTTGAAGTGCGTCCGGGAGAAATCTACGGGCTGCTGGGTCCCAACGGAGCCGGAAAGACGACTTGTCTGCGAATTCTGAGCACTGTCCTGCGACCGACTCGAGGTCTTGCCGAAGTGGACGGAATCAACGTCGTTCGCAATCCGGAAGGGGTTCGCTCCCGCATTGGTTTTATGTCCTGCAACACGGGCATTTACGATCGTATGACGGCGTGGGAAATGGTCGAGTACTACGGTCGACTCTACGGAATCCCGGAAGAAAAATTACAGGCTCGAATCACCGAAATCTTTAACGTCCTGCAGATGAATGACATTCGCGATCGGCTGGGCGGCAAGATGTCGACGGGAATGAAACAAAAGGTTTCAATTGCGCGTACGATTGTTCACGATCCGCCGGTCATCATCTTTGATGAACCAACATCGGGGCTGGATGTTCTTGTCGCGCGAGCGGTGCTGCAGGCTGTGGCGTCACTGCGTGATCAGGGAAAGTGCATCATCTTTTCTACGCACATCATGCGTGAAGTTGAGAAGTTGTGTAATCGCATCGGGATCATCCATCGAGGAAAGATACTGGCGGAAGGAACGCTTCCGGAGTTGGCCGACAAATACCAGCAGCCTGACGTCGAAGAGTTGTTCTTTGACCTGATACAGCGTCGTGAAGAAGAGGTTCGAACTTCCGGAATACATACGGAAGCCTGAGGATATTGATGAGTTGGAAGAACATCAGACTTGTCTTTCTCCGCGAAGTGCGAGATCAGCTTCGAGATCGACGTACGTTGTTCATGATTACTATTCTGCCGGTGCTGCTGTACCCCATGCTGGGGCTGGGCATCGTTGAAATGATGCTCACGTTCAGCGAACAGCCGCGCGTTGTTGTAATGCTGAATGCGGATGACCTGCCGACGTCGCCTGCTTTGCTCGACGACTCAGGCATCAGTAAAGAATGGTTCGAAGACGGTGAAGAAGAAACGTCCAAGCTGCGAGTGCTCGCAGAACGAACGGCGCCGGCTGCTGACAAAGACAAGTCATCTCGAAAACCTAGACGCGGTGAGAAAACGGACGAAGAACTTTTGACCGTTGCTCATCAACTGGCAGAAAAGATCGAACGACTGCATGGGCTTCGCCCGGAAGACGCTGCGTCGGCGAATTCAAATGCTGCCGTACAATCGACAACTGATACATCGTCTGAATCAAAAGCCGGTTCCACAACTCCGTCTGCAAATGAAACGGCTGAAGCTGCATCGACAGAAGCCAAGCTGACGGCGGCTCAGGATGATATTAGTCAGCAGTTCGGGACCAGCGGATTTCAGGTCCTGGTGATTATTCCCAGGGGATATCGAGCTGCGATGGAAGCCATGCAGCGGGAAATCCAGACGTCGTCATCAGCCTCGGCTGTTGTTGATGCGAAGGCCGTCGCGACTCGAGTTCCCCCTGTGCTTGTTGTCCGTAACGGCGACGACAAGTCCATGGTGGCGTTTGGACGAGTTCAGAAGGCTCTGCAGGCCTGGGAAGATGCGGTTCGAAAATTCAGTTTTGAGCAGGCAGGGTTGCCGAAAGAGCTGCAACACCCGGCACGGCTTGCCTGGATTGAAGTGGCTCGTGAAGAACAAGTCGCGGCCAGCGTGTGGAGCAAAATGTTTCCCGCTTTGCTGGTGATCATGGCGTTGACCGGAGCGTTCTATCCTGCGATTGACCTTGGTGCCGGCGAGAAAGAACGCGGCACGATGGAAACGCTGCTGATCAGTCCAGCGAAGCGAGTTGAACTGGTGCTTGGCAAGTTCGCCACGATCATGTTGTTTAGCACGGCAACAGCGTTGTTGAATCTGCTGAGTATGGGACTGACCGGGCAACAGATGTCTGCGGTCATGAGTGACGGAATGGCCAACCGAGTCAGTCTGGATTTCCCGGGTCTGGCACCATTGGCGTGGCTGGTGATTCTGTTACTTCCCTTGTCAGCTTTGTTCAGTGCGCTGTGTCTGGCTCTGGCGACTTTTGCAAGATCAACGAAAGAAGGTCAATACTACCTGACTCCGTTGCTGATGGTTGTGATGGGGCTGACGATGTTCTGCCTGTCGCCCGCCGTTGAGATGACTCCGCTGTATAGCGTGATTCCTGTGGTTAATGTGGCGCTGTTGCTGAAGGGGCTGCTGCTGAATTCGGCGAGTTCCGGCAATCTCGTTGTGTACGCGGTGCCGGTTTTGATTTCGAGTATCGGTTATAGCATGCTGGCGCTGTGGTGGGCGATTGAACTCTACAACAGCGAAGATGTGTTGTTTCGTGAAGCCGAGAAGTTTGATATTCGGATGTGGTTCCGTCAGCTTCTGCGAACCAAAGACGCTGTTCCAGCTCTGCCTGAAGCGGGCTTTTGCTTCATCCTGATCCTGATGCTGCAGTTCGTCGCGATGACTTACATGAAGCCTGATCTCACCAGCGGAGATCCCGGCCTTTCGATGATGCGATTAATCGTAATTCAGCAGTTAACGATGATCGCCTGCCCGGCAGTTTTCATGGGCGTCCTGCTTACGACAAGTTTGCGAGCCACATTTCGTCTGCGAATGCCATCTCTGACCGCAATGGCGATGGGTGTTGGACTCGCGCTGGTTGCTCATCCGTTGAGTGTTGAACTCAGTCAGTTTCTGGTTGAGCATCAGGTCTTTCCGGAACTCCCGGAGTCAGCTCGACAGGTTATGAGCCTGATGAAGACCGGAGACAAGCCGACGTGGTTGCTTCTGCTTGTGTTCGCTGTGACTCCTGCGATTTGCGAAGAGCTGGCGTTTCGCGGATTTATTCTGAGCGGGCTGGCTCGTGGCGGTCGTCTGGCGATTGCAGTTGGCATCTCCAGCATGATGTTCGGCATCATTCATATGATTCCACAACAGGCTTTCAACGCGGCCTTGCTGGGGCTCGTGCTGGGGCTGCTGGCGATTTACAGTCGCAGCTTGTTTCCGGCAATGGCCTTCCACTTCTGCAACAATGCGATAGCCACCTTCCACGCTGGTGAAGGTGGCAGGATCGTGGCTGATGGAGTTTTCTTTTCACGTGATCCGGAGGGCTTTCTGCGATACGAAGCTCCGCTGCTGATCCTGTGCGCGATTGCCGGAATCCTGATGATTGTGCACATGACCAAAGTTGTCATCCGAGATCAGGATGCGAAACGCCGAGGTCTCGTGCCGGACTTTCGTGAGGTTGCAGATGGCGAAGAGGTTGTTGCGTAGCGTCTTGTGAGCGGAACGGCGCTAGCCGTCGGTGTCAGTCTGAACAGCACAGGTCAAAACCCGTGGTTAGCGCCAGTCGGCTACTTGTCGAATCGCAAGTTGTGGAACGACGCACTGCGAACAGGTGCGGGGATGACTTCCGGTGCGGTGTTGTCAGCAGGAGCCTCTGAGATCGGTTCCGGGATTCCTCGCTGCCGATTCAGCTGAGCGATCTCGCGCTGGATCTCCATGCGTCTGGATTCTGCGGCGGCAAACGAAGGATCTGCACTGACGGCTTCATCAAAAAGCTGTTCGCAATTGCGAAGAGAGTTCTCGTAGACAATCATCGCCACCTGATATTTCGCCGTGGCTTCATCGACCGCCTGTTCAAAGTGAGGCAACGCGTCGTCAGGTCGTCCGCAACGAGCCAACGCCTGACCGAGGGCGTAGTGGATGTTTCTATCTGAGGGATTTGCAGTGGTCGCCACTTCCAGAATCTGCACGGCTTCTTCCCATTGATCGCGCGAGGCATAAATCTTTGAAAGATGGACGGCAAGATGAGGCTGATCAGCGGCCAAACGCATCACCTGCGACAACTGATCGTGAGAAGCAACTCCAACGGTGGCAGAATTCAGAGGAGTCGATTCAGCCAGCCGCGGCATGTTATCGAACGTTCGCACTCGGCTGAGTTCTCGTCCTGTCTGAGCAACGATCAGACAGTTCGGTACCTTTTCTTTCAGCGAACGTACGCCGTCTTCAGTAACTCCGGTGTTGATGACGCTCAGTCCCTTCAGTTCTTTCAGCGTTTGCAGATGGATCAAACCCGCGTCCGTGATTTGCGTGTTGTTTAGCGACAGATAACGAAGTTTCTCCCAGCGATCCGCTCCAGCTAGCCCTTCATCCGTAATGTCGGTGTTGGAGGCATCGAGCAGAATGAGTTCAGATGCGCCGGCCAGTGAACGCAGGCCTTCGTCAGTGATCTTTGTTCCCTTGAGCTTGAGAGCTCGGAGTTTTGGAAGGCTCAGTACGCCAGCTATTGAAGAATCATGGATTTCGGTGCCGGTCAGATCGAGTTCTCGGACTTCTGGAAAGATCCCGACCGTCTGCAGTAGCGGATCAGTGATGCTGCTGAATGAAAGATCGATTTCGACGATCGATCCTGTTTCGTTTGGTTTGAGTTTTCCGCCGGAACGACGAAATGCTTCGATGACTTCGTCTTCTGAGAGCGGTTCCGGTTCGGGCGTTGCCAGTCCCTGGTTTGCCGGTTGCTGTTGCGAGTCCGGCATTTGAATGTTGGCGGCTGGCGGGAACGGACTTTCCGGACTATGAAACTCGGAATCGTGTCGAACGACTCCGGGTGGTGATTCGGACGTAACAGAATTCTCAGTGCTGGATTCGCGGCCGTGATTGTTTTCGGCCGAGGTTCTTTCGACTACCTGTGACGCGGGCAGTCTGAAACGATTCACACGAGGCATTTCGCGAAATGTCGACCTGCAGCCAGCAAGGCTGCTCACCAGCATCAACGTCCACAGGATTGGAGTTGAGCGAAGTCGAATCGCGGAAAAATAAAGACCGGGCAAAGGCATCCGTGCAAATCTCTCAGGATCGTCCATGATCGTGGGCTGGCCATCACTGCGCAGGCGTGTCATTCTTCGGTTGCATT
>JAXMBU010000032.1:0-78142 GCA_046349735.1 Planctomycetaceae bacterium
TGGCTTTGAAATGGGGTTTCGATGCGAAGCATGCGGCAACGCCTTTGGAGACATCGGCCGGAACGTTGAAAGTGCACGGGATCGGGGACTACTCTGCGGGAATTGCGAGTGGCTCATTTCTGACCTCCGGAATGGTCATCTGTCCGTGTTCGATGGGAACGCTTTCCGCGATCGCGACCGGCGCTTCGACGAACCTGATTCATCGCGCGGCCGATGTTCATCTGAAGGAACGTCGACCGCTGGTGTTGGTGCCTCGTGAGACCCCGCTGAGCGTCATCCAGTTGGAGAATATGACTCGCGTCAGTCAGGCCGGAGCGACTGTGCTGCCATCAATGCCCGGCTTCTATCATCAGCCGCAGTCGGTCGCTGATCTGGTCGACTTTGTCGTCGGCCGAATCTGCGATCATCTGCACGTGCCACAGACATTGATGCAGCGGTGGGGCGACTCATAATTGTCGAAAAATAAAAAAAGTGGGAAAGAGTCGTTGCGACTCGTTCCCCCCGATCTGATTTCCGCTGAATGTCGTTGAGGCTATGGCTTCGGCTTTGTAGTGGTCGTTTTGGCTGACTCTTTGGTTTCCTTGCCCAGCATCACGTCAGAGAATCCTTTCAGGTCTGTCCACAGAGTTCCTTCGCCAGCGTAGAACAGATTGAGTTCGACATCTTCCGGCAAGCCTGAAGCGAAGACCCATTGATTGTAAGCACTGCCGCTGCCGAAGGCTCCCACAGCCAGTCCGAACAGTTCGGATTTGGCTTCGGCTTCCAGTTGTTTGCTGGAGGCTGTTGCTTTACCCAATGCGACGCTGGCCTGAGCATCCAATTCGGCTGTCTTGCGGTCGACTGCGGCAACCTTCTTCAAAGTTTCCGCTTTCGTTTCTTCGGCTTCCTTATTTCCTTCCGCGATCGCCTGCGCCACCATCTTCATGGTCTCAGCGCTGACACGTTCTTTCTCCAGGTCCACCTTCTTTTCGGCCTCTCGCAGAGTGGCTTCGGTGCGTGCGGTCAGCAGTTCCTGTTCACGAGTCAGCTTAAGTTCATCCGCGATGAACTTCTCCTGAATCGGTTTGCGAACTTCCTGAGGAATATGAATGTTCCTTACGAATCCATGCAGAAGAGTCAGTTCCTTTTCCTCAAGGATTTTATGGAAAGCGGCTGAGACTTCTTCCTGAAACTTCTGACGAGTTTCCCCAACCAGCAGATCCACAGCTCCCACGGACGACCCTTTGTTGCGGCCGATGCTTTCGATCTGTGGGATAACAACTTTCGTTTCAACAGCCTCCAGATTTCCGAAGGTAGCAATCACATTTGCGGCCTGGTCCGGCATGATGCCCCAGACGGCAGTGAAGTCCATGTGAATCTTGAACCCGTCGTTGGAGGGAAACGAGATTCCACTATCGTCGTCGGCTACGGACGGCTCGCCACTTTCGTCAAGCACCGGAACGCCATCTCGGCTCAGAAGATTCGACTTGATCGATTTCTCTGAGTAGCCAACTCCGATGATGTCAATTTCCTGTTCACGTGGATTGACGGGATAAAGACCTGGTTGAAGAACCTTATCCTGAATGACGGCCCTGGCCACATCGGATTCTCCCTGGCTCAGATTTGTCACGACGCCCACATAACCCGTGGGAATAGAGACCCAGCCCGAGTGTTTGATCTGCGTGCCTTTCGAAAGTGCCTGTTCGGTGATGACTTCGACCGCGTACGCATAATCGTTGATTCGATAGGTGCCAGGTGCGAGAACCTGACGGAGAATGCCTTTCTCTTTGGTTTCATTGACGTGACCTTCGACCAGAAACTTTCCGCCTTTCAAATCGTTCCCCATTTTGCAGGTGACGACGGCAACTTCACCGGGCTTCACAACGACATCCGGAACCAGTCGCGTTTCCCACCAGCCAATCCAGCGAAAATGTCGGCCCGGCCCCAACATGTCCTTCAGAATGCCAATCTCCAACGGGCGACCATTTTCATCAACCTGAGCAAACTGCCCGGGCGCAGCGGGGGGACGATTGCCGGGCAGAAACGGCAAAGGCGGGCCTTTGTACCGCATGACAAGGCTGTAGCCTTCCGGCACATAGACTCGATTGAATGTCCATTCGAACATTTCGTAGCCGAGTACCAGCAACAGGAAGGCTGGAACGGCCAGGCCTGCCTTTGAGAGCGACTTTTTCTGTGTAGTGTTCTCTGCCATGACGACACAACCTTTGTATGTTTGAGTCCGAGCTGTTGACCGAAGTGTCAGATCGGAGAGTTGTTTGGAATCGACTCAGTTCGCAGACGTCTGACGGTAGTCTTCAAATTATGGAGAATGACTCGCTTCATCCGGTGATCTGGAATCTGAACTTTATTCTTCTGCACCATTCACTGTTGCTGCGGAAGCTGACTCGGGGATTGATGTCGAGTTCACGGCTTTTGCAGCCGCTGCTGAATCCGCGAAGGATTCGAAGATCTTCATGATCGGGCTGTCCGCCGTATTCACCATGATCTTGCGGTAAGACGCTGACAGTTTCTGGTACAGCACGTACTGAGCATACGCCTGACCATCGCCCTGGAACGCTTCCACAGCGGTCTTCCATCCTGCGGCTTCTGCTTCATTATTGAAACGGACAACGTCCGCAGCAGCTTTGCCCTTGGCTTCAATTGCAGCCGCCTCGTCGATCGTAGCATCCAGCTTCAACTGTGCGACGGCTGCCTTCTCGTTGGCCTTGGTGATCGCGACTTCCTGATCCTGCTTCGCCTGAGTCGTGATTTTGATGATATCCTGATCGGCTTTGACCAGGGCTTGTTTCTGCTCAACGAGCGCCTTCTCCACGGCAAGTTTCTGCTCTGACTCCTGCTGTAACGCCTGCTGCTGATATTGGAGTTCCTGCTGTTTCGCGATTTCGCGTTGTCGCACCGGATCGGCAATTTGCTGCGGTGGACGAATCTTGGTCACCAGGGCCTGAATGACTTCGATTCCCAGCGGCTGGCAGGCTTCTTTCATGGATTTTTCGAAGGACTCCTGAAAGGCCGTACGAGTTGTTCCCTGAATGAAGTCACGTCCCGATGAATTTGATCCTTGCAGTCGACAGAAGCTACGAGCATTCGGCATGATGATCGTTTCCACGATCTCCTTGTCGATTTCGGGGCCGTTATCGCTGCGATTGAAGAGCACGTAAACTTCGGCCGCTTTCTCAGGAACTACTCGAAACTCGATGACGCCATCAAGGCTCACCCAAAATCCGTCCTTCGATGGGAACCCCATGTCGCCTTCTTCGCCAAGATTGAATCTCTGACTGCGGCAATCTACCTGGTCGACTCGCACCACATACGGATTCAGGTAATGAGTCCCTGCGTCCAGCGTTGCTTCCTGAACACCTCGTTCACCAGGCTTTACCAGCAGCACGTTGGGATCTACAGCGAGTGGCGCAGCCAGATTGGTGACGACTCCTTTAAAGCCAGCTGGAATGGTAACAGGCTTCTGAATCTCAACAGAGTAAAGATACGGGTTGATCGGATAACGTCCCGGATTGAGCACACCGGGCATGATTCCCTTTGTCGTTGCTTCCCCTTTTTCATTGACCTTCGCGAGGAAGTCGCCATAACCCAGATCGTCGCCTGTCAGGCTGATTTTGATTCCCATGTCACCGGGAGCAATCTCAATCTGCTTAACAACCTGCCATGACCAGGTGTAGGGATTGTAAAAGTGTCGACCTTCGGCCAGCACTTCTCGCTGGACACCTTTGTGTTCCGGTGTCGGAGCGATCTCATCACCATTGGTGATATCGATGCCGGTCTTCCGAATCAGAATGGCCATTTCGCCACTACCGACATCTATACGAAAACTGGTGTACACGGTCCAGACCACGGACAACCCAATGATCGCGAGCAGTAAAACTGCGGCGACTGATGGCCCTGAAAGCCGAACTTGTCGACGACCGGGATAAGGCAAGTTGCCAGAAGACATAGAGAGAGCTCCGAATAGCCAGTCAACCAGACAGCAGGCGATTTTGCCTGCACATCAACCTGAAAGCGTGATGTTTTCCGTCCAAACGAGAAACCAGTGTTCATGGATCAAAAAATCTAGGTTGTCTTCGCGTACTCTCCCGTTTTATTCGGGATTCTCTGCAGATTCGGGCCAGAACGGTCGCCCAATACGAATCAACGGAGCAGTTGCATCGATTATGTGAGGAGTCTTGTGCCCGCCATTCAAATCCGATCGTACTGTTACCACCGAGTTTTAGGGCAATATCCTGCCGGTATTTCACTGAACGAACTGCCTGAATCAGTCGTTTCGTGGCTCAAATCGACGCAGGAAAAGATGAGCCTGGAGAGATCGCTCAACAAACACATACGTGATGCCTGTCTGGAGCTCGTAGACTTCTGTTCCGTGATAAGAATAAGCTTCATGATGAGCTGTTTCAGTGAGCGGATATACGTCACAATTCAGGCCACAGTTCGTTATCACAAAGCCTGACCTGGAAGTGTGCCCATGAATGAATTGGCCGGACTCTGGATTCCGATCGTCGTCTCCGCCTTTTCTGTGCTCATCGTCAACGGCATCGTGTCCTGCGTCGTTCGATTTCACTTGCCGAATTGGAAAGAACTTCCGGAGGAAGATGCCACGGTGGAGTTCCTGCAGAAGTCCGGAATCTCTCCGGGGGTCTATCTGTTTCCTGGGAGGCGAAAGAGATCTGCGGGAGAATCTGAAGAATCCCGCCTGCAACGAATGGAATCCGGACCATGGGGAACGATCAGCATTATGAGCCAGCCGCCGGATTTGGGACGCATGATGATGCAGGCGTCGACATTCTTTCTTGTTATCAACATCCTTATCGCACATCTTGCCATACAGGCATTGGGGCCAGCTGATGGATTCATCACAGTGTTTCGATTCACGGGATCGACAGCGGCTTTGGCCTATGCGGCCGGTGGAATTCCGAATGCTATTTGGCATGGAGGAAACTTCCGAACAGCCCTGGTCGATGTGATTCAGGGAATTGTCCTCGGAATCGTAACCGGCGCAGTGTTCGCAACACTTTGGCCAACCTGACACATACACTTTCGTTTCCACGATGTCACCGCGGGAACCGCGCCACCACGTGGCATCGAACCCTTCAGAAACCCTTCGCCATGTTGTGATCACCACATTGACCGACGGAGTAACTTTGCCGTTCCTTAGGCAGAGGCAAAGAAAAATGTTTCGGTGACGGCGAGCCGTCCGGTGAGAACTGGAGGATAAGAAAGCGTACCGGCTGGCCAACTCCAAACGCTTGCCATAGAAAGACGGGAGGTGATTTCTTCTCTGCCGCCTCAGGCTGGCGTCGCGGGCGGAAGCATTCGGAGCAGACTTTTACCGAAGCCCCGCGAGTAACCTATGGCGAAACCACGTGGCGACTTTGCCTGTGGATCAAGCGTGAAAAATAAAAACGTGGATTGGGACCGAGGCCGCTGATTTCGACCAGGATTTGAATTGTGGTGCCCTTATTGATCGTTTTTTTCGTCAAAGACCGGATTTAGCGGAGCAATTTCGGCCGAAAATACGCCATGAAAACATGTCAAAGACTTGGAAAATCCGAGTCTGGTTTGTGTCAACACCGAAAGCCTGCTAAACTCCTCGGTTTCGAAAATCCTGCGACGGTGCGGCATTTGCTGTTCCGATCGCTGTTGGTGCATCTTACATCCAGTGATGTGCATTTTCCGTAGTGGGTTTGGCAAAGGTGTTTTGCCGGCACGATTCAGCGTGTCCACATGTTTTTCGATCTGACAGGAAACAAGAGAAGTGCCTCAAGCGATTATGGTCAACATCAAAGAACTCCTCGAATCTGAAGGTCCACTTTCAGCAAGCGACCTTTCGATGCTGGAGAATGCAGTCAGTGGATCACAATTGACGGAAGTGCGACAAGGCGTCGGCGAATTGACTCGCCGAGTTGAAGCGGGCGAAAAATCAGAAGGCCTGTTGGCGAGAGCTGGCGTGGGGGCTTACCTCCTGGCTCGACAGACTCAGGCCGACAAGATTCTGTCTGGTGTGACTCGTGATGGCGTCGCCATGTTCATTCATGGACAGTGCCTGACATCTTTGCATCGCCCTGCCGAAGCGGCCGACCGATTCGAACAGGCTGGAAAAGCCGGTTACGATCCAGTGGGATGTGCGCTCCGTCGAGCTGGTGCGATTCGTGCCTCGGGCAAGATAGATGATGCGGAAAAGCTTCTGCGAAGCGTGGCGGCTTCTGCTGCCAGCCGTGCTGAATACTCCTTCCAGATGGGATGTATCTGGGCTGATCGTGGTGACTCCCTGACAGCCGTTGAGTACTTTGAGCGTGCTGTGGATATGGATCCTCATCACTCCCGTGCTTTGTTCTGGTTGGCTGCTGAAAACTGTCTCCGCGGGAACGACGATGAGGCGATTCGACTGTATGAGCGATCGCTGTCACGTCCTCCGTTCTTCACCGGAGCAATGTTGAATCTTGGCCTGCTTTACGAAGACAAAGAAAACTATCAGGCGGCAGCGTTCTGCTTCCGTCGCGTGCGTGAGTACGATCCGAATAACGAGTTCGCAGCGTTGTACCTGAAGGACATCGACGCGACTCAGGGCATGTACTACGACGAAGATCAGGCACGCCAGGAAGCTCGTATGAAGCACCTGCTGGGCCGTCCGGTCACGGACTTCGAACTGTCGGTTCGAAGCCGCAACTGTCTGCAGGCGATGAACATCAATTCTCTGGGCGACCTGACAGAAGTCAGCGAGCAGGAACTGTTGGCGGGCAAGAATTTCGGCGAAACATCGCTGATGGAAATTCGCGAACTGCTGGCAGCTCACGGCTTGCGAATCGGCCAGCACCTGCACAAGATTCATTCACGCGATCATGTTGTTGATCAGAGCCTCTCACCAGAAGAGCAGGCCATGATGAACAAGCTGGTTGTGGATCTGAACCTGTCGGTTCGTTCACGGAAGTGCATGAGCCGCCTGAACATTCAGACGATCGGACAGCTGGTTTCAAGAACTCCCGACGAGCTGCTGGCCAGTCGCAATTTCGGCGTCACATCGCTTAACGAAATCCGCCAGAAACTTGGCGAAATTGGTATTCGTCTGCGAAACGACTAATCTCGTTCAACAGCGAACTCTTTGCCGTCGACAATCAATCTGCCGGCGGCAAAGTAACCCGGTGGTGTAATGGTAACACATCAGATTTTGGTTCTGATTTTCCAGGTTCGAGTCCTGGCCGGGTTATCAGGTTGAAGCGTTTTAAGCGCACAGGAAAAGAAGCCAGCGTAAATCGCTGGCTTTTCTTGTTCATGGAATCGGCAGATCGCCTTGTGAATTGTCGTTTGCAATGATGCTTTCAAAAAACATGCTACAACCCTTGGCTGAAGCTGCATTCCCGTCAGGGGATCCTTAAATCACAATATGAGGCGTAATTTTTGAAGTTGCGCATTTGCACGAAGGATCATGGATTGCAGCGGAATTCTTTTGGCAGAGCGTTCATGATCAGACGTTTCAAATTCTTGAGACCTCCGGAAGTTTTTAGTCTGTCCGACAGATATTTTAGTTCGCCTTCCACGCATTCCTGACGGAAGGCTTCGCACAAGCCGTGAAGTCATCTTTCTGCCAGCGAGGACGGGCCAGAAAACGAGTCAACTGGCCACGACGGATCGATTCAGAAGCAATCACGACGGCGGCCGACGAACACGACATTCGCCCGCGATGCAGCATGAAGGCCAAGGCCATCCGAATGACCATCTGCCGAGCAAAGTCATTGAGCGAAGTTTGAGAGACAAAACGCTTGAATGCACGAGCCGATTCGACGACGTTCACCATGGCGGGGCCTTCCGCATGAGTGGTGAGATTCCAATGATCCGTTCATGCGTGGGATCCGCTTTTTTTTGCAATACCAGTCTTCCAGACTGATTCAAAACAGTGCAACTTCAAAACTGGCATTCGGGCTTGAATTGTGGTGAGATAAGGACAGTTGGCGGCCCCTGGGGGAAAACCCGAGAACAGTAGCTTCAGAGAAAGCTGCTCTGGAATCGTAGTTTTCTGGAATCAGTCAAGGATCTTCGCCGCTGGTCGCTACAACCGATTCAAACGGTTTTCTTACGCGAAGGCTAATGTTTCCTTGAATGAACATGTTGAGCCAACCGGCTTATTTCGCCCTGCCGTCATTTCGCGGGTAATACTCAAGCACAGAGTCCATTCTGCAATTCATGCTCTCGCGATGACGTTCTGTCCGTCGCGGTTTTGATTTGCGGACTAAGCCCGTCTCGTTTCTCCCCAGAACGCGAAGAAAGTGTAGTATGTCGGATTTTGATACTGATGTGCTGGTCACGGATCGACGCAGGTCATCACAGCGCCGCAATAAACCGGAACGCCGACCAGTCAGACCAGTCAAGGAAGTCGCTCCGGAGCCGGAAGAGGATGTCCGTTTTGAAGATCCAGGGATTTCTGCTCGCCGGGAAATCATGGACCGTCGTCGACAGGATCGTCGTCGACAAATCGACCCGACAACCTGCGAACGCGATTACTCGGACGGAGAAATTGAGTTCATGCGTGCCATGGATGACTACAAACGCAAGAGCGGTCGCCCGTTTCCAACATGGAGCGAAGTTCTGGAAGTCGTCATGAGTCTGGGATACCGCAAGGTCGCGGATCCTTCTCTGCTGGAATGGAGAACTTTCGGCGATCAGATGGGATCACTCTAACCTCAATCGAGATCATTCAACACGCAGGCCGCTATGGATAGCCGACCTCTTGTGTTACGAACACCTTATTTCCTGCGAACCGCATTTCTGGCGTCACTTGTGACCCGAACATGCGGTTCGTTGCGTTGATGGGGGCAACGTTCCGGTGTTCTGTCTGGAGGTAGAATGGACATCCCTGTCCGTCGGGGCAGATTCAGAAGTGGTTGTTGCAAAGCGTCTTGACACTGCAATGCTCAGCAATTCATTCGATTGCGATTCAAGCCCCGAGGGCTGTCACATTCTCTGCCGGGACCGTGACGGCGTGTTGATTTAATCAGCCGGAACGCGTTAGCGTCAGTTTTTCGTGGCAAAAACACAGCAAATTCAACCGGGGGCTAACGCCCGGCGGCTGATAAACAGATTAAATCAACACGCCGGTCAGGCCCGGATTACCTGGATCAATCATTCGAAAGGCCCGAAGGCCGACACAAAGCTGTGGCGAACATGGCCGCTTTCTTATTGTGTCGACCCTTCGGGCCTTTTTGTTTCTTTCTGTTATACGATTCCGGGGCCTGACGACCCCGGCATTTGATGTGTCTGCACTCCGGGCCTAAAGTCAGTAAATCGACTTTTGTGCGATTCCAACAGAATATGAATCTGCCTGTCCGTCTCCCGTTCGTCGGACAAGGATGTCAAACCTACGGTTTTAGATACGACACATTAGGCAATAATCCCGTCCACAACATGTCCGTGCACATCCGTCAGACGATACTGGCGACCCTGATGCCGGTATGTCAGTCGCGTATGATCTATCGCACAAACCAGCAGTCGTGGCTACGTATGTCCCCCCTGAACCAGTTCTTGGTGTTCAGGCAAAAGTCATCCATTTGCCTTTAGATAAGTGCTTTAGTTCACCGCCCGCCATCCCCAAACTGCCGTCGCCAAAATGGTCGGCTGCCGGAATTTCGTTGGATCTCCTGACAGGCCCGGCGTTCGTCCGATTCACCGTGGTTAACCAGCGTGTTGCTCATCAGCATGCAATTCGCTCAGATCACCAGCCAGTGCGGAAGAGCCTCCGGTATGATGCGCTGCTGTTCCGGTCAATCGCCTGATTGTGCGCGGATCCACGGCATTATCAGTTTTCGGCTTAACCGCTTTCGGCGCCAGCGATAAGCGGACGCAGACAGTGGCAGCAGCGTCCACGCCAGCGGCATCACCGCGTAACGGCAATCCGGATGTAGCTTTCATCCAGCGGGAAGATCTTCACGATCCGGACGCTGGTTTCATCAAAGTTTTCTCCTCGTGCTGAACGTCCGGTATCGTTTGGATCGCCATAATCTTCGGTCAGACGGTTAAGCGCGACATCATCCCAATAAAAATAAGCGTGGACTTCAGATATTCAGGGAGGTTGCAGGATAGGCTGATCCCGATGTTGCGGAACCATGCCACGATGACATTGCGGAAGAATCCGCTGCCGTGTAGTCAGGCTGTGACCTGAATCTTTACCTCTTTCAGGGATCATCCGGCCAGGCAGGCCAGCGTTATCAGTTCTTTCGCCAGTCACGCGCAGGCAATAATGCTCATTTTCAGGCGTACAGGCCTGGGCGCGTCTGAACGCCATGGCACTGGTGCGTGATTGACGGCTTCGGTGTGCATGCTGCGAACGACACAAATATCGTCAGCAATCGATCCCACGTTCGGCAACATAGAACTCAGCGACATTCCGTTCTGGCCATAGCGTCGAAACGGCTTGATTGATGGCAAACATGGCCACTTGCCGTATCCGCTGGACATGGTGGAGAGTCGCGTGGTCCCTCGGATCGAATCCGGAATATCCTTGCCAGCCATTTGCCATCACAGGTTTATCGTCGAACAAGTCAACGTGCGAAGGACCGCCACCTTGCCAGAGCACAACAACACGTTTGGCTTTCGGCGCAAAATGCGGCAGGCCTGGCAGAGGAGGCTCTGCTCCGTTAGCTGACGAAGACTGCATCAATGACGCGAGCGCGGCAAGACCGACTCCGCTAGCCGATGTGCCAAACATCTGACGGCGAGTGACGCGAGCAACGTTGTCCAGAAATGGGTTCGTCATGATTGTTCTCTTGTTGCTATTCTCTTGTCAACGCTTCGTCCAAATTCAAAATGGCCAGACAAACCGCCGTCATCGCGGCATGCTCAGCCGAGTTCAATGATTCATCACGCGCAGCTTCGCCAACCGACAAAAGAGCTTTGGCTGCGTCAGCATCGGCAGCATACACCGCCATCTGCTTCTCATAGGCTCGCACCAGAATCTCACGATCACGCTCTGTGGGGACTCGCCCTAACACTTGTCGAAACGCTCTGGTCAACTGCGATTCGAGGTCAGGCGAAGCCTTGCAGCACCGTTCCGCAAGAACTCTGGCCGCTTCGACCCATGTCGGATCATTCAGCGTCGTCAAAGCATGCAACGGAGTACTCGTCGGAGTCTGACGCACTCGGCACGCCTGACGATTGGAGGTGTCAAACATATTCGCGGGCCCAACCGTTCGACGCCAAAACGTGTAGAGACTTCGTCGGTACAAGTCGTCCCCGTGAGACGCCGGATAGGTGAAGTCACGCTCCTTCGTGATGGCCAGCGATTCCCAAATTCCATCCGGCTGATAGGGATAAACGGGAACACCGCCCATCTTCAGATTCGGTAGTTCGCTCGATGCCAGTGCCCAGTCTCGCAGCAGCAATGATGGCATGCGGAAACGGCTCGCTCAGGCATACAAGCGATTCTCGGGATCGCGGCATTGTTTGAGCTCCGGGGTGACTCGACTTGACTGCCGATACGTGGCACTCGTCACGATCAAACGATACAGATGTTTCATGCTCCAGCCGTGTTCGCGAAACTCAACCGCCAGCCAGTCCAGCAGCGGTCCGTGAACTGGGAACTCACTCTGCACGCCGAAGTGTTCGGCCGTCTTGATGAGGTCAGCCCGAAGAAATACTGCCAGATGCGATTCACCTGAACTCGGGCGGTCAGCGGATGCTCGGCCGACACCAGCCATTGAGCAAACCCCAGGCGATTTGCCGGAGCTCCGGCAGGCAGAGGTGGCAAAAAGGCGGGCGTGGCGAAAGAGACTTTCTCCGTCGGGTTAGATACTCCCCGCGTGAAAGAATCTTCGTCTCACGAGAGCTGGGCGTCGCTCATAATCATCGGACGAGGCATCTGATCGGCTCGATAATCGGCCAGCTGCTTTTTCAGGTCATCGCGCTGCTTGATCGCCGGGACTTTGTCGACCAACGTGGGCTGAATTTTCTCCGAGAAATGTTTTCGCAAGTCTGTTGCCAGAGTCTTCTTCTGGTCGTCGTTGAGTTCTCCGTCAGGCTTGATCATCAGTGCAGCCGATGTCTGTGGTAACGCGGAGTCTTCTCGCAATTTGCCTTCGACAATCAAACCAGCACGCCACTCCTCGAAAGCCGCATCAACGCCTTTCGTGACTTCGGCCTCAAGAGCTGCAATCTTCGTATCAAATTCCGCGATGCGGGCTATCGTTTCTGGAAACGGATACTCCAGAAACAGCCAGCGACAACACGAACTCGCGATGAAAGCGTATTGCGGCGTTCCCGACTCCGGAACTCGATTAAACGCATCCAGCATGCTGTAGTAATCACGCTGTGTCATGGGATCATATTTGTGATCGCGACACCACGCACAATTCATGGTCAGACCGAGCCAGGTTGTTGACGTGGTCTCGCGCGTTCAAACAAAATCACCCAGCGTTGCTCTTCCGCAATCGCGCCTTCTACTCATTCAGCAAATGATTGCGATTAAAGCCACTGGCGATTTTTTGTTCGTCGGTGGCGTCGGGCATAATCTCAATGATTGCCAGATCGTAAATTGATCAAATGGCAGGTCCTCGGTGAAACCTTTACGACCCAGTCTCGCCAGATCCATTGCCATGTATCACCATCCTGCTGGAATCCGTTACTGTCGGCGTAGCGAGCGGCATCCAGCCAGCTGAGCGCCATCCGTTCGCCGTAATGAGGACTGGCCATCAAGCGATCGACCAGCTTCTCGTAGGCATCAGGGCTTTCATCCACGACAAACGCGTCGACCTCTTCCGGCGAGAAGGTGCGATCAATCGGCCGTGGATCAAGAGATGTGCGATCAGCCTCAGGCGATGGCTGAAGTCACGGTTTCCAGTTTCGACAACACGAAGCCCAGTCGATTGAGGTTTCGCGGCCAATCACTGTCGAGTCATCCCAGATCCGCAGGGCGAACCGGTGCAACAAACGCCCAATGTTTTTGATAGTTCGCCCCTTCGGCGATCCACCGCTGCAACAAAGCTTTCTGCTCTGGCGACAAACGACGATTGGACTTCGGGGGCAGCATCAGCTCGTCAGGATTCTCGGGTGAATCCTCTGAATGTGACTGGCCGATGCGTCTCCGGGAACAATGGCGCCCGGCGGTGATGCGGCCTCTCGATCATCCAGCCGCAGATCCGCCAGCCGCTTGTTCGAATCCCCGACCGTGGCAGTAAAAGCAGTTCTCGGACAGGATTGGTCGAGGATGTCGCGATTGAAGTCGAGCGGCAACTGGGGCAAGCGATCTCCTGAGCCATCACAGAGAACGGCAGGCCACTGAAAATTGCCGTCAGAAGTAGCAAAAGCCCTTGATGCGGTTTCATAGGCAGGCCAGATCAGGAGGGAGGAAAATCACAACCCGAAGCGTCAGTTTTGAGCTTGCGCATGTTCAGGCCCGGCGGGCCGACACAAGCGTGAATGTGTCGGCCCTTCAGGCCTGAAACGCAGTGTTTTCTTTCCGTCCGGTGGCTCACGCCACCGGCAGAGGATGTGCCGGGCTTTCTGCCCTAACGAAAAATAGCAACTGCAAAAAAGCCTCAGCGAGAGATCTGCGTTCAGCATCGCCTTAAGCACAGATTCGCATTCCCTCAATCACGTTTCGGGTTACGAAGACAATCTAAAGTCAGGGGCGTAAAAAGGCTCGAAGGGAACCGACTTTATCACGATCCCCCCACGGTCCTCAAAAACGCGATCACAGAAACGAACAGATATAATCCGTAACCTTGGTGACTTTCAGCAGGAAATGGGAGTTCCCCGGAACGTTGAAAGCTTCTCCGCCTTTGACAGCATGCCAGGTCGTTTCGCCGGCGAGACAATAGGTCAATTCACCGGACTGGATTTCCATCAACTCCGGCTTGCCTGTATTGAACTTGTATTCACCCGGAAGCATGATTCCCAACGTCTTGAGACTGCCATCGGCAAACTCCACCGAGCGACTCGTTACGTTGCCGTCGAAGTAAACATTGGCTGCCTTGACGACGGATACAGATTCAAACTTGCTCATCGATTCCTCTGAATTTCCCAACGGATGAATGTGGCGACATAAAACTCCAGGACGGAATTGTACGGCCGCCTGGAACCTCAGAAAAGTCCCCAGGCAGGAGCAGATCAGGGGCGCTCGGAATCTGAGACGGCAATCCCCTCAAATCGGAAGTGCCGGATTGAGCGGCATTCCATTTGCGGTTTCAGTTCGCGACGCTGAAATAGCGTCCATTATGGCAGGAACCGCCCCAATTCTGGGGCAATCTGCTAAGATTCGGCGACCACGACCTTCCGGTCACAGTTGATCCTATCCGCACACGTTTCCCTTCCTACCTAAATCCTGAGCTGCCACAGCGATGTCAAAACGTGATTTCTACGAAGTGCTCGGTGTTTCCCGCAGTGCCTCCACGGATGAAATTCGCAAGGCTTACAAGAAGCTGGCGAAGAAATTCCATCCGGACGTGAAGCCTGCGGATCCTGATGCTGAAAAGAAATTCTCCGAAATCACCGAGGCGTACGATGTTCTGAGTGATGATGCCAAACGAAAGAACTACGACCAGTTCGGCCACGCTGCTCGCGGCGGTGCTGCGGGGGGCAATCCGTTTCAGGGGTTTGGCGGCGGCGGTGGAGCATCGTTTGATCTCGACGATATTCTTGGCGGAATGTTCGGTGGCGGGAATCCGTTCGGTGGAGGTGGTCGCCGCGGACAGCCTCGAACACAGAAAGGCCAGGATGCCAAGGCAGAGATTACCGTTCCGTTTATCGTGGCCGTTGAGGGTGGTGAGCATTCCGTTTCATTGCAGAATGGGACAAAGAGCGAACGGCTGAGCGTAAAAATCCCCGCCGGAATCGAAGATGGCCAGTCGATTCGTCTGGCAGGTCAGGGCAACCCGGGCTCCGGGGGCGGTCCAGCGGGTGATTTGATCGTAACGGTCCACATCGCGACTCATCCCTGGTTCCGCCGCGATGGTCAGAACCTGCTCGTCGATGTTCCAATCTCTCCGTCCGAAGCAGCACTCGGTGCCAGGATTGATGTTCCGACACTGACCGAAGGAACCGTCGTCCTGACCGTGCCGCCTGGAACTTCAAGTGGTGCCAAACTTCGACTTCGCGGCAAGGGTGTTCGCAATCACAAAACCGGCGATCGAGGCGACCAGTTCGTGGTGCTGAAGATTTCGGTCCCCAAAGATCTTTCCGAAGAAGCCAAATCGCTTTATGAAAAGCTGGCTGAACTCAACCCAAAGAATCCTCGTGATGGCATGTGGGTGTGACATGGAAGCGGCCTTCCAATTCCGATTCGAGATTTCAAATTTCAAATTTGAGATGTGAAAGATGTGAAATTTGAGACCAGAGGCAATGTGATCAGACAAGAATGTCCAATCTACATAACCTCTTGAACCTCCCGACTGCCGTGTCTTTACGGCAGCGTCACGTCCCAGACTTTCGACCGTCTTGATTTCCCTTTCGGGCCTTCCACATTCAACACGACAACAAACTCGCCCGGTTTCTCGAACTTGTGTGTGGGGTGCTGCTCGGAGGAAGTCGCGCCGTCACCGAAGTCCCAGTGCCACGATGTAATCTCGCCCCAGGATTGATCGCGAAATGCGACAGTGCGATCTTCCACACTGATAACCTTGAACGACCAGTCAGCTTCCACTGGTTTTCGCAGGCTGACTTCGATAGGTTTCAATCGGAAGGCAACAAGATCCGAAGCATTTCCGTACATCGTCGTTTTGTGCGAAAGATTCCAGAAGCCATTGTACTGTTTTTCGGCGTCGCTGTCGTAATCGAGGACCGACCACGACAAATCAATAAGCTGATTCTCCTCCAGCTTCGAGGCGACAGCTCGAGATTTATCCGGCGGAGCATAATCAAACGGAGTGATAAAGAACTCAAGCGTCAGCTTTCCCGACTCGCCATGCTTGAAGTTGTATTGCGTCGCGGAGTTCGCATAAGGCAGATCTTTGATCCATGGTTGTGATCCCCAGACCATCGTCCAGTCCTTTCCTTCGGCTGGCGTGAAGATGTGATAATTCTGGGCATGAACACCGTGGAAAAGAAAATGTGTATCCATCTTGTCGCGTAAAGCAGCCTTTGGGTGCATTTGGCGAATCAGCGGCCCCCCGGATCGATCGCCATCAACGACAACTTCAAAGATGTCGTTGTGCAGGTCCGTGCTGGCGAAGTCCCAGTAATTGTCTGAGGCTTCGTAAAGGAAATAGAGATGACTCTGACCTTTCACCCAACCGACTTTCACGCTCACGTCCAGGTTCTTTGGATCTCGCTTGTCACCGTGCTTCCCGACAGTATCAACCAACTGATCCGTGCCGATTGCGTAAGAATCCGGAACAATCGCCCAGTCTCTGGCATCGCCGTCGATGCGAGGAATCTGGTTTGCGGGAAATTGAAAGATGGAATACTCCACGTCAGGTCTTGGCGATTCTCCTTCAGCCTGCATAAACGCCATCAGAAGCAGCAATGTACGCATCAAGAGATCTCCCTGAATGGCGGAAACAAGTTGAGCGATAAAGGCACTCATTGCGGGACGATAAAATCGACGCACGACAGCGACATGGTTGCAATTCCCTGTGACTGATACCAGGCTGTGAATCAAAATGGTGTCTATTTTAATTCAAGTCCCCAGAAGCCGTAACAAAACCGTAGCTGCGCTCGTGAGAGCTCAGAAATATCTCCGAATTCTCACGAATCCGGCTACTGTACATGTTTTGTCAGGCGTTCTCAGTACCAGAATCGCAAACCGTGTTTCGATTGCCTCCTCACGCCTCCCTCCGCCAACTCCTCCTGAGTATTCTCGCGGCCGGATTAGTCCTCATCCTTTGCGCGGTGCCCAATCGAGTCTGCGAGGCGATTGGAGCTGCGCACCCGATTTCGATTACCGAAGTTCAGATGTTTGTCACTCGCAGCAAGGCGATCCTGAGAGTTCAGATGTTTGCCGAAGACCTGATTCTGTTCCAGGGGCTGGAGCCGAATGATCAGGACCGTCTGATCCCGGAAGATCTGAAACGTGGCCTTGAAGACCACAAAGCCTTTCTGCTGGAGAAAATTTCTCTGCGTGATGCGAACGGAGAGCTCTACAAAGGCCAGATTACGGATATGAAGCCGTTCGAGATTCCAGCCGATGGAATTGCGGCCACGGATATGATGCAGCACACGGCGACGTATGAGATTGAAGTCCCGTTTGCGATGCCGCCCGAGTTTCTGACGATTCAGCAGGATATCACCGACGCAAATTCGATCTTACCCAGTGAAATGAGCCTCAATATTCATCAGGCTGGCACGGGTTTGAATTTTACCGAACGACTTCTGCCCGGTGGTTCAACCACAATCCGATTCGACTGGAAACAGGAATTGGCTGAAGACGCATCGGACGAAGAATGGGACTCCTGGTTTGAGAAACAGCGCGAAGCCACGCTGGGAATCACAAGCTACAGCAGCGTCTATTCATTCATCTACATCGAACCCGTGGAGATGCGGCACGAGATTCTGATCCCGCTGGCCACATTGGCCACCATTCTGCCCGTCAAACATCAGGATCCGGCCTTTGTGGAGATCGGCGAACAGGATGCGATTCGAGAGCAGATTCGCAACTGGCTGAGAGATCAGAACCCGGTCGTGATCAACGGCACGAGAATCATCCCGGAGTTTACTCGGATCGATTTTTACTCGCTGAATCTCTCCGACTTCGCTGCTCAGGCCGCCGCGCAAAAGGTGAGTATGGCGAGCGGTCGCGTTGGCATCATCATGACGTACAAGACTCCCGATGATTCGATTCGCGATGTCTCGCAGAGCTGGAGCACGTTTTATTCGACGATGACCAAAGTGCCGGCAGTCGTCATTGCTTATCCGGACTCGATGAGCAAGTTTGAGTTCTCTCGGTTCAACACTCCTGAAGATAATACCCTGAAATGGGCTTGTAAGCCGGAAGACTTGCCGAAACAGATTTCGTCAGTTGACGCGGTGTATAGCCCCAGACCAAAGATGCGTATACTTTGGGGCACCATTGCCATGATCGCTGCATACTTATCTCTTGCAAAACAAAGAACGACGACATCGCGAATCCTGCGATTGGTGTTCCTGCTCGCGGCGGGCGCCTTTGCGACGAAACTTTCGGTCGAAATTGACCATCCATGGAAACTCCCTGAAGAATTATCGACTGATCAGGCCAGGGATGTTTTCATCGCACTTCATTCCGGACTGTATCGTTCCCTGGATTTTGGCACCGAGGATCGCATCTACGACGCACTGGCTCAGACCGTGGACGGCGAACTGCTGGAAGATCTCTATCTGCAATTGCGTCAAAGCCTGGAGCTGCGTGATCAGGGCGGAGCGATCGCGAGAATTCGCAGTGTTGAATACGACGTGGGCTCGGCGGTGGCTCGAAAAGACAGCGTCGTGCCGTGGCCCGGATTTCAATACAAGTCTACATGGACAGTGTCGGGCACTGTCGAACACTGGGGACATGTTCACGAACGACAGAACCAATTCGATGCGGTGTTCACGATCGAACCACGCGAAGGCCATTGGAAGATTACTCGCATGGATATCGCCGGCCAGACTCAAAAGTCAGCTCGCACAACGTTGCGAAAGTTCTAACGCATCATCGAAGGATGGGCATTCCTGCCTATGGCTGCTCTTCAGAGTGACCTTGTTAAAGAACAACGACGTCGGACAAGAATGTCCATCCTGCAGTCACAATGTCGCACGCGGTCACGTCGATTTCTTAAGGAAGCAAGTCTTCAGAACAATCACTGTCCCGTTGACTCGACCTTCCACATGCTCCGGGTTGTTCGTCAGCCGGATATTCCGCACGATGGTTCCGCGTTTTGCCGTGAACGTGGTGCCTTTGACGTTCAGGTCCTTGATGATGCAAACTGCATCGCCATTCGCCAGCACCGCACCGTTGCTGTCGACGGTGGGCTTGTCACTGACTTCGTCGGAAGAATCGTCTGCCCCAATCAATGGCACCGATGAAGCCCATTCCTGCTGTTCTTCATCGAGATAAATCTGCTCAAGCAGCTCGCTGGCCCAGGCGTGCTCTTTCAGACAATTCAAAATTCGCCACGCCAGAACTTTTACGGATCCGGTTTCATTCCAGATTGCATCACTCAGGCAACGCCAGTGATTGACATCCAGAGACTTTGGGGTCTGAAGTTGAGCACTGCATGTTCCGCACAGCAGCACGCAGGAATCCGCCGACTCATCTCGCGGTGCAACCACAGAGCCATCCAGATCAGATTCGGCCCCGCAGAATTCACAACGCGAACCAGCGCGGTTCAGGAGTTCAGTTTTTACGGAAGCATTTACGGTCATCGTTCCAGTTTCGATATCAAGAAGTTGTCAGAAGTTGATCGTGGCCCGTAATTGTGGCCCAATTCCGGGTTCGGGTCCAACAGACTTCGGCAAATGTCCAATGTTGGTGATGCGATGCATGTACCGTCATCAGAAAATCTGATGGATGTAGGCTGGACCGTTTGGAGGGAGTCCCGGCTTGTTCACGAGTCGCTGAATTGCCGGAACTCGCTGGCGCTCGATCCGGCCTACGAAGCTTATTCTTTGTTCCCGGCGTGCATTACCAGCGAAGCGGCTCCAACAACACCGGCGTCATTTCCCAAACTCGCCCTGACAATTTCGACTCGCCCTTTCGGCAACAAAACAGCTCGCGACAGAGCAGCTCGAGCAGGCGCTGCAAAGAGCTCAAAGTGATCGTCAATCAGCCCGCCTCCCAGCACAAATCGCTGCGGAAGAAATGTATGAGCCAGTGTCCAGATCGCCGTGGCGGTCGAATTTACTGCAGTATCCAGAATTCCCGCTGCAACAGCATCGCCAGCGGCCGCCGAGAAAAAAACAGCTCGCCCGTCCACAAACCCGGCCGCTTTACCTGCAAGATCAATGGCGGTGCCGGAAGCCATGGCCTCAAAGCATCCACGCAGACCGCAATAACATTCCGGACCATCAGCAGTTGTCGGAATATGGCCCGCCTCCGGATGCTCTCCCGAAACTCCGCGATAGATTTGCCCTTCCACGATGGCGGCGAATCCAATGCCGGTACCGAACGTCAACATCACCATGGGATCCGAGCCTCGCCCCGCTCCAAAGCGAGCTTCCCCGGAAGCTGCCGCATCGGCATCGTTCTCTAATCTCACACGGACCCCAAAGAGTTCTGCCAGCGGCGATACAAGATTACAGTCATCCCAGGTCGGAAGTGTGTGGGGATTATGAATCGTTCCTCGGGCCGGATCGACTGGCCCGGCGCAGCCAATTCCAATCCCATCCAGCGAGTTGCTGTTTAACCCGGCATCGGTAATGACACTTTTGATCCCGGAGATCATTTTGTTCAATGCGATGGGGACTCCAAGCTGCGGCTCGGTGGCAAAGCGAACACTCGCAAGAACCTCGCCCTGCGAGCTGACTGCTGCAATGGCGATCTTTGTTCCGCCAATATCAATGCCAATAGCAACCATCGTTCTTCTGCTCCCAAGTCCTGCAACAATGCAACATCCTGTGATGTTTTACCACCGCGCAATGCGAAAGATGGGGCGACGCCCGATCAAGATCTCCGACTTCCCGGGAACGAAAAGAAATCTTTCAGTCACCCGTCCGATTCGCGATGAATGTCGCCTGGGGACAATTCGATTGTGGTTTGAGGGTAAGCTCTCGCACGCTGCATGTGTTCATGGAGTCGGCCTGCGATCAAACGACTGCTGTTCGTCCTGCCATGGCATTGAGGGCGGAGTCACTTTCGAAGAGCCCTCCGGATGTGTGCCAGTCCGGATGAATAACCATGTGCTCAACCCCACCACAGCGAAGCATGGAAGGAGAAAAGTAATCTCCCCAGGCCCAATCTTCGCGGAGTGCAACGTGCAGATGACACTCAGGCTGCCTAAAGCGATCACGAACAGAACAACCGCTCCGATCCGTTGAAAGGAAGGGAGAAATCCCGCAACGATAAGTACGACCAGGAGAACAGGAAGTTCATAGATCCCCCAGCGGAATATCCAATTGGCATGGTTCAGGATTGCATCGATCGTCGCGAACAATCCGCGAGAAATCGCGACGTCCCGAATAATCAGGAAGGCCGTTGCCAGGAGCATGTAGGGCAGAACGATAATTGTCCCAATCGTATGCAGAAAGGCATTCATTTTGATGAAACTCCGCATCCAGCGACACTCAAACCGGGATTGAAGAATTCTGCAACCAGATCTGCACTGAGCGGATCTTGCTGCGTATCGGAAGATGAGATTAAGCACTCTCGTGGTCGAACTGTTGAGTCACTGGATCGACGGAGTGTACGCCCCGAGAATCCTCGCTTCTGTGTGATCGTAGAGGCGTCGATCAGGGGCCATGTTGTGCGGACATTCCGCAGTGCTCTATCGTCTCATCGTTCGGTCGAACAGAATATGGCAGAATGACGAAGACAGCCGCAAGGCCTTTCCTGAATAACAGGATGTTTCGAGACACAGATCTGAGTATGGCGGCTTAATGGTCCGAGTTTCTGGTCGGTAGTGCGGCGTTTGTCTCAGCAAGCCACTTCGTGAGATTCATACGGAGTCGCTGAACCTCACCTGGATTCTCTGCGGCAATGTTTCGGCCCTCACCCGGGTCGTCTTTGAGATCGTAGAGTTCGATATTCTCGTCTTCGTAGAATTCCAGCAGCTTCCAATCCCCCATCCGAATCGCACTCACGGGCGTCGAGGGTGGTGCGTGGTAATAGTGCGGATAATGAAAACAAAGCTTCTCGCGAGACAAGTGGCCCGTCGGATTCTTCAGCAAAGGGGTCAGGCTCATCCCATCTCCATCGTCGGTGATTGAACTCCCCGGCAGAACAGAAAGCAGCGTCGGAAAAAGATCCGTCAACAGCACGGGCTCATCGCATACAAGTTCGCCTGCAGACTGCGGCCAATGAATCAAAAGAGGAACTCGGAGCCCACCTTCGTAACAGGTCCCTTTTCCGAATCGCAAAGGAACATTCGAGGTGATGGGAATTTCTTTCCCCTCAAATTTCGTTGAGCCGATGTAACCACCGTTATCGCTTGTAAAAATGAATACAGTATTTTGACTCAGACCAAGTTCCGTGAGTCGTGATGAGATCCTGCCTACACTTTGATCAAGCGATCGAATCATGGCGGCATAGACGGGATGCTGGTGATGAAACTCCGGTCGCAACTTGCGGCGAAAATACTCGACGTCTTCCGCCTTCGCCTCAATGGGAGTATGAGGTGCGTGATGAGCCAGCATCAGAAAAAATGGCTGACGATGAGTCGCCGAATGATCAATGATGCGAATCGCTTCCTGAGTTAATCGGTCCGTCAGGTACTCACCGTCCGAACCGAATTCCAGATGAGGAATGTATCGAACTTCACCGTCTGATCTCGCACCTCGATACGGAAAGAAGAAAGTCGCAGGTGCCCCCCAGTGCGTGCCTCCAATGTTAATATTGAAGCCCTGAGTTTCTGGTGCGTGAGCCGCATCGCCAAGATGCCATTTGCCAACCAGAGCCGTCTGGTATCCCGCCTTCTGAAAATGTTCGGCGAGTGTGACTTCGGACAACGGAAGATCATGCCGCGACGCTCCCTGCAACAATTTACGATTCTTCGGCCCGGACAAAGAGCCCTCCGACCAGATCGTCATCTGCAGTCGTGCGGGCGCCTTTCCCGTCAGAATCGCAGCCCGCGTCGGCGAGCAAACCGGTGCCGGCGCATAGGCTTGTGAGAAGCGAACAGAACGCGTCGCCAACTCATCAATATGCGGCGTCTCAATCAGATCCGCGCCATAACAGCCGGTGTCGGCCCAGCCAAGATCATCGGCCAGGATAACAACAACATTCGGAGGCTGGTTGCCAAAGCAATAGCCATTGAGAAGAGCCCAAACGGTCAGCAAACAGAGTCTTCTCATAGACTTCATTCCTGAAATGCGAGGCGACGGAGCGACTAGACTATGTAGTTTTGCCGCTCCGTCGAAACGGATAAACAAGTGATCTCTCACTGAAACCTAACGCACCAATAGTTCACAATCGGTCGAACTCAGCCCCGCGGCTTTGATCGCCGATATCAAGATTCAGTTTCTCCAGAACCTCACGAAGGCGTTTTAAATCCATCACCATTCCAAGCTCAAGTATCCGTTGTGGATCGGACCAGGAAAACGCCGCACACTCGCGTTCATTGAGATATACCGGTCGATCATCAGTCACTTCACAGAGCCAATAAGCCTGATCGCCGAAGTCCACCAGTTCGCAAAGCGGTCGTATCGCCAGATTCGTTTCCTCCGCCACTTCGCGAACGATCGCCTGAGCAGGAACCTCGTGCGACTTGATCTTACCGCCAGGCAAAGCCCACTGAGATCCACGACTTGCCAAAGGTGATCTTTGAACAAACAGTATTTGTGAGTGTTTATTTCGGATGACGGCAACTACGGAGGCCATGTCTCATACTCTCCTGGGAAACACATTTCAGCTGATACGCATGCAGAGTCTCACGATGCCGTTGAATCAGCGTGTTACGCGATTCGTGAGATTTCCTCGCCACGTCCGAAGTGTTTCGAATCCGGCTATTTCGACTGATCCACGTCAGTTTTTGATGGAAACAGAAACTCAAACACACTTGTGCCCTGAGACTGATTGCCTCCCAGCAGCAGGACCACCGGATGTCCCTTTGCGTTGATGCTCAGCAGTGCCTCGGTGTGATCATCGTGAACAAACGGCATCGGCCCCATATCAAAGAACTGATTGCGAGCCACATCGAACACACAAGAGGAATGCAGTTCGATGTCAGGGCCATCTGGCGGATCGTGTTCGCCACCGGCGTAAAGGAAGAAGCGGCCTCGCAGTGGATGCTGTTCCGGGTACAGATCAAACGCGGAATAGTCACTTCCGCCTTTCTGACTGCCAGCTGCTGAGTAGTGAAAGCCCTGCATGCTGGGCCCGGGTGTGAACTGGCCGCTGCTCACATCCAGAAACCACGTCTCGTCCGTGGTCAGTCCGGTGACAGTGTCCTGACCACCGGCAACGAAGACGCGACCATCGAACGTTTCGAAGGCCTTCATGTCTTTCAGTGTCGTCGGCAGCAAACCAGTGCAGGTCGTCCATTGGTCTTTCTCCGGCCAATAGATTTCGGCGTTCTTCTGCGCGCCCCCGATCACAACGACGCGGCCATCTCGCAGCGTCACCTGAGCGTGCAGAGATCGCCCAAACGTAGTCGGCGATGCAAGAACGAATCGGTTGGTTTCCGGGGCATAAATGTCGACGTTCTTCAGGCCGGTTCCATTGAGAGAATTGCCTTCCGCCGAACCGCCTGTCAGAAGAACTCGACCATCACTCAGAGTTGATATTCCGAAACTATGTCGAGCCGCTGACAGTGTGTTTAGAACAGGCTCAAATGCCATCGTCTGCGGATTGAACAGCTCCGCCGAATCCAGAACCGCCGATTTCTGGAATGCACTGGCGCCGCCGGCAAACAGAACCTTTCCATTTGTAAGCACCGCACTGTCCAGCGACCATCGCCCGATCGACATCGGCTTGACCGGTGTCCATTTTCGCTCGACCGGATCATAAATCTCCGCTGCCGCAGTGGCAGGAAAGCCGGGGGCTCCCACATCCAGTCCGCCGGCCACGATTGCTCGTCCGTTCGGCAAGGCGGCAGCCGCTCCCAGAATATGCCTGTTGCTTAGGGTCAACTCGGGATCAGCGTTTGACCATCGTCCGACCAAAGGTTCGCCGTCGGATGGCTGTGCCTGAGTAGTTTCAATAAGCAGACAGCAATAGGAAAACAGAATCACCGCAAACACGACGGTACTGGCACGCACAGAAAACGCTGATGAGTGAAGCACTGGAATTCGTCCCAAAAAACGAATCGGTGGGCACGTTAAATGACCTGCGACCGCCTGCCGAAGCCGTAGTGACGCCGCAATAAAAAGCGATGTTAGCAAGAAACAGGAAAGCTCACAGTCAGATGAGGGCGAGCGCTCTTGCGTGTGTAGTGTTTCACAAAGTCGTTTCATTCTGGTGGAGTGCAAGAACATGTCGCTGGATTCGCGAGAATTCGGAGGCGTTGGGGAATTCTCCCGAATTCCTCTACGACTTAATTTAACGACTGCGTGACACACTACAATAAACTGCTGTAGAACCGTCATCTCCATCTTTCCACCTCCGTTCATCCGTGTCTGGAATAGACGAACTCCTGAACGGTTACCGACTCGGCCCCGGATGCTACGTCCTTTACATCTCAAATGCGTTGTCAGTTTTCCCGGAGTATTCCATGAACATCATCCCCGGCGTGCAGAGCATGCATGTTGAAATGACCGAATGGCGACATAAGCTGCATGCTCATCCCCAAACGGCTTTTGAAGAGACATATGCGTCTGAGTTGATTTCCGCTTGTCTCGAATCATGGGGTGTTGAAGTTCACCGAGGTCTTGCGGGAACAGGAGTCGTGGGGACCATTCGAGGTTCCTTGAAGGATCCTGAACGTAGCCAGCGTACCATCGGGCTTCGAGCGGACATTGATGCTCTGGATATCACCGAACAGAATGAGTTGCCCTACAAATCTTTGTATCCGGGAAAGATGCATGCGTGTGGACATGACGGGCATACGGCTATGCTGCTCGGTGCAGCCGCTTATCTGGCAAAGACGAGGCAGTTTTCCGGCACGGTGCATGTGATCTTTCAACCGGCAGAAGAGAATGAAGGCGGTGGGCGAGTGATGGTGGAGCAGGGACTTTTTGATCTCTTCCCCTGCGATATGGTTTTCGGGATGCACAACTGGCCCGGCATGGATGTTGGGAAATTTGCAATGTGCACGGGCCCCATCATGGCTGCGTTTGACGTTTTCGAAATCAACGTCCGAGGTCGCGGCTGTCATGCCGCAATGCCTCATATTGGCGCCGATCCTGTCGTGGCTGCTGCTCAGGTCGTATCGGCCCTGCAGACCATCGCCAGTCGCAATGTCAATCCAATGGAACAGATCGTTGTCAGTGTGACTCAGATTCACGGTGGCGACACGTGGAATGTCATTCCGGGAGAAGTGCAGCTGCGCGGGACCGTCAGAACTTTTCAGCCGACGGTTCAGACGCTGGCGGAACAACGGATGAAAGCTGTTGTGACCGGGATTGCCACGGCGATGGGGTGTAATGCGGACATTGATTATCAGCGACGGTACCCTGCCACAATCAATACGCCCAAAGAGACATTCATCGCAGCAGCGGCGGCGGCCGAGATCGCCGGAACGGAGAACGTGGATCTGCAGGCGATTCCATGTATGGGTTCAGAAGATTTCGCATTCATGCTGCAGAAGTGCCCGGGATGTTACATCTGGGCCGGGAATGGTCCCTGCAATGATGGTCAAGTTCTTCACAACGGTCGCTATAACTTCAACGATGACCTTCTGCCAGTTGGTGCCAGTTACTGGGTTCGATTGACAGAATCCAGCCTGTAAGCTGCCAGTAGACATGTCATGGCATTCCGAATGAAACTGAACAAATCCGGAGAGTCCATGTGACCATGACTTAATGCGACATTGAAGCATGGCCCCTTGAATCTCGCTCAGGTTTTCCTCAATCATGAGTACCGCGAGATGCCGCCGGTTTTCAAGACGTGAGCAGGTCAGAGTTCAATCTGAATTCTCACTGCGGGTCGCCAGCGTTCGTCGCCGCATCGGCGTGTCGGACGAATGGCACGTAGATTTTCAGTAAGTCATTGGGGGTAAACGACATATGCAGACCGGCCTTGTTTGTTTAAATGATTCGTGAGTTCACGATTTATTGGCAGGCAAGGAGGCTTTGCGATGCGACCTATCGATCAGGGGAAGTTTCGGCAACAAGTGACGTTTCTGAGACGGCAGTTTCTGCAGGAAGGAGATCTGCCGTTTCGAAATGTGCTATCGGAAAAGATTGTCCTTGAGGCACTAAACGCGATGCGTGTTGCCTGGAATGACTCCATCTATACACCGCTTGTCACGTTGTGGGTTTTTCTGCGTCAGGTGCTCAGTGCTGATCAGTCTTGTCGAGCCGCCGTTGCTCGACTGGTGGCTCATCGAGTTTCTCAAGGTCAGCGAGCGTGTTCGTCAGAGACGAGCGCCTATTGTCAGGCCAGAAAACGCTTGCCGGAGAACTTCTTCGCTGAAGTCGCACGGGGCGTGGGGCGGGCTCTCGACAAGCAGGCAACTCAGGACTGGCTTTGGAAAGGCCGTCAGGTCTACATGTTCGATGGCACCATCGTGTCTTTGCCCGACACTGAAGAGAACGTCAAGGCGTATCCCAAATCGTACAACAAAGGGGGACAAGGCTTTCCTATTGCACGTATCGGTGCGCTGATCTCACTGTCTTGTGGTGCTATTCTCAACCTGGGGTTTTGTCGATACGCCGGGAAAGGACAAGGAGAGGTGAGCCTGCTGCGCCGTATTTGGAACATTCTGCTGCCGGGCGATGTCATTCTGGGTGACAGCCTAATGTCAAATTGGGCCGGGATTGTCCTGCTGAAAGAACGTGGACTTAACCTTGTCAGCCGACTCAACAAGGCACATCGCAAGGCTGACTTTCGAAAGGGAAAACGACTTGGCTCTGGTGATCATATTGTCCGTTGGAAGAAGCCGAAGTCCATTCGATCCGTTGACCGGGAAACGTATCTGACGCTTCCGGAAGAGCTGACAATTCGTGAGGCTCGTATTCGTATCCAGCAACGGGGGTTCAGGACAAGAACGCTCATCGTCGTGACAACGCTGCTTGATCCAAACGAAGTGAGCAAAGAAGAACTCGCAGAGTTGTATCGCGCGCGGTGGAACAATGAAGTCTGCCATGCAGACTGCATATCAAGCGCGGGCTTGTATCGACTTGCCGGGTGAGATTAAGGTTTCCGCTGGAACACTGCTGCGGCTGGCGGAATGGATTCGTCAGCGTTCAGAAAGCAGCAAATTTGCTGGTCAATCTGAGCAAGGAGGCGATGAATGCCAGATCACGTGCCCCCCCGCGCCGACGAAAAGTAGCGGCTCCGCCGAAAATCGACTCGATGGCTGCGGAGACGGTCCCGCTGGAGCTGTTGTGGACTCGAATCCCAACTCTTCAGCAGCAGGAAACCCTGCGGCGATTGACGCAGATGCTGGCTCAGCGATTGGCAGTTCGCGACGGCAGTCTCGAAAACACTCTCGGAGCAAATCCCGGACGAAGGGAGGCCTCCGATGAGTAACCTCACAGAAGCCAGCTCACCCATCAGGACGACATCGCATCGATCTGACAAAATCGCCGATCATCATCTTCAGCGTCTGGCAATCGTCTACGTGCGCCAATCGACACAGCAGCAAGTGCTCGAACATCGTGAATCCACCGCGCGACAGTACGCACTCACGGATCGCGCCATCGCACTCGGCTGGCCGAGCGTTGCGGTCGAGATCATTGATGAAGATCAGGGACGCAGCGGCAGTTCAGCCGAAGGACGCAGTGGCTTCCAGCGACTGCTCGCGGAAGTCAGCGCGGATCGAGTCGGGCTGATCATCGGCCTGGAAATGAGTCGTCTGGCAAGGTCCTGCAAGGACTGGCATGCACTGCTGGAAGTGTGTGCCATCTACCGCACGCTGCTGGCCGATGCCGATGGACTCTATGACCCGAGTCACTACAACGATCGGTTGCTGCTGGGGCTCAAGGGTACGATGAGCGAAGCCGAGCTGCACATCCTGAAGAGTCGCCTTCAGATGGGAATGTGGAACAAGGCGGAGCGCGGAGACATCATCAATCATCCTCCGGTGGGATACATCCGCAGCGTCTCAGCCCGAGATGGTGACGGAGACTTCGTCATCGATCCGGATGAGCAGGTGCAATCCGTAGTGCGTTTGATCTTCGAGACATTCAGTCGACGCGGTAGTTTGAGCGGTGTGTTGCGCTGGCTCGTGAAGCACGATGTCAAGCTTCCCATACGGCCTCATTTCGGAAGCACGCGTGGGGAACTGGAATGGCGACGTCCAAATCGCATGACACTGAGCAACATGCTGCATCATCCCATCTATGCAGGCGCGTATCGATGGGGACATCGTGAAACCGATCCGCGAAAGAAGATCGCCGGACGTCCCACTACCGGCCGGATGTTCAAGTCACATGACAACTGTCGGGTGCTGATTCGTGATCGATTCCCTGCGTACATCTCGTGGGAGGAATTCGAGAGAAACCAGCAAACAATGGCTGAAAACAGCGTGATCGGTAAGGCTTTGTCGGCTCCGCGCCATGGCCCCAGCATTCTGTCGGGGCTGATCAAATGCGGTCGCTGCGGGGCCCACATGTTGGTCGGCTATGCCAACGTGAAACCGGCCGCAGGCACAAAGACTCTGCGCTACTCGTGCCTGCGCGATGCGATTGATTACGGTCTCGAAACGTGTCAAAGCCTGTCGGGTGCCGTATTGGATTCGTTTGTCACGGAACGTCTCCTGCAGGCGGTTTCCCCGGCGTCGCTGGAACTGAGTCTGGCGGCTGGTGTCGATATTGAACTCGAACGTAAGCAGCTCGACGATCATTGGCAGCAGAGACTGACGCGATCACGTTACGAAGTCGAGCAGGCACGGCGGCAGTATAATGCCGTCGATCCTGATCACCGCCTGGTGGCACGCGAACTGGAACGTCGCTGGGATGAATCGATGCGTGCGGACGAACGTCTGAAGGTCGAATACGCCAAGTTTGCAAAGGATTGCCCGAAGCAACTGTCGTCCGAAGAGCGTGAGCAGATTCTTGCGCTGTCGCACGATTTGCCCGCGCTATGGCATGCATCCACAACATCCCCTGAGGATCGGCAGTCGATCGCGCGTCTGCTGCTGGAGGCAGTCATCGTGTCTGTGGAGGGCAACACAGATCGTATGGAAGTGGAACTTCTCTGGGCAGGCGGCTTCATCAGTCGTCACGCACTGCTGCGGTCTGTGCAGACATACAAACAACTCTCCAATTTCGACGAACTTGTCGCTCGCATTGATGTCCTGCGAATTGCCGGGCACTCTCTGCCCGAGATTGCGAGCAAGCTCAATGAGGAAGGCTTCCGGCCTCCCAAACGCTCACCGAAATTCAACGCGGCCACGCTGAGCCGATTTCTGCGTGAACGAGGAATTCGTACAGGTCCTCAGCCACGCCGTATTGCTGAAGAAGATCACTTACAAACCAACGAATGGTGGCTGCGTGATCTCGCAGCGCATTTGCAGATGCCGATCGCCACGATGCATCGCTGGCAACGCGTGGGCTGGGTAACTTCCCGAAAAGTGAAGGCCGCCGGAAACCGCTGGGCGATCTTCGCAGATGCGGAGGAACTGACACGAATGACGGAGCTCCGAAATCCTCCACGCAACTGGCCAAATCCCTACCCGCCGGAGCTGATCACGCCAAAACCGGCTCCCGAATCGACCGCAAGGCCCATCTCCATCACGAAACAACCGAAGAAAGGATAACGAAACCATGAAAACCAACGCTTCCAACAACGATAAAAGCCGCGCCTTTGGTCGCAGTCAAACTGGCAGACTGAGCTCGACCTTCGTTCGATCAAATCCACGATGCAAATGGATTTTCTGCGATGCAAGACTCCGGACCTCGTCCACAAAGAGGTGTGGGCTCACGTCATTGCCTATAACCTGATTCGGACCATCATTGCCCAAGCTGCAGAGAATCAGCATGTCAATCCACGAACGATCAGCTTCAAAGGCACTATGCAGACGCTGAACGCGTTTCAGCCAGTGATTGCCCTTCAGGAGTCCTGCGACAGCCTCGTTCTCATGAACTTATTCGATCGGCTGCTTGATGCAATCAGCAGACATCGAATCGCTGATCGTCCTGATCGATATGAACCGCGACTCCAGAAACGACGCCAAAAGAACTACGGTTTCCTCCGCAAGCCAAGAGCCACGTTGAAACGTGAACTGGCGAAAAGGGTTACATAAAATCTACGTGCCATTCGCGTGTCGGACCGGAGCAGCCAAGACGACAATCGCGGATTGATGTTCCACCTCGTGAACAGGCGGGGATTGTCCATGATTTACGTAGAGCTGATCTTGTGAGCACGATTGGTTTCCAGAGCTTCAATTTCTAATCCGTATTCCACCGGTTCTTGAAATAGAGCCTCCAATGCTGCGAAATTCCGACGGCTGCCGCGTTGAGCATCTGAATAACTTCAGGCGTTCAGATTCACGCACGACTGGAATCGGTTGTGGATCGCAATGTCTGGCGGCTACGGGTGATGCTCCGCGATATCGAGATAGAGTCCAGAGAACGATTATGCTTGGCTTGCCGGATGGACTCGTTCGGGCGAGACGCCGTTCACACATTGTACGATTGTATCCAAAATCCAATAGACAGAAGTTGAAAGGACGTTAGACTGCGAATCGCGTTTCGCATCGCCACAAAGAATCACTCGCTGTCGTCCCTTCTGGATTCGTCGGAAATCGCCCATGCCAGCAGTTGCAGAGATCTCCGTCAGGACTGTTGCCGATCAGGTTTGTGATCTTCTTCGCAGCGAGCTCCTTGCGGGGGGGTATGAAGCTGGCAGTGCAATGCGGGAGGAAGAACTGGCAGCTCGGTTTGGTGTCAGCCGTCATCCCATTCGAAAGGCGCTGCAGAAGCTGTCGTTGGAAGGTCTGCTAACTGCCAAGCCGAATCGGGGAGTTGTTGTTGCGGCTTCTCAAAAGGAACATGTGGGAGGTTTGTTGACCCCGATGCGGAAACAACTCGAGCTCTATGCTCTGGATCTGGCCGTGCCGAAGTTGAGCGATGATCACCGTCGCGGATGGCAGTTAATTGTTCGAAAAATGGAACGTGCAGGTGAAGATCAGAATGCGCAGGAAGTGCTCGATCTGGATGCCGCTTTTCATCAGCACCTTTTGGTTGTGGCTGGGCTGGAAGAGATGGCGCCCGTCTGGCAGGGAATCTATAGTCGCATGCGAGACTTTCATCAGGAGGGAAATGCACAGTTATCGGATCTGCGTTTCGTGTCTTTTGTACATGGGTTGCTGGTTAGCAGTCTTTTTTGTGGCAAGCACACAAAGGCACGAGCAGATTGGGAGTCACATCTCGACAACGGAGAGTTCAACAAACGAGCCATGACGTCGTGGCTGCGGCAGAAGAATGCTGCAACCAGAAAGAAATAGAGAGCCGCATCGAGCTAGCTGCGGATAACTGTCTGAAAGCAATGGGGAAACACTCGCGGCCAGCGCCTTGCGGCTCACTGTTGTGACAAAATCAACCACCTGCCATTCATCTCCCGCCTATGTTTTCAAACCATTCCCACCTGCTGATGTTGTCGTTGAGCCTGTACTTTTGCTCCAGTGCGCCGGGGCAGGATGCTGGTCAGCTCAATCGCTTTGAATCAAGCATTAGACCGCTGTTGATTGCACACTGCATAGAGTGTCATGGTCCGGATCGCCAGGAATCCGGGCTTCGTCTGGACTCGCGGCCGGGATGGATGAAGGGCGGCGATCGTGGTCCCGCGATTGTGCCCGGTGATCCTGAAAATTCGCCGCTTCTGCTTGCGCTGAAACATTCCGATCCGAATTTGCGCATGCCTGAAGAAAAGCTGAGCGACGTCGACATCGCAGCCATCGAAAAATGGATTGGAGATGGCGCGGTGGATCCTCGCGAGACCGCCGAGGCGTCGTCGAAGCATGTCGTCTCCGATCCGCGAACGTTCTGGTCCTTTCAGTCTGTCAGGGAACTGGATCCACCGGCCGTCAGTCAGCCGGACTGGATTCGAACGCCGGTCGATGCGTTTATTCTGGCTCAGCTTGACGCGAATGGACTGAAGCCGTCACCACGAGCTGATGCAAGAACTCTTATTCGACGTGCGTACTTTGATCTGATTGGACTGCCACCGACTCCGGAGCAGATTGAAGCCTTTGAGCGGGAGCCGACGCAGGACGCATGGGTTCGTCTGATCGACCAGTTGCTGGTGTCGCCGCAATATGGCGAACGCTGGGGGCGTCACTGGCTGGATGTGGCTCGCTACGCGGACAGCGGAGGCTTTGAGACCGACGTCTACTACCGCAACGCCTGGCGCTATCGGGATTACGTGGTGAAGTCGTTCAATGACGACAAGCCCTACGATGTGTTCGTGCAGGAACAGATTGCAGGCGACGAGCTCTGGCCTGACGACATTACTCTGAATGGCAATTACACGATCGCGCCGGAGAAAGTGCGACACCTGGAAGCATGGGCAGGCACCGGTCTTTACACACTGGGGCCTCAGGTTCACGAATCCAATATGGACGGCAAGAAGATCCGTTACGAGACGTATTCGGATTGGGTCGATACGACCGGCGCGGCGTTTATGGGGCTGACGTTCAGTTGTGCTCGCTGCCATGATCACAAATTTGATCCGATCACGCAGCAGGACTACTACGCCATGCAGGCAATCTTCTCGGGCAGCCGGGAGATCGAGTATCCGATCATTGATGCGATGGGGATCACGGACTTCAAGCAGCACTATCCACGAATTCTGGCTGTGGAAGAATCCCGCCGCGCTCTGCGAATGTTCGACGCCCGAATGGCCGGAAAATCGCAGTCTCCCGAAGAACACTCTGAACGCCAGAACCTGCTCAACGCCATTGCTAACAACGTACTGGCGTTGCCTGAGAATACAGCTCTGGGAGTTCCGCTCGTCGGCCTGATGGAGACGCCGACCGTCAGTGTGCTCGGGCATGAACGTCCTGAGCTGATTGCGCCCGTCTATCTTCTGAATCGCGGTGAACTTTCGCGTCCACGTGACGCCGTGGCGCCGGGGTTGCCGGAGGCACTGAAAACGGCCAGCGACTGGCAGCAACCGATGCCAGGTCACCTGCGAAATCGTGCCGCACTGGCTCAGTGGCTGACCAGCCCGAAACATCCGTTGACGGCACGCGTGATGGTCAATCGCATCTGGCAAGGACACTTCGGACGAGGTCTCGTGGGCAGCCTGAATGACTTCGGGCAAATGGGCGAAAGACCGACTCATCCGGAGTTGCTCGACTGGCTCGCCGCCCAATTCATGAAGAACGGCTGGAGCATCAAGCAAATGCACCGCACGATGATGCTGTCATCAACGTATCAAATGCACAGCGTCGCGATATCGGAAGAGAACGCCTCCATCGACCCGCAGAACCGTCACTTCTGGAAGATGAATCGGCGACGTCTTGAAGCAGAAGCGATTTGGGATTCGATCCATTCTGTGGCCGGGACACTGAACCTGAAGATGGGTGGTCGACCCGTCGTACCGCCGCTTGAGCCTGAAGAAGGGGCTCCCGCTTACTGGATCGTCTCTGCGGATCCGGCCGAACATACTCGACGAGGCCTGTATATTCTTCAGCGACGCAATTATCGCTTCCCGATGTTCGATGTGTTTGATCTGCCGGTGAATGCGGTCAGTGCTCCGGCACGCGATGTGACCACCGTGGCTCCTCAGGCTCTGTGGATGATGAATAACCCGACTGCCATTCGTCAGTCACAGGCGTTTGCAGCACGACTGAAGAATGAGTTGAGCGCCGGCTGGAACATTCCGGATTTTGGTCCGCGGCAATCGGGCTGGGCAGGCAACAAGTCAGGGATTCACGCGGGCTGGGCTCTGCGAGAAGACAATGGGAACTCCACAGAAACGATTGATGATCCTGTTGGCACCGTGATGACGCATGGTATGACGAGTGTCGTTTGGAAAGTTCCTGCGGCGGATGGTGAGTCGGGCGCCGGTAGCGAGCCTGTCGAAATTCGCGGCGGGCTCTGGAACATTCGAAGACTGGGACGAAGTGGTCCGTGGAAGCTGTGGCACAACGACAAGCTTCTGAGCGAAGGAACTGTGGATGATCAGTGCGGAACATCGGCTTCTCCGCTGAAACTGAACACCGGCTCCGGTGGTGACGCGGCCTTGAAGTGTGTGGCGATGCCCGGAGATACGTTCCGACTGGAGATTCTGGAAGGCGATTTTGTGGCTGTTCAACTCAGCTTCGTCACGCCGCAGGGGACACGAGATATCGCCGAGGATTTCTCGCTCAATACGAATCCAACGCCGACAGGCTGGCAGTACAGTGAATCTCTCGCCAACGGCGGGCAGCCTCTGACAAACGCGATTCGCGTCCGACGATCAGGCGATGATGCGTCACAAGTTGACCGAGCCTGGAAACTGGCGCTGGGCCGATCGTCAACGAAGGACGAGAAAGCAGAAGCCGAGGAACTGCTGAAGTCCCTCTCGGCGACGGATCCAGTAACGTCCATGTCACTGCTCTGCCTTGCCCTGTTCAACATGCAGGAATTTGCTTATGTCGACTAAACCTCGGCCTCTGAATGGCTCAACCCACTTTCAACGGTTTCTGCCGGTCATGGATCGACGCGACTATCTCCGCACATCTGCCTTTGGGTTTGGGGCCTCGGTTCTTGGTTCACTGATTGCACAGGATGCAGCGGCCGGCGAACAGCACTCAAAGAACCCGCTGGCCGCTCGTGAGCCGCATTTTCCGGCTCGAGCGAAACGCGTGATCTTCTTTTTCTGCGCGGGAGGTCCGAGCCAGTTGGAGACGTTCGATCCGAAGCCGGCACTCATCAGGTACAACGGTCAGCCAATCCCGGAGAGTTTTCGAACGGAAGGTCTGGCTCTGCAGTTTATGAAAGCCAGTGATGGTAAGCTGATGGCTTCGCAGTTCGAATTTCAGAAGCATGGTCAGTCCGGATTAGAAATTTCATCTTTGTTTCCGCAGTTGTCGAAACACGCCGATGATCTGGCGGTGATTCGCTCGTGCCATCATGACTCGTTCATTCATGGGCCCGCATCGGCGGTTGTTAATACGGGGTCATCTCTGCTTGGTCATCCCAGTATGGGAGCGTGGGTGACGTATGGGCTTGGCAGCATGACAGAAAACCTGCCAGCATATATCACGATGACGGACGGTGGATTTCGCCCCGGTCCCGCGGTCAGTTATGGAAGCGGATTTCTTCCGGCGATCTACCAGGGGACGGTGTTGCGAATCGAAGGCACACCGATCTCCAATCTGGTAGCAGCCGGAGCTCCCGGGCAACAGAGGCAGATGCTGGATGCACTGAACCGCTGGAATGAACGATTTGCTTCGGCACGCCCGGAGGATACTCGTCTTGCCGCTCAGCTGGCGAACTACGAACTGGCGTTCCGCATGCAGACGGCGGCCCCGGACTTGATTCGCATCGACGACGAAACCGCGGCGACTCGCGAATTGTATGGTGTCGACAAGGAACCTACGGCAAAATTTGGACGCATGTGCCTGCTGGCACGCCGCATGGCGGAACGAGGCGTGCGGTACGTCCAGATGTTCAACAATGACTGGGACGGCCACGGCGAATGTGCAGCAAATCATAAAGCGAACGCCGATCGTACCGATCAGCCCATCGCAGCCTTGCTGACCGATCTGAAGCAACGCGGCTTGCTGGAGAATACTCTGGTCGTCTGGGCCGGTGAGTTCGGTCGAACACCGGTCATGCAGGGATCGAACGGTCGCGATCACAGTCCTTATGGCTTCAGTATCTGGATGGCCGGAGGTGGCGTCAAAGGTGGCCAAGCCATTGGTGCCACTGACGAATTGGGTTTCCGCGCCGTAGAACGAAGGGTTCACGTGCATGATCTTCACGCCACAATGCTGGCTCTGCTCGGCTTTGATCACGAGCGACTGACCTATCATTTCGAAGGCCGCGATCGGAGACTAACCGATGTGTTTGGTCATGTCGTCAGGGAAGTGATTTCATGAAAGTGTTTCATGTTGTTTCCATGACCTTCTTAGCTGGACTGATTGTGACATCAGCAACAGTGAAGGCGTGGGCGCATCCACCCGAGTCTCGAGGAGCAGTCGTTGCGGCTTTGCAGGTCGGTAATGCTCAGGAGCAAGGTTCTGCCGATCCCGTTTCCGAAGCCGATCGGCAAGTCGCATATTTTCAGTTTGAGTCTCTGAGCTGGCTCGCGAGTCGATGTCCGTCGCCGTTGCAGCAGGAGACGATTCAGCAGGCGTTGGCGGAGTTGCAGACGGCCACGCAGCTTCCGCAGGCTCCTTCAATAAAGACACTTGTGGCAGAGCGAATATCGCTGCAAGCAAAGCTGCGAGAACAGCATCGTGTAGTTTCGTTCGAATGGTCGAAGTCAGGACTCAAACCGGCGATGGATGTCCCGGCGATTGAAGTGGCCAGGGGACTTTCGCGAGTTGTCATCGTCGAGATTCTTAACACCGATTCGGAAGCGGCGAACTTGACGCTGGCCATTGGAGGACAGAATCAGAACGCAGTTCTCTGGACTGTGTTGCCTGGAAAATCACAGTGGTTTCCATTGATGCTCACAGCCGATTTGCCAGTTGTGGCGGTGGCTGTCACAGCAGAAACAAACGCAGGTGCAGTGACTCATAATCTTTCGCTTCCCATTCAGGTTGCCGAGCCTGCAAAGATTCGTGGCCGGCTCATTGATGGTGATTTCAACAAAGCTACGCCGGGACGTGTATGGGTTGAAGGAAGTGACCATCAATATAGCCTCGCCGGACCGTTTGCCGCCAACAAGTCGTTTCTGGAGAAACCAGTCCTGCTGTCGACGGTACCTCGTTCGTATGGCGTGCCTTTCTTCTACGCCGATGGAACGTTCGAAATTGATGTTCCGCCGGGACGAACGATTGTGACTCTGGAACGTGGCTTTGAGCATTCTCTGGCAAGCGAATCAATTGATCTAGCTGCCGGAGAGACGCGTGAGCTCAATCTGTCATCGAAGCGATTTGTCGACATGAAAGCGGACGGCTGGGTCAGTGGTGACACGCATATTCACTGGGTCACGAATGCCTGGAATGTCGATTTGCCGCTTGAGCATTTATCACTGGTGCAGAAGGCAGAAGATCTGCGAGTCGTCAACAACCTGACCCTGCTGCACCGCACGACAGTCGACGCCTTTGTGAAGCCTTCACAAGCTCCGATGGGGCCGATCAGGAACTTCTGCAACGATGATTATCACATCGAAATGGCTGAAGAGTATCGCAATCAGAATCTCTATGGGCACCTTTGTTTACTGAACCTGAAGTGGCTGGTGCTGCCGATCGGAACTGGCCCTCAGATTGCCGGGGATGATTCTCTGGACTATCCCATCAACAAGACCGCCATTCTGCAGGCTCGGGAACAGGGCGGTATCAGTATCGAAGCTCACGGAGTCGGAGCCAATCATGAGCTTCCTCTGAACGCCGTGCATGGACTGACCGATTCGCTCGATCAGATTGATCCGGATGACTATTATCGACTGCTGGACTGTGGCTTCCAGTTACCGCTGACTAACGGCAGCGATCATCCCGCCCGTATCGCTGGTTGTGCTCGTGCCTACGTAAAGATCGACGGCGAATTCACTTACGAAAAGTGGATCGATGGAATTCGTCGAGGTCGAACCTTTACCACGTCCGGACCATTGCTGTCGCTGACTGTGAATAACAGAAACGTCGGAGATGTCCTGACAACAACAGCTACGGAAACACTTCAGATTCAGGTGACTGCAAAGTCGCGATTTCCGCTGGGGCGAGTTCAAATCCTCTCCAATGGTGTGGTTCTCAGGGAGATCGAAACTCAGGATAAGGAAGCAGAACTGACCATCACAATGCCAGCCGGTGAGAGTCGCTGGATTGTGGCGAGGTGTTCTCGGAACGATCAGTGGAACGCCATCTGGCATCCGGATATCGCGCACACCAGTGCCGTGTACGTTCACGTCGACGGGCGTTCGGTTTTTCGCGAGGAAGCTGCTCATGAGTGGATCGATCGCATGCGGTCGCATATTCGCGACATCCAGACGAAGGGACTGTTCGGAAACGCTACTCAGCGTAATGAAGCGTTGGTGTATGCAGGTGAATCGATTCGTCGCTATGAACGGCTGATGGCGATCAGATCGCAGCCTCAGCAACAGGGCATGGCGACCATTGATGAACAGCGAGATCTCTTGCTGATGCAGGCCTCGTTTGTCTCGACGTTAAGTCATGATGATCCATTCGTGAACGCTATCAGGCAGTCAGTGCATACGGGAAACCTGCGAAATGCTGCTGAACCTCTGACGATTCTGAAGGTGCAGATCAATCCGGAATCCCGAGTCAAACTGGCTCCCGTGACGTTGCCGGAATCGCTGGTTCAGCACAGGACTCAGCGATTCCTGATTGAGATTCACAACGAGGCAAGAATTCAGGCTCCGTTGAGAATTCGTGCGCTTGATCAGTCTGCCGGAGACGAGCAGCCTGCGGACTGGTGCGAAGTGCGACTCGTGGAGAATCAGGTTTCATCATCGATTCTTTCTGGCGAGGAAACCGAATGGAAGCTGTTGGAACTCAGGAGCGATATTGCAGGCCGCCGCGAAGTGCGTTTCGAAGCCGACGTGGGCCAGGGCACGCAGGATCTTGGTTTCCGTGCGACAACGGATGTGCTGCTGAAGGTGGAACATCCTGGACTCTCAGCCGGTACGCGATAGCGTCCAGTTGTTTTTGTGGTCGACTCGTTCGTAGTGCTGGCTTTAGCCGGCACTCCCTTGTGAGTCTAAACCGCGATGCCGACTGAAGTCGGCACTACAAATCAATTCAACAGAACGTCAAATCGCTGCGGCCGATAAATGTAAGCCAACAATGATGGCAATCATCAAATCTCAAAGAACTGGTTTGACTATGATCTTGTTACGAATGCTCTTACTTCTGCTGTTGATTGTTTCTTCTGCCATCACTCAGGCAGATGAAGCGTGGCCGATGGCGGCCATGGTTGAGCGACAGCCGTTACTGGCTCAACTCCAACGACTGCGCGACACGCTGAATCATATTGGCATGCCGTTGTCGAAAGAGACAGAGACGCAGTTGACGCAGCTCCTCGAGAACGCTGACGAGGACTCACTGACGGCTCGAGTTCAGGAACTGCTCGACCCACATTGTCTGGCGGCGGTATCACTCAGGAAAGATGCGGCACCGGTTGTCGTTCGTCGTGAGTCCAAAGCGGAATTAATTGAACAGGGCTGGCAGAGGTTCCTGATCAAGGTCATCAATGAGACGGAGATTCGCGTTCGTCTTCGCATTGACAGTCCCAACGCGAAACCGCTGCCGCATTCGCCACAGGAAGACGTGGCCTCGCGATGGCTGAGCCTTTCCATGTACGATGGACAGCCGATGACGCCGACGCTGACCGGCCTGCCACTGGAATATCGCATCGTGGAAGTGTACTCGCGTGACACCGGCGACCAGACGGCGCGAATTGAGTTTGCTGCTCCTCAACCCGGCGCTGCCAGTGTTAATCGATCCAGTTCGATTATCGCGGACTGGCGATTCGAAAAGGACACCGCTGGCTGGGAATCGATGAATCAAACAACGCTGAAGACTCATGAGGGTTCGCTGCAGGTTGAAGGCACTGGTGAAGATCCATTCTTCGGCACGAATCTGAAGAAGTCGGCGCAGCCCGGAAATCTGGTCCTGCGATTTTGGGCGCGTGCGGAAGAGGCAGGTGTTGGGCAGATGTTCTGGTGGTCCGAAGAACGACGGCAGCCAGATCCCGGCCATGTAATCGCGTTCAATGTCGAACCAGGGCGCGAGATGCTGTATGAGATTCCATTCACTGATGATGGCCATGTCAATGGCATCCGCATCGACCCCAATGGAAAGCCGTGCAACTGGCGAATCGACTGGATCGAACTCGCGTACGCGAATGGAGGCAGTGACTGGGGCGGTAGTTCGTTTTCGTTTACGACTCAGCCTTCGACGGAGGTGACCTTTCGCGTGATCGATGATGTCGATCGGCCCGCGATGGGCTGCTTTGAGATCACAGACGCTGCAGGTCGAGTTTACCCGCCGCAGACGAAACGACTTGCTCCGGATTTCTTTTTTCAGCGTCAGATTTATCGAGCCGATGGGGAGACCGTTCAGCTGCCGAAGGGAAACTACAACGTTGGGTGTTGGCGCGGTCCTGAGTCCATTCCTGAGACGCAGAATCTGGTTGTGAAGGACCAGCCGATGACTCTTGAATATCGAGTCAAGCGGTGGATTGATCCTTCTCGCCGAGGCTACTGGTCCGGCGATCATCATATTCACGCCGCTGGTTGCGCGCACTATGAAAGCCCAACCCAGGGCGTCGCTCCTCCGGATATGCTTCGACATTGTATGGGAGAAGATCTAAAAGTCGGCTGCTGTCTGACCTGGGGGCCGTGTTTCGATTTTCAAAAGCGATTTTTCACGGGAGAACTCGATACAAACTCGAAGTACCCTTATCTGATTCGGTATGACGTGGAAGTTTCGGGATTCGGCTCTCATGCATCGGGACATCTCAATTTGCTGCGACTGCAGGAGCAGATTCCCCCAGGCGGTTATTCTAAGGAGCATTGGCCGACGCTGGGGTTGAATACTCTTCGATGGGCAAAGCGGCAAGGAGCCGTCTGTGGTTCCGCGCATTCCGCAAGCGGGTTGACTCGATTCGTCGATCGTGTCCCCAACACCGACGGCATGGATGGCCCGAATGGTCTGCCAACATACAACATTCCCGCCTTTGATGGTATCGGTGCGAATGAATTCATCATGAACGCGGCTCATACTGTTCCGGGACCGGATGAAAAACCTGTTCCGGCAGTCGACTTCATTGCGACAATGAACAGTGATCGCACGGCGGAGTTCAATATGTGGTATCACATTCTGAATTGCGGCTTTCGCGTCCGCGCAAGCGGCGAAACGGATTTCCCCTGCATGAGTGGTGAACGGGTTGGGCTGGGACGCGTATATGTTCGACTTGATGAAAAGCTTGATTTTAATTCCTGGTGCGATGCTTTGGCGGCGGGCCGAAGTTATGTGAGTGACGGTAGGACTCATCTGATGGAGTTTGCCGCGTCCTCTGCGACAACTCGACAGGCAGTTGAAGCAGGCACCAACAACAGTGAACTTAAGCTGGCAGCACCTGGCACTGTAAAACTTCAAGTCAAAGTTGCCGGGTTGTATGACGACAAACGCAAGTTGCCCGTGGAGCTGATCGTCAACGGCTTTCCGGTTGCCACTCAGGAAATCAGTAGCGACGGCATTGAGCAGACTCTGGCCTTCGAGCACAACATCAAGAAGAGTTCGTGGGCCGCAATTCGGGTATTTCCAGGTGCGCATACGAATCCCGTGTTTGTGATTGTTGATGACAAGCCAATTCGAGCCAGCCGCTTGAGTGCTCAATGGTGCCTGAGAAGCGTCGAACAGTGCTGGAAAGCGAAAGCCCATACATACCGTGCCGATGAGCGGCCGACGGCCGAAGCGGACTATGAGACGGCAAAAGACATGTTCCGCAGCATCGTCGAGCAGTCGCCGCAGCCTTGAGGCTGGCCACTATTCAACGGCATGGAAGGTCCTCAGATCCGTGACCAATTTCTAGTTGAGAAGAGCAAGGAGTGTCCTCATCAGCCACGGACCATCGATTCTATTCACCTTGCCGAAGAGAAGTGCGCAACCTGCTCCGGTCACATCGACGAATGGCACGTAAGTTTATGTAACCCTTTTCGCCATCTGTTGTTTTAGCGTGGTTCGTGGTTTTCTGAGGAACGGGTAGCGTTTGTCGCGTCGCTTCTGAAGTCGAGGCTCGAAGCGGTCGGGGCGGTCACCAACTCGATGCTTGGAAATCGCATCGAGCAGCTGTTCGTACACGGAAGTTAAATCACTGTTGCGGTGCGAGTGGTGATGAGCAATTAATGGCTGAAAGGCCTCCAGCGTTTGAATCGTTGCTTTGAAGCTAATCGATCGAGGTTCGATCTCATGCTTTGTGGCGGCCTGCGCGATAATTGTCCGAATCAAATTATAGGCCAGAACGTGAGCCCACACTTCTTTGCGTACGAGTTCCGGAGTTTTGCAGCGAAGGAATTCCATTTGCATGGTTGATTTGATTGCTCGCAGATCAAGCTCATTATTCCAGCGCGCACGATACAGGTATGCCAGATCTTCTTTCGAAGCTTGTTCTGGATCAAGCAGAGTTGTTACCACCACCATGGATTTAGTTCGGAAACCCGGCTGCTCGATGCGGATTCGAGCTTCACGAATCATCACATGATCAGGAAGTGAGTGATACGCCTTTCGGTCAACCGAACGTATTGATGTCGGCTTTTGCCACCGAACGATGTGATCATCAGGTCCCAGTCGTTTGCCCCTTCGGAAATCAGCCTTGCGGTGGGCCTTGTTGAGGCGACTAACGATTTCCAAACCGCGTTCTTTGAGCATGACGATCCCGGTCCAGTTTGACATCAGGCTATCACCAAGAATGACATCTCCCGGACGAAGAATGTCCCACATGCGACGCAACAGGCTGACTTCTCCTTGTCCTTTCCCGGCATATCGGCAGAATCCCACGTTGAGGATTGCACCACAGGACAATGATATCAACGCTCCGACTCGCGCGAGAGGAAAGCCTTGCCCTGCTTTTTGGTTGTAGGTCTTTGGATAGGCTTTCAGGTTCTCATGAGTGTCCGGCATGGAAACGGTCGTTCCATCGAACATATAAACCTGGCGGCCTTTCCACAGCCAATTGCGAGCTACCTGACTATCAAAGACTCGCCCAACTCGACAAGCGACGTCAGCGAAGAACTGTTCCGGCAATCGCTTTCTGGCCTGGCAATAAGCCCCTGTCTCTGAGGAGCAGGCACGCTGTCCTCGGGAGATGCGATGAGCAATCAATCGAGCGACTGCCGATCGGCACGAATGATCTGCACTAAGAACCTGACTGAGAAACACCCATAACGTGACCAAAGGCGTATAGATCGCGTCATTCCATACAACACGAACCGCAGCCAATACGTCCTGCACGAGCTCTTCTGATAACACATCGCGGAAAGGCAAATCCCCTTCCTGAAGAAACTGTCGCCGCAGAAATGTGATCTGTTGTCGAAACTTTCCCTGACTTAAATCTCGCATCGAACGGCCTCCTTCCCTGGGAGTGAATCGTGCTTCCACGATCCTTCTACGCCAGTGAGGCCTTGTTGCCTATGTCATTTACCCGCAATGACTTGCTGAAAATCTACGTGCCATTCGTCACATCGACCGACGTACCGGACAACCCACTCCGGTAGCCACGACCTACGTAAAGAGTCTATTGCTTCCGTTTGAGTCGAATGAGTTTGCAGGCCTGGGGGCTGGTTCGATGTGAGGTCATGGCGTCGTTGTGCGGCTGGCGATCGCCTCATCAATCTGGCTTCCGTTTCTGGCTCCGATCAGGACTGAAGTGATGCCGGGTTGTTTGAGAACCCATGACAACGCCAATTGCACATGTGACTTGCCCGTTGCCGAGGATTCTGCATCCAGCTGCTCCAGGACTCGGTAACCGTGATCTGTAAAATAAATACTTTGATGCCCCGGAATGACGTCGAATCTTGTCCCGGATGGAATCGCCGCGCCCTGGCGATATTTTCCCGTCAGGAATCCTGCGGCGAGAGGGCTGTAGCTGATCACTCCGATATTCTCAGCAGCGCACAACGGCAATAAATCCTGCTCGATATCGCGTTGGACAAGATTGTACGGTGGCTGGACAGAGACCATTCGGCTGAACTCTGCGGTGTTGCTCAACGTCAGAGCAGCCTTCAATTGCGGGGTCGAATAGTTGCTGCAGCCGATGTAGCGTACTTTGCCCTGCTGGACCAGCATCGTCAGAGCTTCGAGTGTTTCTTCCAGCGGAGTGGATTCATCCCAGACGTGAGTCTGCAGCAAATCGATTCGATCCGTTTGCAGTCGTTTCAAACTCGCTTCAGCGGACGCCACAATACGATCTCGAGTCAGCAGGCCGCTGATCTTTGTCGCGAGCACAACTTTTTCACGCGAGTGTCGACTTCTTATCCAGTCTCCGACCACTCGTTCAGACGCGCCCTGCGCATAGGCTTCAGCCGTGTCGAACAGTGTGATCCCCTGTCCGAACGCATGATCCATAATCAGCAGTGATGACTGCGGATCCACTTCACGTCCGAAAGTCACGCATCCCATCCCAATGGAACTGACAAAAAGTTCAGACTGGCCGAGCCTTCGATATTCCATGGGAGTTACTTTCCGTACGTGCTGGCTGGAGGCTGTGTGTTCGCGTGAACGTTTGGAGGATAGCCTGAATCGTGGCAAGCACAGAATGATGTCATACAGCGACAACAACGGCACCCGTTTCCACAAGCTTACCAGTCTCCGCAGATTCATAGATTCCAAAGACCGTGCGTAAAGCGTTCAATGATTCCTGCGTCGTGATCGGCGGCGCTGCGTTGTGGGCAATCGCAGCGACGACCTGAGCAACGAACGGAGAATAACCGCGAGGTTCTATCGGACCTTCGATCGTCTGCAATTGTTTCGCCTTTGGGCCTGTGTTTTCATACCACGTCATTTTCTCTGTCCCGGTCGAATCGAGATTCACCCAGCCTTTTGAGCCCCAGATACGAATCTGAGTGTGGTAGCCTGCGTCCAGATAATATCCGGAATTCAATGAGCCCAGCATACCGTTGCTGAAGTGCAGGGTCGCAACGGAAGAATCTTCCGCCGAGATCGGTTGCCCGCCCACGTTAGCAATTGCACCTGAGGCCCTGACAATTGCTGCCCCCGTGAGAAACATGGCAAGATCAAGCCAATGAATGCCGAGCCAGATCAGGTGACCGCCGCCAGCTCTGGTTTTATTGGCGTACCAGGTACCGTGATAATTGGGTTTCGTGAGACGAGTCTGATCGGCGACGATGTGCATGTCGACACTGTAAACGTTGCCGATGCGTCCCTGCTGAATCATCTTCCTCGCGAGGAGAGACTCAGGATTCGCCCGATTTGCAAAAGCCAGCATCAGGTGGAGATGTTTCGATTCCGCGAGATTGGCAAGTTTTTCAAAATCCGGCCGAGTGACACAGCCGGGCTTCTCAGCAAACACATGGGAGCCGGATTCCAATGCCCCTTCAATCACCGGCGGTGCCAGCGCGGCTTCCATTGTCACCATGCACAGCCTGGGCGATTCCTTTTCCAGCAACTCCGAGTATTTGGTATAGCTGCGAGTGAGCTTGTCACCCAGCAATCTCCGGGCTTCTTCGGCCGAGCGATTATCCGGATCGGCAATCACAACCTCGTCACAGTCTTTGGACTCAGCCAGCGCCGAAAAATACGCACTCAGGTGAGCCCCTCCAGCGTGAGTGAGAACGGCTACTTTCATTCGTTTGGTACTCCCGGGTAAGTTTGGAATTCACCTCAAGAAACTCAACGTCTGAAGATTCATACTCGGCGTCGGGCGATGTGATCAGAACCGTTTGCGTTGAGGCACCACGTCTTCACGTATCATGTATCGTCGACTGCTCGAAGTGAATCTCCGGGGCCGAGAAAGGCAATTGAAGCCTCGTCAAAGTATGAATCCGAGGTAGTCGTCGGCCGATGGATAACCATAGTCGATCCTGATCTCTTCATGCATTTTGATGTCCCTAAGGGCGCGAAAGACGATTTCTCCTGTCGAGATCCGTTTGTTGAATGCGGCGTTCGGACAAACCGCGTGATTGTAAAGTCCACCGAAGCCGAGCGCGAGAGCCGCTAGTGAATCGTCCTTACCCCAACAGAAGACGTAACTTGCCACAATCGTCTTCGCAATCTCCTTGTAATCTTTCTTGCTGATCACGATGACAGGACATTCTTCGATCACGGCCCCTTTCTTAATGGAAGTCAGGGCAAAGACGCCTCGTCCGCACTTACCGACTTTTTTGCAGTAAATGAGGGGAGAAGGATGAGATTTCATAGTTCGTTACACCGAATTGAAGAGTAAGAATCGCTTCTCAGGCCGCTCAGAACTCGCCACGCATTGGAGTGTTTCTGAATTCCGGACTCTTGAGACAAAGACAAAGCTGTACAGACGGGGGCGCGATTCTAGTTCTATCGCAGACTCTTTGCTCGTGAAATAAAGCCACGACTTAATAAACAATTCCCGCTTCATGTTCTTTGGAATCGTTTTGCATGGCATCACAGCCCATGCCGGCCGTCCGTTCAGCGATTCTTTGTTCACGTTCTCACGGATTCTCAGAGTATGTCGGCGTCCGGGAACCCGGTGTTGGGGTGATCGAGGGATTCGTTATAATTCCGAAAAACCTGTTTGAGGTCTGTTCCCGGTTCGCCGGGGAATGTTTCCTTCCATGATCCGATGTTGTCCACAAGGGTGAAAGATGAACGATGGTGGTTGGCTGATACCGGTCGCGGCTGTGTGTGGTGTCATTGGGATTCTTGGAGCAATCATCGGCGTCTCCTTTCACCTCGACAAGAAACGCAGGCAGCAGTGTCTGGAAGTCGCAACGGCTCTCGGATTTGAATCACTGGACAACTATCCGGATGAGTTGGATGGAATTGTCGGAAGTTCTCTGCTGATGACGACCGGGCGACAAAGAGCCTGGACGAACATCTTTAAAAGGCAGGTCGATTCGCTTGCTGTATTCATCTGTGACTATCGCTACACCGTTGGGACTGGAAAAAATTCGACGACCTGGCAGCAAACCGTGATTCTGTTTCGCTCCCCGTCAGTCAATGCACCTCGATTTGAGATCAAGCCCGAAGGCTGGCTTCACAAAGTCGGAGGGTTAATTGGCCTGCAGGACATTGACTTCGTGGAGTCCCCGGAGTTTTCAAAGAAGTACTTGCTCACCGGGAGCGACGAATCCGCAATCCGCGATTTTCTGCGGCCGGAAATCCTGCAGGTACTGGTTGGTTTTCAGAATCTTTGCCTTGAAGTACGTCCGGGAAGCCTGATGTTCTGGTTCGACCGAAAGCGAATTCCGCCGCAGGAATTTAAAGCTGTTTTCGAACAGGCATTCAGTGTCTACACAGCAATCGCCCAGCCAGCGTAGCGCCCTCGTTGAACGCTGATTTCAGGGTTCGTCGCGTCAGCCGCCGGGCGCGGGCTCCTGTTGAATATGCAACACTTTTTGCGGTAAGAACCGGACGCTAACGCATTCCGGGGAATAAACACGCACCCCGTATTATTAGCCCTGACGACGCAATAGGTTCCAGGTGGCACGAGGTCCGTGCTTCATTTTTTTACGGCATAAACGGTTTTTCTGTCATCCACTTCAACATCAACTCAACGTTGTTCTTGTATTGAGTGTTGTCGGCCTTCTTGCCTCCCTCCAGATGCTTCGCGCCGACTTCGATCCTATACACTTCTTCTGATTCCGGAACGCCGGGATCGCTGGTTCGTTTCTGCCAGTCGCGAAATGCAGTCCGCATTGCCTCCAGTCGTGACTGATGTTCCGGAACGCCCGCCAGATTGTGCAACTCAAATGGATCGGTTTGAATATCGTACAGCTCTTCTCGCGGCCGCGTTTCGGCCATGATCAGACCTTGCTCAGCATTCAACTTGCCAGCCCCGTAAAGACGTCGCATGGCCTGCAGAATCGGCTTGTTGTCCTTATAGCGATTGGGCTGCAGATAAGGGCGATTCGGGAACCCGTTGAAGATGTATTTCCAGCGAGTATCCCGGACACTGCGCATCAGGTCGACCGTTTCATCGGCTCGATCTCTGGCGGCAAAGACATATTCCCGAGGCTGATAGTCGGCGGCAAGTAGATCCTGCGAATGCATCGAGACCGGCCGTGCGATTCCGGCCAATCCCATCGAAGTCGCACCGAGATCGATGTGCTCTACCACATCTTCGCGAACAACGCCGGATGCAACTCCGGGGCCAGCCACGATCAGCGGCACATGAGTGCCTCCGTCGTACAGAAACTGCTTGTTCCGCACATGACTGATGCCATGATCGGTCATAAAGAAGATTACGGTGTTTTCGAGTTCACCGGCGTCCTTCAATCGCTGGATAACTCGGCCAACTTCCCAGTCGGTGTAACGCACCGTGTCCAGATACTGAGCCCAGTCGTCGAGGATCACAGGATCGTTTGGCAGATAGGGAGGCAGATGAACATCGTCCCGCGACGTCACGGATCCAAGATCCTTCAGAGCTTTCGCGGTCCACTTCGACGTGTCAGCGACGTTACGATACTTTCCTCCATGCAACTGTACCTGCACAAAGAATGGCTTCTTCGCGTCTCGCGCGGCCCAGTGAGTGTTGTCGTAAGTCGCCGCTTCGTCCCACTCAAAGTTGTAGTCCGTCTTCGCCACTTTGACTGTCGGTGATGCTTTGACATCTTCGTCGCTGCGTAGAAAAGCCTCGACAGTCAGGTTGTTTGTGTGGTACCCAGCGTTACGAAAAACGGCCGGTACGAGTTCCACATCTGCCGGAAGATGAATTTCATGGCCCGGAACTCCGGACCGATGATTCTGAGCACCAATGCTGGTTTGATATCGGCCGGTAATCAGTGCAGATCGACAGATACTGCAGATCGGAGCTGTCACGAAGGCACGCGAAAAACGAGTTCCTCGACTCGCGAGCTGATCCACATTGGGAGTCTGAATTGTCGTCTCACCGTAACACGAGTAGTGAGCCGACATGTCTTCAACAATCATCCAGACGATATTGGGCCGAGGCTGTTCCGGAGTGACGGCAGCCTTTGCTTCCGATTTTCCCGCGGCCTTCAAAGCTTTATTCTGTTTCTTTTGCTGACGGTTCTTTTTGCCCGGCTTCGTTTCGCCGGACTTCGCCTCATTCCTTTCAGCACCGTTTCGAGTCACCGCATCGACATTAACGACGGGCAACCTCGCTGCCAGCTCCTTCTTCAGTCCATCATGATCAGGCTGTGCAGCCAGATTAGTCCACTCGTATTCATCGTTGGAATGATCGTACAGTTCTTCGCCGCCGTCCGCGTAGCGGATATACCGCCAGCGGTCGGTTCGCACAGCATGATTGTTGTGGCCGAAGGTCGTGATGGCGACGCCGGAATCGGCCGCATTCGGATCTTTCAACAGCCCGCGAATCGACTGTCCCTCGACATGCTTTGGAATCGGAATGTCGGCCAATTCACACAGCGTCGGATAGATCGTCATAAAGTCGACGGGACTCTTGCAAACTCCACCGGGCGTTGTCGTTCCAGGAGCCACCCAGATTAGCGGCGCACGAGTCGCTTCTTCCCACAGTGCGAACTTCCGCCAATGTTCTTTTTCGCCCAGATGCCAGCCATGATCTCCCCACAGGCAGATGATGGTGTTGTCTTTGTGATGTGATTGCTCCAGTGCATCCAGAACTCGGCCAATCTGGCCGTCGAGATAACTAATGGCTGCCAGATAAGCCTGCACGGCTTCTTTCCATCGACCGGACTTCAGCACGGCCGCATGATCACCGGACGCTTTCGCCATCTTCAGCCCGGCTGCGGGAACATCCGCAAGGTCGCCGTCTTTGGTTGGAGGCAATTCAATCTGATCCAGGGGATGCAAGTCGTAATACTTCTGCGGCACATTCCACGGCATGTGCGGTTTGTGAAACCCCAGCGTCAGGAAAAATGGCTTGTCATGAGATTTCGAGAGCTCCGAAATTCCATAGTCGGCGATCTGAGTATCCGACACAGCACTATCATCGCCGTGGATAACACCGAACGCGATACCTCCAATGCTGCGATCTTCAACTCTCGCGCCGCCGGTTCCGTTTCGTTCCTGGCCACCGGTGGCCGACCATTGCTCCGGGAATCCCAGACCTCCGTGCCAAAGCTTTCCCATTCCCAGAGTGGCATAGCCATTGTCTTTGAACTGTGTGACAAGGGACTGCTGAACGTTGACAGCCTGGCCATAAGGATTGTTGTTGTCGTACACGCCGGTTGATCCCGGCCTCATACCAGACAGCAACGCCGTTCGCGAAGGATTACACACCGGTGCCGCGCAGTGAGCGTTCGTAAAGGTCACTCCCATTTTGGCGAGTCGGTCGAGATTGGGAGTTTTGGTTTGACGATTTCTCCCAAGATGTCCTACCCAGTGGTTCAGGTCGTCGACGGCGATAAACAGCACGTTTGGCCGCGTTTTCTCATCAGCACAAATTGACGCTTGCATGCCGACATGCGAAAAAAGGTCAAAAACGTGACCAGAATTGAGAGGCGTAGGCAGTTCTTCATCAGCAGATCTCTTCCGGTGGTGGGGGCTGGATGGATGTGCTATCTTGACGGATTCACACGAAAAGGCCGCGATCACAAAGATCAGCGGCAAGTTTTTTTAGCATACCTGATTCGCTATGGCTGGACGATCTGAGGCACGCCGTTTTGTGCTGCAAATGTTGTATCTTGTGGACCAGAATCCTGATGCCGACAAGAACCGGATTCAGATCGAACTGCGCAAAGAGTTTACCGAAATTCCTCTTCGCGATTTTGCCTGGATGCTGTTTAGCGGTGTCTGTGCCAACCGCGATCAACTGGACGAAGTGCTGCGAAAGACCGCTGTGAACTGGCGAGTCGAACGTATGCCGCCCACCGATCGCAACGTGCTCCGCATGGGGCTTTACGAGATGACCCAAATGGGTACTCCTGCCGCCGTCGCAATCGACGAAGCCATCGAGATCGCTCGCGAGTTTGGGACGGAGAACTCCAGCTCCTTCGTGAATGGAATTCTGGACAAACTGATTCCAAAAGACGCAGCGACGACATCGACGGATAACCAATAACCTGACTTTCGTGAGCCGGAAACAAATGCAACGGAACCTAAACAAACCCGGAATCCGGCTGATTGGGCCAATGAGTTTCTGTCGGTAGCGCATTGAACGCGTAGTGCACCACTCCTCCCTTGATCTATGAATCCGCCAAACTGAGCCTTTTGCGGATTGCACTCGTGTCGAAATCTGTGACCAGGTTCAATTTCCTTCCAAAGTTGCCAGCGAAAAACTTGAACTGCTCTTTTCTGAGCACCGAGCCGTCGCATTGATCGATTCCCCGCCCTGTGGTCAGATTCTCTGAATAGGTTCCGAAGAATCTCCGCGCGCAACGACTGCCGCACAGACATGACATTCTACCGTTGACCTTGCATCGACTTCGAGTTCGTTCGCAGACAACTGCTGATAACGGTATGCTAATTAGCCCATGAGCCACAGCAGCAGTCGGTTCGTTTTCGTTCATCAAATATCTGGTCGTCAAAAGCGTTATTGATGCACGGAAATTCAATATGCAGAAGTCATGCTCTCCTTTCCGGCGTGTCCTTGCGGCGCTGTTTTTGGCGGTTTTCAGTTTGCCAATGAGCGTGGCGAGGGAACCTGGCACACTTCGAGTACTCTGTTACAACATTCATTATGGGCAAGGCAATGACGGGAAATATGACCTTCAACGTCTCGCGGATGTCATTAACGCAGCCAAACCGGATCTCGTCGCCCTTCAGGAAGTGGACGTTGGCGTCAAGCGATCCGGGCGGATGCACGAAGTGAAGATTCTGGGAGAGCTGACAAAGCTGAAATCTCATTTTGGTCCAACACAACATTACGAAGGCGGGTTGTATGGAAATGCCATCCTGACAAATCTTCCTGCAGAGAGCATTCTGATCCAGCCATTGCCTTATACAGAAGCGACGACAGAACTGACGACATATCCTCGTGGAGCGATTGCTGTCGTCGTTACGCTGCCCGGAGGCGCACGAATCAACTTCATCAGCACTCATTTCCAGCACAATGTCGAACAGGACCGTGTTGAAGAAGCGAAAGCGATCAATCAACTCTTTGCCAGCGACACGATGACAACCATTCTGGCTGGAGACATGAACGCCGTCCCAGGTTCTGAACCGATCAGAATCCTGGAGGAGAAGTGGAAGAATGCCATCGATTCCGCAGCAGCGCCAAGTGCTCCGTCATTGAATCCTCGCACACGGATTGACTATGTCTTTCATCGTGGCGACTCGTTAAAGATGATTTCGTCTGAGGTAATCGCGGAGCCGATGGCTTCGGATCACTGCCCGGTCCTGGCTGTCTTTGAAGTCAAGGTGAACTGAGCACGCAAGCTGCCGCTGTTACTTCTCTACTTGCGTCTCGCGACTGTTCATGTCGCTTTGGCCTGTCGCCGGATTCGAGAGAATTTGGAGGCGTTTCTGATGTCTCACGAGTAAAGCTACGGTTTTGTCCGGCGTTTCCTGGTACGCCTGACAAAACCGGGACTGGCTCCCGATTCTTTTTGCCTCTGCTGGAGTCGAATCAGGCGAACAACCCAATATTTGATTCACGTCATCGAACGAAGCACGGCGAATCACCCGGGAATCACGCCTGCTGGCATACAAGCCGGACGCGCCAGCGAATGCGCCGCACGTTACGCATAACTCACTCACTCGCTGGCGCTTCGGGCTTGTATTCACAATGGTTTTCGTGAACATGGCGATATCCAGTTAAGTGGCATTGATCGAATTGCATTCCAGCATTCACAGCGGCGGAGTTGTTGTAGAATGAATAAGACTCTTGCTTGTCGGTGTTGCGGGCTTATCCACGAGATCCCCACGCTCAATACTCACCAGCGAGCGATCTGCACTCGTTGCGGAACAGCCTTCGCGCCGCCAGGGTGCCGCCGGACGACATCCAGTCGAACAGCCGCTGCGACAGTAGCGGCATTGGTGTTGTTCTGGCCGGCCATTCTGTGTCCCATTCTGGAGATCGAAAAGATGGGAATGCGACAGCAGTCCAGTGTCCTTGGTGGAGCAATTGATTTGTTGAAGCAGGGAAACTGGCTGGTGGGCGGAGTCGTACTACTGTTTTCCGTCGTCTTTCCTTTGACAAAGATTGTTCTTCTGCTTGAGCTGAGCCTGCTGGAGTTTTTGCACAGGCGTCATAAAGCCGCCTCACTGAGGCTCATGGAACACATGGGGCGGTGGAGTATGATGGATGTGATGCTGCTGGCATTTTTGGTGATGCTGGTCAAACTGGGAAACATTGTACAGTTTCATTTTGGCCCGGCCGTAGTCGCATTTGTGCTTTGTGTCGCAATGAGTATGGTGGCTTCTCTCTCGTTTGATCCTCATGCAATCTGGGAAGGCAGCGAATGACATTTCATCGTGACTCAGAATTGCGATTGACTGACTCCAACGCACCCGGAGGCACATTGTCCAGCAAGATTTCAGGCGTTGAAAAGCCAGGCGATCAACAGCCCTTAACACCTCACGTATCGCATCAACCGGGCGATAAGTTTCCGATGGCCGATGTTCGTGAAGTTCGAGCTGTCACGTCTGCCCTGTTCCTGCGATCAAAGTTATGGTGGGTGACCGTCGCTTGTTTCTTTCTTGCGTTCTGGCTGACATGGAGTTCAATCCCTTCGGTGGGGCCGACCATTACAATTCGCTTTCCCGATGGACATGGCCTGAAAGCGGGGGATGCCGTCCGTCATCGAGGAATCGAAGCCGGTATTGTCGAGAGTGTTGCTTTGAGTCATGACCTCTCCCAAATCACGGCCACCGTGACTCTGACTCCCGGTGCTGCGGGACTTGCTCGCGAAGGAGCAAGATTCTGGATCGTGCGGCCTCAACTGAGTCTGGCCGGAGTCAGTGGGCTGGAAACTGCTGTCGGTGCGAAGTACATCGGTGTGAGCCCAGGAAATCCCGACGCGCCTCAGCAGAGCAACTTTGAAGGTCTGGGGGCGGCGCCGCCGGATGAAAACAGCGGCGAAGGGATCGACATCGTCCTTCGCAGCGACGCAAAACATGGTGTTACGGTAGGGGCTCCCGTCACATGGCGCGGAGTTGATGTGGGACAAATTCTTTCCATCAATTTGTCACCCGATGCAAGGTTTGTCGATGTCCATGCTCGCATCAATTCTGAGTACACGCGATTGCTGAGAACCTCCTCAAAATTCTGGGTCACCAGCGGATTGGGGATCGATGTCGGTCTGAGTGGTGTTCGTCTGAATGCCGATTCGCTAAGCACCATTGTTCGGGGCGGGGTTTCATTTACAACACTGGCGGTCAGTAAGGAAAAAACTCCCATCACCTCCGGACACATGTTTCAGCTTTATGATGAGCCTGATGCGGCGTGGCTCAATACGGCATCTTCGCTTCCACTCGTGGACTTTGATCTTCCTCCAACCCTGACAATTCAGGGAACACGCCGAACGAGTCTGCTGGGAATTGCTCGACTACAAAAATTCACTGTCAACGGTGTTCTCGTCAGACGCGGCGATCAAACATTCATCCTGACGGCCGCAGACGCGTTGCCGGAAGTCGTTGCTGATTCCAAAGACGCGGCCGAAAAAGGGGGGCTGGAGTACGTGATCAGTTCGCCACAAAGTACAAACAATCAAACCCTCATACTGCCACCGTCTGCTGCAGGCGAAGCGACAGAGAATAGCGAAGTTTCCGGATCCGTATTTCTTCCCTTTTCCGATTCGCTGGGTGATCTGCCACTTGTGGACTACAGCAACTTTCGAAGTCCGAAAGAAACCGAAGAGTGTTGCCTGTGCCGCAGTGTTAAAACTGATGATGATGCCTCAACGGTTATCCAAAGTATAGGTCTTGATCACCTCAAACAAGACGGCTCCAACTGGCTGGTAAACATGGAAGATGAGGATCTTTCACCATGGCACGGCGCGCCTGTAATTTCCATGCAGGATGGCAGGATCATCGGGCTATTCGTCGCCGGGAAAAAAGGCGCCATGATCGTGCCGAATCGTGAAACACCGTAGTCAAGTCGCCGGTTGCACGTGGTGTGCTGGCTTATGAACGTATTGGGTCACAGACCAGTGCTTCGTCGAGTCCCGATTGCTGAGCAGGATGGGCATTCTTTCCCGTCGCAGTGTTGTCGGACAAGAATGTCCAGCCTGCGATTTCAGGTCAGACACAGGACTAGAACTTCTGCCCGGTCAGTCTTTCAAACGCTTCGATGTAGCGTTTGGAAGTTCGTTCGATGACTGCATCCGGCAACTCCGGAGGCGGACTATTCTTGTCCCAGCCGGATTGTTCCAGCCAGTCTCTGACAAACTGCTTATCGAACGACGCTTGTCCTCGTCCCGCAGCATAATCATCGGCAGGCCAGAATCGCGAGCTATCCGGCGTCATGACTTCATCGATCAGAATGATGTCGTCGCCCTTGAGGCCGAATTCGAACTTTGTGTCGGCAATGATGATGCCCCTCGTCCGAGCATGTGAGCAACCTTCGTGGTAAACCTGAAGACTCAGATCGCGGAGACGCCCTGAGAGATCTGCTCCAACGATGTCGCACATCTGCTGGAACGTAATATTCTCATCATGGCCTGTTTCGGCCTTTGTTGCCGGTGTAAAGATTGGCTCGGGCAGCTGACTGCTCTCCTTCAATCCTGCTGGCAGTTTAATCCCGCATACGGTGCCGGATTTCTGGTACTCCTTCCAACCAGAACCTGAGAGGTAGCCGCGCACCACACATTCGACCGGCACGACTTCGGTTTTCATCACGACCATACTGCGAGCCGCCAGGCTGGGGAGATCTGTGCCGGAAGGCATCGGCAGTGTCGAAAGATCCGTCGAGAGCAGGTGGTGAGCGACTCCGAGGCGTGCGAACCAGAACAGGCTCAGGCGAGTCAAAACTTCGCCTTTTCGAGGGATGCCGTTCGGCAAAATATAGTCAAACGCGCTGATTCGGTCTGAGGCGACAAAAAGAAGTCGATCTCCGAAATCAAACACATCGCGAACTTTTCCGCGCCGAACGGGGATTCCGGGAATGGAACTCTGAAGCACAACGGACGACATGGACGACCATCTCAGAGGCAAAAAGTGGTGATTGAGCCGATGTTTGTGGACTGAGTGCAGTCTACAGGGCACCCAGCGTTTGAACAATGAACCAACATTTGCCTAGACTGCGCCGAGGCAGGGGCATTTTCTGATGACGAGGCTTCGGGGACTTTCATGGGGGTTATTCAGTTTAAAGTTGAACGCCCGGATCTCCTGCAGGCCGCATCGTCTCAGTCGCTGGTCGACTTCCTGATGTATGACGGCCGAGTGATCCCCGCGCGAACGACATTGAACGGGAATATTCTGCGCTGTGAACGACTGCAGGGTGAAAGTGGTCAACTGAGATTGCTGTGGCCGCGATTTGATGGAAGCGTGCTTGTCGCCCACACAACCAGCCTTCGCGAACAGGCCGAACCCTACAGCCTGGAAGTCGAACTTGCCCGTGGACAGTTGTCTCGGCTTAGAAACCAGTTTTATGCCTGGAGCGGGGCCGGATTATTGTCGTCCCCGGCTCTGGATCATTTAATCCACGACGCCCATCGATCCTTCCGTGCTGCAGTGCTTCGAACAGAAGCTCCCGAACTCTCGTCCGGAGCTGCATTGCTGTCGATGGATCTGTCATCTCGCGCCACTGACATGTTGTGCCAGCATTACGTTGAGCAGCGTCTGGGCTATCGTCGCAATCGTGCGGCTCACTTGCCTGTGTTCCTCGGCTGTCGCCTGAGTCGCATCCCTGACGACCCGGAAACCTACACCAGCGCGTTCAATGCGGTGCAGGTGGATACTCGCTGGAATACACTCGAACACGATGACGGAGAATATACCTGGGAGCGGCTGGATGAACTGGTCGCGTGGGCTCAGGAACGGAAGCTGTTTTTGTTGGGCGGTCCTTTGATGGATCTTTCCCAGGATGCATTGCCAGCGTGGCTGAAGAGCTGGACTGGAGATCTCGTCAACCTTCAAAGCTTCACTGCGGATTTCGTCGAAACTGTTGTCGGACGTTATGTCGGGCGAATCCGGCATTGGGAAGTTGTCACGGGTGCGAATCGTGGTGGCGTTGCCGATCTGGATGAAGAACAACGCATGAATCTCGTTGTGCGGACGATCGAGGCGGCTCGTCAGGTCGATGAGCACACTCAGATCAGCCTTCGTGTGGTTCAGCCGTGGGGAGAGTATCTCAGTCAGACTCGCAATCGACTTTCTCCGATACAATTCACCGATACCCTGCGAAGGTGTGGTGTGCGTCTGGGTGAAATCAATCTGGATATTCGATTTGGAACGACTCCGTCGCCAACGTTATGGCGGGATTGTCTTAGCCTCTCTCAGTTGCTGGATCACTGGTCGCTGCTACAGATGCCCATCAATGTCATGCTGACCCTTCCACCTGTGGCCAACGGTCAGGGAAAAGGTCTCGAGGAGGCTCAGGCTGATTGGCTTGAGAATGCTGTCCTGATGTGCCTCGCAAAAGAGCGAGTTGTGGGCGTTTACTGCACAAACTGGGTCGACGAATCACTTGATGGCTCTTCCATGGCGATGGTGAATTCACAGGGAATCGCACGTGAACCACTGAAGCGACTCCAGAAGCTTCAGGATGAATACTGGGCCTGATCCAAGTGGATTATCGAAATCAAAATCAACAGGCCTGGAACCACCTTGCCGACTCGGGAAGCCTGTTCGCTCGCGTGGCCACCGATGACGAATGTCGGCAACCGCTGAAAACTCTGGATGGCCGTGGCTGGTTACCGCCTTCCGTTGCGGGACTGAATGTTCTGTGTCTGGCTTCTGGTGGAGGCTGGCAGGCCATTCTTTACGCGTGTGCCGGGGCCAATGTGACGGTGGTGGATCTCAGCGAATCCATGCTGAGGCTGGATAATCAGGAGGCGAAACGTCGTGGTCTGAAAATCCAGACGGTGCACACATCGATGGACGACCTCAGCATGATCGGCGACGAATCATTCGACATTGTGCATCAGCCGGTCAGCACGTGTTACGTTCCGAGCCTCAAGCCGGTGTACGCTGAAGTCTCGCGAGTCATTCGCGATCATGGAATCTATATCAGCCAGCACAAGCAGCCGGTCAGCCTGCAGATCAGCCATCGTAATGAGCGGCATCAATTCGTGATCGGTGTTGAGTACTATCACGAAGGTGCCTTGCCGCAGCAGCAGGATACCTCCTATCGTGAAAAGGGTGCGACCGAGTACCTGCATCGACTGGAACAGATTGTTGGCGATCTGTGCGTCAGTGGTTTTATGATCGAAGATCTGCGAGAACCCAAACGAGCCGACTACAAGGTCGATGTGACTCATTTCGGTTATCGCGGACGATTTGTTCCGCCTTATGTTCGAATGAAAGCACGACGCGTTGCTCGCAGGGCTGGTGGCACAGCCGAAGAATCTGCCTCCCCAAAGATCTGGACTCCGGGAAGCCCGGGTCTCTGATGTTCAGGGCATTATCTCCATGCATAATGCGGCTGAACAGAAAGGCACATCAGGGAATTATTCCTTCGCACGCTCTGGAATTCCGACAAGTGCCGATTCAATGTGCTGAACGGCTCATGTACCCTGCGAAGAGCTCCAGAGGTTGAGGTCATTGTTCGGCATAAGACTCGTCTTCTGGCTCGAGTGACTGTCTTTGATCCTGAAAGAGAACTTTTGAAGTCGCGTATTCTGTTTAGGGCTGGAAGCTCGACAAATCCTCTGCCGGTGGCGTGAGCCACCGGATTGCAGAAACACTGATTTTAAGGCCTGAAGGGCCGACACATCAGCCCTTGTGCCGACCCTTCGGGCCTCAGATTCCTTTTGTTCGCATACCGGTGGCTCACGCCACCGGCATTGGATATCTCGACCCTCCGGGCCTAAAATGCGCAACTTCAAATAGGAGAACCGCGTATGGCTGGACTGAATATGCCATGGGACTTCTCATCACCAATGACGAGCCGCAGAAGTCTTCTGCGACGAACCGCTGCGGGCTTCGGTTCGCTTGCCTTTTCGTCGTTGATTTCTCAGACGTCCGGTGCGTTCGATGAAACGGCACAACCCGGCATCGCCAGCCGCATGCACCAACCCTTGCCGCATCACTTCGCTCGCGCCAAGAGAATTATTTTTCTGTTTATGAGCGGTGGACCATCTCAGGTCGATACGTTCGATCCGAAACCCTTGTTGACTCGTGATGATGGCAAGCCATTGCCATTTGCCAAACCGGAGATTCAGTTTAACGCAACAAGCAATCTGCTGAAGTCGCCATGGCGTTTCCGGCAGTACGGAGAAAGTGGTCTTTGGGTCAGTGAGCTTTTTCCCAGAGTCGCCCAACATGTCGATGATCTCTGCATGATCCATTCGATGCACGGTACGAACCCAGCTCATGGAGGGGCCGTGATGAAGCTGCATACAGGCAGCGATAATTTTGTGCGGCCCAGCATGGGGTCGTGGGTGAGCTACGGGCTTGGGACCGAGAATTCCAGTCTGCCGGCCTTTGTGACAATCTGCCCGACTCTTGCGTTTGGTGGCATCAACAACTGGAGCTCCGCGTTTCTCCCGGCCACTTATCAGGGCACTGCGATTGGAAATGCCAGCATTCCCTCTGCAAAAGCTCAGGTGAAGTTTATTCGGAACTCACGGCTGCCACGTGAAGTTCAGCGCTTGCAGCTTGATCGACTTGAACAGCAAAACCGGGAACACATGGCTCGCTCCGGTGCGGAGGCGTCGCTGGAGGCTCGCATGCAGTCGTTTGAACTCGCATTTCGAATGCAATCCGAGCTGCCCAGAATTGAAGACCTGTCGACAGAGTCAGAGGCGACTCACAAAATGTACGGCATGGATAACCCGGTGACTGCGAACTTCGGGCGAATGTGCATGATGGCTCGTCGATTTGCCGAGGCGGGAGTTCGCTTCATTCAGGTCACTCATAATGATGATAAGGTTCAGTGGGATCAGCATTCGGAGCTGAAAACTGCTCATGCTAAGAATGCACTCGAAGTCGACCAGCCCATCGCCGCCTTGCTGCAGGATTTGAAAACGCGAGGCATGCTGGAAGACACGTTGATCTGGTGGGGCGGTGAATTCGGACGCACACCGACGGCTGAAGCAACCGGGCCAGCGGCGGGTAGAGATCATAATCAGGAAGGTTTCACGATGTGGCTGGCTGGAGGCGGTGTGAAGGGCGGCCTCCGGTATGGCTCAACAGATGATTACGGTTACTACGCCGCCGAGAATAAGGTTCATATTCATGACCTGCATGCCACAATTCTGGACCTGATGGGTCTCGATCATGAACGTCTGACCTATCGTTACGCCGGGCGAGATTTCCGGCTGACCGATGTTGAAGGGCGGGTGGTTCGTGAGATCTATGCATAACGCAGAGATACTCAAGGGAAGAACAAGGGGGCGGGAGTCTTTTTCTGCAGGTTAAGGGTTTGCCGAGTGGAGTTAAACCTCGCGGAGGCTGCAAGGCGTAACAGAAAAAGACTCCCGACCCCTTTTGTGCACTCGACCCCTTTTGTGCACTGGGAGTCCACCAGATGCGGCATATGACCGCGGCGATTGCGGATGAGGCTGGCATTCCGCCTCGCATAGAGGCCTGAGTCTTGGAGCACGAAACGGCAGAGATGCGGGTCCACGTCGCATACATTTCGAACGCTGCTGAAGTGATGAATCGAGCGTTCGCCGCCGCCACAATGTGGCCATAAAACGAAAACAGGGCTCCAGCCGAAAACGACTGAAACCCTGTGTTCTTGTTAGTCGGGGCGACACGATTTGAACGTGCGACTTCCTGCTCCCAAAGCAGGCGCTCTAGCCAAGCTGAGCTACGCCCCGATGTGTTCTGGTTCACTTTGATTTTTACATCAAAGCGTTCTCAGGACACTTGCTGAAGAAAACTGGTTCGGTGAAGAACCGGCTCCTGCGGCGGGGCGGAGTGTAGCGAGCATGCGGTTGCGTTTCCAGAGTGCTGTGCCTGCCAGGGGGCAGAAGTTTCTAGGATCGGGAAGACTGCTGTGTTCATGAGGCCAAACCTGCTGAATTGATCGAAAAACGCGGGCTTTCTGCCGAAGCATGTACGGAAAAAGACGTCTGGCGACGGGGCAGGTTTCGCACAAACAACAAATCACGCGATGGAACCTCCGCGAATCCGGGGAATTTTTCTGAATTGCGCCGGTGGCGCCGCAATATACATCGGGGCCTGCGCCAGCAAACCCGATCGAAATGGTCTCAGAACCGAGCCTGTCGCTGTGACAGATACTCAACGAGAGCCTTATCGAACGGCATGCTGGTGTCGAGTGGCACGTAATCAGCGCCAACGGCCTGGCACGTGGTGCGGAAGCGTTCTCGCAGATCGCTCACCGCCTGCAGATACTCGGCCCTGATTCCTGCGGCGTCGACGATTTCATGGTCGTCGGTTTCGGGCTCCAGAAGATCGACGCTTCCTGTGAACGGAAACGTGACCTCAGCTTCGTCCAGAATATGAAACACGATCACATCGTGGCCGCGAAAACGCAGCATGCGGATGGCATCAACAATTTCATCCTGATCCGCCAGCAGATCAGACATCAGCATCATCAGGCTGCGGTGACGAATCATTGAGGCGACTCGACGCAGGTTTCCGGCGATATTTGTCGTTCCTGTCGGCTTGCATCGCTGAAGAACTGACAAAATGTCGCCCAGATGTGAGCGACGACTTCGCGCGGGAAGGCTGGCTTTGAGCTCGTCGTCGAAGGTCATCAGCCCAACAGGGTCCTGCTGATGAATCATCAGATAGCTGATGGAAGCCGCAAGGCAGATGGCGTAGTCAAACTTGGTAAGATCCTGCCGGTAGGTGTAGCCCATGCTTCGCGAAAGATCCATCAGCAGATAACCGGTGATATTCGTTTCGGCCTGATATCGCTTGATGTAAATACGGTCCGTGCGGGCAAATACCTGCCAGTCGATATCCTTTGGATCATCACCTGGTTCATAGCGCCGATGTTCACTGAACTCGACACTGAAGCCCTGGAATGGACTGGCGTGCAATCCTGACAAAAGCCCTTCAACAATAAACTTCGCGCGAAGATCCAGTCGAGCAATGCTCTGGATCACCGCAGGCTTCAAGTATTGTTCGGCTGAGGACATGGAATGGGCTTAAACTGCTGGCTATCGCGTTGTCACGGAGACAAAGTTGTGGCCGCGTTATCAGCCGGAACGCGTTAGCGTCCGGTTCTTCACGGAGAAATCCTGCAAAAACAACCGGGGGCTAACGCCCGGCAGCACATGAAACGACTAAGAACCCGTAACAAAACCGTAGCTGAACTCGTGAGAGTTCAGAAACCGCTCCGAATTCTCACGAATCCGGCTACGTGGGCATGTTTTGTTAGGCGTTCTAAATCAACAACTTGCTAACCCGACGCAACTTCAGACAGAACCTGTTCGGCCACAAAGATAGGAAGAGTCGGCTGATGATGGACAGCGATGGCAATGGCATCGCTGGGGCGACAATCGACATTGTAAACCATGTCGCCGACTTTAACTTTCAGGATGGCGTAGTAAGTGTGATCTTTCATCTCGGTAATCACAACTTCTTCAATCCGGCCTCCCAGTGTTTCCACGATGTTCTTGAGCAATTGATGCGTCATCGGGCGAAACGGCGGTTCTTCCAGAAGCCTTCGATTGATGATTTGCACTTCGAACTGCCCAATCAGGATCGGAAAGGTGCGAGTTCCCCCGACCTCACGCAGATAGATTGCCTGTTGGTCATTCAATTCAGACACGATTACTCGACTGAGTTCCATCTGCGCAAACACGGAAGAACACTCCTGAGTTTTCAATTGAGGAGAGAGCCAGCAGGCGAGTCCACGAAGGCTCACCTGCTGCTCGCACTAAGGCACAGGCCCGAAATAACTTCCGTAGCTGAAGTCATGAGGCTTCAGTCTGAACTCTCACGAGTTCGGCTACGACTGGAGCTTATTTCGAGACTGTTCCTGAACGATAAAAAAGGAACAACGAGCAATCATCCTACGGCAGGCGTCGAACCTTCAGATTCCTGAAGTACACTTTGCTTTTGGGATCATGAGCCTGCAACGCAAAAGTCCCTTCGCCAAGACGGCGTTCGAAGTCCGGAGAGAAAGCTGCTTTGCCCTCTGGTTCAGTGTAGTCGACCGTCGTCTTGTCGTTGACTTTGATCACAATGTGTTTGCCTTCGACCTTGATGTAAGTCTTGTACCACTCATTGTCTTTCAGCCCCGGATTGCCGACATCAACAACACCGTAAAGGCTGCCGGATTTCTTTGTGTCAGACTGAGTGACGTTGACCTGGCACTCAAGACCGTATCGAGGCCAGCCGGTGTCCTGAAACTTCGTATGGAAGTATACGCCGGCGTTGCTGCCTGGGGTCGTCATGACCTCACATTCAAACTCGAAGTTCCTGAACGGCTTGCCGTCTCCTTCATAGAAAAGGTGGCTGCGTTCGCCGACACAGACGAGCTTTCCGTCTTCAATTTTCCATGAATCCTTGTTTTCGTTGATTTTCCAGCCGTCGAAACTTTTTCCGTCAAACAAATTAGTCCACTCAGCCTTGTCGTCCGCCTGTACGGACACGGCCAGCAGACAGGCCGCAAGGCCCAGAATTGCACCGCGAATCATCATTGAGTTCCTGAAATGAAAGAAAATGGTGGATGTCGCGACGACGCAGCGTCGCGGCACTGGCAAGACTATCGAATCCTGCGACCGGATTCCATGCACTCTGTGCCCGACATTTGGTCCACTGTTGTGACCGGGGATTCTCGTGACTAACATGTTCACATCCTGGAAAATTCTGACCGTTAGAGGTGAGACCTGACATGCTGAACTTCGTTGGACGTGGAAGTGCACATACCTGCGACGGGACGACTCGGCGAGATTTCCTGCAGGTTGGATCACTGGGCGTGGCCGGACTTTCGCTGGTCGACTACATCGAAGCTAAAGAACAGGGGCAGGTGGCCGATGGTCACGATGAGCGTTCCTGCATCATGATTTTTAATCTGGGAGCCCCCAGCCAGCTGGATACGTTCGACATGAAGCCGGACGCTCCATTGGAAGTGCGAGGTCCGTTCAAGGCGATCTCAACCAGCTGCGGCAATTATCAGCTCTCCGAAATCCTGCCCAAACACGCTGCGATCTCGGAACATATCGCTCTGGTGCGAAGTTGCCATCATACGGGCGCTGCAGTGCATGATGCTGGCTGGCAGATGATGCAAACTGGTCGTCAGTTTGCCGGTGGAGTAAATTCTCCGCATGCTGGTTCTGTTGTCAGCTATTTGAAGGGACGTCGGACTGATCTGCCTCCTTTTGTCGTCCTTCCGGAGACGATGGGACGCGGTGGCGGAAATCTCCCGAATGGACAAGCGGGCGGATTCCTGGGGAAAGCTCACGACCCGTTTGCGTTGATGGCGGATCCTTCCAGGCCTGACTTCAAAGTTCCCGATCTATTGCCGCCGGAAAATCTGGGCGAGGTCCGGATTGCTCGCCGCCGTAAATTGCGAGATCTGGTCGATGCCACCGTTAAGGACTTTGAGTCGACCGAAAATGCGGCCATGATGGGGCGGAATTTCGAAGCGGCTTATCGTTTGATGACGAGTACTCAGGCCCGCGAAGCGTTCGACCTGAGTAAAGAACCGCAATCCGTCCGCGAGCGCTACGGGATGAATCGCTTTGGGCAGTGCTGCCTGCTGTCTCGCCGACTGGTGGAAGCTGGTGTTCGTTTCGTAACAATCAATTCCTTCCTGACGGTGTTCGATGAGATCACCTGGGACATCCACGGCTCCAAGCCGTTCACATCGATCGAAGGCATGCGAGACATCGTCGCGCCGATGTATGATCAGGGCTACTCTGCTTTGATCGAAGACCTGCAGCAGCGAGGGCTCCTGAAGAACACGATGGTGTGCAATCTGGCAGAGTTCGGGCGAACTCCCAAAGTGAATCCAGCCGGTGGTCGCGACCATTGGCCACAGTGCTTTACAGTTGGTTTTGCAGGCGGCGGCGTCAAAGGTGGCCAAACGGTGGGAGCCAGTGACCCCATTGGAGGCGTCCCGGCCGATCGTCCCGTGCAGCCGGGAGATGTCCTGGCGACGATCTTCCACAGTATGGGCCTGAAGCTGGATTCTCACCTTCCCGGGCCGGCTGGTCGACCATTCCCGCTGGTGGACTTCGGATATCGTGAGATTCACGAATTGTTTTAGGCCAGTGATTGTTTTAGGCCCGTGAAGGAGAGTGAAAGCGGGTTGTGCGATGCGGGGGCTTTTGAGAAATCAGAACACGCCGTAAAAGCCGTGCTTCACAAACTGAATTTCGCCATCGTTTGCTCGATAGTCAACTCCCACGTCGTACAGTAAATGATCGAGTTCGTGATGACGTTCCTCCACGAATCGTACGTAATCGTCGGGGTATTGCTGCCACTTCAGGAAGAATAAAAGTTGATCGATATTTACGCCCGAGAAATAAATCGTGTCACTCGTCCGTTTGTTGGCGAGGCAGATCGTCTGGCACTCACGTAACTCGGGACGATACAAGTCATCCAGCGATGTTTGCCAGGTATCACAGAAAACAGAGCACTCAAGTTTTTCGATGATGTCTTTCTGCTGTTTCTGTGCGTCGAAGAAGAAGTAGAAATTCTCCAGCTGGCGACCATGTGCTGAGAACTCATAAGCGATCCCCGAGGAGACCTGGCTGCCCGGGTTGCCGATATAAATGTGCACACACGACAGTGAGCCGTTCTGCAATGCGACTTGTTCGGTGAGATCGAACGAGAACATGAAATAGGGGAGCCTCGAGTCAACTGTGACGGGGAATTTCAGCAGCCCATTTGTGGCTTGTTCAAGTCGTTCGACCGAAACTGTTCGCCCCTGCCGTTCGTAGTCGTAAATATAGATTTCGAGCGCCCATTGACGGTCAATTCTCTTGACCCCGTAAACGCAGCGAAATTCTCCGAGGCCGCGCTGGATGGCTTGCAGAGTTTTTGTCAGCCAGTCCGCGTGTGGCATCTCACTGACGGCTTTGAACAACAGGACGTCAGGTCGAAGCTTTCCCGTTCCGAATGCGGGTGGCTCGTAAGGCCAGTGACAGTAGTTGTAATAGGGATCGCTGCTCTTCATCCGCTGATTCAGGAGTTCTCGAAGAGACTTGTCCATGCGGTGAATTTCCTGATGGGATCGTTGCCCGCAGAGTGACTCCAAAGCACTGATGCGTAAATTGTCTGGTCAAGTCCGAGGCCATCACCACGCGTCCCGGCCTTCCGCGGTACATACGCCCAACTTTTTCGATGTGGATCCGTCCCGGTCCGCTGGCAATTCCTGCCTGGACAGCGCCACCTTCATCAACACAAATGAGAATACAAGCCCGAAGCGCCAGCGAGTGAGTTACAAGGTGTTCACTCGCTGGCGCTTCGGGCTTGTCTAGGAGACAAACATGGCGCTGTCCAACGAAGTGGTCGAAGAAAACAGCGAGAACCGGACACTAACGCGTTATGGCCATGAAAGGAGACACCACGCCGACGATGTACGTCATAGAGGCGTCACACAGGAAACTTGTCAGGCTGCGGCCAGCAGTGCGAGCTCTTCAGCGTTCACTGCGACGATGGCAATCCCGAACTTGTCTGCGATCGCGGTGACTTCTTCAGGGTTGATGATAATTGTCATCCCCGCCTCGATAGCCAGAACTTTGCCTCCCGCCTCGTGCATGGTTTTGATCGTATCCGCGCCGACAGTCGGCACATCAAAACGCATGTCCTGTTTCGGCTTCGCCACTTTCACAACAGTGAAACCACCGCGTCGACAGAGTTCCCCGGCTCGCCGAATGCAGCGATCAGTTCCTTCGATAGCCTCCACTGCGATGACAGCCGTATCATTGATAACGACTGTTTGCCCGATATCGAGACGGCCCATTTCGCGAGCCATTTCCCAGCCAAAACGAATGTCCTTCCACTGAGCGGCCGAGGGGCGACGACTGGTTAGAAATCCGTGTTTCACGAGCAACTCCGGGCAGTATTTCAGTGCTGAATCAAAGATCAGACCGTCACGTTCAAATTCTCGAATCACCGCAAGGAGCAGCGTATCGTCTTTTTTGTTTTCTCGGGCGTAACGAATCCACATGTGAATCGTCCGCCAGTCAGGCATCAGGCGAATCCAGCGGAACGGATGAAAGAGCACCGTCTTTTCGATCTTTCCCGCCATGATGACACGTTGAACGCCGGCTCTCTTGAACAACCGAATGGCTTTTCCAAATCGCGCCAAAGGGGCAAAACGAAATTCGTCACACGCGTCATACAATTCTTCCGAAGCCATTCCGGCCACACCGAGGCCGTACACGTAATGACCAGCATTCCGCGCAGCGCGGGCAAAGCGTATTGGAAATTCGCCTGCACCGGCAAGTAGTCCCAGACGCATCGGAGGGATTGCTTCCAGTTCGGAAATCGAATCTAGCCCTGCAACTCCCGGTCTTACGAACGGCAGAATATCCGGGCTGGAATCTGAATTGACCAGAGAAGTCATGACGGCTAACTGTTGTTGTTGATCCTGTATGAATCGGGATTCATACGAAAGTGAAGAGTTTTGTTTGAGTCATTGAGACGGAATCGGATCAGTCTCTTGTCGAGCACGCTTTTCGTAGCACTTTCAGAATGCCAAATTCCTCTCAGCGAAATACGAGGCTTTCGTAATCCACAATATGAGTTCCTGACTCTCCTGCGAAGACGCTGTTTGTAGAAGCGGGCGAACAACGCTCGTTTGACAAAAAGAAAGGACTATTCTTACCCAAAGTGATGTCGTTCTCAGGCTGCGGCAGAATCCTTGTTGTCTGACTTGGCTGGGGCGGCTGAATCCTGCAATCTGACACGCAGGCCCTCCAGTTCCTTCTCCATTTTCCTGACGGTGTCCCGGATTTCGGGGAGTCGACGCAGGGCCATCAGTTGACGTGTTGTTTCTGCCACAGGGCCAGCCGGCGATCCCAGGTAAGTCTGCCCACCCGGCATATCTCGATGGACGCCCGCTTTTGCTCCGATGATCGCACCGTCCCCCAGATGCACATGGTCGGCGATGCCAACCTGTCCCGCACAGACAACGTAATCGCCCGTCGTCACTGAGCCTGCAAAACCAACCTGAGAGACGAGGAGGTTATGTCGACCGATCTGACAGTTGTGAGCAATCATGACCTGATTATCGATACGAGTACCGGTACCGATGACGGTCTCGCCGATTTTGGCTCGATCAATCGTTGTACCAGCTCCGATTTCCACATTATCACAAATTCGGACGGTGCCGTAATGCGGCAGTCGTTCGTGACCGCCATTCACAAATCGATAACCAAAACCGTCCGCCCCGATGACGCAGGCGGCGTGAATCGTCACATGGCTGCCGACGATAATATCATGATACAAAACCGTATTTGCGTGCAGAACAACATTATCACCAAGCACGCAGCCATCTCCGATGACAACTCCGGAGTGAATTTCACAACTATGCCCCATCACCACATCGCGACCAATCACGGCCAGCGGATGAATATTGGTGTTCGCGCCGATCTGGGCTGTCGGATCAACGACTGCAGCAGAGGAGATGCCGATTCGTGGTCGAGCCCGCATCGGACGCAACACACCGGCAATCGACAACAATGCGGTTTCGGCTTCTGGAACAAGGAGGAACGTCCGGTCCGGAAAGGCTGATAGCTCATCACGAACTGCAAGCGGCGCGATGATGACTTTGCATTTCGACAGTTTTACCCGTGGCAGGTTTTTTGCATCACCCACGAAGCTGAGATCGTTGTCTCCAGCCCGATCAACGACATCGACTCCTGTTATGGTCCGATTGGCATCGCCGAGCAGCACGGCGTCCAGAATTTCGGCGATCTCACCTGCTGTTATCGATCGTCGCGTTGTTCCAGCGTTCATCCTGCCCTCCATGTGCTCTGCCCTGTGCCGATTCTTCCTTCAGCTTCACCCGGCCATCATATCGCAAGGTCCTGAAATGCTGCAAGAGGAAGGTTTTTCCGCAAAAAACAGGTGCATGATTGCTCGGAGGAAGAGTTCGTTACTCGGCGTCAAATTGAGATTTGCCGGGCTCAACCGTCGGTGCGGGGACGATCGTCATTCCTTTTAAACGGTCAGGCTGTAGTTCCTTCGCATTCACGACATCGCGAATGATGATTTCCTGAACTTGTCCGGGAAACGTTTCCTGAACACGGCGGTAAACTTCAGGATCCATTTCACCAGAATCGCCGAGCAGCAGGAATTTTCTGGCAGGGAATCGTTGCATCAGACGAGTAATCTCGGTCACCTTGTGTTCGAGAGTTCCTTCTTTATTGAACAGGACACTGCTGAAATCCTTCCACGACGACAACGTCATCAGATTTGTTCGCATGGTTCTCATGTGGAATGTTCCCTCTGGAAGAAGATCGTCCGCCTCAATCAACTCCACGCTCAATGGTTCATACAGCTGCCACGGACCGGCGGATACGTAATGCACCGGAGCTTCGGGGTTCGCTTCAAAGACTGATCTCAGTTCTGTCGTCGGGACAAACTCGCGCAGAAAGATGTTGCGAGAAACAACCTGGGCACCGGCTGGGATTTCTGTAATCTTCAGTGTGTCATCGATGTCACTGATGATCGAAAGGCCGTCAGGGGAGATGAGCTGAATACGTCCCCGGCCGTCATGGCCGGCCGATGCGGTTCTGATCGTCAACCAGCCGTTTTCGGAATTCTGAGCTTTCAGGAGTTCTTGTGCTCGTTCATCCGGAAGCCGAAAGACACTGGTAATATTGCCGTTTGCGTCTGAATACTGAGCTTTTCCGTCTGCGTTTGTTAACTGGAATGTTTCCCCCTGCGGATCTTTGTCGAAAGAGAACTCGACGCTTTCCCGGGTCTCGCTGTCAGCCAGAAAGTGACGCACTCTCTTCTGGAATCTTGTCTTTTGAGCATCGTCAATTTCACCAAGCGAGGAAGCGAGGCCCCCAGCAATTAATTGGGCCAGAGCCCGCTCTTCGTAGACCCAGAGTCGCAGTTCTACTTCCCAGTCCATCCCGGCTCGAACCCCACACGCGGGATAAAACAGGACATTCTCCTGCGCTGAATTTTCGGTCGCCAGAATTGCGCTTTCATTCGCAAAGCTGCAGATTGCAACCAGCAGGAGAACCTTCGGTCCGCAGGCACTGCGCAGAAACATTTCACAATCGAGCAGTAATGCCGACAGAAATTTGATCACGATAAGGTCCCTCGTCAACTTCAATGGAAGAAGTGAATGATCCCGGGCAGTTGAAATTGAATGCAGTCTCCACACCGGACATTGTGGCAAAGTTTTCGTCCTCTTTCCCCTGTGCGGCAGAGCGGCTCAATGTTGGCACAGATGATTCGCTCGAATCTTCGGATTTTGAATCGTCAGCAACAGACGTCAATTCACGAGCTCAGTCTTTCTGACTCGCACACGCGATTACGCCTGCAGCTCTGTCAGCATTGGTCCCGTTTTCAGTTGCGCGGGCATGATCGTGGTGAAGGTGCCCGGGTGTTATTCCGGCTTATGGGGCAATTCACGATGCCGGGAGGTGCTGGCCTGCATTTAGGAGGCACACAGCAGCCGTGCGTTTATCGCTGCGGCGAGAGGATTCAGTCCAGAAGGATCGTCAATCTGGTATGGCGTGGCTCCTGCCGAGCCACTGCACTGCAAAAACACACTACTGGGCAGGAGGCTCGCTCTCCCGGAATTGCAGTTTGTTGCGATCTACCGAAATCCGCGACTACGCCCCGGCGAGCCCCCGCGGTAAAGCGGTTGCCTTTCAAACTGAACCTGATACAAGTGAGGAATGCCGTCCGGGACGGGCAAATTGGGGAAACCTGAAGAATCCTCTGAAATGCTGCGTCCGGTTCCCGGCTCAATCGTGCCTTAGTAATTGCATATGTCGTCGAATATGCAGGTTACAATAGGTTGTGGTTCCACCAGCGAGGGGATTTGAAATGTTGTCAAAAATGCTGCTGTCCTTCACTCGGAACCTTGAATCTTTTCGGCGTCACGAGCGACGCGGAAGAAACCGATCACGCAACTCGTTTGAGCAACTGGAGATGCGTGCGCTGCTGTCATCTGCTCCGTCGTACTCGCTGGTTGCAGATTTGTTTTCCACGATCACCCCAAAAGGGTCCGAGCCGAAGCAGCTGACGCAAGTCGGGACGACGACGTTTTTCGTTGCCAAGACAGAGGCAAATGGAGACCAGCTCTGGAAAACGGATGGCACTATGGCCGGGACTGTGCTGGTGAAAGACATCGTGCCGGGGCCGGCGTCCGAGTATATGAGCCAGCTGACCAACCTCAATGGTAAGTTGGTTTTTGTTGCTGCGGATGCCAGCGGAGGGGAGGAGCTGTGGAAAAGTGATGGGACCGCAGCGGGAACCGTCATCGTGAAGGATATCGATCCTGGCACGAGCGCTTCGCGTCCTGATGATCTCACCGTCGTGGGAAGCACCTTGTTCTTCAAAGCGACGACCGATGCATCCGGAGAAGAACTCTGGAAGAGTGATGGAACTGCGGCAGGCACCGTACTCGTAAAAGACATTACTCCGAGTGATGAGTATACCTATCTATCAGAGTTGGTTAATGTCAACGGCACGCTTTATTTTCGCGGGTCGAACAGCACGAATGGTTCTGAACTTTGGAAGAGCAACGGAACCGCTGCAGGCACAGTCATTGTTAAGGATATCAACCTCGGATCGGAAGGTTCCTATCCTTCGTTCCTGACAAATGTTGGCGGGACACTGTTCTTTGGTGCCAAGGATTCCATAAACGGGTATGCGTTGTGGAAAAGTAATGGGACTGCCGCTGGGACTGTCGTGATCAGGTCGGGGCTTTCATCGTCGAATTCAATCGGGTCACCAGTTGCGGTTGGTTCGGCTCTGTACTTTACGATTGACGACGGTGTGCATGGCGAGGAGCTCTGGAAATCAAACGGCACCGCAGCCGGGACCGTTATGATTAAGGATATTCAGCCGGGTTCGTACGGCTCTGCTCCAGATTACCTGACCAATATTGGCGGCGTTTTGTACTTCAGTGCTGATGACGGGACTCACGGATACGAACTCTGGAAGTCAGACGGAACTGGGGCAGGCACAGTTCTGGTGAAGGATATCTACACCGGTGGTGCATCGAGTCAGTCCCAGCGGTTTACGAATGTTAACGGGACCATTTACTTTTCCGCACGGAATGCAGAGGATAACTACGAACTGTGGAAGACGAACGGAACGTCGGCGGGGACCACGCTCGTCAAAGAAGTGGGGCCTGGAGCCGTCGGATCCATCTCCCATTCATTTGACGACCGTGTTTTCCTGAATGCCAATGGTGTCCTTGTTTACGTTGCTGAAGATAATTTGGGACCGGAATTGTGGCGAAGTGATGGGACATCGGCTGGTACTTTCCTGTTGAAGATATCGAGACAGGTACGAAACGCGGAAGTCAGCAATTTGACGAACCTCAATGGAACGTTGCTGTTCAGCGGTACTAACGGCACAACGGGACGTCAGGCTCTGTGGAAATTGAATGGATCGACTCCTGTTTTGATCAAGAATCTGTGGCCTGGCAGCGATGTGACCCTGCATGATTTCGTCGTCCTTGGCAATCGAGTCCTCTTTACTGGGGACAGTCCTGCTGGTGAGCAACTTTGGGCCACAGATGGAACAACAGCCGGGACGATTCCTTTGGGTGGTGCGCAGCCTCGCTATACCACGGTCGTCGGAAGTGTTGCCTATTTTTCAGCTCTTGACGGCGTCAATGGTCGGGAACTCTGGAGGAGTGATGGCACTGCGGCTGGCACAAAGCTTCTGAAAGACATCGCTCCTGGCAGCGACAGTTCAATTCCGTACAGTCTCACCAACGTCGGCGGAAAACTCTATTTTACCGCAAAAACGGCCACCTCCGGGTATGAGCTCTGGAAGAGCGATGGAACGGCTGCGGGAACTGTGCTCGTCAAGGAGATCCGTTCCGGCACCGATTCCTCCTACCCGTTCAATCAGACGAACGTCAACGGGACTCTCTACTTCTCAGCGAATGATGGCACGAACGGTTCTGAACTCTGGAAGAGTGACGGCACTGCGGCCGGAACGGTGCTTGTAACGAACATCGCGCCGGGTTCGGCACGCTCTACTCCCGGAGAGTTTCGGAATGTTGCGGGGACTCTCTATTTCTATGCAAATGACGGGACGAGTGGTCTTGAGCTGTGGAAGAGCAACGGAACCGCAGCTGGAACAGTACGAATCAAAGACATCAATCCCGGGGCTGCTTCGTCGAGTCCAGGGGATCTGGAGAACATTGGTAGCACGCTCTATTTCACTGCCACCACGGCGGCTAATGGCACCGAGGTCTGGAAGAGCGACGGAACGGCTGTAGGGACAGTACTTCTCAAAGATATTCTTGCGGGTGCTGCGGGAGCAAATCCAAAGCTGGCTGTTGCTGGCGGAAAACTGTATATCAATGCCAACGATGGGGCTGGAAGTCAATTGTGGTTAACGGACGGCACAACCGTGGGCACCGTGAAAGCGCCTAACGCCGCAGGGCAACCGGTTGCTCTCAATCCTCAGTTTGTTGTTGATGTTCGAGGAGTCCCTTACTTCGCGGGAACTTCGGTCGCTCACGGACAGGAATTGTTCGCCTTGAACGTACCTCAGAGCTTCGCGGGAAGTACTAATGTTGACAGCTATGTTGTCACTTACAGTAGCAGCAACGTTGTGGTGACTCGGTCCATCAATGGAGGGGCTGCTGCAACGTTGGGAACATTTACGTTGGCGACACCTCTCTCGATTACAGGGCTCACCGCCGTCGATCTGGTACGCGTCGTCGGGACTTCAGGTGCGGATACGATCTCGGTTGCAAATACTGGCACCGTTGGAAGTACTGGGATCAACGTCAACAGTTCCTCTCTCGTGATTTCGGGGGCTCCAATCCTGACGATTTCAGGTGCCCATAGTAACGATACCTACCGATTTGATGCCGACGCCGCGTTGGGTTTGATTTCGCTGGATGAAGCAGCTGGCGGTGTCGACACCCTGGATTTTTCACTGACAACCACATTGGGCGTTGCGGTGAATTTGATTGCCCCGGGCAACCAGAACATTAATGCAAAGTTGTCGCTGAAGCTTAACTCTGCAACCACGTTCGAGAACATCATCGGCACTCCCAACGGTGATCTCCTGCTTGGTAACACGCTGGTGAACTCCATCAACGGAGGCAACGGACACGATGTGGTCGTTGGTAATGATGGCAATGATCGCCTTGTTGGTGGTTCAGGGCGAGACATCCTTATCGGTGGTGCTGGTGTCGATGCACTGTTCGGAGGAGATGATGAAGACATCCTTATCGCCGGGAAAACTGACTACGACGGTGTCTACAGCAAACTCGTTGAATTGAAGACCGAATGGACGTCTTCAAATTCCTATGCGACTCGAATTGCTCGTCTTCGTGCTGGTGTCGGGGCAACTCTGTCGAAGCTGAAAGCTAAGGACACGGTGGATAACGACGCTGGGGAAGTCGACACTATGACTGGCGGTCCGGATCTGCCAACGGCTGAAACCGATTGGTTCTTCCGTGCTTCAAATGATGTGATTACCGACCTGTTGTCCGAGACGATAGATCTTCTTTGATTTGCAAAGGGATGCAGACGCCAGAGCAGAATCACGAGTGGCCCCCGGTATCTAACCTGGAAGCGGAACCGTTACCAGGTCCACACAGCAACAGACTCGATGCAGTCCCAACCCGCGGTGCCGAAGACGACAGGATCATGGGCACCGCCGGAGAATTGGTCTCTTGGGCGATTCGTACGCTGCCAAATTGTCTGGGCTGAGCCTTCCAATGGAAGACATCCGTACGACAATTGAGGCGTTGTCGATGGGTTCTTTTGCCTCGCTTCCGCAAAGAAGTAGACAGCAGACCTCCGGGATGTGATTGAACAGTACCGACAGGTGGAATCTGGCCGCGTTTGATCCTCAGACGCCAGCAGCCCGTTGAAAACCCACCGTCATTCCCGCGGAGGCGGGGATCCCGAACCAGCGAGGCTCCAGAACCATGGATTCCCGCCTCCGCGGGAATGACGAGATGGCCATGATCTACTTTTTCAACGGGCTGCTGGATCCTTCTGTTCACGATTCGAGCGTCTATGGAAGTGTTCTCCGAGGGAATGTCTCCCCGTTAGCTCATCCCCGCTCCAGCCGCTTTAGCTCGTTCCACCGCCGCGGCGATTTCTCGTTCGATTTCAGGCAGGGGGCGCAGCGGCTCGGACGGATGATCCACGGCTGTGACTTTGTTGGTCGATGGGTCCCAATGGACCGGACCGAATTTGGCCGGAGCTTTGTTGCCGGTGAGGATATGTCCGAGCCCGTCAGCTTTGTTGTAATGCCAGAACTCAAACGGAAAATGCATAAAGCCAAACGACTCCATCACAGCGGTGATCTCTAGTCGGTTCTGCACATACTCCGGCTCTACGAACGGACTTCGCATTGGCGTTCGTTCGCTCATCTCCAGATACGTATTCCCTCGCCAGACTTCGCTGCCGTCGTCACGTCGAAAGACGGAGATATCAATCGCCGAGCCGGACATATGTGTGCCCACTTTGGGAATATTGGCGATCAGGACAGAGCCACGGCGAAATACCAGATCGACAGGAGGAATCGTGCCACCATTCTCCCAGATGCATTTCTTCAGAATCGCGTCAAACAATTCTGGTTTGCTGCCCAGTTGTTTCTGCATGGCCAGTGAGCGATAGCCGTCCTCGATTTTCAGAATCCAACCACGACGATTCATCTCGCGACCAATCGCCAGCACATCTTTCACGAGGCTTTCCCGCATGTAAAAGACACGATCCAGCGAGCCGGCAATCTTTGAGGTTGAAAAGAGTATTTCGACGCCATCTTCTTCAACCGCGTCTTTCAACGACGCAAAGCCCTCACCCGATTCCTGGACCGGAAAAGCCAGAATCTGCTCGACAAGAGCGTACCCTTGTTCCATCTGGTCAGCCCAAAAAGCCTGAGGAGTCAAGTTTGGAGGCGTATTCATCTTTTCTTCCAGGGAAGTGACTTATTCTTCGCAACCGATCATTCTGAGGGAATCGCAACGGATTGTGGCGGACTGTTCAAGCGAACCCGGTTGAATTTCAGCGGCTGTCTGACAGAATCGCAACTTGTGAGACGAGAGCCGTTCATCGGTTTAGCATTTCTATCCGTAGCGTTGGCTTCAGCCAACATTGCGTTCCGACGTTGTATTTGTAACGTTGGCTATAGCCAACATTGGGTTTTGAGTTTGCATTCGTAACGCTGGCTTTCACCCGCAATGTGTTCTCAGGCCTCGTGTCAATGCCGACTGAAGTCGGCACTACGATCAAAATCGAATTGCAAATTAAGGAGTCTCATTCGTGTCTGGCTTCGCCGAGGTCTCATCGTCCGGCAGTTCCCACAATTCTGTGGCGGACCGCGCGGGGACTGGACGCAGATGGCCGACTGTATTGAACGCTTTTGCGTCAGTAAGAGGAGGACCGCAATTCTCCGCCGGATCTGAAGGACTTCGTCCACTCGGAGAATTTCAAAACACGACGTCTGACACTGATTGAATTGGTAAAGGTTGATCTGGAGCATCGCTGGACTCAACAGACCGAGCCAAAGTCGGTCGAACAATATCTTGATCAATGGCCGGATTTGAAAGAGCCGGATGGGAGTGCTCCGTGTGATCTCGTCTACGAAGAGTTTCACATTCGACGTCAGTCCGGTGAAGATGTCAGGCTGAGCGAGTTTATTCAACGATTTCCGGCATTGACTGATCGACTCAAACGATTGATCGGCCAGGCTGATTCCGTCGAAGTCAGTTCGATGCTGGGAGCATCCCGGCAAAAGATTACTCTGCAGCCCGGTGACACGATCGACGACTTCGACCTGTTGACTCGCCTTGGCAGTGGCGCATTCGCTACGGTGTTTCTGGCTCGTCAGAAATCCATGCAACGACTCTGTGCGCTGAAGGTCAGTGTGACCCGCAGCAATGAAGCTCAGACGCTCGCTCAACTGGATCACCCGAACATCGTCCGAGTTTACGACCAGCGCATCATCCCCGAAAAGAACGTGCGATTGCTCTACATGCAGTACGTCGCCGGTGCGTCGCTGTCGGAAGTTCTCGATCAATTGAGACTGTTGCCGAAATCGGAATGGTCCGGCGCGGCTTTGTTGAAAGCAATCAGTCGCCAGCTTCAGGAATCAGGCAGCGGTTTCGGAGTCACCGGGAATGCTCACGAGCATCCTCTGCATCGTCGACTGCAAAAAGCCTCCTGGCCCGAATGTGTTTGTCTGTTTGGTATTCAGGTTGCATCCGCTTTGCAGTATGCGCATGGGCGGGGAGTGCTCCATCGAGATCTGAAGCCAGCCAATATTCTGCTGGATGAAAATGGGGCGCCAAAGATCGTCGACTTCAATATCAGCTTCTGTTCCAAGCTGGATGGCGTCACGCCTGCGGCCTACTTTGGCGGAAGCCTGGCGTACATGTCCCCCGAGCAGCTCGAGGTCTGTCATCCGGATCATCCTCGCGAAGCCGACGACGTTGATGCTCGCAGTGATCAATACTCGCTGAGTGTTCTGCTTTGGGAAATGTTATGCGGGCAACGTCCGTTCAATGATCATGTCAGTGATCGCAGCTGGCCGGCCGCTTTGGCATCAGCCGGACAATTGAGAACTCAACCGCCTGACCTGCGACACTTCGGCCAGTTGCCATTCAGTTCCGTCGCCGCAATTCGTGACGTCCTGCT
>JAXMBU010000033.1:0-76137 GCA_046349735.1 Planctomycetaceae bacterium
AGTATTCCAGTTTCAAGGTCATTGAGTTCAAGTGGGAGAATACGCCAGAGCCGAACTACTATGTTTCCAATGACTGTGTGCGATCCGGCACCAATGCGTTGAAATGTCCCACATGCGCGCGATATAGATCGTTTCGGCGAAACGTCAGAATCGATCTATCAACTCAAAATCCCCACACTGACAAGCAGGTCATACGCTCCGAGCGGAACATTGTGCAAAGAACATCGAACAAGAACATCGCAAGAACATCGTGCCACCCACCTTGTTGACGGAAGTGTTGATGGTGGTTAGTCTTCCGAGAGTCGATTGCGGAGTTCCGGCGAGGAAAATATGCAGCTTTGAATAGACACAGGAACGAATCATGCCGCGGGTTAAGCGAACTGAGATTTGTGCGGACGATGAAATTCAGGCGTTTCATTTGATCAATCGCTGCGTGAGACGCACGTTTCTTTGTGGTAAGGATCGTCGTTCGGGAAAAGACTATTCTCACCGCAAACAGTGGATCCGGGAGCGGCTGGAAGAACTCGCTGGAATTTTCGCCGTGGACATTCTTGGCTTTGCCGTGCTCAGCAATCACCTGCATGTTGTTATCCGAACGCGGCCCGATGTTGTGAAAGCGTGGTCTGATGACGAGGTGGCTCTTCGGTGGTGGCGATTGTTTCCTCAGCGAAGAGACGAGAGCGGAAATCCTGCGGAGCCTACTGAATTTGAGCTCAACGCTATTCGCAATGACACCAGTGGTTTGAACGAAAAGCGGCGGCGGCTGAAGGATATTTCGTGGTTCATGCGTTGTCTGGCAGAGCCGATTGCTCGCCGAGGGAACAAGGACGATCAGGTGACAGGGCGTTTCTGGGAAGGAAGATTTCGAGCACAGATTTTGCTCGATGAAACCGCGATTGCGGCGTGCATGGCGTATGTGGATCTGAACCCGATTCGAGCGGGCATCGCGGCGACGCCGGAGGCCAGCGATTTCACAAGCGTGAAAGAACGGATTGAAGATCGAGCGGCGGCGTATGCCGAGCATTCAGTTGACAGTGTTCAGTTTTCAGCAATCGTAGAGAACTCCACGTCGAAAGGCGTTTTGGCTGGTGGGATGTCTGCATCAGTTCGAAACAGGCTTGACGAATGTGTCGAACATGGTGAGAAAGCTGGCTGGCTGGCTCCAATTGCTTTAGATCCTCCTCGAAAGAAGGTGCGTGAAAAACTCACATCGCGGCGAGCCAGCAACAAGGGCTGTCTGTCGATGACTCTGGACCAGTATTTGAAGCTGTTGGACTGGACCGGCCGCCAGATTCGAAAGGACAAGGTTGGCGTGATTCCGGCGGAGTGTGCTCCAATCCTTGACCGTCTTGACTGCAGTGCCGAGACGTGGATCGATATCGTCAAGAACTTCCGAAAACGCTTCCGCAGTGAGGCCGGCCTTGCCCCGTCTCGCCATGCCTTTCGTGCAACTCGCCGCGAATCTCGAACGTCCGTAAAAGCCGGATAAGGCAAAAGGATTGTGTCTAAGCTGTTGAAGCAGCCAAGGTTATTCAATCAAGGTGGGTGGCACCTTGGCAAAGGTGGTCTTTGGCACCTTGCGTTGGCAGGTTGCACGTTGGCAACTAAACAATTCAACCGTCGGCGACACTGGTTATTGCGGTCGCTAATCCAACGAGGGTACTTGCACGACATCGCATCGCTTCAGGTTGGGACAGCCTGTCGGGTGTGATTAAATCGTCGCCGCGAACGTGTCGCTCCCTAAGGAACAGGCCTGAAATAACTTCCGTAGCTGAAGTAGTGAGACTTCAGTTCGAACTCTCACGAGTTCGGCTCCGACAGGAACGTATTTCGGGACTGTTCCTAAATACGCATGGATTCAATCAGTGGGGTGTTGAAGGCCCTTCGTTGCGCGGCGAGAATTGCATTATGATGCGGGTCTCAGGGTGACGCATAGAGGCATCAAGGAGAACCCTCATGCTGGAAAATACCAAGGAATAAAGGCCCCAGGCATTTCCGCGACTTCTTCATCTTTGTCGCGCATCCATTTTGTGGATTGCTCCAATTCATCGTACAGTTGAGGAATAATCTTAGGGGAGACATCACGATGGCAAAAAAAGCTGGCAAGACCGCTGAACCGAAATTACGACCGAGTAACGTCTCTGAGTTCAGTCAGCCGAAGAAGCGAAAGCCCTTCACGGTATTCCTGGTGGTCGATGAACGCACCATTCGGGAAACGTTGGCGGCATCACTGAAGGAACAGCAGATTGAAGTTCATGACTACATGACCGCCATGGAGTTCTACAGAGACTACAGGGTTCCTGTGCCTGGTCTTCTGCTCACTGAAATTCATTTGCGCGGAATGACAGGTTTAGAACTTCAGGAAAAACTTGCATCCGACAAGAGCGATCTCATGGTCGCGTTGATCGCGGGTCATGCTGAAGCACCGACTGCAGTGAAAGCAATGCAAGCCGGCGTCGTGGATTTCCTTCCAAAACCAATCAAGGTTGAGTCACTTATTGAGCTCGTTGCCCGAGCCTATGCGATGTACTACGACGTCGACTGGGATTTTGTCGGCGAGGATCTCGACGATGTCGAGCGGAACATCAATCGCATCACCGGTCGAGAACGGGAAGTTCTGGATCTCGTTGTTCAGGGCCTTTCCAGCCGGGAGATCAGCATCAAACTGGACATCAGTGTCAAGACTGTCGAAGCTCACCGAGCTCACATCAACGACAAGATGCGTGCCAATGATCTGGCACATCTGGTGCGAATGGTAATGGCCTATCAGGAAGATACTGCGGGCTGAACGGCAACACCGAGTTCAGGAATTTCTCACTCGATCGGAACCGTCGCGCGGACTACGGACAATTACGAATCCCGCGTGGGATCGATGGACGTCAGTCGTGCAGCCGAAGGCGTCTGCGTGAACAGAATGGGCAACGCCCCTGCGCACCGCATTGAAAGGAGGGGGCCGACGATGTTCTGCGCGTTTTCCGCGGTGCGATTCAGAACAGCAATCCTCCGTCATCGTCAGTCGGATCCTTCGTGACTTTGCGGTTCGTTCTGGCCGCATCAGCAGCCGCGTTTTTCTGAACAGTGGATGTTGAGTCGAAATCCACGGTTTCAACATCGTCCGTAGCCGATAGCTTCGTGACCAGTTCGATTCGTTGCGCTGCGGCGTCCAGTTTGCGATGACAGACTCGCAGCAAAGCCATACCGCGTTCGAACTGAGCCAGTGATTCGTCCAGAGTTTCCTGGCCGGACTCCAGTCGCGAAACGATCTGGGCCAACTCAGCCATTGCCGGTTCCAACGCGATTTCGCCACCTTCGCTGATGTCCGGTTGTGATCTTCTTTTAGCCATGGGCAATCGACTGTTTCATACTGGGATCGTGGGGAAGCGTTGCAGAACCTATGAACACCCTGGACAACGTGTCTATGGTACTCAAGTTCCATCAAATTGGTAGACGCAGCGTACTGAACGTTTTCTACGTAGTCGGAGACATCTCTGTAGTGCACGCGCCGGAACAAAGGTTCCTGTTACAGAAAACTCAGTTGCGACTCCTCCGCATGATGACGAGGCCACTGATGATCATTGCTCCTCCAATTGTCTGAGCAATCGAGATCGACTCCCCGCGCCACAGCCAGGCGGAAACGATTGCCACGACTGGGCTCAGATTCTGAAACATCGTCGCCTGAGCTGCTCCGGCATGCTTGACACCGTAACTCCACATCGCGAGAGCCAGGCCTGTCGATAAAATTCCGGAGTACAGGATACACAACTGCAGCGATGTCTCCTGCAGCAGCGGGACCGCGACGGTCAGCGTTGGCCACGCGAACAACACATGGAACGGCAACCCGATCGTTGCTGAGCATGCAGCCAGCTGCACCGGTGAAATCAGCTTAAGCATTGGACGACTAAAAACAGTTCCTCCAGCCCACGTAAGAGCAGCCAGCAATGCAATCATGTTTCCAGTAAATCGAGTTGCGGCATCAAGATCCGACTGGCGAGATTTCAATTCGTCGATGATAGGACCAGCTTCAGGTTCGGATTGATCTTTGCCCTTTTCATTCTCAACGGATTCAGAAACCACAACTTCCGCGACCGGCGTGGCTTGTTTTTGGACTGTCACAATCATGGTTCCGGCAAAAGCGATCAACAACCCGACCCACGCCATCGCCGGTAAAACATCCTTCAGGAAAAATCTGGCCCCCAGCGCTGTCCACATGGGGACAGTCGCCATAATCAACGCCACGTTGGCCGAAGTCGTGCGGGAGACAGCCATAAGAAACAGATATTGATAAGCGACAGAAACGATCATCGCATAGATGACAATTCGGATGCGAGAAATACCGGCCGCTGGTCGGACGCCGCGCCGGTATTCCCAGCCGGCGCATCCGAGCAACACAACGGCCGACACCACCAGCCGAATGGCATTGAGCGCATACGGAGTAATCCCGGACTCGAGAGCCACTTTCATTACCGGAATGTTGACGCCCCAGATGACCGCAACCGCCAGCAACGCGAGATCGGCCAGCAGAAGTTGTCGCAAAGACAATCGTTGCGCATCGGACGTCGAATTATCGCTCATGGAAAAACGATCGCTGGGGTATGTGGATTCCCGCTGACCTGAGAGGCAAGCCACAGGAATTCCGTTAAGGATAAGCAAAACTGTCCGCTGCGACCTTCCTCATTGAGCCCACGTTCGCTCAAAATGCGAGGACTTCCTGTTTTTGGTCTGAAATGATAACGGAGTGTAAGGATGTTCTGCTTGAGAAGTTTGTTGGCCATTGGTGTCTGCTGCTGCAGCCTCGTGGCATTCGGAGATGATTGGCCTCAGTGGATGGGCCCAAAACGTGACAACGTCTGGCGCGAAACCGGAATTGTCGACAAGTTCCCGGATGGTGGCCCAAAGGTGTTATGGCGAACGGAAGTGGCTGGTGGTTACGCCGGCCCTGCTGTCGCAGGCAGCAAAGTGTTCGTTACGGACTATGTTTCTCAGCAGAATGTGAAAGTCGACAATTTCGACCGCAAAGAATTCACTGGTGAAGAACGAGTTCACTGTCTTGACGAAGCCACGGGAAAAATCCTGTGGACTCACAAGTATCCGGTGAAGTACACCATTTCTTACCCGGCTGGCCCACGGTGTACGCCGAATGCTGAGGACGGTCGAGTTTACACGCTTGGAGCCGAGGGCGACCTCATTTGCTTCAACATCGCCGATGGCAAGGTGCTGTGGTCTCACGACCTGAAAGTCAAGTACGGTACCAAGGCGGCTCTCTGGGGCTACGCGGCTCATCCGCTGATCGACGGCAATAAGTTACTGTGTCTGGCCGGTGGGGAGGGCAGTCATGTTGTGGCGTTCGATAAACTGACGGGCAAGGAAATCTGGAAGAGTTCCACATCGCCGGAGCAGGGTTATTCTCCGCCCACAATCATTGAATTCGGCGGTGCTCGGCAATTGATTCTGTATCGGCCGAACGCTGTCTCTTCCGTCGATCCTGAAACGGGCAAAGAATACTGGTCGATACCTTACGAAGCCTCAAACGGTTCGATCATCATGTCGCCTGTCATGCTTGGCGATTATCTCTACGTGGCGGGTTACAGCAATCGCAGCCTTCTGCTGCAGATGGATGCTTCAAAGCCCGCCGCGAAAGAAGTCTGGCGCGACAAGCAAAACGTGATCTGCCCGGTGAACGTTCAGCCGTTTGTGATGGGAGATGTCCTGTATGGCTTCGACCAGAAGGGCGTGATGCGAGCACTGAAGATTCCGGACGGTACAAGACTGTGGGAATCTTCGGCACCAATCGGAAAACGGGCAGCAGGGTCCGAAACAGCGTTTATTGTCCAGCACGAAGATCGTTTCGTAATGTTCAATGAGTTGGGCGAACTGCTGTTAGCGAAGCTTTCTCCGGAGGGTTACACCGAGATTGATCGAGCCAAAGTGATTGATCAGACGAATAACGCGTTCGGACGTGAGGTCGTCTGGAGCATGCCGGCATTTGCCAACAAACATGCTTACATTCGCAATGACAAAGAGATCATCTGCGTCGATCTCGCGAAGTAGCGAACTCACGGAAGGTCCTGTCAGGCATGTCGAAACCAGTCCATCTGATTGGTTTGCTGGGAAGCAAGCTGGATGCGGGGCGTTCTCAGGATCGCTGGTCCCGCTGGCGACCTTCTGTGGCCGCGTGCCAGCATGAAGATCTGCTGATTGGTCGCTTCGAGCTCTTGTATGAACCTCGAAATCGCGACATGGCAGAACTCGTTGCCAGCGATATTCGCAACGTCAGCCCCGAGACGATGGTTACGCTGCATGCGATCGGGTTTAAGGATCCGTGGGATTTTGAAGAAGTGTTTGCGGGATTGCACGAGTTCGCTCGTGCGTTCCCGTTCGACACTGATCAGAGCGACTATCTGATTCACATCACAACAGGCAGTCACGTTCAGCAGATCTGTCTGTTTCTGTTGGCCGAGTCGCGGCATCTGCCGGGTCGACTCCTTCAGACTTCGCCGCCTCCGCGAGAAGGCATGCCGGGAAGTGCGTTTCGAATTATCGATCTCGACTTATCTCGCTATGACGCACTGGCGACGCGATTTGCCGAAGAGCAACAGGAAGGTCTGACATTTCTGAAGTCCGGCATCGAGACACGCAATCGGGTCTTCAATCAATTGATTGAGCAGATCGAAAAGGTTGCGATTTCCAGCCGCTGCCCAATGTTAATCACGGGCCCGACCGGCGCTGGTAAGACTCGACTGGCTCGCCGCATTTTTGAGCTCAAACGGCGACGTGAACAGCTGTCGGGCAATTTTGTCGAAATCAACTGCGCGACCTTGCGCGGTGATCAGGCAATGTCCACGCTGTTTGGACATATCAAGGGCGCGTTCACGGGGGCAACCGGGAATCGCCCGGGGTTGCTGATGTCAGCTGATCAAGGCTTGTTGTTTCTTGACGAAATCGGGGAGCTGGGCCTGGATGAGCAGGCGATGTTGCTGCGAGCGATCGAAGAGAAACGCTTTCTGCCCGTTGGTGCGGATCATGAGGTGGAAAGTGATTTTCAGCTGATCGCGGGGACCAATCGAAATCTGTATGACGCCGTTCAGAAGGGGCGATTTCGCGAAGACCTGCTGGCTCGAATTAATCTCTGGACGTTCGAGCTCCCCGGTCTCTCCGCGCGGCGAGAAGACCTCGAGCCCAATCTGGATTTTGAACTTCAGAAGGTCAGCGACGAAAACGGACATCGAGTCAGCATGAGCCGTGAAGCTCGCGCTGCGTTTTTGAAATGGGCGCAGTCATCGGAAGCTAAATGGACGGCCAATTTCCGAGACCTGAATGCGGCCGTGGTGCGGATGGCAACATTGGCGACGGCAGGAAGGATCAGCGAAGCCGGCGTGCAGCAGGAATGCGAACGTCTCAGGAAGTTATGGCAGCCACAGGCAGGCCCTGTGGATTGGAGAGAGACTCAGGTTCTGGAGAAGATCCTTCCGGACGAAAGAATTGAACAACTGGACCTTTTTGATCGAGTTCAGTTAGCCGCTGTGCTGAAAGTATGCCGCGAATGTCGCACAATGGCCGAAGCCGGGCGTCGATTGTTTGCAGTTTCCCGGCAGGCCCGCACTTCGCAAAATGATTCGGATCGCCTGAAGAAGTACCTGGCGAGGTTCGGACTGGGGTGGGACGACATCCATTTTGAATCAGATTCGCGATCTTGATTGCAAACGACTCTGAAGCATATCACTATCCGGCGAATCGGCTTCAGAAACACCGAATTCCCAGTTCGAACGCCCCGTCGAAACGGCCAGCATGGGCCAGCGTTTCACGCCTCGATTCAATTTCAGAACATCTGTCTTCAGGCAAGCAGCAAATGACCTCCGTAAATCCCCCGGAAATGTCCGTTGTCAATTCAGTCACTGTGATCTCCCCGGGAACAGATTTTTCAAATCTCTATGAGAGCCTGATTGATCAGCTGGGGATGTCGCCGCAGTTTCTTGAGCAATTGAATCCTCCGAAGCTGCTCATCGACATGAAGAATGTGAAGTTTGTTGGATCAGCCTTCCTTGGCCGGATGGTCTTCGTCCACAAGACGTTAACAGCACGCGACTCCGGGCGAGTTGCCATGTGCGGCCTGAACTCATTTTGCCTCGCCGCATTGAACGTCTCAAAGCTCGACAGTGTGCTCGAAGTTTTCCCCACAGTGGAAGACGGTCTGAATGCGCTAACAGCCTGTTGATTGAATCAGCCGCAGGGCGATAGCCCCGGTTTGAAGTAACGAAACACAGGTAATTTGAACCGAGGCTAGCGCCCATCGGCGGATGAACCGACGCTATCCACAGGCTGCAGGCGATTGGCTCTCGACTCATGTCAAAATCATCAACAGGGGAGTCTTCCGCGTGAGTTCGACCGCTCCATCCTCCACGGCTACGTTCTGTGTCAGTCTTGCGGAGATCCGTCAGGCTGCGGAACGAATTCGCCCGCATGTTCTCATGACGCCCGTTGTTGAGGCATGGCAGCTCCATCAGGAACTCGGCTGTCGACTGAGTCTGAAGTGTGAAAACCTGCAGTATGGTTTTGCCTTCAAAGCTCGCGGTGCCTGTAACGCGGTCTTTAGCCTTTCGGACGAAGACGCGGCTCGTGGCGTTGTGACACATTCCTCAGGAAATCATGCCGCCGCTTTGGCTCGAGCCGCTGTTCTGAGAGGGCTCACGGCACACATTGTGATGCCGCACAATTCCGCGCGAGTCAAGCTGGAAGCCGTGCGGAGTCTGGGAGTGGAACCAATCCTTTGCGAGCCTGATTCGGCCTCTCGCGAAGCCACTGCGGCCGCAGTCCAGCAAAGAACCGGCGCGACGATGATCCATCCGTTTAACGATGCACGAGTTATTGCCGGTCAGGGCACGGCTGCTCTGGAGATTTTGCGTCAGGTTCCGGACGTGGACACAATCATCGTTCCCGTGGGTGGCGGCGGATTGCTGGCCGGGACACTATTGGCCGTCAAATCAATCCGTCCGGACATCAGAGTTTTTGCCGCAGAACCAGCGTGGGCCGATGATGCCTTTCGAAGTCTGAAATCCGGTACGATCGAACCGGCGTTACGAACCGACACGATCGCTGATGGTCTGCGGACTCCGCTGGGACCCCTGACGTTTCCTGTTATTCAGCGTTTCGTCGACGAAGTTCTGTGTGTGGATGAAAGCACCATTCTGCGTGCCACCGCGATGCTCGCATGGCGTTGTCGTCTCATTGCAGAACCATCGGGAGCGGTACCGCTGGGAGCACTTCTGCAGCACAATCGATTATTCACTGGTTCGAAAACCGTCGCGTTGATTTCTGGAGGAAATCTCGACAATGGCCGACTGCTGATCGACTAGATTCGGTTGCTTCACATTGTTGTGATATCGATCACGACAAGTTCTTAACTGCTGCCAGGGACCAGTCGCGAAACAAGTTCCCGTGGTCGCCGAACTCGTGAGAGCTCGGACTGAAGTCTCACGACTTCAGCTACGGAAGTTGCTTCCGGACTATTCCTAAGACTGGTGCTCCAGATCCAGGCTTATCTGCGGTGAATCTCTTCAGATCGGTATTCCCAACACAAACTCGGCTCCTCCCTGCGGCCGATTGATCGCCTGGATGTCGCCGCCGTGGTTTTTGGCAATTGCATGACAGATTGCGAGGCCCAATCCGCTGCGGCGTCCTCCATCCGCTGATGGTGTGGCTCGATAGAATTTCTCGAAGATTCGATTTTCCGTCCCTCTGGGAAACCCCGGGCCATTGTCCGCCACTGAGATTCGGACAGAGGTTCCATCGAGCATAGCACTTACAAAGACTTTGTTTCCCACGGGTGTGTGTCGAGCTGCATTTTCCAGCAGATTCACAATGACCTGTTCCATCAACAAACCATCCAGCCACAACAGAGGAAGGTCGGATGGCAAGTCCACGATGACCTCGTGCTCGACAAGTTCGCGGCGAGTCCTGTGCAAAGCTGATCCAATGACCTCCTCCAGGACGTGCCACTGCATATTCGGTGTCGCTCCGCCCGCATCCAGCTTTGACATCTGAAGAATGTTCTCCAGCAGACGATTCAGACGAGTGGCTTCATCAGCGTTACAGTTTCTACGACGTCATGCCCAATTGTTCGACAATCGGCCCCAATGCCGGAAAGAATCTCAGCGCACCGACGACAATGACCACTGAAACCAAAAGTACGACGAACAAAGTTGTGTGGGTCGGCAAGGTTCCGGCAACGGCGGGCACACGTTTCTTCGCAGCTATCGACCCAGCCAAAGCCAGTACAGGCACCATGTCCCAGAACCGCCCAATCAGCATCGCGATGCCAAGCAGACTGTTGTAGAACACGGTATTGCACCGGTTCATTGGAACTCGCGTCGAGTGCTTGCGTTTTTCCGGTGATCGAGCGACAGTGCCGGGACAACCTTGTTTGAGCCGTCGCATATCACGTCGTATCGAGGAATCTTATGAGTCCGTCAACGGAGACTCCGAAAGCCAAGCGTAGTCCGATTGTGGCGTTTCTGGACCTGATTGAATGGCTGGGCAACAAGCTGCCTGATCCTGCGGTCCTGTTTGTTGTTGGCATTCTGCTTGTCTGGGTGCTGTCCGCAGCCTGCGCGCCAATTCAGTTTACCGAAACATTGCCCGGTCAGAAGGACCCGATTCGAATCGTCAACCTGTTGACATTGGAGAAGTTTGCCGACTTCCTTGCAAAGATGACGGAACACTTCGTCGGGTTTCATCCGCTGGGTGTCGTGCTTGTGGCAATGCTGGGAGTTGGAGTCGCAGAGCATTCCGGATTCATCAACGCCGTGCTGAAGACCATGCTCACGTATACTCCCAAAGCCCTGCTGACACCGATGGTGATTTTCGTCGCTATCATCAGTCATACAGCAGCGGACGCCGGATATGTCGTTGTCATTCCGCTGGCGGGTGTGATCTTTTACGCTGTTGGCCGACATCCTTTGGCAGGGATCGCTGCCGCGTTTGCCGGAGTCAGTGGTGGCTTCAGTGCCAACTTTGTGCCATCAGGAATTGACCCACTGCTGGCAGGCCTGACCACGTCGGGAGCCCGGCTGGTCGATGAGGCGTATGTCGTTAACCCGCTGTGCAACTGGTACTTCACGGCGTGCTCCAGTCTCTTGATTATGGTGATTGGCTGGATCATCACGGACTTACTGATTGAGCCAAAACTAAAATCATCAACCGTCGATGGTGATCCGAATGAAATGCCGAAGCTGCCTGAGCTCACGGCACGTGATCAGCTTGGTATGGTCCTGGCACTTGCGTCCGTGATCGTTTGTTTTGGGCTGCTGGCGTGGTGGGCCTTGATGCCGGAGTCCTCTTTGCAGGCGAAGCCTCCCGCTGGAGAAGAGTGGGCTCTGTATCAACGACTGACCAGTCTCAACAAGGCCGCTCCAGCGAGATTAATGGCTTCGATCGTGCCGCTGATCTTTATCTTCTTTCTAATCCCCGGAGTCGTGCATGGTTTTGTTTCCGGCACGTTTAAGACTCATCGCGATGCCATCAAAGGCATGAGCAAAGCCATGGAATCCATGGGGTATTACCTGGTTCTGGTGTTCTTTGCCGCACTCTTTATCGCATCATTCGGCGAGTCCGGTTTCGGGGCATTGCTGGCGGTGAAGGGAGCCGGTGTTCTGAAGAGTATGAATGCTTCGCCATCGGTGACGATTGCCGGCGTGATCCTGATTTCCACAACCGTCAATCTCCTGATTGGTTCTGCCTCCGCGAAATGGGCGATGCTTTCGCCGATCTTTGTACCGATGCTGATGCTCCTTGGAATTTCCCCGGAGCTGGCGCAGGCTGCGTATCGCATTGGCGATTCGTCAACGAACATCATTACTCCCATGATGCCTTATTTTCCGCTGGTGGTCGTGTTCTGCCAGCGCTACGTAAAAAACACGGGGATTGGCACTGTGACGTCGCTCATGCTGCCCTATTCACTCAGCTTTCTTTTGCTCTGGACGGCCTTCCTGTTTCTCTATTGGTCGTTCGGAATTCCGCTCGGGATTCAGGGGCATTACGAATATGTCGTTCCGGCCTCGGCGGCGGAAATGTGACTCCTGACAGGTCGAACGCGATGTTTTCGCATTTTTGAACATCATGTCGCTCTGATGATTAATTCCGAGACGAGACTATACTGCGGCGATACCTCCTCTGCGCCTTCCATTGATTAGATTGCCATGCCAGAAAAATCGAACGTCTTCTGCGGTTGTATCCCTGCTTTGATGACTCCCTGCTCAGCGGACGGAGTTCCCGATTTCGACGCGCTCGTGGCTACCGGCAAAAGCCTGATTGCGGCAGGAATGCGAGCGGTGGTCTATTGCGGTTCAATGGGCGACTGGCCGTTACTGACGGATGAGCAACGGCAGGAAGGCGTGCGCCGATTGACGGAATCCGGAGTCCCGGTTGTCGTGGGAACTGGTGCTCAGAATCCGCGAATCGCAGCAGCTCATGCAGCCCACGCCAGCGATGTGGGAGCCGCCGGATTGATGGTGATTCCAAGAGTCTTGTCGCGAGGTACATCTGCGGCCGCACAGAGACATCATTTTGCAGGCGTTCTGAAGGCAGCCAAAGGTTTGCCGTCTGTTATCTACAACAGCCCCTATTACGGATTTGAAACCCGTGCGGAGTTGTTTTTCGATCTGCAGCGAGAGTTCCCCAATCTCGTCGGATTCAAAGAGTTTGGCGGTGCGACCTCTTTGAGCTACGCAGCGGAACATATCACAAATCGTGATCCGGGGCTGACACTGATGGTCGGCGTGGATACTCAGGTCTACCACGGTTTTGTTCACTGTGGAGCAGCCGGAGCGATCACAGGAGTGGGCAACGCACTGCCGAAAGAAGTCCTGCGACTTGTGGAATTGTGCGAGAAAGCCGCTGCCGGATGCCCAAATTCCCGCCGACTGGCGCAGGAGCTGAATGAAGCGTTGACTGTGTTGTCGACCTATGACGAAGGTCCGGACCTCGTCCTGTATTACAAATACCTGATGGTTCTTGAAGGACATCCTGAGTACACACACCACTTCAATTCTTCCGACGCGCTGAGCGCCAGTCAGAAAGAGTTCATTCGATCTCAGTGGCAGCTGTTCCGCCACTGGTGGGGACAGTGGCCGGGCGCGAAATAGCCGTACTATTTTCCGTCAAAGCGAGCGGGACGTTTCGCCGCGAAAGCGCTCAGGCCTTCCTGAGCATCCGGCAGTTCCAGGCATCGCAGGTAGGCTTCCGTGTCGGCTCGGTAGGCCACTTTGGGCTGAGATCCTTCATCCAGATGCACCAGCCGCTTCGTTTCTCGCAGCGCTGAGGCTGGCATTTGCAGCAGTTTTTCCGCCAGCTGAATTCCGCGTTTTAGCAATGAGGCACCGGATACGACTTCATTGATCAGTCCCCATTCGAGCGCTCGTGCAGACGAGATCGGCTCACCCATCAGACATAACTCCAGTGCGCGAGATTTGCCGACGAGGGCCGTGAGTTGAGCGATTCCGTAGCCCGGCGGCCAGCCCAGACGAATCTCGGGCATTGCAAATCGAGCATTGTGGGTCGCAATCCGAAGGTCGGCCGAATACGCCGCCACACAACCTCCGCCAAACGCATCGCCGTTGATCAAAGCCACGACGGGCTGTGGCAATCGTTCAAAGGCCAGATACATTTCCGCCTGACGCAGGCTCAGAGTTCTTGCAGTCTCGGCAGACAGCGATTTCAGTTCCTTGACGTCGTCGCCGGCACAAAAAGCGACACCGGCCCCAGTCAACAGGACAACTCGCACTTCCTGCGCATGTCCCAGCAGCCATGAAACCAATTGTTCCAGTTCGCCGGTCATCTCGACATTCACCGCATTCAGCGACCGAGGCCGGTTCAGAGTGACATTGGCAGTGCGGTTCGAGATGGTCACCAGCAACGTTTTGAACTCCGGCAGCGAGCCGGTATTGGCCTGCAGCGTCATAGCGCGTCCTGTATCCCCTGAAGCCTTCTCAAGATTTTCGATAATGCGGTTCACCTGCACCAAAGCGCGAGTGTGAGTGCCACGGCCCAGAAGCCGATCACCCGCCCAGGCCTCAACATCAAATGTCACGCGACGTCCATCGATCTGCGTGACCGTGGCCTTTCCAAGAACAGCAGCACCAATCCCGGCTCCACCAACATGCTGAATGTTCACTTCGGTGCCGACAGATTCTTCGCCGGGCTCCAGAAATGGCCGCAGAGCTTCTCGCCCCGCACGTTCCATCAGCAGGATCATGTTTGGAGTTGAGAACACGGTGGCTCGAGAATCGCCTCCGAGTGTTATCACCATGGAGGCGTCGACAATCCATGTCAAGGTGCCAACTGCCCCAATGCTCAGACCAGGTTTCATAGACGGAAGATCTCAGTTCGGTGACGGCATGTCCCGCCGCGGATAACAACAGGGCTTCAGAATCCAGATTCACTCGAAAATGTCGGAGTTACGTCCAGATCGCCCCAGACCGACGGAGTATAGCGAACTGCGTCCGAATCTGTCCTCATTCGAAGGTAGATCCCAGTCGCCAGCGAAGCTCCGAGAGCTCCGAAGCAGCCGGCAAAGGTCCCCAACCCTGCTGCCTCAAATCGAAATCCAGCCAGGCCGCCCGCTGAAATGAAGCCCGAAAGCCCCCCACAAAGGGCGCTCAACGCCACGATCTTCGACTTCCGAATGGTTGGTCCGTGCGCGAGCCGAACAAGACTCAGAATCACGACAGAGATCGGGATGGAAGTCACGAAGGCCAGCACGAATCCGAATATGGTCCCGATGATCGGGAAGAGGAACGTGCCGAACACCGCGCCAGACATCGTTGTTCCCGCGATACAAACAAGAGACGCCTGCAACAAGACACCGCGCGGTACCATATCTGAACGAGCACCAGCGACTTGAACCTCGGTCGCGGGAACCTCATAAGGGTTCTCATCAGAAGCGGATCGGGGCAGATTTTCTACTAACCGTGTCGAATCCTGCAACATTCTGATTGCTCCATTCAGTATCGAGAGCTCTGAACAGTTCGTTCGCCGCTCGTTGTACCGAACCGAATGTAACCACAATCCTTAACGTAAAACGTTCACGACATTGAATAGATGACAGTGTTTTGGCAGGTGCGTTCCGTTGTGTTCTGTCAGGTCTCCCGACCAAGCGACTCATCTTCCCTGCGTTGTGGCCGGTCTCCCGACCAAGCTACTCATCTTCCCTGCGTTGTGGCCGGTCTCCTGACCGAGCTACTCAACATCCCCGTGTGATGGCCCGCTGTTACTCGATGTTCGCGCGTCCAACAACAAACAAGCCCGGTTCCGTAAAGAACCGGGCTCATCGAAATTCAGAAATATCAGGTGACGCTCAGCACACTATCGATTTAATCAGCCGCAACGCGTTAGCGTCCGGTTCGTGCCGCAAAAACAACCGGGGGCTAACGCCCGTCGGCTGATGAAACGACGAAATCAACAGCGAGTTAGACGTCGCAGAGTCGATCCGGCGGCGAGGATTACTCGACGTCGTACTCATTCTGCAAGGTCGTCAACGCATCCGTAATCTGACCTTCATTCAAACCGCTGTCGCGAACGATTTCTTCGCTGGCCTGGTTGTTACCAGTCAGTTCCTTCGCAGTCGCGCTGATACGGCCGGAGCTGTCGTAAGAATAGGTGATTTCGATTGGAGATCCCTTTGGCAGTGACTGGGGCAGATTGGTGATGCGGAAGTCACCAATCAATTCACAGGCTGCCGGATCGATTGCATCGCCTTCCAGAATCTCGACGTGAATACGCTGCTGACCATCGGTGTTGGTCCCGAATCGCTGCTTCACATTGTGAGGAATGGGCGAGTTCTTTGGGATCATGATATGGTTGATCTTGCGAGTCCTGTCCTTTGGATCGCTGATCTTGATACCGAGTGAATGCGAGTTGACGTCGGTCGTCTTGACGGAGTTCAGACGCTTCTGAACAACATCCACGATACCGCCGGTGTTGACACCGTTTCGGGCCTGCAGAATGGCCGCGTGAATCGCCGCACCTTCCGCAACCGCTCGTTCCGGAGCCAGAGCACGAGAAGGTTCTCGCTGGCAGATTTCGCGAAGCATCTGCTCGACGACCGGCATGTAGGTTGAACCACCGACCAGAACCAGTTCGTCCAGAGTTCCCGGAGCCACACCAGACTGCTGCAATACGAGTTCAGTGGTGTCTTTTGTTCGCTGCAGAAGATCGGCTGTCATGCGTTCGTATTCAGTACGTGACAGCGATACGGACAAGGTGTTCCCCTTGTAGTAAACGCTGATCGGTACCTGTAGCTTGGAGCTGAGGTCACGCTTGGCGTCTTCCGCTTCCTGATGGAAGGTCAGCATCGTTTCCGGATCTTCGCTTGGATCGACACCAAACTTACGCTTGAACTGCTCGACCAGATGGTCAGACAGTCGCTTGCTCCAGTCAAGACCTCCCAGCATCACGTCTCCGTCTGTCGCCAGAACGCGGAAGCTGGTCGGAGTATATCGAACCACGGTCACGTCGAAGGTACCGCCCCCGAGGTCGTAAACCAGAATGGTCTTCTCTTCGGCCTTCAGATCAGCCCGACCCAGTTCGCCCTTGCTCCAGGCATAGGCCAGAGTTGCAGCGGTTGGTTCGTTGATGATGTCAATGACATTCAGGCCAGCGATACGGCCCGCATCCTGAGTCGCCTTGCGGCGCACGTCATTGAAGTAGTAGGGAACCGTGATCACCGCATTGGCAATCGGTCCAATGATTTTCTCGGCGTCCTGCTTCATCTTCTTCAGAATCAGGGCAGAGATGAACTCCGGGGTCAGCTTCTTGTTCTGATACACCACGTAGAAGTTCTTGTTGCCCATCTCGCGTTTGATGGCTTCAACAATCGAATCCGGATTGGCGACGGAAATACGCTCGAAAGACGGACCAACAACGACTCGATCTTCGTCGAGCAGCACCACTGAGGGAGTAATATCTCGGCCATCCGCATTCTGAATGACTTTTGGATTGCCATCCTGGTCCAGCATCGCAATCGCGCTGTACGTGGTTCCCAAATCGATGCCGACTGTATGTCCCTCAAGAAACTTCATCGTTGCCCTCGGACTCTTCTTAAATGAAAAATACTGACCTTGTGGACACCATCCATGAAACGCAGTCTGACACGAAATCCGGCTGTTGCACCAGAATGCTGCTCAGACAGCCTGATTTTTATTGAACCGGTTTAGCCCAGCCCTGTTTTCCGGAACTCGTGGATTCTGTCACCCGTCGCCTCTCGATTCAAGCGGCAGCCGTGGCGAAATGCGTACTCCAGGAAGACCTGTGCCGGTTTTTAGGCCTTTTGAAGCCTGTGCCGTTCGGATCAACGTTGTTTTTCGACTGCATTGGGCTGAGAACGCCCTGCGATCCCTCCAAAATCGCCATTTGGGACTACCTGTGACGGTATGACGCGTAGGCCAAAGGCGCTGTCAGTGTCGTGACTAAGGGCACAGGAAGCAGGGCAATCGCAAGGATCGAGAACTCAAAAGGGACGGTAATCGCACTCGAAATCTGGGCCCGCAGCCAAAAGTTTGACACCATCCAGCCAAGCCACAAAGCCATCGCCGACAGAAAGTATCGACCTCCCAAAGTCCCTGACCTCCAGGGTTCTGCGGACAACGAGTGCACTCAGAAAGGGCAGCAGAACACACAGGATGCAGGCTTCCAGGGTCCAGCCAAGCCGAAAACGCAGTCCATGGTCCGCATCGACAAGCACCAGCGCAATATTCACCGACACCGCGCCAAAGAGAAGCAACATTCGCCACGAATACAGATCCATCCAGAGTGCCAGCGCGAGTAGCATCGAGGAACTGCTGGCAATTGACATCGCAAGGAAACAGAGTCCTGCGACCCAAATCATCGGGGTAACAGAAGTCATTCCCTTCCAGATCTCAACCGGACTACCAAGCCATTCTGTCCCGTAGTTGGCAACCATATAGATCACTCCACTGGCCAGCATGATCATCCAACCTGCAAGGCTTGCACAGGAAACAACAATCAACTTCATCGACGCCATCTGATCATTTCTCAATGGGCGAATCAGATCAAACGGAGAAATGTCGATCTGCCCCTGACGACCTCGTAAACCCGTGACCGCATCGATTCCGATCAACTGATAGATCATGGGGCAAACGATGATCGCGACGAGCCATGTCAGCGGCTGTCGGTTCCATTGGGGATTCATCAAGGGGATCAGGCAAACCAACCCAAACACGATGACGGGCAACAAAAGCCCTGCTCCAAGAGTCACCAAACCGCAACGACGCAGCTCGAAGGCTGCCTGGACTGCCAGCCGTTGATCAAGACCCGTGAGGGCAGCAAGACGAACGAAACCTCTGAAGAGTAACAATGCCAGCGAGGATCCTGCTTCCCGTTGACTCGTGACACCCGGCACATCCAGGGTCGCCGATACAAGACGTTCATCGGATATCTCGTGACGTTGCCGATCTACGGCCACAATTGTTACGCCGATCATGGCCGCGATGGCCACGACGACGATGAGATCATAAAGCACGGACCATGAGCGATTGACCGAATCGCCAAGCAGATTGATCCATGACTCGCCCAGCGGGACCTCGCCAACGTACCAGCGGACCAGCCACACTGTTCCTGTCGCCAGCAATGCAAAAAAAGCGATTTTCTCCAGGCGATTGCGAGAACTCCACATCGCACAGAGGCAACCCGCGTTAAGCATCGCCGTGAGCAATACCGGACCATGGACCGGCAAACGCGTGCCGATCACGAAATAGAAGAGGCTCACCGGAATCACATAGCACACGACCGACGTGGCCACTCCATAAAACATTGGCAGCAGAACCAGCCAAGCCGTCGCAACAGGTCGAGTGAACCCGAGCCGCAAGCTAAAGCCTGATTGCTGAGTGTCCAGTTCCTGCAGCCATAGTGATGAGAGTGCACTGCAGATTATCAGCAGCAGGACAGTGACCCCCGCAACTGGCTGCAGTGCCGAGGATTTCAATCTCGAATTCGAGATCACCAGGGTGAATGCCACGACCATAAGACTCAGGGAAAACAATCGAAGCATCAGATCCGACCGCCCTGTGCGCCAAAGTTCCCACAGGATGGCTCGCTGAGGTGTCTTCATTGCACAACCTCCAGCTTCTGCCGACGTTCACGACCGGCTCGAGCAACAAAGATCTCCTGCAGTGACGCGGCCCGAACACTGGCCACACTGATGCCGCGTTCCGCAAGACTGTCAGGAAGCTCTCCTGAGTCGTCCGACGGTAATTCACACACCACACGCCATTGTTGCCCGATGCGTTCGGCAGAGATCAGTCCGGAGAATTCCGGTACCTCATCTGATGGCGAACTGCTCTCCAGATGTGCGACAACATGCCGCTGCTTGATCGCATCCACACTTCCGCGCAGCACAATTCGTCCGTGATCCACCATAAACAACTCATCCGACATCTGTTCCACTTCATCCAACAGATGCGACGAAAACAGTGCTGTGCGGCCATCATCCGCCACGGTCCGGATGATGGCATTGAGTATGTCTTTGCGAATGACCGCATCCAGTCCCGTTGATGGTTCATCCAACAGCAGCAGACGAGGTCGATGAGCGACCGCGACGATGAGCCCCGCCTGAGCTCGCATCCCTTTGGAGAGGTGCTTTACCTTCTTCGTCGGATCAAGATCGAACGTGCGAAGTAAGTCTTTTGCGTACTCAAAATCCCAGCGAGGATAAAACGCGGAGGTATAACTGAGCAGCTCATCTATCCGCATCCACTCCGGCAAATCACGCTCTTCAGACAGATATCCAATATGCGTCAGAACTTCGACCGGTGATTTCACCGGATCCAGCCCGAGTACTCGAACGGTCCCTTGTTGCGGCGTCATCAACCCCAGCAAATGTCGAATCAACGTCGACTTGCCGGCACCGTTTGATCCGACAAGTCCATAGACAAGGCCAGGCTTCAATTGCAAAGTCACATCGTTCAATGCCTTCGATGTCCCGAAAGTCCGCGACAGGCCCTGCACATCGACAATATTCTCCAGCATGGTCAATCCCCTTTGCTCTCAAACTTTGCCTGCGATCGCGTCAGTGCCGCATGACGATCGTGAAGTAAAGCCAGAACTTCCTCCAGCGTGAAGTTGAGCTGACTGGCTTCAGTCAGTGCCGCATCAATTCGTTGAGTCAGGATGCGACGTTGTTCTTTGCGAGTCAGCGGCGAATCTGTGTCACTGACATACGTTCCGGAGCCACGTCGTTTCTCCAGCAACCCCTCCGCCTCTAATTCGTCATACGCTTTCACAATCGTGTTCGGCGTCACTGTCAGTTGTTCAGCCAGCGTTCTGACGCCCGGCAGCTCCTGCCCCGTCTTCAATTGGCCGGACGCAATCAGATACTTGATCTGATTACTGATCTGCCGATAAATCGGCATTCCGTCCTGTGGCTGAATTTCAATGCGCACGCCGCGATCTCCAACTGATTCAGTGTATCACTACTGTAATACACTTTAAGGGGGCGTCAAGCGTGTTTCTCGTATCGAATCAAAATTGACCTTCTGAATAATGCCGCATCGTGTGCCGACATGGTGGAACTCAATATTCCTGTCGCATGAGCAAGCATCACTTCCTGGCGAACTGGGTAACGCCGTGTTCCAGGTTCAGTTTGTCCGTTCAACATGGAACGGCAACGCGAGAACACCGACTTTTAGATACTGAGCCACCATTTCGTAACCTCTGCGATTGCTCCGCGTTATCCATGGTAAAAATGCGATTGTCTTTTTGACCACGGATAGCGCGGATTTCACGGATCAAGTCGAGAGTAAAGCAAAACCTTAATCCTGAACAGATGTCCAATACGGCGCTGTCCAGCCAAGGAACAGTCTCGAGAGAAGTTCCCGTCGTTGCCTAACTCCTGAGAGGTCGGGCTGGAGTCTCAGGACTTCAGTTAAGGATGTTGACTCGGGCCTGCTCCTGAGAGGCTGTCTTCAAGGTGCCCTGTGCCTGCCCAGACGCAAAAAGCGGATCAGCTTTTAGGTTACGACTGTGTTGGCTCAACGGAAGTTCGACTTCGCGACCGCTCATGGGCAAAGTCCAGCAACGACTTGATCAGTCCGGTCGACGCATGCCCCGGATTAATGATTGAAATCCATCCGTACGCTCCGTAGACCGGATGCGGAAACAGAGTATCGATCGAGGGGAAGTCGAACTGAGTTCGTTTCGCTTCAAACTCCTTTGGGGGGAAACCAAACAGCTCCGTGAATTTTTCTGTCCCTACCTCGATATTGAGTCGGAACAGCCCGCCACGATTCAGTTTGGATTCACAGTCAAACCCATCGTAATCTTTTGTCACGATTGTTGTGAAAGGCATTTTTCCGTGATCGCCATTCGCGTTACGGAGATAGAAGAACGTGTCACCCCATGCAATTTCTGGACTTCCGTCTCCACGCGCGGCGATTTGCACGAACACAGTGGAGTGACGCCCAAGATGCGTTCGAATGTTATCCTCGCTGAAATGCATGCTTTTCTTTCCTCGACCTGCAGGAGTCGCACTGAATAGAAAACTCGGTGGCAGGAAATTGAACTTTGGCATACTTCATCGGAATCAACAAAAGCTGCCGCCCTCGGACCATGTGGAATCGTTTGCATGAATGATGGCAAGTGAACAAAATGCCCTGAGTGTCCATGTTTCCAAAGAAAGAACCTTGCGATATTTGTGTTTCAGGACCATTCATCGGCGTGCGATCCACTGGCGTCTTCCATAGACTCCCTGCGTTCCGAAGCTTGTAGGCGACTCTTCGACTGGATCTTTTCCAGAAAGATCGCTTGCCCGCTCACCCAGGATTCGACCACATCCGAGTTCGTTTACAAGTAGTCTCAACAGCAAAAGACGCTCCATTCGGCGATTGGACCAATCGTTCGGAAATTCGCGTCTCAAGATGATGAATCACCGATGGATACGCCTCAGTTCAAAGCGCCCGTTGCGGCCAAGCCCGTGGAAAACCTGGAGGTCAAGGATGCTCAGGTAATCTTCACCAACGTTTGGAACACGCTGGAGGAAGAATTCGGCCACGAAAACCTTCGCTTCTCCAAGGAATTGATCCTTCTGGGGGGAGCTCCGGGCGCTGGAAAAGGCACCAACACCGAATTCATCATGAAGGCACGCGACCTGACTTGTGAGCCAATTGTCGTCAGTTCTTTGCTGACGACTCCGCAGGCAGAACGAATCAAACAGGCCGGCGGAATGGTCGGGGACCGTGAAGTCGTGGAACTCGTGTTCCGCAAGCTGCTGGAACCTGAATATCGCGATGGCTGTGTGCTGGACGGATTCCCAAGAACTCGCGTTCAGGTGGAATGCCTGAACATGCTGGTCATGAAGATGAACCAGTTGTGTCGCGAGTATCGTGAAACACCGCTCGCCATAAATTTTCGCAAACCGACCATCCATGCCATGGTCTTGTTTGTCGATGAGACCACCAGTATCGAACGTCAGTTAAGCCGTGGACGTGAAGTCCTGGAGTGGAACAAGAAGGCGCTGGCCGAAGGCAAGCCCCTGAAGGAAGTTCGCGTCACAGACTTCGACCCGGAAGCCGCCAAGCGACGCTATCGGGTTTTCAAAGATGAAACGTGGGAAGCTCTGCAGTCGTTGAAGGAGATCTATCATTATCATTTTGTGAATGCTCAGGGGTCGATTGAGAGTGTCGAACGCAACATCCGCCAGGAACTTGATTATCAGTCTTCGCTGGAACTTGACCCGGAAACTCACGATGCCGTCCGCCATTTACCTCTCGCCAGTGATCTGATTACCCACGCACGGCAGGAACTTGTTCGACGGATGGACAGCTATCAGCTCGAGCATCGAACGCTGTTTCACAAAGTGATCAAACTGATTGAAGATCGATTCATCCCGATCGTCATTCGCCACGCCATTCCCGGCCTCGCGATTGTCAACTCCGAAGACTCCGTGTTCGACGATCCACTCGCTCTGGCTATGGTCATCGATATCTTTGCCGAACGGGGATACCGTGCTGTGGCCAACGTAAATCGCGCCGAGATTCCGGAGAGCGTGAATCTGCAGACGGGGCGAATCACCTGCACGACCAAGCGGATTTATCGTTTTCAGATTCATTTCACCGGCTCGGAGATTCGGCGCGGGGGGCGATAGACGCAACAGGACCCCACCAAACCGAAACGTCACGGGGGCGCCTGCCGCGAGATCCAGAACTTGCAAAGTCATTTTCCAAGTCGGCCATGGAGAACTGTCAATGCAGACGGCAAGCGATTCGTCGAAACTGAGCCTCTTGCGGCTCTCAATCCGTTTGTTGAGCCTGCTGCTGACTCCATCGATGGTCATGATGACCGCATGGGCATTTTTCGCGCGGGCGACTGCTTCCGATGAACGTCCGGCATTGTCTCGCAGTCAGCCCGTTGAACCTGCAAAGGCTTCGGCAACCTTCGCACTCAAGGACGGCTTTACGATGCAACTGGTCGCCGCGGAACCGCTGGTGACTGACCCGGTTGCGGGAGCATTCGATGAAGACGGACGGCTCTATGTCGTCGAAATGAACGACTACCCGTACACCGACAAATCCACCGACAGGCCAAATGTCGAACGCACGGGTGATCTTCCCATCGGCAAGGTTCGACTTCTTGAAGACACCAACAACGACGGAATCTTTGATCAGAGTCAGATCTTTGCTCGCGACCTTTCCTGGCCCACAGGCATTGCCGTTTACCAGGGTGGCATCTTTGTCGCGGCGACTCCGGACGTCTGGTACCTGAAGGATGAAGATGGCGATGGGAAGGCCGATACACGGACGAAGATTTTCTCTGGCTTTCGAAAGCTCAATGTTCAGGCCGTGGCCAACAATCTGATCTGGGGACTTGACCATAAAGTCTACGGGGCTGGTGGCACGAACGGCGGAAAGATCATCAACGGCATCAACGAATCTGTGCCCGCCGTCACAATCTCTCGCAATGATTTTTGCTTTGATCCCGTAAATCCCGCCCTTGAATTGCTCTCCGGAGGAGCTCGCTTTGGCAACACGTTCGACGATTGGGGCAACCGTTTTATCTGTAATATTCGAAATCCGATTCAGCACATTGTTCTGCCACAGGAGGCGGTTATTCGTAACCCGGCTCTGAGTGTCGGCAGCCCGATGAACGATGTGGCCGTATCGGGTGACCAGATCCCGGTGTACCGCAGCAGTCCTCCTGAACCCTGGCGTGTCGTCAATGCGGCTCGTTTGTCGAACCAGGGTGATCCTCGCATGCCGCGTAGTGAAAAGAACGCACAGGGGTTCATGACGTCGGCTTGCGGTGTTACGGTTTATCGAGGCGACGCGTATCCGCCGGAATTTCGACAACAAGTGTTCCTGGCGGAGGTCGCCGGCAATCTGATTCATCGACAGAAAATGACTGCAACTGGTGTTACGTTTTCGTCGCAGCGAATTGACGACAAGTCTGAGTTCATGACGTCAACAGACAATTGGTTCCGACCAGTCAACTTCCTTCACGCACCGGATGGGACGTTGTATGTGCTGGATATGTACCGCGAGACCATTGAACATCCGTGGTCGATGCCGGACGATCTCAAGGCCCTGCTGGATCTGGAAAATGGCCGGGACCGAGGTCGCATTTATCGCCTGACGCCCCCCTCGTTTAAACATCGGGCGTGTCCAAAACTTTCTGCCGCGTCGACTGAGGAGCTTGTTGCGTTGCTGCAGCACCCGAACACCTGGCATCGCGAGACGGCTCATCGTTTGCTGTTCGAACGGCAGGACACAGCTGCGGTGCCGTTGTTGAAAGCGATGTTTCATGAGACGACAACTCCGTTGGGAAAGGTCCATGCCTTGTGGACTCTGCAGGGGTTGTCACAACTCGATGATGCACTGCTCATTTCTGCTCTTCATGATGCGTCCGCCGAAGTTCGAGAGCAGGCATTGATTCTGACTGCTCGAAAACACAGAGCAATGAAGGCTCGACAGGACACAGCAGAGACAAACGCCATCCACGCCGAATTGCTGCAACTGGCGGCCGACGAATCGCCTCGAGTTCGTTTTCAAGTCGCGCTGGCGCTGGGAGATCATAGCGATGCTGGCAGCGTAGAGGCTCTCATGTTGATCGCTCGGCGAGATGCTGCGGATCCATGGATCGTAATGGCCGCGTTGAGTTCTTCCCGGGAACTGGCCGCACGCCTGTTGAATCAGATTCTGCAGGCCCCGGAGTTTCTCGCGAACTCTGAGAACCTGCCTCTGGTGAAACAATTGGCCACGATCACGGGAGTTCAAAAGGATCCAGACGAACTGAAACGCATCGGAGAACGACTACAGGAGCTGCCCGGGGAAGTGCGTTCAGCAGTCGCAATTGATGAGCCCCTGCTGGCCCTCGAAGATGGCCTCCGTCGTGGCGGCAGTCGTTTATTAACCATGTGGTCGCAGACACCGGCCGAATCGCTGCTGACGGAACGCATCCTGCTGGCAAGCCAAAAGGTCAACGATCGACTTCTGTCTGTCGAAGAACGATTGAGGGCGTTGAAAGTTCTGTCGTTCGGCGACGCATCAGCTTTCAGGCTGGCAACCGCAGACCTGTTAACCACTTCGCAGCCAGTCGAGATCCAGACAGCCGTCGTGAAAGCATTGTCCGCCGCTCAGGACGAGTCGACAGTGGCGACTTTGCTGGCGGCGTTTCCGGGCTCCACACCAGTCGTTCAATACGAGATCATTGAAGCGCTGGCCAGTTTTAATCAGCGTTTACCAATCCTGTTGGATGCGATCGCTGATGGCCGCATCTCCGCCGCGCAGATCACTCCAATTCGTCGTACGTTGCTGCTCAACCATGCCGACGAAAAGCTGCGTGAACGAGCCAGATCCCTGCTGGCACTCGATCGCCAGACATCTCGCCACGACATCATCGCCGCCAATGCTGACGCCACAAAACTGCCGGGCGACATCATGAAAGGGAAACTTCTGTTTGTTCGGGAGTGTGCTGCATGCCATCGCATCGGTGAGACGGGAATTGAGGTCGGGCCAAGTTTGATTACGGTTCGCCATCGGACCGCCTCCGAGCTGCTGACTCAGATTCTGGACCCCAATCGCGAAGTCGGGCCCAACTATATGCAGTTTGCCGTCGCCCTGCATGATGGTCAGGTGCTGGCAGGAATGATTGCCGAGGAATCTCCTGTGAGCCTGACACTGAAGCAGGCCGAGAACAAGCAACAGATCCTGCAGCGAGAACAGATCGCAGAGATCAAAGCCACGGGATTGAGTTTGATGCCGGAAGGGTTCGAGAAGAAATTATCTCCCCAGGACTTTGCTGATCTGATCGCCTTTCTTCGCGGTGGATAGCGGGACAGCGCCATGTTCACGAGAACCATTTAACATACAAGCCCGATGCGGCAGCGAGTGAATGAGTCGCGAAGTGTTCACTCGCTGACGCTTTTTGAAGTTGCGAGTTTCGTTAGGGCTGGAAGCCCGGCACATCCTCTGCCGGTGGCGTAACGGTCTGTTGATTTCATACCAACCCGAAGCGCCAGCGAGGCAAAGAACGCTGAATTCCTCGCTGGCGCTTCGGGTTAATAGGCGTTTCTCTTCAGAATCGCGACTAAATCAACAGACCGTCATGCCACCGGCATTGGATTTGTCGGCCCTCCGCGCCTGAAAATGCGCCATTTCAAAACTGGCGCTTCGGGCTTGTATGGGACTTGCGAGAAACCACACTACGGCTTTTTAAAGATTTCGCCCTCTTTCATCACGAAGATCACATTCTTCATCGCGCTGATGTCTTCCAGGGGATTTCCTTCGACGGCAATGACATCGGCCAGCTTGCCATTTTCAATCGTTCCCAGCTTGTCTTCGACACGCAGAAGCCGAGACGCCTCAATCGTTGCACACTGGATCGCTTTCATGGGCGGCATGCCACCTTCGACCATAAGTTCAAACTCATGAGCATTCTCGCCGTGCGTTGAGACACCACTATCCGTGCCAAACGCGATCCTGACACCGGACTTATACGCTTTGGCGAACGTCTGTTTTATCGCCGGACCAATCGCTGCGGCTTTGGGACGAACGACCTCAGGGAAGTAACCCGGCTCGGCCGCCTTCTTTGCGACCCATTCACCCGCCATATTGGTTGGAACCCAATAGGTTCCTCGCTCTTTCATCAACTCCATAATCTCGTCGGTCATATACGTACCGTGCTCGACGGAATCGACGCCAGCCAGAATCGCTCGCTTCATCCCTTCGGCGCCATGAGCATGCACAGTGACGACCATGCCGTAATCCCGAGCCGTCTCGACGATGGCCTCCAACTCTTCCTTCGTAAACTGCGGATTCTGGCCGTTCGCCGCCAGACTCAGAATACCGCCAGTCGCCGTCAATTTGATCAGGTCGGCACCTTCCTTGTATCGCAGGCGAACGGCTTTTCGAGCATCATCGACACCATTGATAACGCCTTCGGTCGGACCGGCGTCACGACGAAAATCGCCCTTAAGACCATTTGTCGGATCCGCATGTCCTCCGGTCGTCGCAATTGACTTACCGGCCGTGTAGATTCGAGGTCCAACGATCCAGCCTTCGGTGATCGCTCGTCGAAGCGAGACGGAATTGATGCCGTTGTCACCCAGTTCCCGGACTGTCGTGAAGCCGGCCATAAGCGTAGCACGAGCAAACCTGGTGGAGCGCAGGGCGTAGTCCGATTCGTCCATGAAGAACTTTTCGGTATACGCCTCTTTTGAATGCTGGCCGATCAGATGCGTATGCATATCCATCAGCCCCGGCATCACGGTTTGTTTGCTGAGATCGATCAGTCGATCACCATCGGCCGGGTTGATGTAACCCTTCACCACCTCGGTAATCTTTCCGTCATCGATGACGATTGAGATCTCTGTCTGCATTTCATTGCTGCGGCCATCGATAAATCGCCCCGCGTGAATAATTGTGGCTGCAGTCAGCGCGTCACAGGAGACAATCAACAGAACGATTAGTGCTGGCAGCAGGATTCGCATGGCGGAGCTTTCTCAAGGTTCACGATTGCCGGTCATCCATGGGATTCTGCTGAACTCAGCCGGGGATTGGAAGCGTTCCGGCTTATAGCTCCGCTACCAGTGCATCACAAATCCGCCATCGACGTTAATCGTTTGCCCTGTGACCTGGCGAGAACGTTCTGATGACAGGAAGACGATCATGTCGGCGATATCTTCCGGCGTCTGCCACTGACCGGTTGGTACAATGGATTCAATTTTTCGTTTCGCCCACGTCTCATAATCCAGTCGATTTTCAACGGGTGTCTGATCGTACCATGCTTTCCAAACCGATCGATTCAGGGGAGTTTGCACCATTCCAGGACACACGGTGTTGACTCGAATTCCCTGCTTCGCCAGATCCTTTGCCATGCACTGAGCGAAATTAATATTGGCGGCCTTACTGGCACTGTACGGTGGATCGGTCTGCGAACCGATCTGCCCGGCCACGGATGACAGGAACACAAACGTACCAGACTGCCTCTCTACAAAATGCGGAGTGATGGCGTGGGCGACGTTGACCATTCCCAGAATGTTGACCTCCAGAATCTTTGGCCAGTCTTCCGGTGCGAGATTGGTAAACGGGAATCCGAATTTTCCCGAACCGGCCGCTGCACAATGAACCACGTGATCAATCCGGTCGTGAGTTTTCAGAAAACTTCGCAGTGCTGCCTGAACAGCCACATAGTCAACAATATTCACCTGAGCCGTTGTGACCGCTACGCCATGACTCGCACGAATCTCTGCAGCCACCTGCTCCACGTTGGCAGCGAGATCCCAAAGCAGCACCGCACATCCCTCGCGAGCAAACATCTCCGCCGTGGCTCGTCCAATGCCACTGGCCCCGCCCGTGATTAACGCGGTATGTCCATCGAACTTCAGATCCATAAAGAACTTTCTTTGACAGCCAGCGTTTCCGGAGGTTGCAGAAGCCGAACTCAACACTGACCAGCGATCGGGACTATTCACCGTCGTTCCAGAGACTTCCAACTGGTTATGGCCGTGGCGAGATCACAGACACACATGGCGCAGAAGAACAGGGCGACCGGCCCCTGGTGATCCACAGAAACCGATTACCGAGGCGCACGCCAGAGTGCTTTGCTTTCAGAGATCAGTCGATCTGCAGCCGCTGGTCCCCACGTTCCGGCCGGATAAAACTCCGGAGCGGAAGAGCTGCCTTCCCAGGCTTCGAGAATGGGCGTTACAAATCGCCACGCCGCTTCCAGTTCATCACTGCGAGTAAACAAAGTCGAATCACCGCGCATCACATCCAGCAGCAATCGTTCGTAAGCCTCCGGCAACTGCGCATCGAAATGCTCGTCGTAGGCGAAATCCATTGATACAGGCTGAACCTGATAATTCATCCCGGGCCGCTTGGTAGAGAAACGCAGTGAGATGGCTTCCTGAGGCTGAATGCGAAGAATCAACTGATTGGGGCGAGTCTCCACGAGATCACAAAGATCACCATCACATTCGACTGTGGAGAACAGATTAAGCGGTGGATTCTTGAACTGAATCGCCACCTCAGTCAGTTGTTTCGGCAGACGTTTGCCCGTTCGTAGATAGAACGGAACACCAGCCCAGCGCCAGTTATCGAGAGCGACTCGCATCGCCACGTACGTTTCACGATTCGACGTCGGGCTGACTCGCTGCTCTTCTCGGTACGCCAATGCTGGCTGACGATTCACAAGGCCAGCGGAGTACTGTCCGCGTACCGCCCAGTTGCCGATGGGACCACTTGTCCCCGGCCGCAGTGACTGAAGCACCTTCATTTTTTCGTCGCGAATTTCGCGAGCCTGAAACAAAGATGGCGGATCCATCGCAATCAGACAAAGCAATTGCAGGACGTGATTCTGCAAGACGTCGCGCATGGCACCCGACGTGTCGTAGTAACCTCCTCGAGCTCCCTCCATTCCCTGCGACTCCGCCACAGTGATCTGAATATGCTCGACATGATTGCGATTCAACAGCGGCTCAAAAATGGCGTTGCCGAAGCGAAACAACAGGATATTCTGAACCGTTTCTTTGCCCAGATAATGGTCAATACGATAGATCTGGCTTTCCTGCAGACGGCGAGCCAGTTGTACCGTCAGTTCCTGAGCCGAAGTTAAATCTCGTCCGAACGGCTTCTCCACGACAACTCGCAGACGCGAATCTTCTTCACGAGGCGGAATCATGCCGGCCTCGTGCAGACCTTCCACGGCGGGTGCAAACAGATCGGGGGTCGTCGCCAGATAAACCACTCGCGTCGACTTTCCGCTGCCACCCAGCGACGCCTCAATTTCGGATGTCGACTTATGCAGCCCGGTATACTCCGCGCTGTTGCTGATATCGAGCTGCTGATAGAAAAGCTGCTTCGCAAACACGTCCCATGCAGCTTCGTCGAACTTCTCAGCACCGATGCGGGCTCGGACGGTTTCTTTAATCTCCGCCCGGAACTCTTCGTGACTTTTCGGCCGGCGAGCCACGCCGATGACCGGGCATTTCTCGGATAGATACTGCTGCTGCGAGAGACGAAACAGAGCCGGGATGAGTTTGCGAGACGTCAGATCTCCGGAGGCTCCGAAGATCAGGATTGTCGTATCGTTTACAGTCGCCATGAAACAAGTCCTTCTCTAATCCTTCAATGATTCCTGAATCCATTCTAATCGTCGTTTAAGACGCGATGGCGGTGCCCCTTCAGAAGCACACAATTCGCCGCAGTAGTTCCGGCGTAACCTGTCGCAGATCGCCCATCACTCGATCATGCGCTCGATGCAGTTCATCCCATTTGTGCCCACGCGAAACAATCCCGAGGCATTTTGCGCCAGCCGCCAGTGCGGCCTCAATGCCAGGTGGAGCATCTTCCAGCACAATACAACGGGAAGGGTCAAGTCCCATCCCCTGCGCGCCTTTGAGAAACACGTCCGGATGAGGTTTTCCCTTCACAACATCCCGGCCGGTAATCACCGTGCGGATTATGTCTTTCGCTCCGAGCTTTTCGATGGCCAATTCTACGTTTCGGGGAGGTCCGCTGGAGCCGATCGCCATGGGGATGCGTAAGGCATGCAGAGCTGTGATCAGTTCTTTGGCCCCGGGCATGTGAGGAAAATCATTCGCAACGAGTTCTCGATAAAGGATTTCTTTCTCCTCATCGAATGCGGCGATCTCGGCATCACTGGGAGGATTCGGCCAGGTATCGCGAATCACTTCTCGGCTTGTGCGTCCAAACCCGGCCGCAAATTGTGCTTCCGTGCATTCGCGCCCATGACGCTGACAGCAAATCTGCCATGTCTTCAAATGGGCTCCATACGAGTCGATCAGAACACCGTCGACGTCAAAGATTACGCCAAATTCTGGCTGCGGCATGAGTCCAACACAGTTTCTTGCAAAGTAAACAAGTTCATCCAAACTGCGCGAAGTCTAATGACTTCAGGGCACGCGTCCAGGGCAGAGAATCCGCCACTTCATTTCGCGCAGAGCCCACTTTGCGACTCATTCACTCGCTGGCGCTTCGGGCTTGTTTCTCAATGGTTCTTGTAAACATGGCGCTGTCCAGCTAAATGCCAGGCCATTAGCCCCGGGCTTCAACTGTTTGTGGCTCGAGTGCTCCCAACAGCATCGTCGTCAGAGACGATGCTGGAACCGGGCCGACTCCTTCCCATCCCTGATTGATGATCGAAGAATTCTCGGGATTCTTCATGGCCGATTCAAGATCCGACAAAGCAATGCGGAGCACCGGCAGATCCTGGTCAGGCAGTCCCTTGTGAACACTGTGAAGCCCGGACGGAGACAGCTCAAGCGTCGCCTGGCAGCCGCCTGGACCATGGACATCGAGGCCCACGATATGACGACGGCCGTCAGACGCCTCGGTGTTCACCTGATTTCGCAATGAATCTTCAATCCATGCTTTTACGGTGTCCACATCGGGTTTACGTTTACCCCAACGGTCTTCATTTCCGTACTCGATGTACCGAAAAATCACAGTCTTATCGAGTTCCGGACACAGAATGTCTCCAGCGAATCTCTTGGTATTCGTCATATCAAACGTGTTGTCCGTCTGCTCATAAGGAGCGTAGGTTTCTGCATTCTCCATAACCATACGCTCAAACATCCACTGATCTTCGTTCTCAGCGCGGTTAGCGAGCGGAGGCAGTTCGCCATGGCCATGGAACTCCACGCCCGTCGATTTGAAGTACTCGCCGCAGTATTCGATCATCTCGCGAGATGTGATCGGCTTGTCCGGTGCGATGTGGAATGTCAGGCCGCGAGCTTCCTCGGTTTCAAACAAGCGGCACATGACAGCGGAGACCCATTCGACCGGTATGATGTTTCTACGTTCGTCACCGGTCATTCGTAAGCGGATTGGAGTGTGACGGTAGCCATTTTCATCCGCTGGAACTGGCGGAATCATTACCGACATCAGCCGCAGGTAGAGATATAAGCCATGGTAAGTGTTGGTGTAGCCGGTTCGTGAATCACCAGAAATGACGGCTGGACGGTAGACGGTGACATGGTCGGCAAAATCAATCTGCCTGACGAGCGTTTCCGCACAGAACTTGCTCTCTTCATAGTCGTTACGAAACGACTGACCAGCATTGAGGCTGGATTCCATGACAGGAACGGACTGCAAGCCCGCGACGTAGGCCGTCGAAACGTAATGAATGTCCTTGATGCCTGTTTCGCGGCACAAATCAATCATATTCTGCGTGCCGTTCAGGTTTGTCCGCCAAGGCTCCCCTGCACGATCTTTTCCGTAAAACTCAAGGATCGCTGCACTGTGAATAATTGAGCTGCAGTTCTCAGCCACCCATTCGGTCTCTTCTGAGTTCAAGCCAAAACCGGGCTCAGCAATGTCACCAGAAAGTACCACGGGCCGAGGCAGGGCACGCCCCAGTTCTCGCTCCCAGTGCTGGAGAATCTCCTCCATTCTTTCACGAGGCGATTGTTTTCGAGATGGCCGGACAACGACAGCCAGCTCGTGGCCATTCAGCAGCAAATCGCGAACCAGGTATCGTCCCACCAAACCTGTGGCACCGGTCAAAAGCGTATACATCGTGTTCCCTGGCAAGGTTTTCGAAGTGAACTGCGTTGCGTCCAAGAACGCTTGAGAAGCAGAATCACATTGAACCACAAAAGCAAAAAAAACAAAGAAAAATCGGCACCTATGTTCACTGGCGAGGCAAAACTCTGACTCGCAGTGACAGGGTTTCCCAGATCACTAATCTCACCCAATATTCACTTTTCACGGCAAACTTCAACTGATCAAACGCTACAGAATTGTCTTCCTGAAGCGAAATTCTCAAGCATCTGGCGGGGGTGATTCGTCGTAACGCGTTGTTAATTAATAACTTACGTTCTTATCTGTCTGGCGGGCGATGTGATTCAGTGAATTCTTCCGCCCGGCAGATTCTGCCGCTTGCTGGCATCATGCTTTTCGGAATGGCAGGGCGACGACTTCAGGAAATTGGCCAATGCATCCCGGGCGGTGTCAAACACGAGATTCCCCAAAAGGCGAATCCGTTGCCGCTGTTGCGAACCCTGACAACCCCTATGTTTGTTAGAACGCCTAAGAAAACCGAAGCTGGGCTCGTGGATCCAGTCCCGAAATAAGTTCCGCATCCCCTGACCTGAAGGGGCCTTTTCGAGGATGCCGATTCTCAGGTCCGAAGGGTCGACAAATCCCTTGTCAGTGGCGTGACAGACTGTTGATTTAATCAGCCGGAACGCGTTAGCGTCCGGCTTTTGCTGCGAGTAGAGAAAGTCACTTACTGAAATTTCGGGTTGTGGCTTCTCGCCTTTTTGAAGGACTGGATTCTGTTCCGGGACTGTTCCTTGAGAGCTGAGGCAGTTCGGGCGTTTTTCCTGCACTCAGAAATCTCCCGGCTGCTTATGTTCGCAGTCGAACTGTCTCAAATCTTGAATCTCCTTTCATCCTGAGGGAAAAGTCGTGTGCGCTCGGAATCCTGTGGGCATACTTTGAAAGTTCTGATTCGCGGAATTCTTGCGTTGGGGCCGGCGACTCAGGACACCGATCCTCGTTGAGTTTCAGGATCTGGCGAATCCCGAAGAACTGCAGTCTTTGGCAGAGCCTTCGGTCGTTTTTCAGCCGACATTTTGACCGGAAACAGGTGATTGACGCACAGTTTATTGGTGCAATGACGGAAGGTCACATCTTCGTGTGCGATCGGCAGTCTGTTGTCAGCAGCCCGGTGGCTGAATCTTATGTTTTCCCGTGTAAACGAACCTACTAAATTTCTCTGAGTATTCATGATGCAAAAGTTCGCCGGCGTCATTCCGCCCGTTATCTCACCCATGAAGTCGGCCGATCAACTCGATGTCGACGCCGTAGATCGCGTTGTAGAACATTTGCTGCAGGGCGGCGTCTCGGGATTGTTTGTCCTTGGGACCACGGGAGAAGGCCCCTCGCTGACCTACGATATGCGACGGACCATGGTGGAGCGGACGTGTGAACAGGTCAAGGGCCGAGTTCCTGTTCTGGTCGGCGTCACAGATACCAGTCTGGCCGAGTCACTGGCATTAGCCCAGCATTCAGCCTCCTGCGGGGCCGCAGCCATTGTGGCGGCTGCACCGTTTTATTTCGATGTGTCTCAGGCTGCCCTTGAAGCCTGGTTTCGTGAGCTTGCTGACCGCTCACCATTGCCGCTGATGCTTTACAATATGCCATCCTGCGTCGGTGTCACGTTGGATCTCGGGATTGTGGATTCTCTGTCTCATCATCCCAATATCGCTGGGATCAAAGACAGCGGTGGCGACTGGGCCTACTTCCAGAAGCTTTGTGACAGGCATCGTGATCGAGAAGACTTTGTCATCTTCATGGGACCTGAAGAGCTTTTGGCAGAGGCGGTTGCCGCGGGTGCAAATGGCGGGGTCTGTGGTGGCGGCAATTTGCTGCCGCAGGTTTACAGTCGACTGTATCTTGCCGCGGTGCGGAAGGACGCAAACGAAATTGCCCATTGGAAACAGACAATCGCCGACGTCTTTGCCTCGGTTTATTATGATGAGCAACAACAGATGAAACTCATTCCGGGACTGAAACTGGCGATGGAGGAGTGTGGGCTTTGCCGCCGAACGGTGGCTCCTCCTTTGATGGCTGTTTCAGAATTGCATGCGCAGCGGATTCGAAATTCGATTCCACGGTTGCTGGGCGCCTGCGAGTTTTCGCCGGTGGAAGCCTGAGTGCTGGTGACGTAACCGGAACACCCTCTGAGATTCAGCAAGTTGCTGTTCGCCGAACGAGTCCTCAATTGGATTGTCGGCGGATTTAGACGGGCGTAGCCTCGGATGATCGTTAAGGCAGGTCCTTTCTGCCGAAAGGATTTCCGTATTGCCGCAAGGCGAAACTCGCGTGCAACAGGTGCCAGAATATCGGCTGAAAACTGTGGTGCCCGTGCATACAGGTCGCGGCAAGCCGCGAAGTCTTTCTCGGCAAGGATGACCTGCCGAAATCCGCGAATGCTCCCGATTTGGACGGACCTTGAGTTCAACGTTGCATTCCACGACTCGCACTGTAGAGTACTCAATCGATCGGGGGGCATGTTGCTTCCCTGAGACAAGTGTTTCAGGTGTTCGTGGGCGGTTCTGAAGCTGTGGACAATTTTGTCACAGCGGGAATCGCGGTTGCGAATGAAAAGGGAAGACGGTGACCAGTTGTTCTGGGATTCCGTCGCGGTCCCGCCGCTGTAATCGAGGACTGGCTCTGCTGAATGTCACTGTGAAAAAGGGCGAATGCCCGGCTCATGGGAAGACGCAGAGTTCAGGATGATTCGAAAGCCAGAAGACCTGCCTGAAGACGCTGCGGACAAACACTTCGCGGAAGAGTGTTGTCGGTATGAACAATCCATTAGGACACACGGACAGCTTTGTGTTGTGTTTGGTCCGAGTGTGATGGCAGAGGCTCGTCGGTGTCGGCTTCATGGCAGACTCCACGCGTTCGTTATCACTCCGGCATCCGGAATACACACCATCCGCGGCGCATCAATGGATTTCGTGTTCAGCCGGTGACTCCCTGAAGCGACTCATTTTCAGGTGGAGTGAATATCGATGGCTGAGTTGCTGCCTCATCACAATCAACGACGACAACTGCGCGGATTTACATTGATTGAACTGCTTGTCGTCATCGCGATCATTGCGGTGTTGATTGGCCTTCTGTTGCCGGCGGTCCAGCAGGCTCGTGAGGCTGCACGACGAACGCAGTGTCGTAACAGCCTCAAGCAACTGGTGCTCGCGATGCATAACTATTCTGACGTCTTCAATGAACAGTTTGTGCCCTATGTTGTCGAAGACAGACAAAGAATGAATTATCTGCAGACGTTTTCCGGAGGACAGGGGAAAGCTCAGTATTGGTTTGGCACGGTCGATTATGATCAGCCAAATCCCCAGTTGCAGCTGGATTTTACCGCCGGGCCATTGAGTGCATTCATGGAAACCAACTATGAATCATTTCAGTGCCCGAACTTTGGCCCACCACAGATGGATGTGGTGAGGTTTGGCCGACCTGCTACGGGATTCGGGTATAACGGACACTATCTGTCACGACCGGCGGGAATCGAATGGTTGCCTCCGACCTATGCAGCTCAATTCAGCCCCAGGCCACTCTGTCGACGGTTTCGAGATGTTCCTGAATCAGGACGCACGGTGGTGTTCTCTGACAGCGCTGCTGTCAAGCTGGTTGGATTTTCGCCGATGCAGTTCAGTTTTGAAGAGAACTGGCTGCTGGATCCGCCAAGTCAGAACTTTCCTACGGTTCACTTTCGCCATCTCGATTCCGCCAATGTGGCATTTCTCGACGGGCATGTGGAGAGCTTTTCCTACGCCGTGCATGTCGATGTTCCCGGAGACAATTTCTTGTCCCCGGAACAAGTGCAGCTGATGGAAAAGAAGCGTTTGGGGTTCATCTCTGCCGGCAATCTTCAGGACCCATTGAAACGGGACGAACTGTATGATCTGCAGTAGAGATCTGTCATGGCCCGAATCTTTGGGGTTCTGCACACTGACGGAGCAGCTCGGCAAGGTTCTTCTCGCTCCGTCAGGAAAAAGGGGATCGCCCTGCAATGCCAACGTCAGGGTTTGATCAGGCCGTCTGTGGCAAGTCCTTCATTAATCGGGCGATTTGTAACTCGTCGTTACGTTCTGTCTCGAGCAAACCAGTGACAATCTGTTCGCGACGTTCAGCCGGATGATTCTGGCTGAGCTTCCATTTGCCTTCGAGGCGATCGATCTCAACTTCGAAACCTACGATTGCAGATGTCAGCTTTTCGATGAACCCCTGATCGGCCAGATCCATCGTCCATGGTTGCTCTCGACTTGATTCATAACGGCTGACCATTCGCGTCAGGATGTCCCGGACACAATCAGGATGATCGACAATTCTCAGGACGCCGTAAGCATGAACAGCCACGTAGTTCCAGGTCGGTACCATTGTTTTCGACTGCACCCAGCCTGGTGAAATATAGGCGTGCGGGCCGTGAAAGATGACTAGAACTCTCTGTCCGTTCGCCATCTGCCAATGCGGATTGGCTCGAGCAAAATGCCCGGCGAGGACGCCCTGAGTTCCTCGGTCGCGTTCGATCAGCAGCGGTAAATGACTGGCAAAAGGTTCCTGCTCACCGGCAGAGATCAGAGTTGCAAAGCTGTTCTGATCCATAAAATCGTGCAGCGTTCTGAGGTCGTTCTCGACAAAGCTGGGTGGAGTGTACATGATTGTCCTGAGGAATGGCGAAGCCAAGAGGTTGGTGAGCGCCGCAATGTTCAAGCATTGCTGGACCCACAGACATGCGGAAGGGCCGATTGGTTATTTCGTGTGGATCAAAATGAGATGTTTCTTTGTCGCCGGGACCGTGAGAATTCTGAGTTGAACCGGAACGCATTTGAAATCTCACAGAGCCTGCGTCTTGTCAACATCCGGCGTCCTCTATCGCCTTGCCTCGGTCAGGTCGCGTCGATCACTTCACGAACTTTACGAGCGAGACTGAGCGGAGTGAATGGCTTCTGAATAAATGCGTCGGTCGCTTCCACCACTCCATGCAGTAGTACGGCGTCGTCCGTGTAACCACTCATGAAAAGCACTCGCAGCCCCGGGCGATGTTTGCGAACTGCGTCAAGCAGCTGACGACCGCCTATTTCGGGCATCACCACATCACTGATCAGCAGGTGGATTTCACCAGGGTATGTTTCTGCCTGACGCAGTCCCGCTGATCCATCGCTGGCTTCCAGAACTTTGTATCCCTGACTTTGCAAAGAGATTTTGGCAATTCTTCGCACTGCTTTGTCGTCTTCGACCAGCAGCACCGTCTCTGTCCCTCGAGTTGCAAACCGAGTTGACTCGACCGCGTGACTCGAAGAGGAGTCACTGACCATTGGCATCACGACACGAAATGTTGTCCCGACACCGACTGAACTTTCCATGGTGATCTGTCCGCCACTCTGCGTGACCACACCGTGCACCACGGCAAGTCCCAGGCCCGTGCCTTTGCCGACGCCTTTAGTTGTAAAGAACGGCTCGAAGATTTTTTCCTTCACCTCGTCCGACACTCCTTGACCGGTGTCACTCACAGCAAGGCACGCGAACAATGACGATTCGGAACCTGCAGCGGGCAGGACTGATGTTTCAATCGTCAGTCGACCACCGGTGGGCATCGCGTCGCGAGCATTCACCACCAGATTCATGATCACCTGTTCAAACTGTCCCGGATCGGCTTTCACAGGAGTTGGCTTTGGAAACGTGATGACCACCAGAATAATGTCTTCGCCAATCAGTCGACGGAGAAGTTTGACGGAATCTGTCACCAGTTCATTCAGGTCGATCAGCTTTGGTTCAAACACGGCTTTGCGGCTAAAGGCCAGCAGTTGCTGCGTGAGTCGAGCAGCCCGCTCGCCCGCGTCTCGGATGGTCGCGATTGATTCTCGCCGTTTGTCACCGACCGGCAGATCGGACATCAGCAGAAGTTCACAGTATCCGGAAATAATTGTCAGCAGATTGTTAAAGTCATGAGCCACTCCTCCGGCCAGTCGACCGACGGCTTCCATCTTCTGCGCCTGAATGAACTGGGACTGCAGTCGTTTCCTTTCGGTTGTGTCCCGAAGCACGCCGGTGAATCTTCGCTCTCCTTCCAGAGAGAATTCAGTCACCGTCAGATCTGCCGAAAACCTGGTGCCATCGCGACGCAGGCATTCCACCTCACGACCGATCCCGATGACTTTCGCGATCCCGGTTTTCAGGTAACTGAACAGGTAACCGTCATGTTCCTGCGCGAAAGGTTCGTACATCAACAGGCTGACGTTTTGTCCGAGCAGTTCGTCTTCCGTATAACCGAACTGTCTTGCGGCTGACGGAGTGGCGGAACCAATGATCCCCTTTTCGTCTATCGTCAGAATTGCATCGCCCACACTGCTTAACACCGAACGCAGCAATTCCGTAGCGCGTTCTTTGTCCGTGAGGTCTGTGATCGCGACGAGAAAGGCTTCCGGGCCATATCCGGTGACTGGCGTGGAAACACTGTAGGCGGGGATCGATCGCCCATCGAGCCTCGCAAGCCGTATCTCTGTCCCGGAAACAGGCTCGCCTGTCGCAAGCATTTCGAGGATTCGCTCCTGCACCAGCGTCCGGTCATCCATCGAGACAAAATCAATCGCTGGTCGACCGGCCACTTCGTCAGCGGTTTCTGCACCCACCAGGCGAACGAAGGCGGGATTGCTGTATAGTACCCGATGGCCGTCATGCACCAGTACGGCCGTCGGAAGCACAGCGATCAGTCGTCGGTATCGCATTTCGCTTTCACGCAGGGCCTCCATCGCCTGCATTCGATCACTGATGTCCCAGGTAATCCCAAGCAGTCGAACAGGCTCCCCTGCGGCGTTGCAGAATAGTCTGGCGTGAGACGACAACCATCGAGTGCCTCCCAAAACACGAAACTCACAGTGATAGTCGACTTTGCGGGCCATTGCATCAGCGAGCGCCTCCTGAACCTTTAAACGATCGCGTTCGTCGATCAGTTCAACAGCGGACGCCTCTCCAGTGTCCGTTCCTGCGGCGGCCCCCATGAGCTCGTAGACTTCCGGGGACCACCAGACATGGCCGGAACTGAGATCCCAATCCCACACACCACCGCGAGCTCCTTTCAGAGCGATACGCAATCTCTCTTCGCTGATTCGCAAGGCTTCGGTCGCGGCGATGCGATCCGTGATATCGATGATGATGCCGGTCAGAGAAAGTGGCGATCCGTCGGCAGATCGGTCGAGATATCCGTATTCTTCTTTCGTGACGATTGTGCCATCGGCGCGAATCACACGATAACTGTTTCGATATTCAGTGCCTCCTGCGAGGCAGGCCGAGAGACGTGAGTCAAACTCCGGAAGATCCTCCGGGTGAATGTGCTGACGGACACCATTCAACGTGCCGGTGCGCTCGGCTGTAACGGGGAGCGCTGGTTCCGTGCTGAAATAGCGTGTGACAGCATCATTCGGAACATCCCACGTAAATGCAACGGAGCTAGCGGCCTCCAGAGCCAATCGCAGCCGGCGTTCACTGTCTCGCAGAGCCGCTTCTGCTTCGACGCGGTTCGTAATGTCCAGCGCCATGGCAAGAACACCAAGAAACGAACCATTCGCCGCGAAAAGTGGCGTATTGTGCCATTCGCAGGTAATGACGCGACCATCCTTCGTCACATTTCTGTTGATGCTTTGTGCAGCGACGTCGCCAGACAACAAACGGCGCGAAATATCCTCCGCATGAAGATGATCTTCGGGATGCACAAGGAAATGCATGGACTGACCGATGATCTCTTCACGTGAATAACCGAAGATCTTCTCTGCTGCCGGATTCCAGTTTGCGAATCGAATCTCTGCGTCGAACAAAACATAGGCAATAGGCATTCGATCAATGTGGAGCTGTAGTCGAGCCAGCAGCTCATCTCGAGCTTCTTCGACACGCAACCGGTCGGTCACATCGTTCACATAGCCGTGCCACAGGATATTGCCGTCTGACGTCTGGCTGGGCACCGAGCAACCTTCGATCCAGATCTCTCCATGTTCCGGGCTCAGGACACGGAATTGGTCTCGCCACAACGTCAATGAGCGTGCGGAGTCTGCGACGCTGTTCTGAACGCGTTCACGATCGTCCGGATGGAGGAAGGAGAAAATTCTGGAAGCGTCTACAGCCAGTTCTGCGGGTGAAAGGCCATAAATTGGTTCGATGCGAGGACTCGCATACGGCATTGTCATCCGGCCGTCAGGGGTCAGCTGAAAGGAGCAAATTGCAACCGGCACTGCCTCCATCAGCTTTTCGATGCGATCTCGCTCCGCCCGCAGCAGTTGTTTTGCGCGGACCATCTCAGTGATGTCCTGATCCGTCCCTTCTACTCGGATGATTTGTCCCGAAGAGTCCCGTGTTGCACGAGCACGACTGTGAATCCAGATCCATTCCCCATCGGGCCGAATGATACGCATATCATTGGCGAACTCACTGTCGCCAGCCTTCATGCCTTCGACGCGAGCAATTGCGATCGATCGATCATCCGGATGCAGAAGAGAAAGAAAGGATTCCAGGCTCGGATGGATGTCCTGTGGACTCACCCCGAACAATTCGAATTCCGCATCAGACCACGCCACTCTGTCCGTCTGCGGCTCCCAGTTCCAGCTGCCGAGACGTGCGATACGCTGAGCTTCTCGAAGTCTGGTTTCGGTTTCCCGAAGAGCATTCTCGGCCCGAGTCAGGTCGTCAATATCTGTACAAGTCCCGACCCATAACTCAATGACTCCCTTTGCGTCACGCAATGGCTGCTCGCGCACGATGTGCCACCGATACTCCCCGTCCGATCGTCGGATCCGCATCTCGAACGTTCGGGGAACACCGTCCTTCAATGCATGAGTCCATTCTGTGACGGCATCGGATCGATCGTCGGGATGGACTACCTTCTGCCACGACCATCCGGATAACTCTTCGACCGTCAGGCCGGTATACTCTATTGCCTTTGAGTTCACCTGAGTGACAGCACCATCTGAAGTCGCGGTCCATACGATTTGTGGAATGGCGTTGGCAAGTGCTCGATACTGCTGTTCACTGAGCCGAAGAGCGTCTTCGATGGACTTTCGCTCGGTGATATCCCGCGAGACGCCAATCAGGCCCGTGATCGCCCCGGTGGCATCTCGAAACGGAGCTTTGGTGGCATGGTAAGTGCGTATCGCCCCGGCGGAAGTGAGGGTTTCTTCATGATTGACAACCTGGCCACCGGCCATCGTCGCTCGATCGTTCGCGATAATTCGGTCGGCGTCTCCGGTCCCGAACAATTGGCGATCATCACGGCCAAGAACTTCATCCACAGGTTTGCCGATGAATCTTGCCGCGGCCTCATTGGCCAGCAGATATCGTCCGTCAGAATCTTTGACGAACACGGCATCGGTTGTGCCTTCGACCACCGCCCGCAGCAAAGTCTCAGACTTCTGAGCAACGGCGATTTCACGCCTTATCAGCCAGTGCAGCAGCATCGCGGTGATGACCACAAAGGCGGTCCCCTTAACCGCGCCTGCAATCAGTGGATGGCTTGCAGAGTACCCAAGCCAAATCAGCAGCCAATCACTCAGCCAGATCCAGATCAGACCAAAGCAAGCATACAAACCTGCGATTCGCAACGGCGCCTGGCCAAGTCCGATGTTTGTCGACGATTGACGAGGCATGGCAAATGTTTTTCCACAGAAGTCGAATGCGCGAGGCTCATATGTTTGCCATGAGACTCAAGGGGGTTCGACAATCTATGGCGTGATAATACTCACGTCCAGAGGACCTCCTGTGTTACTTCCTCAATCCTTTGACCAGAGAAAGCAAAGTGTCATCTTCCTTCGGACCTGCAGATCCTCGATTCACCAGAATTGGCAGAGGGTCGAATGATGTCCAGACAGGAGTAGCCGACATAAACGCGGTCAATAGCGAACCGCCTCGAAGTACCCAGACCATAATTCCCACAGAGACCGAAGTAGAAACGAAGGCCGATGTTCCAACCACCAGATCTCCTGTGGTGAAGCCGGCAAATCGATGATCAACCTCCGCCTGGCTCACGACCTGAGGCTCAACGTGAAGCTCGATTGAACGCACCAGGGCGTCAAACGGAAGTGCCTCGACAGTTGTATTACCCCAAACCGTCGCCACAGGTCCCGGTACGACATTCTGTGGTCCGGCATCAGGGCGATAGTCGATCACCGTGCGGTCTGAGAATCCCGCTTCGGCGATCGTCGCGATGCTCACAGTGCTGCTGAAGCCGAAGACACCCGACTCGTTTGCAGAATTATTATTCGCGTCAACGGAAGCCTCGGAGCTCTCTGAGAGCGGCTTGTCAAAGCTTGTCGTCTCTGTGGTTGCAGAGGTGTTATTTGTACTGCCACCAAGTCCAGGTGGAACAATGACTGCCCCCGGATCTGTACCATTTCCTGTGCCGCCCGTGTTGTCGCCGGGACCGGTCCCATCACCACCTCCATTCCCGCTGCCTCCGCCACCGGGATTTACAGTTGGCAGCACATCGATCGTTACTGTGACCGAATTGCTGAAGACAACTCCGTCAGTGACGCGATAATTGAAGGTAACAGTTCCCGTGAAGACGTCGATAGGATCGTAAACGAGCGATCCGTCAGCTCGCAGCAATAGGATTCCGTGGCTCGGACCTGACATCAACTGCACGGAGAGCACATTCCCGTCATCGTCATAATCGTTCGCACGTACGCCGTAGAGTGATGTTAAATTTAGAGGCGTTAGCTGGAACGTGGAGTAGACGTCGGCAAAAGCAATCGGAGCTTCGTTGATGTCTCGAACGTTGATCGTAAACGTCTGGTCAAAGAATAGCCCCGTTGTGTCTGTTGCACGAACGACAATAGCGTGTGTGGCCCAGGCTTCGTAATCCAAATCAGCACCCGGAGCAACGGTAATCGCACCGGTACTTGAATCGACAACAAAGCGTCCCCATGCACTATTCACGAGCGAATAAATCAGCCGATCACCGGCATCAGGGTCCGTTCCCGACACCGTTCCGACGAGGACTCCAGGGACACTGTTCTCCGTAACTATGCCGCCAGTCAGATTGATCGCCGTTGGCACCTCATTGACGTCGCGGAGAGCGACGACAGTTACCAGAGAATCCGTCAGGCCAGCTAAATCTGTCACCTGAACGGTCAGCGTGATGGTTCGGATCGCCTCGAAGTTTAACAGTGATGAATCGCGAACAGAGATTTCGCCAGTGTTCGCATCGATCGAGAATGCGGATACCGGAACGCTGCCGCTGAGTGAATAGGTGAGCTGGTCTGCGGCGTCGACGTCGGTCGCGGTGACTTGTCCGATCACCGTATTGTTGGAAAGGTTTTCATTGATCGTGATTCCCGAGGATGGCATGAAAACCGGTGCTTCGTTTTCATCGATCACGGAGATCACAACGGCTTCCGTCAGTGATGTGTTTACTCCGTCAGCGGTAGACACAAGCAGCGTGTAGGTCGAGTTGCGTTCGAAATTCAGATTGGTCACGTTGGAGACGGATAACCGTCCGGTCGCCGCATTGATACTGAAGATCCCGTCGCTGTTGCCTCCCACGATGGACCAATTCTGAAGTGCTCCTACGCTGTCGGCGTCGGTCGCGACAACATTGCCGACGACGGTTCCAACACCGGCCAGCTCAGAGACGGTGTATGGTTGTGCCGGTGTAATGATCGGCGCTGTGTCATTCAGGTCATTCACTGTGATTGTGAAGGACCGAGTCGTGAAGGACGAATCACTACTGGTGCCTCGAGCGATAATCGTGTGCGATCCGCTGGTTTCGCGGTCGAGTAGACTTCCATCCGCGACGGTCACGATTCCGGTCGCTGAGTGAATCGCAAATCGGCCACCGGCATCGTCGTCCAGTGTCCATGTGATGGTATTGTTGGTTTCGTCAGCGTCTGAGGCTGTTGCGGTGATACCGGCCAGCGTGCCCGCAACGGAATTCTCATTAACCGAGTCCGTTGCCGAATTCGTATCAGTGATGGCCCCGACGTCAAATTCATCGACGTCGTTCAACTGAATTGTATACGTGCGAACGGAAAAGGAACCGTCCGTCGAGGTCGCTCGTACCGTGACGCTGTGGCTGGTTTGAGCCTCGTAGTTCAGCAATGTGCTATTGGCGACGGTCACAATACCAGTGTTCGCGTCGATAGCAAATCGACCACCGGCATTGGAATCGAGCGAGTAAACGATCGCGTTGGTAGTGCTGTCGGCGTCGAATGCATAGGCCGTCAGCCCGACCACTGTGCCATTCGCTGCGTTCTCGAGGACCGCTTCTGTGTTCGTGTCGGTATCAGTCACTGCGGACGTGGAAAACTCATTGACATCATTGATGGAAATCGAAACCATTTGAGTGACAAACGAAAGATCGGCCGATGTGGCTCGAACGATGATGTTATGGCTCGCCGCCGTTTCGCGATCCAGCAAACCGCCGTTTACTACACTCACAGTGCCCGTCGTGGCGTTGATTGAGAAGCGTCCGCCCGCATTATCGTCCAGCGTATAAGTGATGAGATTGGTCGTGCCATCCGCATCCACCGCACTGGCCGTGAAACCAACCAGAGTGCCGTTGGCGGCGTTCTCGTTGACAGCATTTGCGGTCAAGTTGCTGTCAGTCATCGGGGTAATCGAAAATTCATTGACGTCGATCAGATTGACCAACATCGTCATTGTCGTGCTCGATCCATCAGTCGAGGTGGCTCGAACGATCACGCTGTGGCTGGTGGCCGCTTCGTAGTTCAGCAGCGTGCCGTCAGCAATAGTCATGACTCCGGTGCTGGAGTCGATCGAAAATCGTCCGCCCGCCGAATTATCCAGACTGTAGGTGACGGTGTCAGTTCCGTCTGAATCTGAAGCGAAAGCTGTGATTCCAACGATGGAGCCGTTGGCCGCATTTTCCGCGACCGTATTTGTGGCGACATTGGCGTCGGTGATCGCCGAGATCGGAAACTCATTGACATCCGCAAGGCCGATCGTCAGCGTGATCGTTGCCGCAGAACCATCCGCACTGGTGGCTCGAGCAGTGATGGAGTAAGTTGATGCAAACTCGAAATTGAGCGGTGTCAGGCCGACCGTGATGATGCCAGTCGAAGCGTTGATCTGGAACCTTCCGCCGGAACTGTCATCTAACGAATACGTAATGGCGTTCGTGGTCGCGTCGGCGTCACTGGCCGAGATTGTAATTCCTGTTAGTGTCCCCTGCAGAGCCAACTCCGCGACCAGATTCACGGTCGCATTCACATCGACAGCCGGCGTAATGTCGAACTCATCAACGTCGATCAGAGCGATATCGACCGACAGCGTGGAGAATGAACCATCGTCGCTGGCGGCCTGAACCACAATCGTGTGAGAACTCGCCAATTCGCGATCCAGCAGACTGCCATTGGACACGGTGACAATGCCCGTGCTGGCATCGATCGCAAATCGTCCGCCAGCGTCATTGAGCAGACTATATGTGATTCCGTTCAATGTGGCATCGCCGTCGAAGGCCGACATCGTAATGCCAACCACAGCGCCGTTTGTAGCGTTTTCGGTGACGGCGTTGGTCAGAGCATTGGCATCCACCGGTACAGAAACGTTGAACTCATCCACATCGACAACCGCGATCGTAAATGTCTGCTCCGTAAATGACGCATCGGCACTGGTTGCCCGAATCGCAATCGATCGAACTGGTCCGTCGGTCTCGCGATTGATCGCGCCGGCAACGGTCACAACTCCCGTCACAGAGTTGATTGCGAATCGGCCTCCATCATTATTCGTGAGGCTGTAGGTTATCGTGTTGGTTGTGGCGTCGAAGTCTTCGGCGAAAGCCGTGAGATTGATTGTGGTGCCGGCCGCCGCATTCTCGACCACAGAGTTCACAGAGGGCACGGAGTCAACCACAGAGGATGTGTCGAATTCATCCACATCGCTAATGGCGATTGTGAAGTTCGAATCGGCTGTTGAACCATCGGCGCTGCTCGCACGCACAGTGATTGATCGAGTAGCCCCGTCGGCTTCTCGATCGATCGCACCGGCCACCGTCACGACGCCCGTGTTGGTGTCGATGGCAAACCGGCCGCCGTCGTTGTTCGTCAGGCTGTAGGTGACCAGATTCGTCGTCGCGTCACCGTCTGTTGCAAATCCCGTGAGCTGAACGGCAGTCCCGATGGCCGCGTTTTCATTCACATTATTGGCCGTGACATTGTTGTCTGCAGGAGCCGTAACGCTGAACTCATTGATGTCAGCAATGCTGATCACAAACGTCTGTTCGGTGAATGAAGCATCCGCGCTGGTGGCTCGAACAATGATGGAACGAGTTGCCCCGTCTGTCTCTCGGTTAATTGCACCAGCGACAGTCACGATGCCCGATACCGCGTCAATCGCGAAACGTCCGCCATCGTTATTTGTTAGACTGTAGGTAATCGAATTCGTTGTCGCATCATCATCCTGCGCGAATGCCGTGGCGCCGACAACGGTGCCGATCGCAGCATTTTCGGCAACAGAATCCACTCCGGCATCCGAATCAATGACGGCGGTCGTATCGAATTCATCGGCATCGAGAATGTTGATCGCAAAGGTCATCTCGCTGAACGAACTATCCGCGCTGGTGGCTCGTACTGTGATGTTGCGAACCGGGCCGTCGGTTTCTCGATTAATCGCTCCGGCCACTGTAACGACGCCAGTGCTCGCGTCGATAGAGAATCGTCCGCCATCGTTGTCGGTCAGGCTATAGGTCATGGCATTCGTCGTCGCGTCGCTGTCGTCGGCAAACGCTGTGAGGTTGACCAATGTGCCGGCCGCCGAGTTCTCAAGCACGGAGTTCACGGAAGGCGTTGAATCAATCACTGCAGATGTGTCAAACTCATCGATGTCATTGATCGCAATCGTCAGCGTTGTGTCGGCCGTCGAACCATCGACACTGGTGGCTCGCACGATGATTGTTCTCGTCGCCCCGTCAGTCTCACGATTGATCGCGCCCGCGACTGTGACAACTCCTGTGTTCGCGTCGATCGCAAAACGTCCGTCATCGTTGTTGGCCAGACTGTATGTGACCGTATTTGTCGTCGCATCAGCATCCGTGGAAAAGGCTGTCACATTGACCGCAGTTCCAGTGGCCGCATTCTCGTCGACGCTATTCACCGCCCGCGTCGTTGTCGACGGGAGCGGTCACGTCAGTTCATCCAGATCGTTGATGTCAATCGTGAAGCTGCCATCGGCCGTTGAACCATCGGTACTGGTGGCTCGGATAATGATCGTTCGCGAAGCCCCATCGGTTTCGCGGTCAATCACCCCTGCTACGGTGACAACGCCAGTGTTTGAGTCGACAACAAATCGTCCGCCGTCGTTGTCGACGGTGTAGTTGATGCCGTTCGTTGTGGCATCACCGTCCGTCGCATTCGCTGTCAGATGGACGATCGTTCCGGTCGTCGCGTTTTTCGTCGACGTTATTCGCAACGCCGTCAGTGTCAACTGGAACAGTGACATCTGCTTCGTCCGTTGATCGCAATGGTGAACGTGAAGTCAGCCGTTGAACCGTGTGCTGGTGGCTCGAACGATGATCGTTCGTGACGGGCCGTCGGTTTCACGGTCAATCGCCCAGCACAGTCACAAGTCCGCTGTTGGCGTCGATGGCAAATCGTCCGCCGTCGTTGTTGACAAGACTGTATGTGACGCTGCTGGTCGTCGAGTCGTTGTCTGTGGAATTAATCGTAATACCGACGATCGTTCCTGTCGTTGAATTTTCGTCAACTTGATTCACGGCAGCATCGATGTCCGCAGGTGCTGTTACGGGCGACTCATTGACATCATTGATATCGATCGTAAACGTCTGTTCGGCGATCGAGCCATCAGCTGAGGTCGCTCGGATCGTGATGCTTCGAGTCGGCCCATCCGTTTCGCGGTCGAGTGCACTCGCGACAGTCACGACACCTGTGCCAGCATTAATCACCAAATCGCCCGCCATCGTCGTTCGTGAGACTATACGTGACGATGTTGGTTAATAGAATCGCCATCGGTTGCCAAACTGGTGATGCGAACCGCGGTGCCGATTGCGGAGTTCTCATCAACGGCATTCGCCGCGATGTCTGTGTCCATCGGTACAGTGACATCGAACTCGTCTTCATCAAGAATGCTGATGGTGAAATTCGTGTCGGATGTTGAGCCGTCCATGCTGGTGGCTCGCACTGTGATCGACAGTGACGGTCCGTCTGATGCGATCAGCCACACCGAAAAGAGTCACGAAGCCCGGAGAGTTGGCATCAATAGCGAAACGACCGCCCGCGCGTGTTGGTGAGGCTATACAAATTCCGTTGTTGGTGGCGTCATTATCCGGTGCAATGGCCGTGAGCCCTGTTCCGGTGCCGACCGTCGCGTGTTCACTGATCTGATTGAGCCCCGGATCCAATGTCCGTGGATGCAGAGACATCGAACTCATCAAGGTCATTGATCGCAATCGTGAGATCTGGTCGGCGTGAGAACCGTCGACCGAGGTTGCTCGGACAGTAATGCTGCGAGTTGCCCCCAAAGTCTCTCGATTTAGCATCGCCGCCGTCGTCACAACGCCCCGTGTTGGCATCGATTTCAAAATTGCCACCATCGTTGTTGAACAGACTGTAGTGACTGTGTTCGTTGTAGAATCTGCGTCGTTTGAAGACGCCGTAATGCCGACCACGGTCCGATCAACACGTTTTCATCAACGGCATTGATGGTTGCGTCGGTGTCGACCGGCGTGGTGACAGGGAACTCGTTCGCATCGACAATCGCGATCGTGAAATTCTGATCCGCTAAAGGAACCATCCGCCGAGGTGGCTCGAACCGTGATGCTGCGAGACGCGCCGTCCGTTTCGCGGTCGATGGCACCTGCGACTGTGATGACGCCGTTGAGTCAATTGCGAATCGTCCGCCATCGTCATTCTGAAGTGTGTAGGTGATAAGGCTTGTGGTGGCATCGCCGTCGATTGCAAAGCAGTAATGCCGACTGTTGTGCCGACGGTGGCATTCTCAGTGACGGAATCTGCAGCCGCGTCGCTGTCCGAAACAGCAGCTTCGTGGAAAATTCATTAACATCTGTGATACTGATCGTCACCGTCAGCAGCGTAAAGGATGTGTCGCTGCTTGTGGCTCGAATAATGATGTCGCAGGAAGGCGCAGCTTCCCGATCGATGGCTCCGGCAACGGTCACCACACCGGTGTTCGGATCGATTGCAAACCGCCCGCCGGCATCGTCGGTCAGCGAGTACGTAACAACATCGGTTCCATCAGGATCGGCACGACCGAGGCCGTTACGCCGGTCAAGGTTCCGATTGCCGCGTTCTCCGTCACGATGTTGGCAGCCGCGTTATTGTCAACAACAGAGCTGACTCCGGCTTCATTCGCATCTGTAATCGTGATCGTAAACGTGTCATCTGCCGTTGAAAGATCCGCACTGGTCGCTCGGACGGTGATCGAATGCGATGTCGTGGTTTCATAATCCAGCAACGAGCCATCAGCGACCGTGACGACGCCTGTTGTGCTGTTGATTGTGAAGCGACCACCAGCATCGTCGGTCAAACTGTAAGTGATCCCATTCGTGGTGGCATCGGCATCAGACGCCAGTGTAGTGATTCCCACAACCGTGCCGGTCGCGGCATTTTCCACAACAGGTTGCGGTGGAATCGTTGTCGACAGGTGTCGTCACGGCCGCCTCGTTGACGTCACTGATGGCAATCGTGAAAATCTGGTCGGTGTATGACGTATCAGCGGATGTCGCTCGCACGGTGATGTTGCGAGTTGCTCCGTCGGTTTCTCGATCGATGGCACCCGCGACCGACAACGCCTGTATTCGCATCGATTGTGAACCGTCCGCCATCGTCGTTGCTCAATGAGTATGTGATCGCGTTTGTTATTGCCATCGGCGTCGGTAGCCAAAGCCGTCAGCCCACAATCGTGCCAATTGCGGTGTTCTCAGCCACCGTGTTTGCAGTCGCGTCGTTGTCAGACACCGCACCAACGCTGAATTCATTAACATCGCTCACCGTCACGCTGATCGTCTGTGTATCCGTGCGAGCTCCATCACTGACTTCGATCGTAACAACGTAAATACCGTCGAGATCAGAGTCCGTGCGAGATTCGAAGTTGCGAGCCGCACTGAAGCTCAACTCGCCGGAACTGCTGTTGATCGCGAACAATCCCGCATCGATTACTCCACAACAGCATAGGTCAACATCTGAGTCGGCAGATCGGAGTCGATCGCTGTGACGGTTGTTACCACCGTTGTATTTTCGGCCACGGAGATTGATGCCATTGCTCCGACCACGTCACTTGTAATCGTCGGATCATTGTCGTTAACTGGCGTAACAACCAGCGAGTAAGTGTCGGAGGTCGACACACCGGTACCATGTCCCGGTGAACGCAAACAGAATCCGTTAAGTTCTCGGAGCCGTCGTGATCGTAACTCAGGAGCCCTGCGTTAATGTCGGCCTGAGTCCATGAATCGCCAACTCTAACGCAATGCCATTTCGCCGCAGTGTTCCATGAAACATCAGCCGTGATCGTGTACACAAGCTGGCTTGTTGAGTTATCCAGATCGTCAGTCCACAGTGACGTGCTGGCAATCACGTTGCCCGTTGAGTTCTCCAGAACCGTACTGCCCGTGTTAACACTCAGAACCTGTTCGTCATTGACGGCGGTGAGCGTGACGTCTCTTGTCAACTCATTGCTGCCAGCCGTCCCGTCATTGACCAAGTAACGAATCGTTCGAGTCACCGTGGATGGATTGTCGCTAAGGTTTGTGTAGGTTACGGAACGTAACGCCGCCTGATAATTAGTCACGGACGAAGTCCCCGACAGGGTCAGGACTCCGTTTACGGAATCCCATGAGCCTGAAATTCCATTCTGCGTGGTAAAGCTCAGCAGGTCTTCACCAGCAACAAACTGATCGATCGTGATTGTCGCCGATTCCAGATTGGCATCGTCAAATTCAAGCAAGCGACAACGACGACGTAATTGATCGAGCCCCGTCGTTTTCTGTGTAAGCCAACGATGATGATTCAATGCTGCTCAGTGTTGGCGCGTCATTGGTTCCGACGATCGTCAGCACGACATTGTGAGTGTCGCTGACATTGTCGCTGTCCGTCACCGTGACTGTGTAAGTCAGCGTGATTGACCGGCAGCGAGGTAATCAAACGATTCGCTCGCCGAGTTAAACGTCCACGACAACGTGCCGGTGATGTGTGTATTATCAATCACTGTCGGCGTGACGGTCAGCATGGACTGCAAGGTGGCCGCGTTGGAGATTAGGCCCGCCGTCGTTCCAGACAAGGCAATCCCACTGACCTGAGCCGTCACCACGTTTTCAAGATCGACATCTGTGACCGTCAGAGTTCCTGAGGTCGTTAGTGTCGAATTGGTTTCATTCACGGAACTCGTATCACTATCGCCAACACCGATCGTGATCACCGGAGCGTCATTCGCCCGCGAGATCTGGATTTGTGAATTCACCTGTGATGTTCCACCGTCACCGTCCGTCAGCGTCCATTGAAGTGTTCGCGTGGTTGTGACAGGGTTTTGAACATCGAGATTGAGATACGTGATATTCTGTAGCAAGGCCGAGACCGAAGTCACGTCCGCTGCGCTGTTGAGAGCAATGATCAACGCGGTTCCGTTGCTGCCGCCCGACATCGTTCCAATCGTCACGCCACCGTAAAGAACATCATTTCCGCTGACACCAATCTGCCCTGCACCTGTGCCCTGATGTCGAATGCTCAGAACATCGTCGCTGCTGACACCGCCGGCGGTGATTCCGATCGTCAGAGAGCCGCCAGCGAAGTCGGTTGAATCAGCATCGGTGACAACAGTAGCTGTCGACTGATCAAGGATGGTCGCTGGGCTGTCTTCGGAATAACTCAGGATATCGCCGCTTAGATTTGAGATCACCGGTGCGACACTTGCGATCACCGTAGAGCTTGCGGAAAACTCACTGGTCGCCCCGAAGCTACCGGCTCCCAAATCCACAGTCGCCGTTGCACTCACAACGTGCCCAGTCGTCAGTGAAAGACTCGACAGCACCACGTTGAATGACGCATCACCGCTGGCATCTGTCGTGACCGTGGTCGATCCCAGGTAAGTCTGACCTTCGCCATAACCGGATGAGTCTGCTGCAGGCGACGAGAAGAATTCGATGCGGTACGTCGTTGACGGATTGCTGTTCAGCGTACCGATGAAATAACTGGAACCGCTGTGAGAAGACACACTGGACAATACCGAGAAATTCTGAAACCCGTTCGGCCCGGTGTCGCTGTCGCCCGTGTCATTCGCAGTGACACCCACATTGGAGTTCGCAGTGATGGGCGTATCATCAACGATGTCGCGAGTCAGGTCGATTCCCAATCCGCTATTGCCATAAATGCTGTTTCTGAGCACCGCGACGTTCGAAGGGGTGTAGGTCGCTCCGCCGGTCAGTCTCGACATAATCTCGACGCCGGTTGTAGACCCCGTGATCACGTTCCCACTGCCGGTGCTTGTGCCGCCGATTTGAGTATTGGTGACCGCTCCTGCGACCAGGATTCCAGCGCGGCCATTTCCGAAGGCGACACCCGAATTTCCGGCCGCGTCGGTCCCAATCGAGTTGCCTCGGACGACCGTATTCGCCGGAGCATTCGCCCCGCCAAAAAGGACGATGCCGCCCCAGGTTCCGTCTGGATAGCCGCTGGCAATTCCTCCGAAGTAGGTACCAGCGATCACATTGCCCTCGCCGGCTGCGGTACCGCCGATCGTAAAATTGTTCGAAGCGAGCTGAACCAGAATGCCGGCGTAAGCATTGCCAATCGCCTGAGTCCCCGTGGTGTCCAGGCCGATGTAATTGCCTTGAATGGTCCCGGAGTTGGCTCCACCGCTGCTTTGTCCGATCGCGATTCCAAACGCAGTGTTCCCGGAGATTATATTGCGTGCGTTCGCCGATGAACCGCCGATCGTGATGAAATCCGATCCATTAGAGACAAAGAGGCCTCGTGTTTTCGAGCCGCTTACGGCCAGCGCGGCTGTGCCTGCCGCATTGGTGCCGATGTAGTTGCCCTGGACATTGCCATAGTCGGAATCATAGAGCCAAATTTCCGTTTGTTTCATTCCGGAGACGACGTTGGCCGCGCCGCTCGCTGCGCCACCCGGGTTTGTGGCTGTGGTTCCGCCGATGGTGATATAGTTCGAGGTGACAATGGCGATTCCATCGGTGCCACTGATCTGGTCGCTGTTTGTGACCAGCGCGTTCCCGGCGGCATTGAGACCAATAAAGTTGCCCTGAATCAGAGCAAAGTTTGAGGTGGTGACATGGATGCCGTCATCGTTGTTGCCGCTGATCACGTTCCGATCAGCAGCCGTCGTTCCGCCGATCTGAATATTATCGGAACCTACGATGCGAATGCCCTTGAGAGTATTCCCGTTATCCAGCGTCCCGGTGATATCCGTTCCGATGTAGTTGCCCGCGATGATTGTGTTCGCAGAGCTCGTAACATCGATGCCGTCACCGAGGAAGCGATTGATCACGAATCCTCGAATCGTACTACCACCACTTCCTGCCGCCAGAGTCAATCCGTCAACCGCCGCCCCGGCACTCGTACCGTTCAATTCAATCACGGGCTTCGTCGTGAAGCCCGCCTGGGAAGTTCCATCCAGAACGACCGCAGACGTGATTGTCGGCAATGCCGACTGAACACTGATCGACCAATATTCGTCGCCGCTGCCTGGAGAACCCGGCGTTGGGTCCACGTATCCCGAACCTCCGGCCGCAAGATTGAATGTTATCGTGTCTGCACCCGCGGTGTTGTTGGCGGCAATGATTGCTTCACGAAGACTGATTTTCCCGTCGGTCCCTTTGTTCGCGTTAAGCCATTCGTTGGTGTAGCTGCTTCCGCTGGCTATCCCGCTATCGTTGTTGTCGACGGCCGTTGTGACAACCAGGGAGCTGGCCACATCAAGAATCGTAATGGAGACCGCCTGAGTCGTCGAAAGCGATCCGTCCGAGACCGCTACCGTCACTTCGTAAACGTTGTTGCTGTTCGCATCGGTTGGATTTTCAAAGTCCGGAGCCGTCAGGAAGCTCAGAACACCCGTTGAGCCGTCTATCGTGAACTTCGCCGCATCGGCTCCCCCGAAGATGGAATAGACCAGCGTCGTTGAAGCGTCAACGTCCTGCCCCACAATAGTCGCTACCGTCGTCAGGTTCTCGCTCAGACTTGCAGAGCTGGATGAGGTGATGCTCGGCGTGTCGTTCGCTCCTTCAATCGTCACTGTCATTGTGGCAATGCTCGTCAGACCGCCGCCATCGACAATGCTGTACGTGAACACATCAGTCAGTGTATCCGAAGTATTTCAGGGCCTGAACAGACGAATTGCTGTTGTTGACCGTGTACGTATAAGTTCCATCCGATCCAATCGTTATGCTGCCATACGTTCCGGCGACCGCAGTGCACCCTCATTGCCCGACGCAGAAGCCGTTCCTGCGACAACGCCATTGACCGTCTTTGTATCGCTCGCATCAACGTCGGTGTCATTCGTCAGAACGTTGCCACCTGGATTCGTGCCACCAGTGCCGTTATTGATGCCACCGGCTTCAGCGGCAGCTGCGGAATCCGACACAGCGACGGGAGTCTCGTTCACGTTTGTCAGGCTGAGGATCATCGTTCGATCAAATGTCAGGCTGCCCTGATCAGTCACGCGAATCACAACGCTATGACTGCTACTCGTTTCATAATCCAGCAGACTGCCATTCGCGACGGTGATCTGTCCGGATGAACTCCCAATCGCAAACCGGCCACCCGCGTCATCCAATAAACTGTACGTGAAGACGCTGCCTGATTCTCGGTCCATGCCTGCAACTGTCGCAACGACCGCACCATTCGCGGAATTCTCCGCAATCGAACCGGCGGCCGTGCTGCTGCTCAGAATGACGTTATCAAAGTTGGTCTGAATACCACCGCTGCTCAGCACGATTTGCAGAGTTCCTCCGTTGGCTGCGACATAGTTGGCGCCATTCACATCGATGTTGACGGTCGCCCAACCTCCCATGTCGGCGGTCACTCCGTCGTATTGGCCGATCACGGTCGCATCAGCCAATAACTGCACGCTGAACGTCACAGCGTTCCCCATATCCAAACGCCGCCCCACATCCACGCTTAAGTGATAATTCAATGTGGTATCAAACTGCGTTGCCAAAGTTTGCGTCAGCGAAGCGCCGGTATTGGCAAAGGCGATATTGCTGCCATCAGTGCCATTGCCACTAGAAAAATTAGAGGTTGTTGGGTTAAATCCGCCGGCACTACCGGTCACAGTCCAGCCTGTCGGTGTCGCAGTCGTTCCGCCGTCGCCAAGGCTGTTCGCTTCAAACGAGGGATTCGCGATCGTGATCGACTGAGTCGCCGTGCTCACATCGACCGGAGCTTCGTTGACGTTTGTGACGGAAACGGTCAGGGTTTTGGAGAACTGAGCACCGGACGCATCTGTCGTCCTGACTACAATAGCGTGGCTAGTGTTTGATTCGTAATCCAGCAACGCAGCATTGGCGACCGAGATCACGCCTGTGGAACTTGCGATCGCAAATCGCCCACCCGCATTATCGAGCAACGCATACGTGAATGAATCTCCGCTGTCGACATCCGTTGCCGAAACCGTTCCAACTGCGGTGCTGTTGGCAGCGTTTTCTGCAACGCTCAGCGTCCCCGTGATATTGCTCGGAGTATCATTCGCGCCCTGAATCGTTACCGTGATCTGTGTTGTGCTCATCAATCCGGCGGCATCCCGCATCGTGTATGTAAACACGTCCTGCAGCGTCTGACCGCTGGTTCGCAGGGCCTGGACGTCCGAATTGCTGTTGTTGACCGTATACGTATAACTGCCATCGACCGCGATGTTGATCGAGCCATAACTGCCCGCGACCGCCGAACCCACGTTGCTCGATGCAGAGCCCACAACTCCCGTAGCAACTCCACTCACCGCCTTCGTATCGCCCGTATCGACGTCGAATCATTCGTCAGCACGTTGCCCGTCGGATTCGAACCGGCCGTCCCGTTTGCGACTCCACCAGCTTCCACAGCAGTCGCCGAATCCACCGCAGCCACCGGTGTTTCATTGACATCGGTCACCGAAACGGTCAGCGTCTTGTCGTACGTTAACCCGGCGGCATCCGTCACGCGAACGATAATGGAATGACCGCATGGACTCAAAGTTCAGTAAACTTCCGTTCGCTACGGTGATCAGCCCGGTGCCACTGGCAATCGTAAAATCGGCCGCCGGCATCTCCGATCAGCGAGTACATCGCATTGTCACCCAGTCGGCGTCGGTGCGATTGACCAGACCTACGATCGTGCCGTTCGTTGAATTCTCCGCCGCCGCGAGGGCGTTGTGCCTCACCAGGTCTTGCGTTATACCAGACAGCGTGATCCGGCTTACATTTCGTTGCCGCTGTTGTCAGCCTCCAGTTGCAGTGTGGAACCGCCGGTTGTATTCACGGCGATGTCAATTGGTGGGCTGACCGAACTCAGTATCCCACTTGTATACTGAAGATTGCCGTCGACGTAGACTCGGAAAATCACGCTGCCATATGTCCCGGTGGTGTAATCGTTGACACCGATCGTCGCACGGAACGTCGTGGCTCCATTTACGGCATAATCCACCGTAGAGACACCCGACGATGGTGCGTGTTGCCCAAGACCGCGGGCAAAAGTTACGCCGTCCAGAATCAGTGGATTGGTGGTGTGATCGACATCGTTCAGAATCCCACTGTAAGTATTTGCAGACGCCGTTGGGGTCATTGTCGACAGATAACGTGTCGCCACCACATCGGTCGGTGCATCATTCGCTCCCTGAATCGTCAGAGTTACCCGCGCGGTGCTCAGCGCGCCGACGGAATCGGTCATCGTGTAAGTGAACACGTCCGTCAGCGTGTTTGAGGTATTTCGCAGAGCCTGAACGGCCGAGTTGTTCTCATTGACCGTGTACGTGTAAGAACCATCGACCGCGATATTGATGGAACCGTAACTTCCGGAAACGGCACCTCCCACATTGCTGGAAGCGCTCGACGGGGTCCCGGCTGCGACACCGATTATGGCCTTCGTGTCACCCACATCCGGATCTGTGTCATTCGTCAGCACATTGCCGGTGGCGTCAGAACCTGCCGTTCCGTTATTGGTTCCGCCCGCCTCAACCGCAGTCCCCGTGTCATTGACGGCCGATGGCGCCGAATTCCCAACTGTCACTGCCAGAGTCACGGCCGAACTTGTTCCGACTCGACCGGCCGACTCCAACGCTATCTCATTCGCCGTCAGAGCCCGATTGTAAATGGCAACTCGATCCATGCCCCCGTCGAAGGCTCGAGTTGTACTTCCTGGGAGAATACTCCCGAGATTTGCATACAGGCCCGCAGACATGCCGGTTGAAGCCGCCTGGGAACCTACCTGAACGCCATCCCAGTACAAAGTCATTGTCGTGCCAGATCGAACGGCGGTGACATGATGCCAGTTGCCATCGTTGAAGGTCCCGATGGTGGCATACAAATCATCGCCGCCGCTCGCACCGACGCTGGGGCGACTTAAAAACCGGAGCGTGTTCGTGCTGGTCAACTCGATCAGCGCTCCGTGTGAACTTCCGTTATACAACGCTACCAGCGTTTGCTGTCCGGTCGAGTCCGGCCGTACCCACAGGCTCACCGAATAATCCCCGGAGAGACTCATGGTCGAAGTGCCGCCATCGTTTGCGCTGTCGTTCACGCCATCGAAGTCTGCGGTTCCGCTCGCAATCGTGACTCCACCCGACTGAGTCATGCTGCGATTGTTTCCGCTCCCGTCCGCATAAGGCGTTGAACCATCGAACTCCATCGACAGTAAACTGCCCGTCGGCAGTCCGTTGTTGGCTCGCCCCACGATCGACAGAGTAAAGTCGGAGTTATTGTTCAATGGCGGAGTAATCGTCAGGCCGCTCAGTTGAGCCGAGCTCAACTGCCAGACGCCACCTCCCAGATTCAATCCCGCCGACAACGTCGCTCCCGTCGGCACGCCGCTGATCGTGACATAAAGCGATTCCGCTCCGGCCACGGAAGTGCTCGTCGGAGTAATGCTCAACGGGATCGCCGTATTCATCGCCCCCGAAGCTGGGACCGTCACAATCGTCGGCGCGTCGGCCGTATTGGATGTTGTGATCGTAAAATCATCTGTGACGGCAGCTCCGGCCGCATCTGTGGCGGTAACTCGAACGGTAATTGTTCCGGCGTCCGCATTTGTGGGCGTACCGCTGAACGTGCGAGTCAAGGAATCAAAGCTCAGCCACGTTGGTAAGGCACTGCCGCTGGCCAATGTTGCGGAATAAGTCAGAGTGTCGGACGCATCAACATCGGAGAAGGAATTTGATGCGAACTGATACGAGAACGACTTGTCCTCAATCGCTGTCTTATCGATCAGGGCGTTTGCCACCGTTGGCGTATCATTCGCTCCCTGAATCGTCACCGTGACCTGATTCGTGCTTGTCAGTCCGGCCGCGTCACGAACGGTGTACGTGAAAATGTCGCTCAGAGTATTCGACGAAGTTCTTAAGCCCTGAACGGCACTGTTCGAGTTATTGACGGTGTACGTGAATGATCCGTCCGCTGCGATGTTGATAGTTCCGTAGGTGCCAACAACGCCAGTGCCGACAGAGCCCGACGCGGAACCAACAGTGCCGGTCGCCACTCCGATGATTGTTTTCGTATCGCTGGCATCCGGATCGATGTCGTTGGTCAGCACGTTGTCTGTTGGATTAGTCCCTGCTGTGCCATTGTTGATACCTCCTGCTTCGACGGCGGTGACCGCATCTACAATGGCGGTGGGTGATTCGTTGACGTTCACGACCTGTATGCTGATTATTCTGCTGGTCGTCGCACCCGCGGCATCCGTAGCCTGCACTGTGATTACGTGCGAAGCACTCGTTTCGAAGTTGAGCAGACTGCCGTCGGCAACAGTAATTTGGCCGCTCGTACTGTTGATGGCAAACCGACCACCAGCGGAATCCAGGAGCGAATAGGATACCGTGTCGGCTGCATCCAATTCGACCGAGCTGACGGTGGTAACGAGCGTGCCATTGGTCGCGTTCTCGGCAACCGCCAAAGTTTTCAACGAAACATTGTCAAAGTTTACCTGCACAACCGCCGCGCTCGTCTTCTGCAGCACGATCTTCAACGCACCACCATTCGCGGCCGAGTACTCGGATCCAACAACACTCAGATTGACTGTTGTCCATGTTCCCGCCGCTCCAGTGTTGCCACTTGCACTCGCAATTAGTGTTGTGCCGGCGTAGAGCTCAATTCCATATGCAGTCGATGCACTATCCAGTCGACGGCCAACATCTACGGAAAGAACATAACATCGACTTGCATCAAAGTTCGTCGACAGGATTTGCGAGAGTGTGCCAACTGTATTAAGGTAGCCAGCATTTGCGCCATCTGAGCCATTCCCGGACGCATAAATCGAGGTTGTGGGATTGAAGGCGCCTGCATTGGCAGTAGCTGTCCATCCTGACGGTGCGTTGGTAAACGCACTGTCTGCCAGTACATCGCTCTCGAAACTCGGATTGGCTACGGCAATCCCATCTGAACCACTCGACAGATTCAAACCGACGGGTGCATCATTCGCACCTTGAATTGTTACGGTCATCTGTGTCGTACTGGAAAGTCCAGTCGTGTCGCGCATCGTATAAGTGAACACATCCTGCAGCGTATTGCCGCTGGTTCGCAACGCTTGAACGGTGGCATTATTATTGTCGACGGTATAGGTGTATGTGCCGTCTGCCGCGATGCTGATAGTCCCGTACGTGCCAACAACGCCGGTGCCCACCGAACCCGATGCGGAACCAATAGTACCGGTCGCGACTCCGACGATCGTCTTCGTATCGCCCGCATCAACATCCGTGTCATTCGTCAGCACGTTCCCTGTTGGATTCGTGCCCGCAGTTCCATTGCCACACCACCGGCTTCCGTGGCGAGTCGGAGAATCGGCCACCGCGACGGGAGCTTCATTCACGTTCGTCAGATTGATCGTGATAGTCTTGTCGAACGTCAAACCGCCCTGATCGGTGACACGTACCACGATGGTGCTGACGGGCGTCGTTTCAAAGTCCAGCAGCGTGCTGTTGGCAACTGTGACCACGCCGGTGGCACTATTAACAGCATAGGCTCCGCCGGCATTGTCAAATAGACTGTAGGACAAAACGCCGTACGCATCGGGCTCGGTCGTTGTGACTTGACCAACAACAGTATTGTTGGCTGAGTTCTCGGCAATCGACAGTGTTGGACTGCTCGTCGTCACCGAGTAAGCCTGGACATTGTCGATCATCATGTCGACGCTGGTCGTATTGCTCGACACATCCGCAAATCGAAGCGTCGTTGTCGTGCTGTCAGCAACAAATGTGTATCGATAGCTGTTAAATGTATTGGTGCCCGCACCGGCATCCATGATGTTTTCATTGATCAGTGTGGATGCACCCTGGACCTGAAAATTCATCGTTTGAGCGGAATTGATCCCGCCGGTGATCGCATACGCTCCCATATCGAAGGTCACGGTATAGGTTTGCCCCACTGTGGTGGCAATGGTTGTGCTGGCCACTCCATCGACAGCACCATTTCCGGAAGTCAGCCCAAGTCCATAACTTCCCGCGGTTGCACCTTGGGTATTCGATCGTATGGTCGATCCAGAGAGTGTCCAGCCGGTTGTATTGCTTTCAAACGACCCGTTGCTGATCAGGTTCGTCGAGCCGACCACGCCAGTATTCGTCGGAGCTTCGTTCACATTGACGACGTTGATCGCCGTGATCAAATCGCGTGTGTTGTTTGCTGAGTCGGTAACGCGGATTGTGACGGTTTCGACTGGAGTGGTTTCAAAATCAAATGTCGCACCGGCTTTGACCTGAAGTTGCGTACCGGAAATCTGAAACTTGCTCGTTGCCCCACCGATCAGCGTGTAAGTAAAAGTTTCCACGGCGTCGGCATCCGTTGTCGACAGATTTCCGACGACGGTTCCTGCGGCCGCATCCTCCATCACGCTGCCAGCAACTCCTGCAGCCGCACGATACGCGGTTCCGGTCCATTCGACGAAGGAGCCTCTTGTCAGTGTCCCAGCCACATCGTTCCAGGTCTGGCTGCTGGCGCCCTGAAAGACAGCATAGCTTTCACTGCCACCACTGTTATTGGGTTGGCCGGAGGCAAAATTCGTGTAGTTCCCCGCAACCGCCGAACCCGTCGAGCTTCCGCTCCAAACCTGAAACACCGGAGTGTCGCCCTGAAAGGCCACCCACACGCCATCGATCAACTTGTCAGAGAAGCCGATAAGATTGGTGATCGTGTTCAACGTATACAGGTAGGCGGTCTCAGCGGCCGAGTTCACAACGGCCAACGTCCCTGAGACACCTCCCAGAAAGCTGGCTTGTGCATTGTCCATCGCTGCTTCCCAGCCGAGCGATGTTGATACGTAAGCATAATAGCTGTCCGTCGTCGCGTAATAAACGGCCGATGAGCCGGCCCCTGTCGTAACTCCCGTCAACGCCAATGCGGTTGGGACTTCGTTCACATTGGTGAGTGTAATCGTCAGCGTCTTGTCGAACGTCTGGTTGCCCTGATCTGTCGCCCGAACAATCACGTTGTGACTGCTCGTGGTCTCAAAATCGAGCAGGCTGCCATTGGCGACCGTGATCTGGCCCGTCGAACTGTTGATGGCAAATCGACCTCCTGCATCATCGGTCAATGAGTACGTGACTGTGCCGCTTCGATCAGGATCGATGGCTGAAGCCAGACCGACAATGGAACCGTTCGCGGAGTTCTCTGCAATCGAGGTCACTCCGCCAACCTGCACCGAAATGATCTCGACCTGCTGCTGATTGGACGCGGCTCCGGTCTTCGCCGTGAAACCAAAGTATCCATTCGCGTTGCTACCCCAGTCCGTCGCGACAACGTCGTAAGTCTTGGAGTCAACAGTAACGCCATCCACGGAATAGCTCAGCGTCTTCGTCGAAGCATTCCACGAAACGACGACATCATGCCACAGCCCGTCTTCGAGGTTATCATGAGCATTCGCCGTGTCAAAAGCGGTCCCCTGTCCGGAGATATTGCCCTGCTTGTAGAACTGCGAGAAGTCCGAATTGATTTCTCCGGCCGATCCACTGTTGTAGAAATTGTCGAAGTTGATCCCGAACGCCCCTGTGATACCTCCCGCTCCCTGCCCGCCTGGCGTCGCACCAAGGGCCGTGCTGCTTTGGTTCTGCAGAGCGAACGTCATTCCGTCTCCGCCAGCGTCAGACGAGCCAAAATTCAACTTTGACGTGATCGTGAAATCCTGTGCAAGATTAACCGCGCCCCAGACAGCTCCACCCTGACTGGTCGAGTTTGGTGTCAATTGATACGTGGTCCCGCTAATAAGGCTTGTTGTGCCGGAAGTCGTCAGTCCCGTCGGAGCCGATCCCAGAGTGACGTCATTAGCCGCTTCATTAACATCCGTTACGGTCACGGTCACCGTCTGATCGGTGGTCAGGCCGGCGGTGTCGGTCGCTCGAATCACGAGCGTGTAAGAGGAGTTGGCTTCGTAATTGAGCTTTGTCGAATCATTAACGGTCACCTGACCAGACGTCGAACCAATCGCAAACGTACTGTTCGTGTTTCCAGAATGGATCGAGTAATTGATTCCATCGCCCGCATCAACGTCATTCGTGGCCACCGTGACCACATTCGTTCCGTTGGCCGAGTTCTCTGCGATTGAGACGGCGTTATTGGTTGAGGCAAGTCTTGAAACTTCTGTAGCGGTGAGAGCACGATCAAAGATGCTGATGTCGTCCATCGCCCGCGGAATTGGCGATCCGTTGCAGTGTTCGATGCGCCCGATGTAGTTTTCGTCCAGCCTGCATAATTAATGGGAGATGTCCTTGATAGCTGCCGACGGAACTGCCATTCACGTACGAGGTGACGAGGCTGGAGGAATTGACAGAAATTTGACGGCAATGCATCCACGTCCCGTTCGTGATGGCATTCGTCGAAGTAAACTGCCCGGAAATCGTCGAACCTGCCGTCCAGGAGGCCACAATGAGGTTATTCGTTGTTCCCTCTCTGGCCACAAACAATTGACTATTCGTATTGCCGGCACCAAAGTCAAAAATTCGTGCCCACGAATCCGATTGATCGAATCGAACCCAGGAGCCAAAGCTGAACGCATTGCTCGAGGCGACATTAGGAATGCTGGACAAAGTCACCGGTGGAGTCGTACTGTCGGCGTTGTTGGCAAACAGCAATCCCGTCGAACCACTAAAACGCCCCGCCGAAGTGTTATAGGTCACACCCGATCCAACAGTCATCGTCGGCCCGCCAGTGACTGTGGAAGCAGCGTTACCGCTGCCATTCTCGAAATCATAGGCCGCCACAGCTCCGGCCACCTGCGACACTGTCGGCGCGTCGTTGGCCCCCTGAATCGTGATGGTCAACTGCTGAGTCGCGGTGTAACCATACGAGTCTGTCTGGGTATAAGTGAAGATATCTGTGAGCGTATTTGATGTCGTTCGAAGAGCCTGAACGGCCGAATTACTATTGTTCACCGTGTACGTGTAGCTGCCATCCGATGCGATCTGGACTGATCCATAAGTACCCGAAACGCTCGAACCGACCGAGCCGCTGGCACTTCCGACGCTTCCGGCCGCAACGCCAGTCACTGTCTTTGTCGTACCCGTATCGTTGGTGAGAACATTTCCTGCAGGATTCGTTCCGGCCGTTGCGTTAGTAACTCCTCCAGCCTCCAACGCAGTCGCCGCATCCGACGCGGCAGTGCCCGGAGTCACCAGCGTATCCCCAGTGATTGTCCAGGTCTTCGTACCAGTCAATGTGTTGCGTCCAACTTGTCCGGCGGAACTGTATTTCAACCCCGCCGCCCCCAGCGTCACGCTCATCTGAACCGCCTGCGCTCCCCAACCAATGAGGATCGCATCGTAGATCGGCCCTTTGATGCCGGTGTTGTCGAGCATATTGTTCATCGCCGTGACGCTCGTCACATTCCAGCTGCCCAGGTTCTGGTTGAAGGCCGTGGCGTCGTAGAACATCTGCTGCATCGTGGTGGCGGCACTGGTGTTCCAACTACCAATGTTTTGATTAAAAGCACTCGCCTCACGGAACATGAACGACATGTTCGTGACGTTCGCCGTGTTCCATGAGCCAACGGCACCATTGAATGCAGAGGCCCCGTCGAACATTTGCTGCATATTGATATTTGTCGCGGCACCCCATATCCAACTGTCCAGGGACTGATTGAACGCGGTCGCATGGTAGAACATTGACACGAATGTATTGACATTGCCAACATTCCAGGCCCCGATCGCCTGATTGAAACTCGTGGCATTACGCAACATGTACGACATGTTCGTGACGCTACTTGTGTTCCACGATCCGATGGCCTGATTGAACGCCGTCGCTCCGTCGAACATCTGCTGCATCGTTGTGACGGAACCGGTATTCCAACTACCGATCGCCTGATTGAAACTCGTCGCGTTTCGGAACATATACGACATGTTCGTGACGTTACTTGTGTTCCACGATCCGATGGCCTGATTAAACGCCGTCGCTCCGTCAAACATCTGCTGCATTGTCGTGACGGAAACTGTATTCCAGCTGCCAATCGCCTGATTGAAGACAATCGCATTCGCAAACATCAAGGCCATCGTGGTGACATTGGATGTGTTCCACGAACTAACCAGCCCGTTGAACGATGTTGCGTACTGGAACATCTGCAACATCGTCGTCGCCGCGCCTGTGTTCCAGCTGTTCAGTGACTGATTGAAAGCCGTCGCGTTGTAGAACGTCAGTGCAAACGTCTGCACGGCTCCCGTATTCCAGCTGCCAATCGCCTGGTTGAAACTTACGGCATCCCGGAACATATGCGACATGTTTGTGACGGAGGCCGTGTTCCATGATGTAATATTGCCGTTAAATGCAGACGCACCATGGAACATCTGCTGCATGTTTGTCGCAGAACCCGTGTTCCAGCTGTTGAGATTCTGATTGAACAGAATCGCACCGTTAAACATACACATGAAATTCGTGACGGCAGCGGTGTTCCAGCTTCCAATGTTCTGATTGAAACTGGTCGCATACCGGAACATGTAAGACATGTTGTCAGCATGCGCCGTATTCCAACTGGTGATGTTCCCGTTGAAATTGTTGGCATCGTCGAACATCTGCTGCATGTTGATCGAGCCAGTGGCAGACAGCGTCCAGCTGTTCAGGCTCTGATTGAAGCTGTCCGCGTTGTAAAATGTCATGTAAAAGTTGTTGACTTTACTGACATTCCAGCCGCCGATATTGCCATTGAACACGCTGGCACTTTGGAACATGTTCGCCATGTTGGTCACATTGGCCGTGTTCCACGAACTGATGTTGCCGTTGAAGGAATTCGTGTCGCCGAACATATATTGCATGTTGGTGACATTGCTCGTGTTCCAGCTGTTGAGCGACTGATTGAAGCTGTCGGTGTTGAACAGCATCGCATACATATTGGTGACGCCTGACGTATTCCAGCCGTTGATGTTCCGGTTGAATAGCAGGCTATCGCGGAACGTCTGGTCCATTGATGTTACGGCAGACGTATTCCAGGTTGTGACATCGCCGTTGAACTGATCAGCGTACGCAAAAGTACGGTACAGAGTCGTCGCCGCTGACGTATTCCAACTGGCCAGCGATTGATTGAACCCGTCCGCTTCCTCAAACATGCGTCCGAAATCGGTGACTTTACTGACATTCCACGATCCGATCGCCTGATTGAACGCGTTCGTGTTGTAGAACATCAATTGCATGTTGGTCACATTGCTGGTGTTCCACCCCGTAATATTGCCATTAAAGGTCGTGTTATTACCGAATGTCTGGTACATCGAAGTGATGTTCGACGTGTCCCAGTTGTTCAGGCTGACGTTGCCCAGGCTCGTGGCGTTGTTGAAGGCGTAATCCATATTGGTTACGTTCTTCAGGTCGGGGGCGTCCACGGCGTTGAATCGAACATTCGTGGCATTATTGAACGCATTATTCATCGTTGTGAACGCGATGTTGCCCCAGCGTTCAACGCTCATCAGCTCCGTGATCCCGGCACCACCGTTGAACGCCAGTCCTCCAACAGGACCAACGATGGTGACGGTATAGACACCGGCGGCAGAATAGTTTCGAGTCGGAGTCGTCGAGCTGGTCGTAGAGTAAGAACCGTCACCCCAGTAGATCATGATGGGGCCGGTGACATTCTGCAAAGAAATGCTCAGATTATTGTCCGCACCATTTTTTGTGGTGTCCCAGGTCGTCACGAATCCAATTGATCTGGCCGCGGTTTCATCCGACCGCTCTGCCACATTCAGATTCACAGTGCCCTGTCCGATGGAAGCTCCGTCGGATACAACGTAGTCGAACTGGATTTGTCCCGAATACGCGGCGTTCACATTCAGTCGCCCGTCACTGCGCATGGTCAGGACGGTGCCGTTGCTCAGTGTGACCGAGGTTCCCGCTCCGCTGAAGTAGTTTGTGGCACCGCTGCCGGCTGTATCTACGATTCCCAATGTTGTCAGAGTATTACTGATTCCAGACGTATCGTTGGCTCGAGGATCAATGACCGTCGTAATGCCCTGAATCGTTGTGAATGTGTCGGTATTTGCTGTCGCTCCGGCACTCAACAGATTTGCGGCGGCGATGGTGCTGCCGAATGTGAAGTTCTCGGCGCCATAGACTTTATCCGTACCATCCGGGCTTCCCACCCGATTGTCGACGATCGTGTAGAAGGCTCCGCCACCATCACTGCCTGCCGTGATCGTGTAATCACTTCGTTCGCCACTGAAGACGACCACATCCGTTCCGGCCCCGGTATCGATCGTATCATTGCCGGCTCCACCTGTGATGACGTTGTTTCCTGAGTCGCCGGTGAGCGTGTCCGCGAACGCCGACCCGGTGAGATTCTCAAAGTCTGAGAACGTATCGGAGGCTGCGTCGCCACCTGAAGCGGCGCGGGTTGCCAGGTTCACCGTCACCGCGGCCGAGGAATTTGCATACGAAAGTGTATCGGTATCGGCTCCGCCCAGAAGAACATCGCTGCCTGCCCCGCCTTCGATGGTGTCGCTGCCGGCGCCACCGTACATGGTATCGCTGCCCGTTCCTCCCAACAGCACGTCATTGCTGCCTGCGAGCGTCAGCTGAATGTTGTCCAGCAGTGGCCCGGCGCCGTTGTTTCCGCCAGCGATTTCTCGGAACTCAATTCGTGTCGTCGCAGCCGCGGCGGTGAATGTATACGTGCCGCTGGTCCAACTGGTTGTGCTTGTGGGAACGACCGTTTGTCGTAATGTGCCGCCAACGTAGACTTCGAAGGTGTTCGAGGTCGAGGATTCGCCAGTTCGTCCGACATATGAATAGGCCAGGGTATAGCTCTGACCGACGGTCAGTGTGACATCCTGATAGATCGCATCAAGATTGCCTGCGACATCGAGCTCGGTCAGTTGATTGCCGTCCACAGTGGCCGGTGATCCGTTGGCCGTGCTTACCCATGGCTCAGTTCCGAAGGCACTCGACCAGCCTGTCGTTCCCGTCGCAAAACTGCCATTCACGATCAGATTCACGTCGCCGTTGATGGTATCCGCCCCGGCGCCGCCATTGATCGTATTGATGCTTGCATTACCGGTCAGCGTATCGTTGTAGGCCGAGCCGATGATATTCTGATTATCGGTAAGCGTGTCGGTCCCGGCGCCGACCGTATTCTGCGCGGACGTCAATGAGAGATTCACCGTGACACCGGCCGTGGCTAAGGCATAACTCACCGTGTCAATCCCAGCGCCACCATCGATCACGTCGTTCCCGGCGCCACCTTCGAACACGTTGTCGGTGACATCTCCCGTGAGAGTATCGTTCCCCGTTGTCCCAACAATATTCTCGATGTTGTACAGAACATCGGTCGCGGCATCGCCGCCGGACAAACTGCGAGTATTCAAATTGATCGTGACCGCGGCCGACGACCCGAAGTACGAAACCGTATCGTTGCCAGCACCGCCGAAAATGATATCTGAGCCAGCACCGCCGTTGATCCAGTCGTCGCCACCACCGGTGTAGATCAGATCGTTCCCTGATCCACCTGACACATGATCAATGTCGCTGTTGTCAAGAAGCAGTCGCACGTTGTCCAGAGCTGCGTCGAGACTGGCTGTGGCTGAGGACACATCGGTAAAGATCACCGTAGAATTAGGCCCCAGAGCGGTGAAGCTGTATTCGAAATCTCCAATAGAATTCTGAGTTGAATTGCTGACGATGCGGTCAATCACAGAGACGCCGCCGGAGATCACCTGCACGCGAAACCCCGCCGATCCCGTTCCGTTCCCTTGTTTCCAGAAGTCGAATCCCAGGGTGTAACTGGATCCAGCCACTGTGGAAACATTCTGCATGAGAACGCCATTGACCGTCGTATCGCCACTACTGAAAACTGTCGTGGTGGTTCCGAGAATCGGAGTTGGTGCCGTCGAAGTCCCCACGTTGCCGCTTGTCGTCCAACCAGTCGAAAGAGCGGACTCAAAACTGCCGTTGACGATCAGGGTTCCGCCTTCCGCCCAAACCGTATCATCGCCGGCTCCGGCATCGATCGTATCGGCGCCCGTTGAACCTGTCAGCGTATCAACGCCCCAACCGCCCGTCAGTACATCCTGACCAGAGCCGCCATCGAGCGTATCGTTGCCTTCGCCGCCCGTGAGATAGTCCTGGCCCATGCCACTTGTGAGCGTGTCGTTGCCGACTCCGCCGGCAATCGAGTCGGCCGTCCAGTCATTATTCTGAGCGGTCGACTGAGAACCGCCACCAGAACTGTTAATCGAGCTGACTTCCGCAGCGGTCAGCTGACGATTAAAGAATCCCACATCATCAATATAACCCGCAAAAACGCTGGCCGTTCCGCTACGCCCGCCGATACGAAAATCGTTGGTGGCGTAGGATGAGATTGTTCCTATCGTCGCCGAAGAGATACTTCCGGTACTTACCTGAGCACCGTTCGCATAGATTGTGACGGCTCCATCTTTGGACGTCATTGCAACGTGGGTCCATGCGTTCGTCGACAGAGTATAGGTCGTGTCAATCCAACTCCAGGAGTTGCTGCTGTTGGCCACCGCCCAATTCAAACGCCCCGTCGATATGTTGCGGCCAATCAGATATTGACCCTCGCGTCCCATAATCACCGCGACACCATCGGCCGCGCTGCCACTTCCCGTCGGATTCACCCAGGCATCAATAGTAAACTGGTTCGTCACCGCCAAAGTCGAAGTCGTTCCGACCGCGACATAGTCGTTAACACCGTCAAACTGAAAAGCTCCTCCGTTCTTGCCGCTACTGGTGAACGTTGCACCATTGGTTAACGTTCCGTTGTTGGATCCAACAGCATCGTTCGCGGACGAGCCATCCGCCTTCCAGTAGCTCACGAGGCCACTGATCGTGTCGTTTCCCGTGTTGCCTTCGGTGTAGGATTGATTGGTGCTCGCGAGGTTCTCGCGGATGACCAGATTATCGATGCCCCAGGCTTCATCCGTCCAGTTTTGTTCGAGTCCCGCCCCAAAACCCACCTTCAACGTTGTGGCCGTCGTACTTAAGGTCAGCACATAAGTATTCTGAAGCTCCTGCCATCCTGAAAACCCATAGCTAACGTTTGCTGTCATATCCGGCGTGGAGATTAGTTATGGCAATCGTTCGACGCGTTGAAGGAATAGGCGTTGTTCACAGTGAGAACATCGATGAGCCAAACCTTGAACCTCACCATCCCAACTATCAATCTGATTGAACGTAAAGCTGATCGTTACCGACGTCTGATTGCCACTGAGCGTGAATGTCTTGTAAACATCCTGGACATTCTGAATGCCCCAATGACGTAAGCAGAAGCACCGGGACTGTTGAACGCCGCAGCACTGGTCAGAAAAGGGCCGAAGTTGCTGTCAGAGGTCGCCAGGTTCCGCCAGTCAGCCGGTCAGATCGCCATTGTCAAAACTTTCCACCACGGGAGCCGCGATCGATGTATAAGCTGAGGCGCAAGCTCGCCGTCCTGAAAGCGGAATATTTCCACACCGCTAACGATCTGGGTGCCGTCAGGGTTGTTTGTCCGCAGATCGACGACCGTATAGACGCCGGAGTTATTGACCACCGAATAGTTCGCTCGGTTGCCGCTGAACACAATCACATCCGGTCCCCGCTCCGCCGATGATCGTGTCAGTGCCACTGCTGACACAGATCAAATCGTCCCCGGTGCCGGCGTCGATTGTGTTGTTGCCGCTATTCCTGTCAGCGAATCGCCGAAGGCGAGCCCCGTCAGGTTTTCGGTGTTTGAAATCCAGTCGCCGGAAGCTTCCCCGAGCGATGTCTGATAATTCATCGCCAGAGAAACGGTCACTCCGGCTGTTGAGTTCGCATAACTGACTGTGTCCGTGCCATCGCCACCTCGAGATAGTCAGAGCCAGCATACCTTCCAGCGCATCATTCCGCCGCTTCCAAACAGCGCATCGTTTCCCGCACCGCTGCACCAAGGTGTCGATGCCCCCTGTCGCAGCGTAGACACGGACATTGTCGAAATCGAGATCCGTTCCCGATGGAAGCATCGACGATCGGTAAACTGCAGTGTCGTTGTGGAGCTGGTCGCCGTGAAGCTGTGGCTAACAGGTTTGCCGACCCGCAGATTGCGTGCTGAGTTGGTGCGTGGGCTCGTCGAACCATCCAGAACGAACTCGAAGCTGACCGAGACTGTGATCGCCCTGCGTGCGAGTCAAATCGAAACTCAGTGTGTATGTGGTCCCCGCGACGGTATTGATCGTTGCCGAAGAGTTCCTCCGGCGTTCGTTGTCCATCCTCGAAGGCGTAGAAGTTACTGCCCTGCGACGCTCGACCGGCCGCGTTGGAGACGCCATCATTGTCCCGGTCATCGCCCAACCGGCTGGAGCCACTTTCCGAACCTGATGCCGCGACCTCAAAGGAGCTGTTCTTCGTTCGCGTCATCACCTTCCAGTTTATCCACACCGCCACTGCCGAGCAGCAAATCATTGCCACTGTTTCCGATCAGCGAGTCCGTGCCATTCGAAGCTGATTCGCTGACCACAACGACGTCACCCAGGATCGCACCAGATGATCCGGATGCCGACAGACTTCGGAACTGAAGGACTGTTGAAGTCGCTGTCGCGGTAAACGTACAGGACTGTTCGACCCAGTCCGGGGTCGACGTGGAATGCCCCGCCGAAGTCGTAATGCTGTAGTTCGAAGTGACTCCGCCGACGCTGAGCTCGAGCGATTTCGTCGTCGCCCCGCTGCCATTGGCAGACATCCGAAATCTGACCGTGTAAACCTCACCTACTACCGTGGTCAGCGTCTGTGAAATCGCCCCCGGCGCGAGTCCGTCCAGATCGACGGATCGGCCTCCCACGCATAGGACGGAATAAATGACGAAGTCAGGACTTCGACGCTGCCCTGAGTGACCGCCCAGCCTCCCATGGTCTGGCCGCTGGTGAAGTTCGTGAACGGCGGCGACACAGTCGCACTCAGAAACTGTCCATCGGCAGCAATATTGCTGCCGCTTGTGATCAGATCGTTCCCACCAAGGCCTGCAACTGCTTCCGAGCTGGATGTACCAATCTGAAAATTGTTGCCCGAGGTCCCCGACGAACCACCAGATGTCACCGTAACGTTGGCACTGAACTCTGATGTATTCCCGAAGGCAATCGCATTCTGGATCACGGTTGCGGTAGCGGTCACGCGATCGCCAACGGCTACGGTGATATTGTTGAGTTGGTCGACGAAGGACGCATTTCCGGAACTGTCAGTTGTCACATTCAGATAACCCAGATAAACCGGGCCTTCGCCGTTTGTGGTATCCTGAATGCCGCTGGGTATCGAGAAGAATTCGAGGCGATAATTGGTGTTCGCAACAGAATTCAATGTCCCGCTGATCGTCGTGCCCAACGGCCCGCTGACGGCGGAAGAAATGACCGGAAAGTTCTGAAGGGCGTTGGCTCCCGTATCCCCGTCGCCAGTATCGTTGGGGTTCACTGCATAGTCTGGCCCCAGATCGATCCCTTGATTCGTGTTGCTGAAAATACTGTTGCCCAGTATCGCGTTGTTGAGCGAAATTGCACCCTCAACGACGACACCATTGACGTTTCCGGCAACAACGTTTCCGGCTCCACTGGCCGTTCCCCCAACGATGTTTCCCGTTGAATCACGGATCCAGACTCCCGTCGAATTCCCCAGGCTCGTCGTGTTGGCCGAGTTCCGGCCAATGATATTTCCCAGCAGAACGTTGTTATTGCTTTCAATGAATATGCCCGTGTAACTCGTCTGACCAGCGACGACGTTCCCCGCTCCAGCTGCCGTGCCACCAATCGTATTGCTGTTCGCTCCGGTTAATAGATGGATCCCTCGAAGTCCATTGCCAAGTCCAGTGGTCGCCGAACCGTTGATGTCAGTGCCGACATAGTTCCCGAGGACGGCATTATTGATCGCTCCAGCACCTTCGATGCCGATCCCAGTGCCATTGTTCCCGGAAACGATATTTCGAGTCAGCGACGTTGTTCCACCAATTGTGGAATAAGCCGTATTAAATAAGTAGATACCATGGCTTCCGTTGGCGAGCTTAGCAGTCCCGTTCTTGTCGAGCCCGACAATGTTCCCTGGATCGTGTTATAGATGCCGTTGTCAGACAGAAGTCCGGTGCTTGCATTCCGGAGATCACGTTCCCGGCCCGACCGCATAGCAACCGTTGAACCAGAGGCCCCGTTGTAAAGGTAAACACCGTACCTCGAATTGCCGATCGCCGAGGTACCGTTGACGTCAGTTCCGATGAAATTTCCCTGAATCGTGACTCCTCGCAGATACTGACCACCGCCGTCAACCACGATACCATCGTTCGTATTGCCGGAGATGACGTTTCGCGCAGTGGCTGTTGTACCACCGATCAACGTCCCAGCTCCATTGGAAGTGACCCAAATACCGTGACTGCCGTTGCCCAAAGCTGTGTTGCCAGCTGCATTCAGACCAACAAGATTGCCTGCAACGACGTTCTGGACGGCATCGATGTACACGCCTTGTTGCATATTGCCGGAGAGCACATTTCCAGTGCTCGTTGTTCCGCCAATCGTATTGAAGCCTGACCTCGCATAAACGCCATAAGCATTCTGCTCGCCTGCCACGAAGTTGCCGCTGGAGTCCATCGCGCCGAGAAAACTATTCTGGATCACATTGTTATTTGACGTCGCCTGGATATCGATCGCCGTCTGTCCAAAGTCTCGAATGACAAGGCCCCTGATCTGGCTTCCCGACGATCCGGCTCCCAGCGATAAACCATTTGCGCCCAGATTGTTGCCGTCGATGATGATCGGTACGAAGCTCCCTGCGACGTATCCCGTTTGAGTTGTCCCGTTGATAATGATCTGGTCGGTGATTGTGGGCAGCACAGACGCAATATTAATGATCTGCGTGCCACTGCCGGCGATGCTGAACGTAATCGTGTCAACCCCGGCGTTGGCATTTGCATCCAGAATCGCCTGACGGAACGAGCCTGCTCCACTGTCGTTCGTATTGGTGACGGTATAAGTCGCCAGAATAAAGTTTGCATCAGCTTGAAGATGAGTGCTGAAAGCCACGTCCGTCGTGATCGTGCCAACCTGGTATTCCAGCTCCCAGTCCGCATTGCGAGCCGCCCCGCCGGTCGCGTCATCACTGGCGGCCGTATCGCAATTCGTCAGCGTGCTGATCTCATTGAGTAACTGCTGTCCCTCGTCCGATCCCGCGAGATTACAACCGTAGAACAAGATGTCGGCATCTTCCGACAGAGAATACTGCCAGGCACTGATGGCATTGCGATACGTGTCCAGATTATTCATCGACAACCACGTCGAGCCAATCTGAACCTGCCCGGTGCCGCCGTGCGAGACAACATGGATCCCGTCGACACCGCGATATCTCAGCAGGGCTGACGTAATCTGAGCAATCCCGTCTTTGCTGTTGTCGAGCGCCACCAGTTCCAGTTTGCGACCGGTATCCGCCGCCGAATTCCGCAGATCCACCGCTAACTGCTCAAAATTGCTGACGGACGAGTCAATGAACACAAGTTCCAGCGTCTGCTCAATCTCATCGAGTGGATTCTGAATTGTGGAATCAGCAGTTGTTTGACCCAAAGCATTCACAGTGTCGCCACTCAGGGGATCTGTGCTGGCGACGTCATTCGTGGCGCTCGTTTCGCTTAACGTGCTGATGTCATCAACCTGAGGCGACTGCATCGCAGCGAACAGCTCGGTATGATCCAGAACAATCCCGGCGTCGGCAGTCGGAGCAGCGGAGGCGGCAATTTCGGCGACTTGAGCAATCACTGGGGCCATCGCCGACGCACTAAACAGGATTCGCTCTTCTAATCGCATCACATCCAGGGGATGCATCGTCGCCCCGTCCATTCCGGATGACCTCGAAAGGTGCAACCCGTGCTGGATCAGCATTTTGGTGTGAAGGATGAATCGCCGAATCGACATGGAAGATCGTCGTCGCTGAAGATCTGATCATGGGGGTTAGTCAGTAACCTCCGAGCGCACAATTTGCGCAGGATGTCTCGCCTGACACTCTCCTTGTCAGTTCGGCAACTTTGGCCGTTAAGTCAAAGTTTGCTGTTTAATGTGACGGGCATACCCGCACTTTACGGAGGACAAGCCGACCTGCAGGGTCACACGGATTTGAGTGGACCTGAGTTCTGCAACTAATCGAAACGCGAACGTTCCCCGGGCTCTCAGATTCCGAATAATCTTCCGAATCACGTTAAAGGCCAGCTCGAGGCCAGCAGATCAGGCGAACCGACATTGGCTGAGATGCTGGCAATCTTCGCGATCTGAAAACGCGATAACCTTGTCGAACCAGATGAGTCGAACTGCTTGTTTCTTGCGCGCAGCGAGCCAGTTCTGTACTTCACGAATTCCCGTCTGTACGGGAAATCCCCCCCGGGCCGTCTGTCGGAGTTTGATTAAAGCGTTTCAACAATCTCCCCGGCGAACAAATCAGTGATCGTGTCATCGATCGCTCGGAAGTACCAGTCGAGAGCTGTTCCGCCGGTGAGGGAATCGGCCTGAGCCGCATCGTTGAGGACGTTCACGGTCGGTTGCAATGAGACCA